>NZ_CP106882.1 GCF_023634805.2 Comamonas endophytica
GAAGCGCTCCATGCGGCCGAATGCGCCGATCAGCTGCTTGGCGTTATAGGACTGGTTCGGGTCCAGCGTCAGCGCCACCTCCGGCCCCACCGAGGCGCGCACCGCGGCGATGCGCTGGATGTCGGTCTCGGTGTCGCCAGCCAGCTTGAGCTTGAGCTGGCCGTAGCCCTCGCCCGCGAGCCGCGCGGCCATTGCCGCCATCTCGTCGGGCGCCTTGATCGGCAGGATGCGCGACAGCGCCACGCCATCGCGCAGCTTGCCGCCCAGCAGCACATGCACCGGCACGCCCAGGCGGCGCGCCAGCAGGTCGTGCAGCGCCATGTCGATGCCGGCTTTCACCGTGGGGTTGAAGGCCAGCGTGGCATCGATCTCCTCCATCACCGCAGCGATGTCGTCGGCGCGCCGCCCGACCAGCCGCGGCGCGAGGAACTCGAGCGCGGCCAGCGCGCCGGCGCCATGCGTGGAGATCGCGGGAATCGCATGCACATAGCCCAGGCCGGTGTGGCCGTCCTCGTCCTGCAGCTGCAGCACCGCCCCTTCCAGGCGCGGCACCTGCGCGCGCGCGAATTTCCATTGCGGGTCCGCCAGCCCCTGGATGCAGGGCTTGACCGTGGCGTGGGTGATCTTCATGGCATCAATCCAGCTTGATCTTGGCGCTGGCGATCACGCCGCGCCATTTATCGGACTCGGCCTGCATCAGGCTGCGGTACTCCGCGCCCGTCGAGGTCGCGGCCAGCGCGCCCTGCTTGAGGAACTGCGCCTTCATCTCGGGCGAACCGATGGCCTTCACGGCCGCGTCGCGCAGCTTGGCCTGCACCGCGGCGGGAATGCCCTTGGGCGCGACCAGCCCGTAGGTGGTTTCCATCTGCACGTTCGACAGCCCCAGCTCCACCGTTGTCGGCACGTCGGGCAGCTGCGGCGCGCGCGTCTTGCCCGCCACCGCCAGCACCACCAGGTTGCCGTTGGCGGCGAAGGGCAGAATCGGCAGCAGGTCGACCATGGTCATCTGCACCTCGCCCGAGAGCACCGCGCTGATGGCCGGCGCCGCGCCCTTGTAGGGCACGTGCACGATGGCGGCGCCGGTCTCGCGCTTGAACAGCTCGAAGCCGATGTGCGGCGTGGTGCCCGCGCCGGCCGAGCTGTAGTTCAGCGTATCGGGGGCGGCCTTGGCCTTGGCGATCAGCTGCTCGATCGAGGTGATGCCCGACTTGCGGTTGACCACGATCACGCTCGGGATGCGCGCCGCGAGCGTGAGGAATTCCAGCTCGTCCAGCGTGTAGGGCACCTTCGTCAGGTTCGGCATGCCGGCCAGCGGGCCGGGCGCGACTAGCGCGAAGCTGTAGCCGTCGGCCGCGGCCTTGGCGGTGGCGTCCACTCCGATGGTGCCGCCGGCGCCGGCGCGGTTGTCCACGACGACCGCCTGGCCCAGCGAGGCCGCCATCTTCGTGCCGATTATGCGCGCGATGGCGTCCGTGGGGCCGCCCGCGGCATAGGGCACGATCAGCTTCAGGGGCTTGGCGGGCCAGTTGTCGGCCAGGGCGCAGCCGCTGGCCAGCAGCGGGCCGACGGTGGCAATGAGGGTGGCGAAGCTACGTCTATCCATGTCTCGGTCTCCTTTGCTGCCAAGTCTAGGCAGCACCCCCCCGCGCGGTAAGGCCCCCGCCTCGCAAGCCTGCTATGCGCCCTGGCGCATCTCAGCATTGCGCGCGCCACGGCTAGGCGCCCTCCCCGGCCAGGCCTAAAGTCCAGCCATTGCCAAAGCTGACTGGAGTCTTTCTGATGACCAATGCCAAAGGGGCTTCGGGCCCGCTGTCCCATCTGCGGGTGCTGGACCTGAGCCGCATCCTCGCCGCGCCCTGGGCCGGACAGATCCTGGCCGACCTCGGGGCCACGGTCACCAAGGTCGAGCGCCCGGGCGCCGGCGACGACACGCGGTCCTGGGGCCCCCCGTTCCTGAAGGATGCCGAGGGCAACGACACCCGGGAAGCCGGCTACTACCTGGCGGTGAACCGCGGCAAGCGCTCGATCACCGTGAGCCTGGACACGCCCGAGGGCCAGCAGATCGTGCGCGACCTGGCGCTGCAGTCCGACATCGTGCTGGAGAACTACAAGGCCGGCACGCTCGCGCGCTACGGCCTGGACGAGGCCAGCCTGCGCCGGATCAATCCCCGGCTCATCTACTGCTCGGTCACCGGCTTCGGCCAGACCGGCCCGCGCCGCGACCAGCCGGCCTATGACTTCCTGATCCAGGCGATGGGCGGCCTGATGAGCGTGACCGGCGAGCGCGATGGCCAGCCCGGCGGCGGCCCGCAGAAAGTGGGCGTGCCCATCGTCGACCTGATGACCGGCATGTACACCGCGGTGGCGGTGCTCGCCGCCGTGGCCCGACGCGACCAGAGCGGCGTGGGCGAGTCCATCGACATCGCCATGCTCGACGTGCAGGTGGCGACGCTGGCCAACCAGGCGATGAACTACCTGGTGTCCGACAAGGTTCCCAAGCGCAATGGCAACGCGCACCCGAACATCCAGCCGCAGGACGTCTATGCCTGCGCCGATGGCGACGCGATCCTGGTCGTAGGCAACGACGGCCAGTTCGCCAAGCTCTGCACCGTGCTCGGCCACCCCGAATGGGCCCAGGACGAGCGCTTCGCCACCAACGCCCAGCGGGTGCGCAATATCCAGGTGCTGTCGGCCATGCTGCGCCACGAGTTCGCGCAGCGCCCGCGCGCCGAGCTGATCGCCGCGCTCGACGGCGCCGGCGTGCCCTGCGGCGCGATCAACTCGGTGCCCGAGGTGTTCGAGGATCCGCAGGTCAAGGCCCGTGGCATGCTCAGATACGTGCCCCACCCCAGCGGCGTGCAGGTGCCGCAGGTGACGAGCCCGATCCGCTTCAGCGAGACCCCGCTGCAGGAGCAGGCGGCCCCGCCGCTGCTGGGCCAGCACTCGCGCCAGGTGCTCGAGGAGCTGGGCTATTCCGCCGAGCGCATCGACGGCCTGCTGGCCAGCGGCGTGGTCTGAGCCTCCATTTGCCTCCGGTGCCCCGAGCCGGTACCAAACCGGTACCGGCTTTTCCTTTTTGCCACCTTCCTGGATTCTTCACATGCAACTGCACTGGTCCCCCAAATCGCCCTATGTGCGCAAAGTGATGATCTGCGCCCACGAGCTGCAGCTGGCGCAGCAGCTCACCCTGGTGCGCTCCGTCGCCGCCATGCTCAAGCCCAACGCCGCGCTGATGCGGGACAACCCGCTGTCGAAGATCCCGACGCTGGTGCTGGACGACGGCCGGACGCTGTTCGACTCCGCGGTCATCTGCGAATACCTCGACAGCCTGGCCGGCGGCGCGCTGTTCCCCAGGAGGGCGCGGCGCGCTGGGCGGCGCTGCGCTGGCACGCGCTGGGCGACGGCCTGCTCGACGCGCTGATCCTGTGGCGCAACGAACGCGAGCGCGAGGCGCCGCTGGCCGCCTTGCTCGCGGCCTTCGAGCTCAAGACGCGCGCCAGCCTGGAGGTGCTCGAGGGCGAGGTGCAGGCGCTCGAAGCCAGCGACTTCGGCATCGGCCATCTGACGCTGGTCTGCGCGCTGGGCTATATCGACTACCGTTTCGGCGACCTGGGCTGGCGCGGACAGGCGCCGCAGCTGGCGGCGTGGTTCGTGCGGATGCAGCAGCGGCCGTCAGTGATGGCTACGGAGCCGGTGGACGGGTGATGGGAATCCGTTCGTCCTGGGATTGCCTGGGCGGCCGCGTCGAAGGATGACGGGGCTGTGCTCAATTTTAAGGACAGGCCGTCCATGGTTCGACAGGCTCACCACGAACGGTTTGCAGTTGCTCAGCTGCACCGATAAACCGTTCGTCCTGAACTTGTCATAGGATGACGGGCTTTGAAACCGTTCGTCCTGAGCCTGCCTAGCCGGCCGCGTCGAAGGATGACGGGCCTGTGCTCAATTTTAAGGACAGGCCGTCCATGGTTCGATGGGGCCGCCCAGGCAAGCTCAGGATCACCACGAACGATTTTCACAGCTACTCGAGCCTGGGCGCCCCATCGAAGACAGCCTTCAAGGCTCAAGGCAAGCCCAAAATCAAACCGGCAACTCCAGCACCTGCTTCGCCAATATCCCGCGCTGGATCTCGTTGCTCCCCGCGAAGATCTTCGCCCCCAGGCAGTTGAACAGCGGCGCCACGACCTGCATGTCGATCTCGCCATTGCGGGTGTGGTCGCGCAGCCCGCCGTATTCGTCCGCGATCTCCACCAGCAGCAGCGCCAGCCGCTCCCAGGTCTCGGTGGACCAGATCTTGAGCATCGAGATGCTCGCCGGGATCGGCTCCCGCGCTTGGCGATCTCGGCAAAGCCCGCATAGGCCGCGCCCAGGTCGGCGGTGTCGAGCTGCAGCTCGGTGAAACGCGCACGGAAAACCGGATCCTCCAGCAGGCCGCGCTGGCGCGCGAGCTTTTCCACCTGCACCAGCGTGTGCTGCGAATGCTTGGGGCTGCCGGTGAACAGCCGCTCGAAGCCCAGCAGCGCCTTGGCCACGGTCCAGCCCTGGTTGAGCCCGCCCACCAGGTTCGCGCGCGGCACGCGCACGTTGTCGAAGAACACCTCGCAGAACTCGCGCTCGCCGGCGATGTTGCGTATCGGCCGCACCGTCACGCCGGGCGTCTTCAGGTCCAGCAGCAGGAAGCTGATGCCGGCCTGCTTCTTGACGCTCTTGTCGGTGCGCACCAGCATGAACATGTGCGTGCCGTCCGCGCCCCAGGTGGTCCAGGTCTTCTGGCCGTTGACGATGAAGTCGTCGCCGTCGATCACCGCCTCGCAGCGCACCGATGCCAGGTCGGAGCCGGCATTGGGCTCGGAATAGCCCTGGGTCCATACATGTTCGCCGGCCAGGATCGGCGGCAGGAAGCGCGCGCGCTGCTCGTCATTGCCGAAGCGCATCAGGATCGGGCCGACCATCACCAGGCCCTGGTCGGGCGAGCGCGCCACGCCCCAGGCCTCGGTTTCCTCGATATAGGCGATCAGCTTGTCGGCCGGCAGCCCCATGCCGCCATGCTCCCGGGGCCATGCCGGAGCGATCCAGCCCAGGCGCGACAGCGTCAGGTACCAGTCGCGCGATTCGGCCCACGACTGGCGGTAGGGCATGTGGCGCCGCGCCTCGGGGTAATGCGCGGCGAACAGCGCGCGCACCTTGCGGCGGAAATCCGCCTCCGGCATGGCATCCCAGTCCTGGCCGGCCGAGAAGTCCTCCTGCGCCCCCGCCGGCGCAGCGGCTGCCGCGGCAGGCGCCTGCAGCTGCGCGTAGCGCTGGCGGTGCGCACTGGCCGTGCCCCAGCGGCTGCCCAGCAGCAGCGCGCGCTTGAAGTACAGGCCGATGTCGTATTCGTTGGTGGTGCCGATCGCGCCATGCAGCTGGATCGCCATGCGCGCCATCTCCAGCGCCGCGTGCGCGCAGCGCGCCTTGGCGCGGCTGGCGATCGCGGCCAGCGCCTCGGGCGCAGGGCCGTTCGCCGCGGCAGCGACCGCATCGCGCAGGCAGGCCGATGCCAGCTCGACCTGGATCAGGCCGTCGACCAGCCGGTGCTGCAGCGCCTGGAAGCTGCCGATGGGCTTGCCGAACTGCACCCGCGTCGTGAGGTAGTCGCGCGTGAGCTCCAGGCTGCGGCGCGCCATGCCGGCCAGCTCGGCGGACTGCGCGATGCGGGCGATTTCAGTGGCCTGGCGCAGCGCGGCGATGACCGCCTCGCCCTGGGCAATGCGGACCGCGCTGGACCGCTCGAAGCGCAGCTCGGACAGCGCACTGCCATCCACGCCGAGATGGGCTTCCAAGGCGACGCCCGCGCTTGCGGCCTCGGCCCAGACCAGGGCCGCCTCTTCGCCCTGGCGCGCAAGGACCAGCCAGCCATCGGCGCCCGGCCCGGGCCGCACGAAGCGCTTGCAGCCGCTGAGTGTGCCGGCATCGGCATCGAAAGACGTCGTCTGGCGGGCGCCGGCCTCCAGCGTGCCCGCCGCTTCCTGCCAGGCCACGCCGGCGATGGTCTCGCCGCCCAGCAGGCGCGCCAGCAGCGCGTCGCGCTCCGGGCTGGAGGGCAGCTGCGCGAGCAGCGCGATCGGCTGCACGCCCGCATCGACAAAAGGCTCGGGCAGCAGGTGGCGCCCGACCTGTTCGGCAATGGCCGCCACCTCGGCAATGCCCAGCCCCAGGCCGCCATCCTCTTCGGCGACCGGAATCGACAGCCACCCCAGCCCGGCGATCTCCTGCCATACGGCGCGATCGAAGCCGCCACCCTCGTCCTCCAGCCGGCGCACGCGTTGGCGCTGGTCCGTGGCGCCAAGGTAGTCGGCGGCGCTGTCGGCAAACAGTTGGGAGGATTCAGACATGGCATCCTCCGCCCATCGGGGCGCGGGTGCCTTGGCCGCAGGAGCTGGGTGTGATTCGAAGCATGGGCATTCTCTTGGCTTGGGGCCCGACACGGTGGCGCAATGGCGTCGAGCAAGTTGGAATGCTTCATTGAAGCACCGCCCGGCCAGGCTGTGGCCCCCCGCATGCGCACATCAGCTATGCAAATGTGGAAAGCCGCGGCCGCGGGGCCGGCACAATGACTCTTCCTGGCAAGCTTGAGATCACCTATGAAAATCGTTTTCCTGGACCGCGCGACGCTGTCCCCGAAACCACGCTGCGGCGCCCGGGCTTCGCGCATGAACTGGTGTGCCACGAGGGCACGGCGCCAAGCGAGGTCGCCGAGCGCATCGCCGACGCCGATATCGTCATCGTCAACAAGGTGAAGATCGGCGCCGAGGCGCTGCAGCGGGCCGCGCGCCTGAAGCTGGTGGCCGTGGCGGCCACCGGCACGGACTGCATCGACCTCGAGGCCTGCGCCGCACGCGGCATCACCGTGAGCAACGTGCGCAACTACGCGGCCCATACCGTGCCGGAACACACCTTCGCGCTGATCTTCGCGCTGCGCCGCAGCATCTGTGCCTACCGCGACTCGGTCAAGGCCGGGCGCTGGCAGGAATCCGGGCAATTCTGCTATTTCGATTACCCCATACGCGACCTTGCGGGCTCCACGCTGGGAATCATCGGCGATGGCGCGCTGGGCAGCGCCGTGGCGGCGATCGCGCGGGCGCTGGGCATGCAGGTGCTGATGGCGGCGCACAAGGGGCGTGCGGGCATGGGCCGGCTCTACACGCCCTTCGAGGAGGTGCTGGCGCGTGCGGACATCCTCACGCTGCACTGCCCGCTCACGCCCCGCACCCGCCACATGATCGGCGCCGCGGAGTTCGCGCAGATGGCGCGCAAGCCGCTGCTGATCAACACCGCACGCGGCGGGCTGGTCGATGAAGCCGCGCTTGCCGCGGCCCTGCGCAGCGGCCGGATCGCGGGCGCCGGCTTCGACGTGGTCTCGGCCGAGCCGCCCGCGGCCGACCACCCCTTCATGGCGCTGCTGGAGCTGCCGAACTTCATCCTGACGCCGCACGTGGCCTGGGCTTCGCAGGAAGCGATCCAGGGGCTTGCGGACCAGCTCGTCGACAATATCGAGGCCTTTGCCGCCGGGCGCGCGGTCAACGTGGTGGCCTGAACGCCGTGCCCCATCACTATTCGGCCTTGGCGCCAGCGGCCTTGATCACCGGATCCCAGCGCTGGATTTCCGCCGTGGTGTGCTGGCGCAGGGCCTCGGGCCTGAGGCGCTCGCCCTGGGGGATGACCACGCCCATGTCGCCAAAGCGCTTGACCAGCGCCGGCTCGGCCAAAGCCACGCGCGCGGCCTGGTTCAAACGCTCGAGCACTTCCGCGGGCGTGCCCTTGGGCGCATACAGCCCATGCCACACCGCCAGCTCGAATCCGGGCATGCTGGCCTCGGTGAAGGTCGGCACCTCGGGCATGGTGGCCAGCCGTTCCCTGGTCGCCATCGCATAGGGCTTGAGCATGCCGGCCTGGATATGCGGGCCCGTGGCCACCGGCTGATCGCAGGTGACATCCACATTGCCCGCAATCAGATCCTGCAGCGCCGGGCCGGTGCCGCGGTACGGCACCATGGTCACGCTGGTGCCCAGCGTCTGGTTGATCAGCATGGCGCACAGGTGAGAGGTGGCGCCCACGCCGGCATGCGCGAACTTCACGGTGCCGGGCTGCGCTTTCATCTTCTTCACCAGATCGGCCAGCGTGGCGGGCGCGAAGCTCTTGTTGCGCACCAGGATCATCGGCACATCGCCCGCCAGCGCGATCGGCTCCAGGTCCTTTTTGGCGTCGAAGCTGAGCTTGTTGTAGAGCGCCGGGGCCGTTGCAATGCCCATGTTGTGCAGCAGCAGCGTGTGGCCGTCGTTCTGCGCCCGCGCCACGCGCGCCGTGCCGATGGTGCCGCCCGCGCCGCCGGCGTTCTCCACGATGACCTGCTGCCCCAGATCGCGCGTCATCGCCTCGGCCAGCACCCGCGCCAGCACATCCGTGGAGCCGCCTGCGGCGTAGGGCACGACGATGGTGACCGGCTTGGTGGGAAACGCCAGCGCGGCAGTGCCGGCGGCGGCCAAGACGGCGGCGAGAAGGGTCCGGGGGAAAGAACGCATGATGAATGTCTCCTGGTTATGGGTATGTAATTCGCATCAGTGCTCGTCAGTGCTGCCGAACGCCACCAAGGCCGAGGTGGCGCGGCCGGCTAGGCGCGGCCGGCCAGGCGCGGCCGGCTAGGCGCGGCCGGCCAGGCGCGGCCGGCCAGGCGCGGCCGGCTCAGGCGCGGATGGCTCAGGCACGCCCTACAAACTTGTAGAGTTCGGTGTGGTCCGCCTTGGGCCCCAGGGCCTGGGATGCATCGGCAGTCATGGCATGGACCTTCTGCGCCAGCTCCATGGGCAGCTGCACCGAGCTGCCCAGCGCCGCCGCGATACCCACGTCCTTGGCTTGCAAGGCCAGGGAGAAACCGGAGTCGAAGGCGCCGTTGAGCATGAACTGGTGCGCCTTGTTCTCGGTGGTGTTGTTCCTGCCCGTGGAGGCATTGATCACATCGACGATCGTTGCCGCCTCGATGCCGAAGGCCGCGCCGACATGGATGGCCTCGGCCGTGGCCAGCAGCGCCGCCGCCGAGACATAGTTGTTCAGCGCCTTGAGCGCGTGGCCCGCGCCGACGGGGCCGACGTAGGTGATGGCTTTGCCCAGGCATTCCAGCACCGGTTTTTGCTGCGCAAACACCTGCGCATCGCCGCCGACCATGATGGCCAGGGTGCCGGCAACGGCCTTCTTGACCCCGCCCGACACCGGCGCATCGATCAGCGCCACGCCCTGCTCCTGCAGCCGCGCCGCCAGCGCGCGCGTGCGGTTGGGGTCGGCGGAGCTCATCTCGATCACGCAGGCGCCGCGCCGCAGGTGCGGCTGCAGGCCTTGCACCACGGCATCGACGATGTCCGAGTTCGGCAGCATGGTGATGACGGCGTCGCAGCCGGCGAACTCCTGGGCGGCGTTCGCCACCAGGGTCTGCGGGTGCTCCGCGGCAAAGCCTGCCGCCACCTCCTGGTTGGCGTCCTGGACCACCAGGGTGTGTCCGGCAGCATGCAGCAGATGGGCCATGGGCCGGCCCATCATTCCGAGACCGATGAATCCAATGCGGCTCATGTGCATCTCCTCAGATATCCATCTCTTTGAACACTTCCGATGCCACGCGGAAGGAGTCGATGGCCGCGGGCACGCCGCAGTAGATGGCGGCCTGCAGGAACACTTCCTTGATCTCGTCCTTGGTCAGGCCGTTGTTGATGGCGCCGCGCACATGCAGCTTGAGCTCATGCGGGCGGTTCAGCGCGGTGATCATCGCCAGGTTCAGGAAGGAGCGGGTCTTGCGCTCCAGGCCTGGACGGTTCCAGACATCGCCCCAGCAGTACTGGGTGACCAGCTCCTGCATGTCGATATTGAAGTCGGTGGCGTTGCTGATCGATGCATCGACATATTCGGCGCCCAGCACCTCGCGGCGGGTGGCGAGGCCCTGGTCGAAAAGGGCTTGGTTCTTGGGGGCGTAGGCACGGGTCATGGACAGTCCTCGGTGGGTGAACCGCAATCGGCGGTGGATGGTGTTGATTATTCAGATTGTCAGACAATCCGACATAATGAAAACGCCCATTGCGCCGCGCTGGATATCTGTGTATGACAATCGGATTGCATGAGAAACAGTAGGATGCCCCCATGACCCCGATGCTGCGTGTTCCCCGTGAAGACACTTCCCTGCGCCAGCGGACCACCAATGCCCTGCGCACCGCGATCCTCGATGGCGTCCTCGCCGCGGGCCAGAAACTCTCCGAACGCGAGCTGTGCGAGAGCCTCGACGTCAGCCGCTCGTGCCTGCGCGAGTCGCTGCAGCACCTGCAGGCCGAGGGCCTGATCACCATCATTCCGCACAAGGGGCCCGAGGTCACCAGCATCTCGGTGCAGGAGGTGCGCGACATCTACGAGGTACGCACCAGCCTGGAAAGCCTGGCGGGCCGGGGTTTTGCCCTGAACGCCACGCCGGCGCAGCGCCAGGCGCTGCGCGCCAAGCTCGACGAGCTCGGCCGCCTGGACCTGGCGCAGGACAAGGCAGCGCTGCTGACGCTGAAGAACCAGTTCTACGACATCCTGATCGAAGGCTGCGGCAACCTGGTGGCAGGCCAGATGCTCAAGCAGCTCAACAACCGCGTCACCGTGCTGCGCCGCATCTCCATGTCCCAGCCCGGGCGC
Organism: Comamonas endophytica; assembly: GCF_023634805.2. Lineage (NCBI taxonomy): Bacteria > Pseudomonadati > Pseudomonadota > Betaproteobacteria > Burkholderiales > Comamonadaceae > Comamonas > Comamonas endophytica. The sequence goes on from NZ_CP106882.1 coordinate 10,690, forward strand.
ATGCCGCAGACGCTGGCGGAGCTCGACGCCATCGTGACGGCGATAGAAAAAGGCGATGCGCAGACCGCCGCCGCGCTGTGCGGCGCGCATGTGCAAAAGGCCGGCGAGAACTTGCTGCGCAGCATGGCTGCATCAGTACAGCCGGGGCCTGCAGACTGAGCTGCGGCGGCCGCCATGGCAGCGGCTCATGCAGCGTTGCCGCCGTCCTCGGAGCCTTCGGGCGCGCGCAAAAGCAACGCACCCAAAGCCATTCCCGCGGCAAACGCAACATAGACGCCTGCCAGCGCAGGCTTGCCGATCTCATGCTCGAAGCCGGGCGTGAAGCGCTCGGGCGTGAACTTGAAATCCACCACGCAGGCCAGCGCGCCGGTGCCGGCGCTGGCGGCGGCGATCCGGGCCGCCGTGGGAGGCGCACTGGCTCTGTGCAGCCTGTGCATCAGCAGCGTACTCCAGAAGACGGAGGCCACGTGGTGCGTCACATAGCCCAGCAGGGTATGGCCCAGGTCCGCCCGGGTCCGGTGCAGCGCGCTGTCGCCCCAATACCAATGGCTGATGGCATTGACCGGCGCCAGCGCACGCGCCCGGCGCGCCCCCGCTTGCATCAGCGCAGCAGTGGAAAGGAAGCTGGCGAGGCTGCCCGCAATGAGCGCGCCAGTGAATATGGAATGGCGGAAATGCGTCATTGCCGGAGTCTCCGCGCGCGAGTCTCGTACCGATGTAGGCTGAAAACGCGAAGCAGGTCAGGTCCTGCCTTCCGTCCGACAAGGTCGAGGGCGCGAGTCCCGCGCCTGGTTTTGACCTGCCGGCCCATCATCGGGACAGCACTTCTTCCTCACCACCGCACTGCCACATCCATGAGCACAGCCCCCGCGCCACGCCGGCCGCGCGCGCCGCGCCTCCAGCGCCGCCCGCCGCAATCCCATCGACACCACGCTGCGCAAGGTCTTCGGCCTGAAACGGCTGCGGCCCGGCCAGCTGGAGGTGATGGAGCGCGTGCTGCAGGGAACGAACACGCTGGCGGTGATGCCGACCGGCGCCGGCAAGTCGCTGTGCTACCAGCTGCCCGCCGTGCTGCTGCCGGGCACCACCGTGGTGGTCTCGCCACTGGTGGCGCTGATGAAGGACCAGTGCGATGCGTTGCGCGCGCTCGGCGTGTCCGCCGTGCAGATCAACAGCGCCATCGGCAGCGAGGAACTGGCCGCCGCACGCGAAGCGGTGGAGAGCGGCAGCGCGCGCATCGTGCTCACAACTCCCGAGCAGATTGCCGACCCGGCGCTGACGGCGGCGCTGGCGCGCCATCCCGTGAGCCTGCTGGTGGTGGACGAGGCCCACTGCATTTCAGAATGGGGCCATGACTTCCGCCCGGCATTCCTGGAGATCGCGCCGGCGGTGAAGGCATTGGGCGGGCCTGCGGTGCTGGCGCTCACCGCCACGGCCAAGCCCTCGGTGATGCGCGAGATCGTGACGCTGCTGGGCATTGCGTCCAAGGATGTGGTGCAGGCCGGTGCCTACCGCCCCAACCTGCGCTTTGCCGTGGAGCCGCTGGCGCGCACCGCGGACCGGCTGCCGCGGGCGCTGGACCTGGTGGCAGCCCACGAAGGTACGGGCATCGTCTACACCGCCACCGTCAAGTGCGCCGAGGAAGTGCACGCCAAGCTGGCCGCCGCCGGCGAGTCCGTGGGCCTCTACCACGGCCGGCTCAACGCCACCCAGCGCGCGCAGGCGCAGGACGATTTCATGGAGGGCCGCGTGCGCGTGATGGTCGCCACCAATGCCTTCGGCCTGGGCATCGACAAGCCGGACATCCGCTTCGTGCTGCACTATCAGATGCCCGCCAGCGTGGACGCCTACTACCAGGAGGCCGGCCGCGCGGGCCGCGACGGCGAGGACGCGACCTGCACCCTGCTCTATGTGCAGCAGGACCGCGCGCTGCAGAGCTTCTTCCTGTCCGGCCGCTACCCTTCGCTGAACGACCTGCAGGCGGTGATGGCACTGCTGCACCAGCCGGCGCCGTCCGGCGGCTGGACCGCCGACGCCATCGTCGAAGCCGTCGAGCGGCCGCGCGCGAAGCTGCTGGTGGCCCTGAGCTGCTGCGCAGCCACAAGGTGGTGCGGCGCACGCGTGCCGGCCGCTTCGATACGGTCCGTGATCTGGATGACGCCGCCCTCGAATCCCTGCTGACCGGGTACCGCGCGCGGCGCGAGCAGGATGGTGCCACGCTGGAGGCGATGGTGGCCTATGCCCAGGGCGGGCGCTGCCGCTGGCAGGCGGTGCTGGGGGCGCTGGGCGAATCCGCTGCCTTCGACACCTGCGGTCACTGCGACAACTGCCAGCGGCTGGCGGCGCTGGCGCGCACCGCGCCCGCCGCAGTAGCCCCGCCCCCGCAGCCCATCGAGGTGCCCCCTGCTGCGCCCGCCAAGCCCCGCTTTGCCGGTGGCGAGACGGTGCGCGCCAAACGCTACGGCGCCGGCCAGGTCGTCGAGGCCGACATGAATTCGGTGACCGTGGAGTTTCCCAACGGCGAGCGCCGAACCTTCCTGCCGGAATTCGTGCGCGTGGCGCGGCAGGCGCGGGTAGTGGCGCAGGCGGGCGGCGCGCATCGCTGACGTGGCACGCGGCATGCGCCGGCCCTCCCGTCGGCGGCGATTCTTCGCCTGTTGATCGGCGCACGAGCCGTGGCGCCGTCTTCGGCCAACAGCTTGCGAAAGCTGCGTTGTCTGCCGGCCATGGCCCGGCGTCAAGCAGTAGAGCGGTCAATGGCCGGGCATCAGGCCGCGCTTCAGCGCGCAGGCCTGCCCGGCAGCGTGCTTGCATGCAGATGCTGCTGCACGCCATGCCACTGCCCGGACATCACCAGCTCGGCCGTGACCTGGCGGATCATGGTTCTGATGTCGTGCAGGCCCTTGACCGGTGGCCGGTTCTGCGCGGTGGCCACGGCAACCGTTCTGAGCGTATCGGCACCGACGAGGCGGACCGACTGCAGCAGCCCGCGTTTTTCTTCCTCGTAGACCGCGGCCAGCGGGCCGACGCTGCAGCCGTGCCCCGCCTGGACAAGCCTGCGGGTGACGAAGGTCGACCCGTCGTGCTCGAGCGCAATGCGCAGGCGCTTCCCATGGCGCTTGGCCCATGCCTCGACCTGACCGCGGATGCCGTGGGGCGTGCTCGGCAGGATCAACGCGAAGTCCAGGAAGTCCTCGACGGCCAACTCCCTGTGCGGCATCGAATGGCCGGGAGGCAGGAACGCGTACAGCGGCTCTTGCACGAGCAGGTCGTAATCGACGATCTGCGGGTTCGACGGCACATACATGATGGCGACATCCGTCTTTCCCTCCTGCAGCCATCCGACCACCTGATTGCCCAGCCCTTCGATCAGGCGGATGTGCGCCTTCGGGAATTTCCCGCGCAGGGCATGGCCGAGCTGCGGATAGACGACCTGGGCAATCGTCGGTTGAGCGGCAATGACGATCTGCGACGGACCGTCCGCCGACAGATCGGCAATGGCGCGGCGGGCATGTGCCAGTGCATCCACGACACTGCCGGCCTCCTGCAGAAAAAGAGACCCCGCGTCGGTCAGCACCATGCCTCTTCCACTGCGGTGGAAAAGCTTGAGGCCGGAATCGGTCTCCATGCGGCCGATGTGGCGTGCCAGCGTGGACGGCTCGATACCGATTTCCGCCGCGGCCCTGGCAATGCTCCCGGTACGCGCCACCAGCACGAAGTATTCGATTGCCCCTGCATCCACGCCTTGCTCCTCCTGCACGGGATCTGCTGCCCGCTTGTGAGGCTGGATTCTACGGCGGGGCCGGTGCCAGCCGGCCCAGGACACGCGGCCTGCTCCGCCCTGCGCCCCGGCCGGTTATGCAAGCGGCGCATCTGCAGCCGCAGCCGTTCAGGGGGCGGATGTGGTCAAGGCTTGATATTCGCTGTTTTGGCGATGGCGGCCCATTTATCGACTTCCTTCTTCTGGAAGGCGGCCAATGCGTCCGGCCCTTCTCCCGAAACCTCGATGCCCAGGCCTTCCAGCTGGCTCCTGACCGCCGGTATCCTGAGCGTTTCGCTCATCGCCTGGTAGAGCTTGTCGATGGTGGCGCGGGGAGTGCCTGCCGGCGCAAACACCGCCTGCCACGAGATGACTTCGAAGCCCGGCAGGCCCAGCTGGTCCAATGGCTTCACACCAGGAAGCGTCGCAGATTCCTTCTTCGATGTCACCGCCAGTGCCCGCAGGGTGCCGGCTTTGACCAATGGCGCGGCTGCCGTTATGTTGTCGAACAACAGGTCGATTTCCCCGCCCATGAGGGCCTGCAGCGCGGGGCCGCTTCCCTTGTAGGGCACATGGAGCATTTTCGTGCCGCTGGAATTATTGAAGAGTTCCCCCGTCAGATGCTGGGAGCTTCCGACCCCGGCAGATCCAAACGCCAGCTTGGCATCGGTTTTTCTAGCGGCGTTGATCAGATCCTGCACACTTTTGTGGGGGCTGTCGGCACGGACCACCAGAACGTTCGGCAAGCTGCCGGTCATGATGATGGGCGAGAACGACTTCACCGGGTCGTACCCGGTGTTTGGATAGATGCTGGCGTTGATCGAATGCGAGCTGATGGTTCCGCCGACAATGCTGTATCCATCCGGTTTCGCGCGCGCCACCTTTGCAGAACCGATGCTTCCGCCGGTACCGCCGATATTCTCCACGACGACCGGAACATCCAGCATTTTCGCGAGATGAACGCTGTAGAGGCGGCCGATGATGTCCGTGGCGCCTCCGGGCGTGAATGGCACCGTGTAGGTGATGGTGCGTGAAGGCCAGGCTTCTTGCGCACTCCAGGCCGCTCCTGGGATGGCGAGGGCACCCACCATGGCCACGATGGGCGCGAGAAAAAATCGCCGCTGCTGGTTTGCATGCATTTGTGTTGTCTCCTTTGTGCGAATGTCCATTGCAGTGATGGACTGGAACCAATGTAGACATCGAACGGGGCGCCAGATAGCGCTCAGGCGCGAAGCTGCTGTGCAGCAATTGCATTGCCATCGGCGCAAAGCGCCGCGCCGGGTCTGCCGCGTTCACGCTTTCCCGGCGACCTGTGCTCAATCCAGACGCATCGTGGGCGTGATCTGCTTGGGGTCCGTGACCAGCTCCAGCAAGGCGAAGCCACCCGCCGCGCGGGCGCGGGCAAAGGCGGCAGGAAACTGGTCGGTGTCCAGCACCTGCTCGGCATGGGCGGCGCCCAGCGCGCGCGCCAGGCCCACGTAATCCGGCCCCGCCAGGCGGGTGCCGCTGACGCGTCCCGGGTAGTGCTTTTCCTGGTGCATGCGGATCGTTCCGTACATGCCGTTGTTGACCACGAGCACGATGAGGCGAAGCCCGTGCTCCGCCGCGGTGGCGAGCTCCTGCGGATACATGAGGAAGCAGCCGTCGCCCGCCACGCACAGCACTTCCCGGTCCCGGTGGCGCAGCGCCGCGGCCACAGCCGCGGGCACGCCATACCCCATCGCGCCGCAGGTCGTGGCCAGCTCGGTGCGCACATTGCGGTATGTGTAGAAGCGGTGCAGCCACACCGAATAGTTCCCCGCGCCGTTCGTGACCAGGGTGTCGTCGGGAAGCTGGGCACTGGCATGCTGGATCGCGCGCCCCAGGTCCACGCCCCTGACCTCGGCAGGGCGCTCGGGCAGCTGGCTGAAACGCTCGTGCGCCTTCCTGGCGTTGCCTGCCCAGTCCGACCAGCCAACGGACTGCGGCGGCGCCAGCCCCGCAAGCGCCTCGAGGGTGGGGGCGGTATCGGCATTCAGGCCGATCGTGGGCCGATAGACCCGGCCGATCTCGGCCGAATCGACATGCACGTGGATGAGCTTTTGGCGCGGCACCGGCACTTCCAGCAGGGTATAGGAGTCTGTGGACACATCGCCCAGGCGGGTGCCCAGCGCAAGGATCACATCCGCGTCCTGGATGAGTTCCTTGAGCGCCGCATTCATGCCCAGGCTCATGTGCCCCACATACTGCGGATGCCGATTGTCGAGAACATCCTGGCGCCGGAACGCGCAGGCGACCGGAAGGCTCCAGGCGGCGGCAAAGCGCGCCAGATCGCTGGAAGCTTCCTGTGTCCAGCCGCTGCCGCCGACCACCACCAGCGGGCGCTGGGCAGAGGCGAGAAGCGCTGCAATCCGCTGCATGGCCGCGGGTGTGGGCGCCCTGGGCTCGAGCGGCGTGCTGGCGAAGGCGAGCTGGTGCGTGGTTTGCGTCAACATGTCCTCCGGCAGGGACACGACCACTGGCCCCGGCCGCCCGGACGTCGCCGTATGGAAGGCCCGGGCAACGATTTCCGCCATGCGCGAGGCGTCCGTGACTTCGACGACCCATTTGGCCAGCTTGCCGAACATGGCGCAGTAATCGACTTCCTGGAACGCCTCCCGTCCCATCTGGTCGCGCGCGATCTGCCCCACGAACACGATCAGGGGCGTGGAGTCCTGCTGCGCCGTGTGGATGCCGATGCTGGCGTGGGTGGCGCCAGGGCCCCGGGTGACCATGCAGATGCCCGGACGGCCCGTCATCTTGCCGTCGGCTTCCGCCATGTTGGCCGCGCCGCCTTCGTGCTTTGCAACGATGAGCTCGATGTAGTCGGCGGCGTCGTAGAGCGCGTCGAGCACCTCCAGGTAGCTTTCCCCGGGAACGCAGTACACGCGGTCGACGCCATGCAGGCGCAAGGATTCGACAAGGACGCGGCCGGCGGTCTGCGGCGCGTGCGGGGACGTGGATCGGTGGGCTTTGGTGGACATGTGCGGATAAGGAATTTGATGCGAGCCGCCCTCGCAGGGCATGGGGCAGTCTAGAAGGCCGATGCCGCCGGAGCACCCACAAAATCACGAGTCAGCAAGGTAGCAATTGCATTGCCGCAAGGCCGCAGGCTCCCTAGCATGGACCCTGCCAACTGGCCCATGCCACTGTCCATAGATCACAACGGCCGCACGCCTGCGGCCACGACTGCCTGCCCATGTCCTCTGCAACCGCTGAAAAACCAGTCCCTGCCTCCATGACCAAGCCGGCGCCCCCCACCCCGGAGGCAAGCGCCGGCAGTGCCGCAGCGTTTCGGGTGACGCCTGCACTCCGGGGCATCCATGCACTGCACGACTTCCAGCCCCTGGCGCGCAGGAAGCTGCCCCGCCAGCTCTACAGCTACATCAGCAACGGCGCGGACGACGAGGTGAGCCTGCGCGCCAACCGGTCGGCATTCGACGCCTACGGTTTCGTGCCGCGCATGCTCGAGGGCGTCGCCGAGCGGGCACAGAAAACCGAGATCTTCGGCCGGATGTACGAATCGCCTTTCGGCATCTCGCCGGTCGGCCTGGCCGCGATGTGGTGCTATCGCGGCGACCTGGTTCTGGCGCGGGCGGCGCAGGCCATGGGGATTCCTGCCGTGATGAGCGGCGCGTCGCTGGTGCCGATGGAGGTGGTGGCACAAGGGGCGCCCGACACCTGGTTCCAGGCTTACATCCCCGGCGATGCGGCGCGCGTCGAAGCCCTGATCGGGCGGATTGCCAAGGCGGGCTTCAAGACCCTGGTGGTCACCGTGGACCTGCCGGTGCAGGTCAATCCGGAGCGCTACCTGAAAAACGGGTTCACGACGCCCCTGCGCCCGAGCCTGCGGCTGGCGTGGGACGGCATCAGCCACCCGCGCTGGCTGCTGGGAACCTTTGGCAAGACGCTGGCCCGGCATGGCATGCCCCACTTCGAGAATTGGCGCGCCGAGCGCGGCGCGCCCATTCTCTCGGCGCGGGTGGAACGCGATTTCCAGGCACGCGACCATCTCGACTGGCTGCACCTGGGCATGGTGCGCGAGCTCTGGAAGGGGCCGCTGGTCGTGAAGGGCATCATGCGCTGGCAGGATGCCGTCAAGGCGCAAAACCTCGGCATCGATGGCATCGTGGTGTCCAACCACGGCGGCCGCCAGGTCGATGGCGCCATCTCGCCCCTGCGCGTGTTGCCCGAGATCGTGGCTGCGGCCCCCAAACTGACGGTGATGATGGACAGCGGCATCCGCCGCGGCAGCGATGTGCTCAAGGCCCTGTCGCTGGGCGCGCGATGCGTGTTCAACGGCCGATCCTTCAACTATGCAGCCACCGTCGCCGGCCATGACGGCGTCTGCCATGCCATTTCCATCCTGCGCGCCGAGATCCACCGCAACATGGCATTGCTGGGCATCAATCGGCTCGACGAACTGGATCCATCGTTTGTCAGAGGGCCGGCTTGAACGGCAACCGGCGCATCCTGAAGCTTCTCGACGGCCCGGTGGCTAGCCCAGACGCAGCATGAAGACCCCGGCCACGACCCGCGCGGTGCCTGCCGCGCGTGTCCAGCCGAAGCGGTCGCCCAGAATTCAGTGCAGATGACCGCGGCAAAGACCACGCAGGTCTCGCGCAAGGCGGCCAATCCCACCAGCATCGCACCCACCGACAGCATCACCACTCCAAACCAGGCCTGCGGTGGCAGGTGCCCGCCCAGCACCGCGCTGGCCTGCGCCACCAGCCAGGGCGCCGATCCCCGCATGATCGGATAGGTCGGGCCAGGTCGCCGTGGTGGTAGGCCCGGCAAGCGCCGCTTGGCAGGCGATGCGGACCGGGGACGAGGCCGCAATGGAGGGCCAGGCCGCGGTCGGCGGCAAGCCGAGCCAGGGCACGGCCGGCACCTGGACCGTGGGAGTGGCCGTCAGCGGCAATGCCATGGGACTGCAGCTGCACGAATGGCAGGCGCTGAACGACGCCGACCAGCAGCTGCGCCGCAAAGCCGCGGCCGCCACGGTGGGCAGCGGGTGCCCCTGTGTGATCGATTCGGTGGCCGACCTGCTGCCGGTCGTCGATGATCACCAAGGAAAAGCTGGTCGCGGGTTCGACGCCCTGCCCGCCTCGAAGCCAGCGAAGATTGCCAACTCAGGCGTTCACGACGCGCTGCCTTTGTTCCCCCAATCCGTCGATGCCCAGGCGCATGGTTTGCCCGGCACGCAGGTAGACCGGCTCGGGCTTGATGCCCATGCCCACGCCCGGCGGCGTGCCGGTGGAGATGACATCCCCGGGGTGCAGCGTCATGAAGCGGCTGAGGTAGGCAATGATCTGCGGCACCCTGAAGATCATCGTCGCGGTGTTGCCGTCCTGGTAGCGGCGGCCGTCGACTTCCAGCCAGAGCCGCAGCCGGTGCGGATCCGGGATTTCATCCCTGGTGACCAGCCAGGGACCGGTGGGGCCGAAGGTGTCGCAGCCCTTGCCCTTGTCCCAGGTGCCGCCGCGCTCGAGCTGGTAGGCGCGCTCGGAGATGTCGTTGACGACGCAATAGCCCGCGACATGGTCCATGGCCTGGTCCTCCTCGATATAGGAAGCGGTCCGGCCGATGACCACCCCGAGCTCGACCTCCCAGTCGGTCTTTTCCGAACCGCGCGGGATCCGGACGTCATCGTTCGGCCCCACGACCGCCGAGGTCCACTTGTTGAACACCACCGGCTCCTGGGGAATGGGCATGTTCGACTCGGCGGCGTGATCGGCGTAGTTCAGGCCGATGCAGACGAACTTGCCGATGCGGCCCACGCAGGCGCCCAGGCGCGGCTGGCCCTCGACGCGCGGCAGCGTGGACAGGTCCAGCGCCTGCAGCCGCAGCCAGGCGGCGCTGGCCAGGAAGCTGCCATCGATATCCGGGGTCAGGCCGCAGAGGTCCCGGATGTGGCCGTCCTGGTCCAGGACTCCGGGTTTTTCCTGGCCCGGCAGGCCGTAGCGCAGCAACTTCATTTCTCGTCTCCATGGGATCATTGGGATGGAGTGCAGTGTAAAAGCTGCCAACACGGCTTTTATGCCAATGATGCATTCTCTTGCGTACCGATGTCGCATCCCGGACCTCAGCTGCCTTGCCCGGCGCCCGGAGTTTATCCAGCGCTTCCATGGGCAGGATACTCTTGCATATTGGAAATCTCATCCACTGAGGGATTTCTTCCTGTTCATCGGTATATTTCGAAAAGGCTTTTTCGAGATTCTTCGAGGCGTGCCGATTTCAAGCAGCTTAGCGGCGCTGCTGCTTGCGTGGCAAACGGCTCGCATGGGTTCCATGGAATTCTTTCGCATCGATGGAATGAAAAACAATACAAGGACGCATGCGGCAAACGGCGCACCGTATCTTCCGGCATATCACATTGGAATCAGGCCTTTGGAATAATTCTATCCAGCCAAGATAGTTTTCATTTATCAAATTCCAGTTTTAATTTCTTCACGGAAGTTTTCGTGGCAAACATCGCCATCAAGGGTTGCATGCCGGATTGCATCGCAGTGCGTCCGGTCGTGGACATGAAATCAAACGCAGGATGGATAAATGATCTCGATACTTTGAGCTTGGGGCCTACAGTACCTGTAAGCCGAATATTAAATCGTTGAAAACTCTCCTTTTTCATTGCTTCGCAGCGTGGCAAAAGCTATATTGACACGTCATCAAAAAGGAAAGCAACATGCCAAGCTACAAGGAACTGCTCGAGCAACGCAATCAATTGGAAAACCAGATCAAGGAGGCCCGGGATAAGGAGCTGGCCGACGCCATCGACCAGGTGCGTTCCCTGGTTTCGGAGTTCGAATTGACCGAACAGGATGTTTTTCCGCCTGCGCGCAGCAAGCGGCCCGGCACTGCAGGCAGCAAGGTCGCGCCCAAATACAAGAATCCGCAGACGGGCGAGACCTGGACAGGCCGTGGCAAGGCGCCCAAGTGGATTGCCAAGGAAACCGATCGCGAGAAGTTCGCCATTTGATGGCTCCCGTTGAAACGGCCCGCATGCAATATGCGGGCCGTTTTTTATTTTCACTCCGGTCATCGATCCAGGCGCCTTCGCAACGGCCTTATCAGGCAACCCCGCAACGCCGCATATTCCTGACGCAGTCGATGCCTACATTTCCGCTGCAAACGCCGACTTGCTCATGGCGTCGCAGATGGCGCGTATCTGCGGGCGCATCAGCCTGGCGACTTCGTCGCGCCGGTGCGATTCGAGGCGCCCTGAAATCGCCGCCACGCTGAGCGCCGCGATCGGGTTGTCCGGCGGAAAGGCGATGCCGATGGCGGCGGTGCCTGGCGTCACCACGCTGTCCAGAAAGGCATAGCCTTTTTCGCGCCCCACCTTGATGGCCTCGCGCAGGTAGGCGGCCGTGATGAATCCGTATTTCTCGTATTTGGGCGCATTGGTGTCGATGATGGATTCGGCTTCTTCGGGCGGTAATGCGCACAGGATCGCCAGCCCGCCGGCCCCCACCCCCAGGGGGCGGCGGATGCCGACATCGAGCGCCAGGGACTTGATCGGGTAATCGCCCAGCGCGCGGTGCGTGCACACGGCCTCCAGGCCGCTGCGCTCGCTCAGGTAGATGGTGTCCTGCGTGACCTCGGCGAGCTTTTGCAGCGCCGCGTCGCACAGCTCAGACAACCGGTAGCGCGGCCGTGCCAGCAACCCCAGCTCATGCAGGAGGGGCCCCAGGTAGAACTTGCGGGTGCGTGGATCGCGCGCCACCAGGCCTTCGATTTCGAGCCGGTGGAGCATGCGAAAGCAGGTGGACTGGGGCAGGCCGCTGGTGGCCGTGATCTCGCCGATGCGCATGCCTGCGCGCCCGCGCGACGCCACGATACGGAGCATCAGAACCACACGCTCGATGCTTTGCGTGCCGGATCGCGCATTCTCACCATGTGGTGGTTTATTCGGATCGGGAAAATCGTTCTCGAGAGTTTTGCTCATGTGGTCTTTTTAATTCCAATCCACATCGTGGGCAATCTAGGGTTAACCCACTCGATACGGACGCTGCTTTGATTTTTTAATCTGTCATCAACCCATCGAATAACCACCACATTGTGGATAAAAGGGACAACGCCTCATGCCATACACGATGACCGAAAAAATCCTCGCCCGGGTCGCGGGACTGCCTGCGGTGCGAGCGGGCGATGAAATCCTGGCGCGGCCGGATTTCGTGATTGCCTATGACTTCCCCGGGTACACCGACGTGTTCTTCAAGGAGGCGAAGGAGGATTTCGGCGTGGCGCATGTGCCCAGCCCGGAGCGCTTCGTGCTGTTCATCGACCACATGGTTCCGGCGGCCGCGCCCAAGGAGGAGGAGCTGCACAAGATCACGCGCGCCTGGGGCAAGGAGCAGGGCGTGCCGGTGCACGAGCGCGAGGGCATCGGCCACCAGGTGTCGGCGGAGCTCGGCTATGCCACGCCCGGGGCCTTCGCGGTGCACTTCGACGGGCATGTGAGCCAGCTCGGCGCCTTCGGCACGCTGGCCATCGGCGCGCGCAAGAGCGTGCTGGAGACCTTCGTGTCCGAGCGCATGGCGCTGGTGGTGCCGGGCACCGTGAAGATCGAGGTCACGGGCACGGTGCAGCCGGGCGTGATGGCGCGCGACATCTTCCACCACCTGGTGCGGGTGCTGGGCCCGGCGTCGTGCCGCTTCAAGGTGGTGGAGCTGTGCGGCCCGGTCATCGACGCGATGAGCATCGAGGGGCGCCAGACGATCTGCGGCCAGGCGATGTTCCTGGGTGCCACCACGATGCTGATCGCCCCCGACGCCAAGACCCTGGCCCATGCCCAGGGCCGGGCCAAGATCGCGCTCGATCCCGTGTACCCGGATGCGCACGCGCATTACGACCAGGTGCACCGCATCGATATCAGCGACCTGGCGCCGATCGTGGTGGCGCCGCCCAGCCCCGCCAACACGCGCGACCTGAGCGAATACGCGGGCCTGGAAGTGCAGATGGGCTACCTCGGCAGCTGCGCCAGCGGCCGGCTGGAGGACCTGCGCGTGGCCGCCGAGGTGCTCAAGGGGCGCAGGATCAAGCCGGGCTTCCAGCTGCATGTGGTGCCGACCTCGCAGGCCATCATGTCGCAGGCCGCGAGCGAAGGGCTGATCTCCACCCTGGTGGACGCCGGCGCGTTCATCAGCTCGTCGAGCTGCGACTACTGCTACGGCCGCATCGCCACGATGACGGACGGCCAGCGCGCGGTCTCGACCGGCACGCTGAACACCCCCGGGCGCATGGGCAGCGCCGATTCCGAGATCTTCATCTGCAACGCCGCCGTGGTCGCGGCCTCGGCGCTCGAAGGCTGCATTGCCGACCCCCGGCCTTATCTCGCATCCGTCACCTCCGTCGCCACCGCACAGGAAATCCCCGCATGACACTGCCCACCCTGCACGGCCGCGCGGCCTGGGTCTTCACCGAAGACGACTTCGACATCGATCTGATCGTCGGCATCAAGAACATCAAGATCACCGATATCAACGAGCTGGCCGCCGTCACCATGACCAGCTACGACCCGGATTTCGCCAGGAGCGTCGCCCGCGGCGACCTGCTGGTCGGAGGCGCGAACTTCGGCTACGGCCATCCGCACTACCCGGCCATGCGCGCCATGCGCCACCTGGGGGTGGCGGGCGTCATTGCCGAGTCCTTCTCGCCAGGGTTCTTCCGCGGCGAGATCAGCATGGGTTTTCCGCTGATCACCTGCCCCGGCATCCGCGCGGCCACGCAGCGCTGGGACCGGCTGCGGGTGGATTGGGAGCGCGGCGTGGTGGTCAACCAGCAATCGGGCGCGGCCTTGCCCTTCGAGCCCTGGTCGTCCACCGAGCGCGCGACCATCGAGGCCGGCGGCTTCACCCCCTATCTGAAGGCCCGGCTGGCGCGCGAGCGCGCCGCTGCCGCCGCATGACGCGCAGGAGCACAGCATGTTGCAGATGATTGTCAGCGGCGTCGCCCTGGGCGCCATCTACGGGCTGATCGCCCTGGGCATCGTGATGGTGTTCAAGGCCACCGGCATTCTCAACTTCGCGCATGGCGAGGCCGCCATGCTGTCGGCCTTCGTCGCCTATACGCTGTTCAAGCTCGGCCTGCCGCTGTGGGCGGTGGTGCCGCTGACGCTCATCTTCGGCGCGGCGCTGGGCATGGCGATCGAGCGCTTCATCATCCGCCGCTTCATCGGCAAGGCGCTGCTGTCCTCGGCCATCTGCACGCTGGGGCTGTTCCTGGTGTTCGGCGACCTGGCGATCTGGGTCTGGGGCAAGGACACGCAGGAGCTGCCCGGCATCTTCCCCTCCGCCCCCATCGATGTCGGCGGCGTGATCGTCTCGGGGCTGGACCTGGGCATCGTTGCCGTCTGCGCCACGCTCGCGGCGCTGCTGTTCGCGTTCTTTCGCTTCACGCGCCTGGGCATCGCCATGCAGGCCACCATGGAGAACCCGACGGCCGCACGGCTGATGGGCATTCCCATCAAGCGCATCTACGCGCTGGCCTGGGCACTGTCGCATGTGATCGCCGCGCTGGCCGGCCTGCTGATCGCGCCGCTGACCTTCGTGCACTTCTCGATGATGCAGCACGCCCTGCACTTCGCCTTTGCCGCCGCGGTGCTCGGCGGCATCGGCAGCATGCCCGGCGCGCTGCTGGGCGGCGTGATCATCGGCGTGACCTCCAACCTCACGGGCGCCTATGTGTCCTCGGCGTGGAAGGACGCGGTGCCCTTCATCGTGATGCTGCTGATCCTGATCCTGCGGCCGCACGGCCTGCTGGCGCGCGCCCAGGTCAAGAAAGTCTGAGGAGGCCCCATGACCAAAGTCTTCGACCAATTCCCCTGGCTCGGGCCGCTGCTCTTCGTGCTGCTGTTCGTGCTGGCGCCGCTGGTGCCGGGCGGCTATGTGCTCTACATCTTCACGCTGGTGATCATCTACACGCTGGCGTCCTTCGGCACCAACATCCTGACGGGCTACACCAACCTGATCTCGATGGCCGGCGCGGTGTTCTTCGGCATCGGCGCCTATGGCTCGGCCATCCTCACCACCCATTTCGGCGTGCCGCTGGTGCTGTCGATGTTCATTGCCGCGGCCATCGCCACCGTGGTCGGCCTGCTGCTGGCGTTGCCGGTGCTGCGGCTGGAAGAGGTGTTCCTGGCGATCGCCACGCTGGGCTTCGTGATGATCTCGGTGGAGATCGCCAAGTCCGGCGGCGAGCTCTCGGGCGGCGAGAACGGCATGGGCGCGCCCGGGCCCACGCTGTTCGGCTGGGCGCTGGACGAACGCGGCTATCACCTGTTTGCCGCCGTCGTGCTGGCGGGCGCGCTGTGGGTGGCGCGCAATCTGGCGCGCAGCCACTTCGGGCGCGGCTTCCTGGCGATCAAGGGCAGCGACACCGCCGCGCGCGCCCTGGGCCTGAACACCACGGCACTGAAGCTGGTGGCGTTCGGCGTGTGCGCCTTCTACACCGGCCTGTCGGGCGCGCTCTACGCGCCGCTGGTGCGCTTCATCGACCCCTCGCTGTTCGGCATCATGGTCTCGATCAGCTTCGTCTCGATGGTCATCGTCGGCGGGCTGGGCTCGATCCTGGGCTCGGTGCTGGGCGCGGTGTTCGTGATCGGCGCGCCGCAGCTGCTGACCTACCTGGGCTTCGACCAGTTCCAGCGCGCGCTGTATGGCGTGGCCATGATCCTGGCGCTGATGTTCCTGCCCGACGGGCTGGCCAGCCTGTTCAAGCGCCGGCGCCTGCCCGCGGCGGATATCGCGGACAGCGGGGTGGCGAAATGAGCACCGTCGTTCAGATGAGATCCTCTTCGGCTCCGGCGGCTGCGCAGGCCGCCGCCCCCCTGCTGAGCATCAGGAACGTGCGCATGGCCTTCGGCGGCATCGTTGCCGTGCAGGACGTGGGCTTCGACGTCATGCCCGGCACGGTGCACGCGCTGATCGGCCCCAACGGCGCCGGCAAGACGACGATGCTCAACTGCATCAGCCGCTTCTACACGCCGCAGCAGGGCTCGATGCGCCTGCGCACCGCCAACGGCGAGGTCGAGCTGCTGGACCGCAAGGCGCACCAGGTGGCGCGGCTGGGCATTGCCCGCACCTTCCAGAACCTGGAGCTGTTCGCCGAGCTGACGGTGTTCGACAACGTGCTGATCGCGCGCTCGATCGCCATGCGCGCGACGCTGGCCGAGGCGCTGCTGGGCCTGCCGCGCCAGCGCCGCGAAGAGCGCGCCGAACGCGAGCATGTGCAGCGGCTGCTCGAAGACCTGAATCTGCAGGCGCATGCCCATGCGGTGGTGCGCGACCTGCCCTACGGCACGCAAAAGCTCGTCGAGCTGGCGCGCGCGATGGCGCTGGAGCCGCGGCTGATGCTGCTGGACGAGCCCGCCGCCGGCATGAACAACCGCGAGATCGACGCGCTGGGCGAGACGCTCAAGCGGCTGCAGGCCAGCGCCCGCGCCACGCTGCTGCTGATCGAGCACAGCATGCCGCTGGTGATGTCCATCTCGGACCGCATCACCGTCATGCACAACGGCGCCTTCCTGGCCCAGGGCACGCCCCGGGAAATCGAAACCCATCCCGCAGTGATCGAGGCCTATCTCGGAGGAGGCAAGAGTGGCAAACGGCGTTGAAACATCCACGGCGGCGGCGCTGCTGAGCGTCGACGGCCTGACTGCGGGCTACGGCAAGATCCGCGCGCTGCACGGCGTGAGCCTGCGCGTGCCCCAGGCGAGCATCGTCTGCGTGCTGGGCGCCAATGGCGCGGGCAAGACCACGCTGATGCGCGCCCTCTCGGGCCTGCTGCCGGTGAGCGGGGGGCAGCTGCTCTTCGACGGCCAGTCCATCGCCAACGTGCCGGCCGAGGCGCTGGTGCGCCGCGGCATCGCCCATGTGCCGCAGGGCCGCATGGTCTTTGCGCAGCTGAGCGTGCGCGACAACCTGGTGCTGGGCGGCTACACCCGCCCGGCGGCCGAGGTGCGCGGCGACATCGACCGCGTGCTGGAGTACTTCCCGCGCCTGAAGGAGCGCATCGCCTCGCGCGCCGGCACGCTCTCGGGCGGCGAGCAGCAGATGCTGGCCATCGCCCGCGGGCTGCTGGCCAAGCCGCGGCTGCTGATGCTCGACGAGCCCTCGATGGGCGTGGCGCCGATCCTCAAGGACGCGATCTTCGAGACGCTGCGCGCCATCCGCGACCGCGAGAAGCTCACGCTGCTGATCGTCGAGCAGGACGCCGACATCGCGCTCGACATCGCCGACGAGGGCTATGTCATCGAGACCGGCCGCGTGGTGATGCAGGGCCCGGCCGCCGAGCTGGTGGGCAACGAAGACATCCGCCGCGCCTATCTGGGCGGCTGAGCCTAGCGTTTCTTTCGCATTCATAACCAAGGAGACAAAAGCATGATTCAACGCAATTCCCGCCGCACTGTGCTCGCCGCCGCGGCCGCCGCCCTGATGGGCCTGCACCTGGGCGCGCAGGCCTTCGAGAACAAGGCCGAAGGCGTGCTGGCCAAGGAGATCGTGCTAGGCTCGTCGCAGCCGCTGTCGGGCACGCTGGCCTACATGGGCAAGGCCGTGGACGAGGGCATGCGCACCTATTTCGACATGGTCAACGAGCAGGGCGGCGTCAACGGCCGCAAGCTCAAGCTGATCACCTATGACGACGAGCTCAAGCCGGCGAAGTCGGTGGCCAACGCCAAGCTGCTGGTCGAGCGCGACAAGGTCTTCGCCATGGTCGGCAACATCGGCCATGCGACCAACATCAGCGCCTACGAGTACAGCTCGACCAAGAAAGTGCCGACGATCGGCGCGATGAGCATTTCGGACCTCACCTCGAGCCCGCCGCGCGAGCTGCTCTACGTGCTGCCCTCGCCGCAGTCCACCGAAACCGCGGCCTATATCGACAACGCGGTCGAGGTGCTCAAGGCAAAGAAGGTCGCGATGCTCTACCAGAACGACGGCTGGGGCAAGCCGGCCTATGACATCGCCGTCAAGCGCCTGGAAAAGCACGGCATGAAGCTGGTCGAGGCCCAGACCTTCGAGCGTTTCGCCACCGACCTGACCTCGCAGGTGTTCAAGCTCAAGCAGGCCGAGCCCGACGTGGTGATCGTCTACGCGCTGGGCCAGGAAGCGGTGCAGTTCTTCCGCAGCGCGGAAAGCTCGGCTGGAAGCCGACGGTGTTCGGCGCCGGCGGCCTCAACGACCCCAAGTTCATCGAGCTACTGGGCAAGACGCAATCGAAGCTGTACGTGGCGTCCTATTACGACGCGGTGGACGGAAGCAATCCGGCCATCCAGTCCTTCTTCACGCGCTACGCCAAGCTCTACCCCAAGTCGGCGCCGACCTCGATGGCGCTGATGGGCTACTCGGCCGCGGCCGTCACGGTGGAGGCGCTGAACCGCGCCGGCGCCGAGCCCAGCCGCGCCAAGGTCGTGGCCGCGCTCGACGGCATGAAGGACTTCGACCAGAAGATCGGCCCGAAGATCACTTTCCAGCCCTTGAATGCCGGCCCCTACGCGCGCCGCGGCCAGACCGGCGTGGCGCTGATGGAGCTCAAGGAGCAGAAGTTCGTCTCCCTGGGCAACTACATCGACCCCGTGCAACGCTGAGGAACCGCCATGAAAAACGAGCGCAAGCAACTTCGTGAACGCATCCAGTCCGGCCCCACTTTCTGGATGGCTGGCGCCCAGGACGCGCTGTCCGCCCTGCTGGTCGACCAGTCGGACTTCGACGGCGTCTTCACCACCGGCTTCGGCATCTCCGCCTCGCTGCTGGGCCAGCCCGACATGGAGGTCTACACGCTGACCGAGAACCTCGGCGTCGTGAACCATATCGTCAACATCGTGAAGAAGCCGGTGTTCGCCGATGGCGATACGGGTTATGGCGGCGTGCTCAACGTCGCGCGCACGGTGCGCGAGTTCGAGAAGGCCGGCGTGGCGGCGATCTCCATCGAGGACCAGATCAGCCCCAAGCGCTGCCCGGCCGCCGCGGCAGTGACGCCGGTGGTGTCGATCCCCGACGCGGTGGCGCGCATCAAGGCCGCCGTGGATGCGCGCCAGGACCCGGACTTCCTGATCGTCGCGCGCACCGACGTGGCCGATCCCGAGGAAGCCATCGAGCGCGCGGCGCGCTTCGCCGAAGCCGGCGCCGACCTGATCCAGCCGATTTCGCGCACCTTCAGGGGCTACGAGGACCTGGTGCGGCTGCGCGAGGCCTCGGGCCGGCGCCTGTCGCTGCAGCTGATGCAGGGCCTGTGGATGTCGCGCCTCACGCGCTCGCAGATCGAGGACGTCGCCGCCTTCGCCACCTACCCGGTGGTCACGCTGATGAGCACCGTGCATGCGCTGCAGAAGAACCTGGCGACGCTGGCGGCGCGGCGCACCGGCGATGTCGACGGCCTGCCCTGCGGGCAGACCAGCATGGCCGACTTCAAGCAGGTGATCGGCTGGAAGGCGCTGGAGGAACGCCAGGCGCAGTACGAGCTGGGGTGAGCGCGCCGGCCGCTTGCAGCCGGTGCCAGGGGCGGGCACTGGCTGCAAGGCGTGGCTGCGATCCGGGACTGCAGCCGGCGTGCAGCATCTGCCTGGCCTGCGCCGCTTCTTGGACAGACATGGACAAGCGCTCGCGCAAACCAGAGAATGGGCGCCATGAATGAAGGCTTTCCCGACGAACGCGTGCTCTACCAGGCCGCATGCCACTGCGGCACCGTGCGCTTCGCGCTGCGGCTGAGCGACGGGCTGCGCAGCGCGCGCCGCTGCAACTGCTCCTATTGCCGCATGCGGGGGGCGGTGGCGGTCTCCGCCCACGTGGGCGACCTCGAGGTGCTGCAGGGCGCACAGGCCCTGACGCTCTATCAGTTCAACACCCGCGAAGCCCGGCATTACTTCTGCTCGCGCTGCGGCATCTACACCTTCCACCAGCGCCGCTCCTCTCCCGACCAATACGGCATCAACGTGGCGTGCATCGAGGGCATGAGCCCCTTGACTTTGCCGAGGTGCCGGTCAGTGACGGTGTCGTCCATCCCAGGGACAGCGCGGACGGCAAGGCCCGGATTGCGGGCTGGCTGCGTTACGATGCCGATCCCGCGGAGGACGACGACTGAGCATCCGATCGCGATGGCATGGGCGCCGCGCTCAATTCGACGAGGAGCCCGCCAGCTTCAACCCGAACCCGACGAAGATGCAGCCGGTCAGGCGGTCCAGTGCCTTCGCCGCACCCGGGCGGCGCAGCAATGCGCTCACCGGCGCGGTGGCGGCAATGAGCACGCCGAACCACAGCAGCGTCAGTGCCACGTGCAGGCAGGCCAGCAAAAAGGAATAGCCCGCCACGCCGGCGCCTGCCGGAATGAACTGGGGCAGGAAGGTGACGTAGAAAACGCCGACCTTGGGATTGAGTAGATTCGTCAGCAAACCGCGCCAGAAGGCGCCCGCCCGGGCGCGCGGCAGAGCATCCGCTGCGGCATTTTCCACCGTCGCACGCGCATTCAGCAGCAGCTTTGCCCCCAGCCAGATCAGATAGGCTGCCCCCATGATCTTGACCATGGCATAGGTGGTCTGCGAAGCATGCACCAGCGCCCCCAGCCCCAGGGAGGCCGCGGCGCCCCAGGCGAGGCAGCCCAGGGCAATGCCGGCCGATGCCAGCAATGCAGGCCGGCGCCCGTCGACCGCCATGGCGCGCAGCACCATGGCGGTATCCACGCCGGGCGTGAGCGTCAGGATCGATGCGGCCACCACGAAGGCCAGTAGGGAGGGAACGTCAACCATGAAAGAAGCTTCGAGCGGGCAAATGCGGACAAGGCCGGCAGCTTAGCCTGAATATCGCCTTGCCGGCGTGAACCGGACAACGGCTGCAGCCTTGAACAAAGCCGCTTCTGCCATCATCATCGCCATCTCTGCCGCACGAAGGAAAAGTCCATGGCCCACGATTTCCAGCATTTCATCGAGGCGCAGGAAGGCGTCTTCGAAGCCGCCATGCAGGAGCTGCGCGCCGGGCAAAAGCGCACCCATTGGATGTGGTTCGTCTTCCCGCAGCTTTTGGGACTGGGGCACAGCGAAACCTCCAGGCGCTTCGGCATCGACGGCCTGGAAGAAGCCCGGCGCTATCTGCAGCATCCCGTGTTGGGACCGCGGCTGGAGCAGGCGGCACAGGCGGCGATGCAGAGCAATACGCCCCTGGCGCGGCTGTTCGGCACGGTCGATGCGCAGAAGTTCATCTCCAGCATGACGCTGTTCAGCCGCGCCAGCGCCCGGGAGGACTCCATCTTCGCGCAGATCCTCGAGCGCCTGCAGACCCGCGATGCGCGAACCGAACGCATGCTCGAGGGCTGAAAGCCCCAGGCATTAGCGCTGGCGCATCGGCATCCGGTCGATTTCGGCAAAAACTTCCTGAAGATCGATGGACGGGCCTTCGCGCAGCTTCACTCCGCCATCCTTGCCGACCAGAACGAAGCTCGACGGCCCGCGCGCATCGAGCTGCAGCGCCTTCAGCAGCGCCGCAGTCTGTGCCTTCTCCAGGGGTTGGTCGTTGCGCCGGCCCTCCCCGGCTACTACCGTGTAGAGCACCATCTCGCGTTCGCGAAAGGCCTCGCGCGCAGCGGTCTCGCCCAGGGTGGCGCGCAGCCGGGCGAGCAGCGGGTCGCCCGGCTGCGCCACGACCACGACCACCGGCCGCGTCTTCCAGCGCTCGGCTTCGAGCGGATTGCCCTGGGCGTAGGAGGCGCCGGCTGGTAATGCAAGAGCCAGCACGGCGGCGGTACGGGTGATGAAGTTGGGCTGCATGGAACCAGTATTGCCGCTTGCGCACCCATGTCCACGAATCGCCCCGAGGACGGCAGGCCCATCCGGCACTGTGTCTTGGCCGACAATACCGCAAGGAAATCAAAGGGATCCGCAATGAGCACCGAACCACAAGCCACCGACTGGACCGCCTGGAGCCGCGAGGCCGCCGAAAGCATGGTGCGCAACAACGCGCAATGGCCGCGCGAGTATGGCCTGGACGCAGCGCCCGCCTGCACCTGGGATCTGGAAAGCGCAACCCTGACGTTCGAAGGCTCCCTCGGCCCGGTGGTCGCCACCGCCTGCCTGGTGGGCACCACCAGCGACAGCGAGGGCAGCTTCGTGTGGAGCTGGGCCAACGAAGCCATTCCGCGCCAGCACGGGCAGGCGCTGGAGGTGGTGCATGAATTCGGCCGCGAGCACCAGCTGGCGCTGCTCACAACCGCGCGCATTTCCGGCGGCCGCCCCGAAGCCATGGAGTGCCTGGGCATCGCGGCGCGGCTGCAGCGTGCCGTCGGCACCTTCATCGACCAGCAAGGCGATGTGACGCTGTATTTCACGCTGCTGCATCTGCGCGTTGAGCCAGTCCAGCGCGAACGGCTGCATTGAGCAGCGCTGGCGCGGCGATAATCGGGCAATGCAACACGGCCCGGTCCGGATATCTGGACCGGGCTTGATTTTTTGGATGGAAACATGAGCAGCATCACCGAGGACCTTGGCTTCGTGGGCATCGACGACGAAGGCTACGCGCAGGCGGTGGCCGCGGCCAGAAGCTTCCGTTATGGCGACGACCAGTCGGGCTTTGCCTTCACCGGCAGGGCCACCCTGATGTTCCAGCGCGAAGCGCCCGAGTGGGAGCATGGCGCATTCAGCAGCACGGCCATCATCACCTTCATCGACCCGATCCAGGGCGCACCGGATGCCGAAGACGCGCAGGACGAGGACTTTCTGGCGGCCGTCAGCGAGCGCGTGAGCTTCCTGCATGTACCCGCGCAATGCCGGGAGATGGAGGTCGACGACGTCTGGGGCATCGACTGCGAGTTCCTGATGTTCGCCATGCCGCATCCACATGACGAGGGCGCCAGCGCCTGGCTGCTGGTTCCCGGCCCGGACCACCGCGTGGTGTCGTCGCGGCATACGGTGCAGGACTACCAGATGGCGCAAATCCAGCGTGCGGCGCAGGAGCTGGGACTGGACGGCAGCGAAGAGCCCAAGCTGCAGTGAGCACTATCTGCGGCCCGGCTTGGCAAGCATCTGCACCAGGCGGCCGTCATAGCGGAAGGGCCCGTGGTTGACGGCCCTCACCTTCGCCAGGTCGGGATGCGCGGGGTTGAGCAGAACATTGTTTTCCATGGGAACGATGACCGATGGCACCAGCAGCAGCAGGCCCGCCCTGGACTTGAGCCATTCGGTGCCGGCCTGGGCCGCGGCAAAACTGGTGGGCAGTGCGTTCCAGTCCTGCGGCAGCTCCATGCGGCCTGCCTTCTCGGCAACGTCGCGCGGCACTTCAAGCTCGACGAGGTACCGCGCGATCGGCAACCCGCCCTGGTTCATGTGCACCAGCGTCTCCAGGCACGCCAGCGCCACGCTGGTCGCGGCATAGACGGCAGGCACCCCTTTCTCGTTCCACCGGCCCCCGGTGGCCGCGCCACCGCCGCCGCTGAGGTCGGTGGGCTCCCAGGTACGCCCGCGGGTCGCTATGCGCCAATACGAGACGGTCCCCGGGGACTGCGTCACGCGTAGACCCCGGAAACCATCTTGTGCAGCAGGGATTCCACCAGCCCGGCGCCGGTCGCAGTGTCCAGCAGCTCGACGGGCTTCTGCATGCCCAGCGCCGGATTCGGCTCCTCGATCCACTCCCCGAACCAGCGCGCGGCATCGAAGCCCTGGCTGAGCTCGGGATCGCCATATTCATCCACCAGCCGCTCGGCCAGGCCGATCAGCCGCATGGCCTGGATGACGCGCTCGCTCTGGTCGACTGGCAGGTTCTCCTGCGACTTGATCTTCCGGGCCACCGTCGAGGCCGGCAGATTCAGTGCCTTCTGCACCCGCGCCACGGGCATGTCCATGGCCTGCGCAACCACCTCGATGGCCGAGGCCGGCACGCCATCGCGCGCCAGGTCGATGCTCCTGAGCGGGCTCAATTCATAGAGATAGGTATAGAGCGTCGGCGCCTTGGCATCCACTGACGGCTCCAGGCCGCTGCCTTGGGTCAGCAGAACGGACCATCCAGGAACGGTGGTGCCGGTGCCGCCCTTGCCGCGCTTGGCACGGCCATGCATGCCGGAAGTTGCTTTCATACTTTTCTCCATTTGAGAGAAATCATTCTCTTGAATGGTGAGTTTAAGCCATCATCCGCATTTTGCAAGAATGCGGGTTTTGCGGCGGATATGCGGGCTCTTGCGCGCGTGGCATCGGGACATCATGCAGCTCATGCGTTTCTGGCCAGTACCGAGACGATCGAATACCGGTTCTCCGGGTACAGCGTGCTGGTCACGATCACCACGGCGCGCGCCGCGTCGCGGTAATGCCTGAGCACTCGCAGCGCCGGCGTGCCGCGCGCCGCGCCGAGCGGCTGCGCCATGTCCTCGTCCACCGAACAGCACGACACCGTCTGCTCCACGCATTCGATGCGCCGGCCGAATTCGGTCTCTATGAGGTCGGCCAGCAGCTTGGCCGGCTGCTGCTCGGCCAGCGCGATCACCTGGCGGTAGTGGGGATCGATATAGGCATCGGTCCACCCCAGCGGCTTGGCTTTGCCGGCCACGCTGCGCAGCATCGACAGGCGGCACCAGCGCGAGCCGGGCTGGCACTGCAGCGCCTTGGCGGCAGCGGTGTCCAGAACCACATCCGCAGAATCGAGCATGGTGCGCTGCGCCGTGCTGGCCAGCGTGACCAGGTTGTCGAACGACAGCGACTGCGTGAACGTGGCGACCCCTCCGGGCAGCGCCTCGACCATCGTGCCGCGGTTGCGCCGGCGCGAGATCAGGCCGCGCGCCTGAAGCTGCTGCAAGGCCATGCGCACCGTGTTGCGGCTGGTCCGATAGGACGCCATCAGCGCCAGTTCGGTCGGCAGCAACGAGCCGACCGGCCGCTCCCCGGCCCGGATCTGCTGGATCAGCTCTTCGGCGATCTGTTGATACATGGCAACGGCCATCGGTTTTCCTCCCCTCGTATGTACGGCATATGTTCATCGGATATGTCCCTACATATCAAACATTGGGACAAATATAGCATCCGTCATCATCACCAAGGAATGCCATGAGACGCCGAAGCCTTCACCTGTCCCTTGCCTTCGCGGCCATCGCAGCCGCTGCCGCGCCCGCCTGGAGCCAAACCCCCGCTGGCAGGTATCCCGCCAAGCCGGTCACGATCATCGTGCCCTTCACCGCGGGCCAGAGCGGCGACGTGCTGGCGCGCGTGCTGGGCGAGCCGCTGGGCAAGCTGTGGGGGCAATCGCTGGTCGTGGAGAACAAAGGCGGCGCGGGCGGCACGCTGGGCAGCAAGGCCGCGGCCGGCGCCGCCGCCGACGGCCACACCCTGCTGCTGGGCTCGAGCGGGCCGCTGGCCGCGGCCCCGCATCTGTACCGCAACCCGGGCTACGACCCGCGTGAGCTCACGCCGATCATGAACGTCGCCGGCGTGGCCCAGGCGCTGGTGGTGGCGGCGGACTCGCCCTACAAGACGCTGCAGGACCTGCTGGCCGCGACCAAGGCCGCGCCCAACACGCTCAGCTATGGCTCGGGCGGCGTGGGCTCGTTCCAGCACCTGACCTTCGAGCTGCTCAAGCAGCGCACCGGCATGCCGATCAAGCACATTCCCTACCGTGGCAGTGCGCCGGCCTACACCGATCTGATCGGCGGGCAGCTGCAGGCCATGGTCGATTCGCTGCCGGGCGTGCTGCCCCACGTCAAGGGCGGCAAGATGCGCGTGCTGGCGGTCTCCACGGCCCAGCGCGTGCCGCAGCTGCCCGACGTGCCGACCATCGCCGAAAGCGGCGTTCCCGGCTTCGACGCGCTGGGGTGGCTGGGCATCGCCGGCCCCAAGGGCATGGACCCGGGCCTGCGCGACCGCATCAACGCCGACCTCAAGAAGGTGCTGGCGCAGGAGCCGGTCAAGACGCGCCTGGACGGCCTGGGAATGATGACCATTGCCAGCTCCGCGCCGGAGTTCGAGCAGTTCATCGCCAGCGAGCTGGCGAAATGGGGCTCCGTCATCAAGGCCGCCGGCATCCAGCCCGAATGACAACAGGAAAGCACAGCATGCGCATCGTCGATATCCGCGAGCTCGCGGTTCCCCTGGAAGGCGCCGTGGCCAACGCGGTCGTCAATTTTTCCGAGCACACGGTCTCGCTGGTGGCGCTCATCACGGACGTGGTGCGCCATGGCAAGCCGGTCATCGGGCTGGGCTTCAACTCCATTGGAAGATTCGCCCAGAGCGGGATCATCCAGACGCGGATGATCCCGCGCCTGCTGGCCGCGGCGCCGGCCTCGCTGCTGGCCGAGGACGGCCGGCAGTTCGACGCCGCCAAGGTTCTGGCCACCATCATGCGCAACGAGAAGCCGGGCGGGCATGGCGATCGGGCCGGCGCCGCCGCGGCCATCGAACTGGCGGTCTGGGACCTGAATGCGAAGCTGGCCGAGGAACCGGCCTATGCCACGATTGCCCGCGCATTCGGCCGCACTGCGCAGGCCGAGGCAGTGGAGGTCTATACCGGCGGAGGCTACTACTACGCGTCTGGCGCGGGCAAGTCGCTGCGCGAGGAGTTCCAGAGCTACCGCGACCTGGGCTTCGAGAGCTTCAAGATGAAGATCGGCGGCGCCCCGCTGGCCGAAGACATGCGGCGCGTCGAGGAGGCCCTGGAGGTGGCCGGCGGCCCCGCCCACCTGATGGTCGATGCCAATGGACGCTTCGACCTGCCCACCGCGCTGGCCTATGCGAAGGAACTGAAGCCGCTCGGCCTGCGCTGGTTCGAGGAGATCGGCGATCCCCTGGACTTCCAGCTCAACCGCGAGGCGATCGAAGCCTATGGCGGGCCGGTCGCCACCGGGGAGAACCTGTTTTCCGCCATCGACACGCTGAACCTGGTGCGCTTCGGCGGCATGCGCCCCGGGCACGACATCTTCCAGATGGACGCGGGCCTGAGCTATGGCCTGACGGAGTATGCGCGCATGATCGAGATCCTCGAGTCGCATGGCTTCGACCGGCGCCAGGCCGTGCCGCACGGCGGCCACCTGATCAATCTGCATATCGTCGTTGGCCTTGGGCTGGGGGCCTGCGAGGCCTATCCCGGCGTGTTCCAGCCCTTTGGCGGCTATTCGCAGGCCTGCGAGATCCGCAATGCCAAGGTGCGGCCCAGCGAAGCGCCGGGTTTCGGGCTGGAGCAAAAGCGCGAACTCGCGCCACTCATCCGCCAGCTCGGTTGCTGAGCACGCCTGGACGGGCATGGCGGGGGGGCAGGGATGGTCACATCCCGTTCCCGCCCTGCCGCCAGCGCCCGGGCAGCGCTCACGACCTGCCGATCAGCAGCGAAACCACCCCCGCCGCGATCAGCGGCCCGACCGGAACCCCGCGAAAGAACGCCACCCCGAGAATCGTGCCGACCATCAGCCCGGCCACCACGCCCGGCTGCGCCGCCATCAGCGTCACGCCCCGCCCGCCGAGCCAGGCGACGAAAATGCCAACGACGATGGCCACCGCCGACTTCCAGTGGGTGAAGGATTTGAGCAGGTCCATGGCCGGAATCTTGCCGCTGGCAATGGGCACCATCACCGCCACCATCAACAGGAAGATGCCGATATTGAGCCCATGCTTTTGCAGCCAGGGGAAATAAAGCGCAAGGGGCGTGACGCGAATGACTATCAGCACCGCCATGGCAGCCGCCACGGTATGGTTGCCGGCAAACATGCTGACCACGGCCAGGGCCAGCAAGACGAGAATGGTGGGGTCGAGAAGGGACATGGCGGGACCGCCGCAAGCGCCGCGGCAGGTCGGTGAGTAAAAAGCAAAATTTTCGCATCTTTGGCAGCTTGCGCCTGGCTGGCGGCCATGCGGGGCAAGACGCAGAAGCGCCGGGCGCCAGGCGGCGTGGGGTTGCCAACGGCAGCGGCCCGCCGCTGCCGGGCATCGCCCGCTCCCCAGGGCAGTAGTCAGCGCGTGTTTTGTCACGCGTCCCGAAGACCTTGCCCCTGCCGCTGCATCAGGTGCCTGAACAGGTCCACACGGCACAAAATCATGCAGATGGGCTGAGCCGCTTTTCACCGCAGCAAAAGCAATTGCACTTGGCCGTCGCTGCGGGCAACGACCGATTCCGCATATCGCCATGCGGGCTGTGTTGTCTGGCTGCTCCCGCGGCCATGTGGATGGCGGCTTTTTTAGCGGCTAAATTCCTGGCTGAATCCGGTGGCGTAGTCAAGGGCTGATGGGAGCGACCAATGGAAGTAGCGCACGGAAATATATGATGCAGCCATCCGTTTCCCCCGTTTGAATCCAGCATGCGTGAGCCCTTAGGCCAGCCCATCGACCGCTTGCAAGTGGTCGACATCGAAGAAGACCCGCCAGCGCAGGAAGCCGCCGAGCGCCCCAGGCGCCGCCGCGGCCGGCCACCGGGCGCCAAGGCGAAGATCGCCAGCGCCGGCGCGCGCATCTCGGCCAGCGAGACTTCCTTCCTGCGCGCCGTGCTGCAGGGCATCGACGAGAAGCTGGCTGCCAACCGCTACTTGCTGCACCTGGGCAGCATGGACCGGCGCGCGGCCGGCGCCTACCGCGAACAGCTCGAGCAGCGCATCGAACTGGCGCTGCAGAACCTGCCCGACCGCGAGCAGGGAACGCGCATCCTGGCGCAGCTGCTGGCCCGGGCCGCGCCCACGCCCGAGCTGCCTACCCTCGAGGAATTCGCCGCGGGCTTTGCCGAGGACATGTTCAGCGAGAAGGAGCTGATCGAGCTCTACCGCGAGCAGCTCGGCGACCGCGTGCAGGGCGCGGGCCCGACGGCCGCCGAGATCCTGCGCGGCAAGCTCGAGGCACTGCACTGGGTGCAGGCGCATGTGGCGCAGCACCCGCAGGGCACCGACCCCACGCAGCTGTGGCTCGATGCCGCGATCTGCGCCAAGCTGCGCGTGCATGGCGTGCTGAGCCTGGGCGATGCGATCGGCTGGATCAACCTGCAGGGGCGGCGCTGGTATGCGCAGCTGCCCGGCGTGGGCCGCACGCGCGCGCAGCGGGTGCTGCTGTGGCTGTCCGACCATCAGGAGGCGATCGGCGTGCGCATCCATCATCGCATTGCGCAGGAGATGATCTACGCGGAGTTCACGCCCGCGGCCTCGCTGCTGCCGGCAACGCTGGGCAGCCCCGCCACGCCCGAGATCTTTGGGCTGGTACCGCTGGAGTCACTGGCCTGGCCGCTGGAAATGCTGGGCGACGACGGCCTGTTCCGTTCGCACCGGCCCAACACCCTCAAGGCGCATACCGACCGCGAGGCGGTGGAGGCCTGGTTTGCCACGCTTTCGGAGAAGTCCGCCGCCACGCAGGACAGCTACCGGCGCGCCATCGAGCGGCTGGTGCTCTGGGCGCTGGTCGAGCGCCGCACCACCCTGTCCTCGCTGGCCACCGAGGACTTCCTGGCCTTCAAGGAATTCCTGCGCGCGCCGCCCGCGCACTGGTGCCAGAAGGCGCCCGTCACCAAGGGCTCGGAAGACTGGCGCCCGCTGCGCGGCCCGCTGGCCGAGTTGAGCATCCGCCAGACGATGAGCGCCATCGCCACCATGTACCGCGACTGGCATGCCAGTGGCTACCTCGATGCGAACGCGGTGGCCAGCGTGCGCGGCAGCAGGCGCCGCGACATGCAGATGGACGTCATGCGCTCCTTCTCCAACCAGGCGCTGCAGGCCATCCGCACCACGCTGCAGGAAATGCCGGACGGCCCCGTCAAGCGCCGCCTGCGCGCGGCGCTGCTGCTGCTGCAGACTGCGGGACTGCGCCGCGCCGAGGCCGTTAACATGACCTGGGGACACATCGAGCGCGTGCGCCTGGACAACATGGATTCCGACATCTGGGCGCTGCGCTTTGCCGGCAAGGGCAACCGCGAGCGCATGGTGCCGCTCAAGCCCGAGACGCTGCAGGCGCTGGAAGCCCATTACCAAGACCGCCTGGCATTGATTGACTCGGGCGCGCTGGCCAGTTACGCCGACATGCCGAAGAAGGACTGCCCGCTGCTGGGCGTGCTGGACGAACGCCTGGCGCTGGGCAATGACGGCACCATCGGCGACCTGGCCTCGAATGCGCGGCGCGAAGCCAACGCCACCGGCGCGCTGTCGGCCGCGCGGCTGCATGGCGTGCTGAAGAACTTCTTCCGCCAGGTGCAGCAGCAGCCCGGCGCGGGCGACACCGACTTCCTCAAGGCCTCGGCCCACTGGCTGCGTCACACCTTCGCGCACCAGTCGCTGCGCTCGAGCGGCAAGGACCTGGCCGTGGTGCAGCAGCTGCTGGGCCATGCGGACATCTCCACCACCGGCATCTATGTGAAGGCGGACATGTCCTCGCGCGTGGCGGCGGTGCTGGGGGTCGAGGCGGCGGTGTAGGCGCGGCGCGCGAGTTCCGTCTGGCATGGGCGCCGATGGCCGCTGTGCGCTGCACCTGCCGTATCCTGGGGCTTTCCTTAAGACAAGCAGGAGCCTCGTCCCATGTCCCGACCTCCCCATGTACCGCGCGGCTTGCCGCGTCTTGCCGGCGCGGCCTTGCTGGCCATCGGGCTTGCCGGGTCGGTGCTGCTGAGCGCCTGCGGCAGCACCAGCGCACCGCCGGGTGTCCAGGCCGTCAGCCCTTTCGATCTGCAGCGCTACCAGGGCCGCTGGTACGAGATCGCGCGCCTCGACCATTCCTTCGAGCGCGGCCTCACCGATGTGACCGCCACCTATACCCCGCAGACCGATGGCAGCGTGCAGGTGATCAACCGCGGTTTCTCGCCGGCCAAGGGCGAGTGGCGCGAAGCCGTGGGCAAGGCGCGGTTCACCGGGGAGCCCACCACCGGCTCGCTCAAGGTCTCGTTCTTCGGGCCGTTCTACGGCGGCTACCATGTGGCCGCGCTCGATGCCGATTACCACTGGGCGCTGGTGGTGGGGTCCGAGCTGGATTCCAGCTGGATCCTGGCGCGCGAGAAAAGCCTCGATCCAGCCACCAGGGCCGCGATCCTGGCCCGCGCCAGGGCGCTGGGCGTGGACACCGATGCCTTGATCTGGGTCAGCCACGACCGAGCCGGCCAGCAGTGAGCGCCGCGCCGGGGACTCCAATGCAATCCCTGCCCGAAGGCTATCGCGCCCTGGTGCTGGGCGCGGCCGGCGCCATCGGCGGCGCACTCGCCGAGCACCTACGCGCCGACCCGCGCTGCGCCGCAGTCCGCACGCTGGGACGCGATACCGATCCCGGCATCGACTTCACGGCGCCCGACAGCGTGGCCGAGGCCGCCCAGGCATTGCATCCACAGCAGCCCTGGCATCTGCTGATCATTGCCACCGGCATGCTGCAGGGCCCAAGCGGCGGCCCGGAAAAGCGCCTGGCCGATCTGCGTGCCGGGCATCTGGCGGCGAGCTTTGCCATCAATACCATCGGCCCGGCCCTGGCGCTGGCGCATTTCACGCCGCTGCTGGCGCGCCGCGAGCGCAGCCTGGTCGCGGTGCTGTCGGCCAAGGTCGGCAGCATTGGCGACAACCGCCTGGGCGGCTGGTACAGCTACCGCGCCTCCAAGGCGGCGCTGAACATGGTGCTCAAGACCGCGGCCATTGAAATGGCGCGCACCCATCCGCAGGCGGTGCTGGCCGCACTGCACCCGGGCACGGTGGACTCCGCCCTGTCGGCGCCCTTTCGCGGCGCGCAGATTGGCCGGCCCGCGCGGGATGCGGCGCGCGAACTGCTGGCGGTGCTCGATGGCTTGGGTCCCGAAGACAGCGGCGGTTTCTGGTCCTGGGACGGGCAGCGCCTGCCCTGGTGACGCGGCCGAAGGACGCTGGCACGACATGAGCTGTCGCGCCAACCAGTTGGACCCATGCTTGACCATGGACGCCGGGCAAACAACGTATGGCCGCGTGTTTCATTGCTATAACAACGAAAATCCATTTAAAATCATTGTTATGCCAGATACTAGGTGCCATCGCTTGCAGAAGTCCCCGGTTCCGGTCGTGGTCCAGCGGGAGCTCGCTAGCCTGGCCACTCGTGCCGCAGTGGTGCGCAAGGCCCGGCATCTCACCCAGGCCGATCTGGCGCATCTGGCGGATGTAGGCATCAGCACCGTGGCGGCCGTCGAAGGCGGCCATGACGGAGTCTCCATCGGCAACCTTCTCAAGCTCATGTCGGCGCTCGGAGTTCTGGAGCAGACGGGCAAGCTGTTCGAGCTCCAGGCAGATCCTGGCCTGGTCGACTATGCGCGCGAGCGGCTGCAACCGCCGCCTCTGGCGGAACGGCCCCATGTGGTGAGGAGAGAGCCCGATGCCTGATTCGACCCCGGTCTGGGCATGGCTGCCCGGGGCGACCGAGCCGGTGCGGGCCGCGGCCTTGTCGAGCGATGGCAGGCGCTACCGGTTCCAGTACGACCCTGCCTACCTGGCGCAAGCCGTTGGCACACCGGCGCTCGATCCCGTCGAGCTTCGCCTGAAGCCTGCAGTGCTGACCACGCAGGAACTCCCGGGTGTGCTGCTCGATGCCAAACCCGCGGGTTATGGGCAGGACCGGCTGAACGCGCAGCTGCACGACCGATACCAACGCGACCTCACCGAACTGGAGCTTCTGGAAGCGGGGCCAGCGGACGGCGTGAGCGCGATCGAGGTCTGCCACGATATCGACCGCAAGCTGCGTTGGTCGCCCCCGTCCATCGAGGGGCTGCAGCACGAACTGGAGCGCCTGGAAGAAGGTGCTCCGGGATCGCGCGCCATGCGAAGAGCCAACGGGGATGCCGCAACGAGCGCGGGCGGCGAGCGTCCGAAAGCCACCTTTGCGCACCAGGGCCGTCTCTGGCTCGTGAAGATGCAGGACCGCGGCGACCGACAGGGCATGCCAGCCATGGAATACGCCGCGATGACGCTGGCGGCGCAGGCGGACATCGACGCGGCACCGGTCCGGTTGCAGACCGTGGGACCCCATCAGGCGCTCATGGTGGAACGTTTCGACCGGGCAGGAAACCCCGGGACGCCGCAGCGAAGCCTGTTTGCGTCTGCCCATACGGTCCTGCAACTGCCGCCAGCCGCCGTCCGGGGCCACGCGTTGCGCTCGTACCCGATATTGGCCGACAGGATGAGGATCTGGGGCCGCAACGCGGACCCGTCGATGCTGATGCGCCAGTTGCAGCAATTGTGGAAGCGCATGGCGTTCAATGCACTGGTGGGCAACGTCGACGATCATCCGCGCAACCACGGCTTGCTGTTCGTCGACGGCGCCTGGCAACTGGCCCCCGCCTTCGACATCACGCCCATCTGGCGCCCGCCGCAGGAGCATGGCGCAAGCCATATGCCCGTGTTGGCCATGGCGACGGGCGCGGATGGGAGCGCGGGAGTGGAGCCGCAACGGCTGATCGCGGCGTCAGGCCACTTCGGCATGGCTGCGGAAGAAGCGGCGCAATACCTGCTGGAAACCAGCGAAATGATCGTGGACCGCTGGGAAGCAACGCTGCGCCAGGCCCTTGCACCGCTGGCGGACCGGCGCCCGCCGGCCTATGCCGATGCCGTCGTCAACGACACCCGGGCGGCCTTCGCCCTCAGCTACAGCATCGTCGATTCGCCCGCGCTGCTGGCACAGGCCGTGCAGGCGCTGCATGCCCCCCGGCAAAGCGGACGGCGGCGGCTCAGACGCTGATAGGCTGCCAGGCAGGAAATGCCGGCAATGCATCACCGCGCATCGCCGGCCAGCAAATCCACATAGGCCTGTTCCACGCACTGCGCCACATCGATCCCCAACCGCCGCATGAGGCTCTCGGCTTCGCGCACACCGCCATCCATTGGCTCGTCCTCCTCGAGGACCACTTCCAGTTCCAGGAAACTGCCCAGCCCCTGCACCTGGTCGGGATGGATGCGCGTCCTGCCGGCGAGAAACAGCCGGCGCCGCTTGACGACCTGCCCCGATACGCCATAGGCCAGCGCCAGGGCTGCGCGCAGATGCGCCGGCTCGGAGGTGGCAGTGCGCAGGTAGAACGACGCCTTCGGCCCCGCCTGGCCCGGGCGCCGATAGAAGATCAGCTCGCCATGCCCGGCCGCGAACTCGCGCAGCTTCAGCCGGCCCTTGGCGCAGCGAAAGAAGGTGTCGTCCTGGAAGATCTCCGTGGGCCCGTGATCGGCCAGGGCTGCGGCAAGGCAGGCGACCTGCTCGATGTCGGCAATGCGGGCTTTGATTTCGACATTGCGCGGCATGGTTGCAAAACCCTCCTCCCGCCTGGCAACGGCCCATGGACCGGCTTGTCCGGTTTCACGCCCCGCCATTGTGGCGACTTCGGCGCATTGGCGGGTGTCAGTGTTTTTCTCGGCGCGCTGCCGCCGGCAGGCGCCGTTGCGCGCTTCAGTCGGCAGTGATGCCCGCCGCCTTGATCAGCTCGCCCAGCGAAGCGGACTCGGCCTGGATGAACTGCGCGAATTCTGCCGGCGTGCCGCCCACGGGGCTGGCGCCGATCTCGGCCAGCCGGGTCTTCACTTCGGGCGTGGCCAGCGCGGTATTCAAGGCCTTGTTCAGCGTTTCGACGACCTGGGCAGGCGTGCCCTTGGGCGCATTGAGCCCCCACCAGACCGTGGCCTGCACGTTGTAGCCCAGCGACTGCGCCGTCTTTACCTCGGGCAGCAGCGGCGAGCCCTTGGTGTTGAGCATGGCCAGCGCGCGCAGCGAGCCGTTCTTCACGTGGCTGACGACTTCCAGCGGATTGATGGCCATGAAATCCAGCCGGCCGCCCAGCAGGTCGGTCACGGCGGAGGAGCCGCCCTTGTAGGGCACATGCACCGCCTTGAAGCTGCCGGCGCGCAGCAGCAGCTCGCTGGCCATGTGGCCCGAGCTGCCCACGCCCGCGGTGCCGAAGGACAGCGCATCGGGCTTGGCCTTGCCCGCGGCCACCAGCTCGCCCAGGGTCTTGTAGGGCGACTTGGCGTTCACCACCACCACCAGCGCCGCCTCGCCGATGCGGCCGATCGGCACGAAGTCGTTCAGCGGGTCGAAGTTGAGCTTGGAATACAGCGCCTTGTTGGTGGTCAACGTATTGGACGAGGTCAGCAGCGTATAGCCGTTGGCCGGGCTGCGCGCCACCGCGGACATGCCGATATTGGTGCCGCCACCGGGCTTGTTGTCCACCACCATGCTCTGGCCCAGCGCCTGCGACATGGGCGTGGTGATCAGCCGCGTGATGATGTCGACGCCGCCGCCCGGGGAGTAGGGCACCACCACCGTGATGGCCTTGTCGGGATAGCCCGCGGCATGTGCCGCCAGGGGCAGGCAGGAGGCGGCCAGCAAGGCCGTGGCGAGGGTCCAGTGAGAGCGCGATGTCATTGCTTGTCTTCCTTGAGAGATCGATTTGGCTTTTTGCGGCATTCTCGGCACGCCCCGCTATATGGTCCAATACTTTTTCAATCGCCAATTGATAGGTTTTTCATCTCAATGGATCTGCGCCGTCTCAATTACTTCATTGCCGTGGCCCAGGAACTGAACTTCAGCCGCGCCGCCGAGCGCCTGCACATCAGCCAGCCGCCGCTGAGCCAGCAGATCCAGGCGCTGGAGGCCGAGCTGGGCGTGCTGCTGCTCGAGCGTTCGCGGCGTTCGGTGGCGCTGACCCAGGCGGGCCGGGTGTTCCTGGCGCACGCCTTGCGCATCACCGAGCAATACGCGCTGGCCAGGCGCCAGGCGCAGATGGCGCATTCCGGCGTGGCCGGTCGCATCCGCCTGGCATTCACCGCTTCGGTGCCGCTGTTCCCGGGCTTTCCGCAGTTGCTGCAGGGCTTTCGCCAGGCCTATCCGCATATCGAGGTGGTCTTGCGCCACCTGTCCACCGGCGAGCAGCTCGAAGCGCTGCTGCAGGGCGAGATCGATGTCGGCCTGCTGCGCCCCTCCCCGCATCTGCGCACGCCCGAGGCGCTGCGCGCGAGCTCTGGCGCGACGAGCTGGTGGTCGCAATGGCGGCCAGCCATCCGCTCGCGGGCCAGGACATGGCGCCCATCGCGCTGCAGGAGCTGGCCGGCGAGCCCTTCGTGCTGCAGCCGCCGACGCTGGGCTGCGGCCTGTCGGAGCATATCGCGCTGCTCACCAGCCGCGCCGGATTCACGCCGCAGATAGCCCAGGAAAGCAGCGAGACCGCCACCACGCTGGCCCTGGTGGCCGCCCACATCGGGGTATCGATCGTCCCCAGCAGCTACTGCGGCATCCGCCCGGCCGGCGTGCACTTTCGTCCACTGGCGGGCCAGGGCGGCCGATCGTGCATCCTGGCAGCAGTGCGCAGCAAGGAAAGCGATGCCTGCGTGCAGAC
Organism: Comamonas endophytica; assembly: GCF_023634805.2. NCBI lineage: Bacteria > Pseudomonadati > Pseudomonadota > Betaproteobacteria > Burkholderiales > Comamonadaceae > Comamonas > Comamonas endophytica. The sequence goes on from NZ_CP106882.1 coordinate 46,699, forward strand.
CTTCGTCGAGCTGCTCCACGCCGACACGGGGCTGGATGTGGCGACGGCCTGAGTGAAAGAGCAGGCGGCCATCGCCATGGCTGGCAAACCATCCGCCGCGGCAGGGCCTATCGCGCGGCGCCTGGATGCCGCGGTCTACCATCAGGAATGTATTGCGCGCCGTTGCCGCGGTGCGCAAAAGCGCAGAAGGCGCTAGCCCTGGTCTGCGCCGATTTCTCCATCCGGCTAGCGTGCCCGTCCCATGCCATGGGAGGTCCAACATGCACCGATGCCCATGCCGCTTCGTCCCGGACTATGTGCTCGACCGCCTGGCCAGCGACCAGACGCTTTCCAAGGAGACCTGTGAGCGTGTCGCATATACCGCGCGCCTGACCCAGCATTTTTGCGACATCCGCAAGCAGAACATCCGGCTTGCCGGATTCCTGATGGAAAACCAGTGGATGGCGGAGCTCACCAGCAATCCCGAAGTGACGCTGTTCGACTGCCGGCAGACCGTGAGCCTGCCCGGCCTGCAGATCAAGGACCCGGCCAATTCGAAGGATCCCACGGTGCAGCGCACCCACAGCGAAACCGACCTGATGGGCACCTTCCTGCGCGAGGTGTTCGCGCGCAACTCGATCGACAACGCGGGAATGACGCTGATGTCGGCGGTGCACTATGGCAAGAAATACAACAACGCCATGTGGAACGGGCTGCAGATGATCTATGGCGACGGCGACGGCGAGCTGTTCCTGAGCTTCGCTTCGGGCATCGACGTGATCGGGCACGAACTGGCGCATGGCCTCACGCAATACACGCTGCAGCTCGAATACGACGACGAACCCGGCGGGCTCAACGAGAGCCTGTCCGACTGCTTCGGCACGATGTTCCGCCAATGGCGCCTCAACCACGATGCCAAGCGCGCCGACTGGCTGGTCGGCAGCGACATCATCGGCCCACGCACGCGCGAGCGCGGCTACACCTGCATGCGCGACATGTGCGAGCCAGATGCCAAGCACTGCCTGGCGCCCCAGCCCACGCACTACGGGCAGTTGAAGCCCGGCCAGCACCCGCACAGCGGCAGCGGGCCGCCGAACCTGGCCTTCTGCACCGCCTGCAAGCTCGTCGGCGGCAACAGCTGGGAGAACATCGGCAGGATCTGGTATCAGGCGATGGCCAAGACCGGCCTGGCCCCGCGCATGGGCATGGCGCAGTTCGCGGCCAAGACCCGGGAACAGGCAGCGGATTTGTTCGGCAAGGACTCGCTGGCGGAAGCCGCGGTGGACGCGGGCTGGAAGAAGGTGGGGCTTTGAGGCGGTGCGCCGCGGGTCTCACCGTCCCATCACCACCGGCCCGCCCTTTTGCAGCGCGCGCTGGTAGGCCGGCCGCTCGCGCATGCGCTGGCGGTAGGCCAGCAGGTGCGGCCAGGCGGCCTCGTTGCCGCTGCGCATCAAGGCGGCCTCGACGGCAAAGCTCATCTGGAAATCGGCCATGGTCAGGTGCTCGCCGGCAAACCAGCGGTGCCGCGCCAGATGCGCCTCCATGAAAGCCAGCGCGGTCTGCACGTTCGGACCGATGAGCCTTTGCTGCACCTTGGCGCACAGCGCGCGCGCCACCGGACGCACGAAAAACGGCATGGGCTGGTGCGGTATGGTGTCGAACACCAGCTTCATGACCAGCCAGTTCATCAACGAGCCCTCGGCGTAATGCATCCAGAACCGGCACTGCCGATGTTCGGGTGTGCCGCGCGCGGGCTCGAGATGGGAAAGCTCCGCGGGCGTCTGCGCGCCATGGGTCTCAGCCAGGTATTCGATGATCGCTCCGGATTCGGCCACCACCGCGGCGCCGTCGGTGATGACCGGCGACTTGCCCAGAGGATGGACGGCCTTGAGCTCGGCCGGCGCCAGGCGGGTCCTGGGGTCGCGCTGGTAGACGCGCAGCTCGTAGGGCACGCCCAGCTCTTCCAGCAGCCACAGGATGCGCTGGGAGCGGGAGGTTTGCAGATGGTGGATGGTCAGGGTCATCGGGGCTCCAGGGGTATGCAGTGGCGCCGGACCATGCCGAGGTCAGGCCTATCACATGATCGAAACCGGCCACTGCCGCGACTTGTAAGTCAAAGCCTACAAGAGCTGTAGGTGATACATAGGAAATGCTTGCATTTCCGGAGCGATCGCGTATCGTGAGGTCCATTGTCTAGGCGCCGTAGCACACGCTTTTGACTTTCAGTTCCCGCTGTTCTCTACACAGCCAAGGAAAGCGAAGTATGAAGTACCGCCTTCTCGAGGTGGCCTCCGCCACGCAGCCTTTGCATCTGCATCTTCCCGAAGATATCAGCGCCTTCGAGGACCTGCGCCGTGATGGCCTGGTCGCCGGCACGCTGCTTGCGCCGGCCGATGCCGTCATCCACAGCCTCACCCCCGACGGCCACGCGTTGCTTGCGCTGCGCAGGTGCCGCCTGGCACGCCAGCCCGGCGGCTCCCTGGGCAATTGAAGCGGTGGCTGGCGGCAGGTTTCTTTCCAGCTGCGCGGCGCCTGCCGCCATCAGCCGCTGACCACTGCATGCTCGAGCCGGGTGATCGCATGGTTGACCACACCCAGGTTCTGGTGCTGCAGTTTGCTCGCGTGGGCGATCTCTTCCATCACCGCGTTGGCACGCTGGGCCGCCTGCTTCATCTGCACCATCATCGTGCCTGAATCGTGCACCCGGTCGTAGCCGTGCTGCACGCTGTCCGAAGACGACACGATGACGCTCTTGATTTCCTTGGCGGCTTCGGCACTGCGGCCCGCGAGGTTGCGCACTTCGCTGGCCACGACGGCAAAGCCGCGGCCGTGCTCGCCGGCGCGCGCGGCCTCCACCGCGGCATTCAGCGCCAGGAGATTGGTCTGGAAGGCAATGCCTTCGATCAGGCCAACCATCTCGCCGATGCGCCCCGAACTCTTGCGGATCTGCTGCATGGCCTGCATCGCCGATTCCACTGCATTGCTGCCGCCATTGGCCACGTCGACGACCTGGCGCGCCTGGTGGCTGGCATCGTCGGCGCGGGCCGCATTCTCCTGCACCAGTTGCTGCAGCTGCTCGAATGCCGCTTGCACCAGCCGGGTGGCCTCGAAGCGCGTCGTGATGTCGGTGGCGTACTTGACCACCTTGAAGGGCTGGCCGCGCTGGTCGAACACCGGGTTGTAGTTGGCTTCGATCCACACATCCGCGCCGGAGCGCGAGATGCGCCGGAACTGCCCCTTCTGGTATTGCCCCTGCGCCAGGCTGTGCCAGAAGGCTGCATATGCGGGGCTGCGGGCTTCGGCAGGGTCGACGAACATCGAGTGGTGCTGCCCCACCAGTTCCCGATCCGATGCATAGCCCATGGCATCGAGGAAATTGCGGTTGCAGCACAGGATATGGCCGTCAAGCGTGAATTCGATCACGGCCTGCGAACGCCCCACGGCCGCCAGCTGGCTTGCGGCCTCGACGCTGCTGCGCACCTCGGGCGTCACATCCATCGCGTACTTGACCACCTTGCGCACACGGCCCTGGCCATCCACGACCGGGCAGTAGTTGGCCTGCAGCCAGACCACTTCACCCGAGTTCTTGACGCGCTTGCAGCGACCCACGAACGACTCGCCGCGGCGCAGACGCTCCCAGAAGTCCCGGTACTCGGATTCATCGTGGCCGTCGAGGTCCAGGAAGATGCGGTGGTGCTTTTGCAGCAGCTCCTCCTTCGTGTAGCCCATCAGGCGCAGGAAATGGGCATTGGCGAAGAGAACATGGCCGGACGCATCGAACTCGATGACGGCCTGGTTCCTGTAGAGCGCCTTGAGCTGGCGATCCGCCAAGCCAAAGCCCAGGGTGTTGAATAGGGACAGCATGCGGTGAATGGTTATGGTTTTAATGTTCTGTTAGTGGTGTCCGGGCCGCGGCGCTCCAACCTGCGCATCCCTCCCGGTGCGCGGCGCATGCCTGTCGGTGTCAAGCGTTGGTGGAACGGTTCGCGGACGCAGCCTGCCATCGGCATGCCTTGGGCGATGTGCGGATCGAAGCCTGGAGCCCTGCCGTCTTATCCCCACGGCACGGGTCCAAGCTTGTGCATAACTGCCGGAATAACTCGCCAAAGTGGCGCCAGTGCTGGGTTTGCCGGGCGCGCCTAAAAAACAGGCAATCCCGGCCCGCCTGGGGTTTTCAGCCCAACGGATCCATGACGAAGCTGCCCAGCGGCTTGCCACTTGCCAGGCTCTGCTGGTATTGCTCGGCCACGTCCAGCGCCTCGGCAATCGTCACGTGCATGTCGATGTAGCGGTAGGTGCCCAGCCGGCCGACGAAGGTCACGTTGCGCTCGAGCTGCGCGCGCTGCACGTATTGCGCCAGCAGCGCCTTCTCCGCCACCAGGCGGATCGGGTAGTAAGGCGTATCGTTTTCCTCGCACAGGCGGCTGTATTCCTTGAAGATCACGGTGTCGGCGTGTTGTTCCCAGGGCGCGAAGTGCTTGTGCTCGGAAATGCGCGTCCAGGGCACGGACAGGTCGCAGTAGTTGATGACCGCATTCCCCTGGTAGTCGCCCGTGTGGTCCTCGCGCACGAAGTCCAGCGTGCGGTAGCCAAGCCGGCCCTCGTCGCAGCCGAACCAGGCATCGATGGGGCCGCTGCAAAACACATGGTCATAGCCCGAGGCCAGCGAGCGCTCGAAGCGCGTGCCCAGCTGCAGCGTCACGTTCGGCAGGTCCAGCAGGTTCTCGACGATGGCCGTGTAGCCGTCGCGCGGGATGCCCTGGTACTGGCTTGCGTAGTAGTTGTCGTCGTAGTTGAAGCGCATCGGCAGGCGCTTGAGGATGCTGGCCGGCAGCTGCGTCGGCGACATGCCCCATTGCTTGATGGTGTAGTTCTTGAAGAACGCCTCGTAGAGGTCGCGCCCCATCAGCGACAGTGCCTGTTCCTCGAAATTCGCCGGCTCGGCGCCGCCCTGCTGGGCGATCTCGTCGAAGAAGGCCTTGGCCTGGGCGGGCGAGAAGGTGCGGCCGAGAAACTGGTTGATGGTCAGCAGGTTCAGCGGCAGCGAGTACACCCGCCCGCCGGTGATGGCCTTGACGCGGTTGATGAAGGGCACGAAGGTGCCGAACTGCTGGATGTAGTCCCACACCCGCTGGTTGCTGGTGTGGAAGATGTGCGGCCCGTAGGTATGCAGCATCACCCCGGTCTTGTCGTCGCGCGCGGTGTGGCAGTTGCCCGCCACATGCGCGCGGGTGTCGAACACCTCGACCTGGTGACCTGCACGGCCCAATTCCTGGGCCAGCACGGCGCCGGAAAAACCGGCGCCGACGATTGCGATATGGGCCATGAAGGCTTTCTCTGAAAGAATGAAAGGAATCAGGCCACGGGCAGCGAGGGCGACAGCTGGGCAGTGGCCGCCCATGCCGGAACCTGGACCGGCCTCGGCAGCGGCGTGTTGACGGCCAATGCTTCGTCGGCCTCGATCGCTTCTTCGATGGCGTCGAAGCGCTCGAGCAGCACCTGCATGGCTGTTGCGGTTCGGTCCCACGAGGTGGACGCCACGACCTGGGCCGCAAGTTCCTGGAACTGCGCCTGCTCTGCGGGCGAGCGCGCCAGGATGCCTTCGCAGGCGGCGACGAATTCCGCCGGCGAGGCGGCGATGGGCACCACGTCCGCATACTGCTGCGCCACATCGCGCACCGGCGTGCTGACCACGGGCTTGCCCGCCGCCAGGTATTCCAGCGTCTTGGTCGGGCTGATGAAGCGCGTCGATGCGTTGAGCGCGAAGGGCATCAGGCATACATCCCAGCCGGAGAGGAAGGAAGGCAGCTCGTCGTAGCGCCGCTGGCCCATCCAGTGCAGGTTCGGGCGCTGCGGCAGGCGTGCGGCGTCGATCTTCACCACCGGGCCGACCATCACGATCTGCCAGTCGGGATGTGCATCGGCCAGCGCGCCGACCAGGTCCAGGTCCAGCCGCTCGTCGATCACGCCATAGTAGCCAAGGCGCGGGCCGGCGATGTGGGCCTGGTCGGGGTGGCTGGGCACGCCGCTGCGGCCGAAATGCGCGTGGTCCACACTGCTCGGGAAGCAATGCACGTCGCCATGCCGCGTGCGCTTGGATTCGTAGAGGCTGCGCCCGCCGGTGAACACCAGATCCACCTCGCGGAACAGCTGCTCCTCGCGCTCGATCAGCGCCGGGGGCGCGAAATCGAACGCCGACAGCTCGTCCATGCAGTCGTAGATGCGGCCCAGCGGCGTGAGATCGCGCGCCAGCGGCAGCGCCATCGGGGTGTAGAACCACAGCAGGTACTGGTCGATGCCATGGTCGTCGAGATACTGCTGCAGCATGCCGCGCATGCGGTCCATGTGCATGTCGGCAAAGCCGGGCGCATTGCCGGGCACGTGCATGCGCAGCACCTGCACGCCGGCGCAGGGGCTGTAGCGCTCGAGCCAGGTACGCTCGGCGCCGACGATGGGCTCCTCGACGAACAGGATCGGATGCTGGCCGGCAAGGCGCGACATCAGCTGCTGCGGGCGTTGGTACACGAAATCCCAGCGAAGATGAGAGAAGACAACAATGCTTTTCATGGCGGTACCAAGGAAGGGTGGAGAAAAACGAAGCGCATGGTCACCAAAGGCCTGCAGCCAGTGCTGCAGGCGCTCGGCATAGGGTTGGCACAGCCGGCGCGTGAGGTCCCCGGCATCGGCGCCGGGTACGTCCCACAGACCGGCGTGATGCCAGTGATCGAAGTCTTGCCAGTCGGGCCGGTCAATGAGCGGGTACAGGCACAGGCCCAGCAGCGGGATGCCCTGCGCATGGCATTGCGCCACCTCGCCGGCGATGTCGTCGAGCCACTGCGCACGGCCCTCGCCCACATGGCCGGTTTCGCTGATGCACAGCGGTCGCTGGTAGCGCTGCCAGAGCGCCGCGGCCAGCCGATGGAAGGGACGCCGGCGCCGGTCCTGCAGATGCCAGTGCAGGCGCGCGCCGGAACCATGCTCCCACTGGTTGTCGTGGTAGTAGTTGATGCCCAGCACATCGAGGTAGCGCGGCGCGCCGCCCAGCTCGGAGGCCTTGAGGCCGCAAATCATGTCCCAGGCCTCGAACTGGCCCTCGGCTTCGCGCGCCGCGGCCGCGCAGACGCCCGGGCCCGCACCCAGCGGCGCCTCGACATGGATTGCGGGATCGGTGTGCACGATGCGCGCGCCCGGCGCCACGCGCCAGATCGCGTCGATGGCGCGCAGCGTGGCGCGCACCAGCACGCGCTTGAGCTGCGCGCCGCGCTCGGGCCCGCCCGGCACATAGGGGTGGATCAGCCCGGTGTGCCCTGCGGCCCAGGCCAGGAAGGAGATTTCGTTGATCGGCTGGTAGACGGCAGCCGGACCGTGCACCTCGGCCAGCATTGCGGCCACGGTCTCGCAATGCTCGGCAAAGGCCGCTATGAATTCCTCGGGACGCTCGAACGGATCCAGGCGCTGCGGCCAGCCGTAATGCATCAGCGACCAGATGACCTGGATGCCATGACGGGCCGCGAGCCGGGCCTGTTCTCGCAGGGCCGGCATGCTCCAGGCGCCGCCTTCGTCGAACAGCCGCCAGCCGATGCTTTCGCGCACCACGCGGATGCCCATGTGCGCCAATGCCGCGTAGTCTTCGTCCAGGCGGGCGCGGTGGCCATTGCGCTGATTGGTGTCCAGCGGGTGGCCATGGCCATTGCGGTGGTCTGCGCCTTCGAAGCCCCCCATCCAGAAGCTGTTGAAAAGAGGGGCGTGCTGGCGGCTCTGGGAACCTGTCTCGGCAGCGAGGAGACTAGCGCTGTGCATACGCAGCGCCGCGAAGCAGGTTGGTGCCGCCATCCAGCAACCCGGACGGGATCCCGCAGGCCGCCGGGCATCGACCGGCGCGCGCATTGCCCGACGCACCGGCATGCCAGCGGGTCGGATTCAGCAGGCGCGAAGCCTCTTGGAGAGAGAACATGAACATTCCTGGGGAGAAGGAGTGGCGACAAGCCAAGCACAATCCGTGCTCAGCTATCGTGTCCCCAAAGGCCCGGCAGCCGTGTAGGCGGAAGCTGCATCCCTCCTACAGCAAAGCGCCTGCATGCGCCTGCCGCAAGACGCCTGTCTCTCTGCGCGCCAACCCCTCAACGCCCGGAGATGATCTCGTAGTCGATGGGCTTGAAGCTGCCGTTGTTGGAGTTTTCCGCGGAGCACGAAGTCAGGCCGCAGACCAGGTCCATTTCCGCGCGCAGCTCGATGTACTGGCCGGCCCTGGAGGTAGGCGCCTTCACGGCCACGGTGCCGTCGGGTGCGACCACGACGTTCATGAACACATTGAAGGTGGTGCCGATCTGCTCGGGCCGGATGCCGAAGGGGGCCAGCGCGCGGTACAGGTTCTCGAAGCAGCTCGGGTGGTGGCCCTGGTGCTTGTAGAGAATCTCGAACATCTCCTGGCTGCAGGGAGTGAGCAGGAAATCATGGCGGCCCACCTGGTCCTCGAGGATGCGGAACATCACCCGGCTGTCGTTGGAGTAGAGCGGGTCACCCGTGCTCAGGTAGATCTTCGACGCGTAGTCGATGCTGCGGCCGGAGGACAGGCTGCATGCATGCTCGCCGTCCTTGAATGCAAACAGATCCGCCACCTGCTCGCCCATCGGATCGCAGATGCGCAGGATCTCGCCGGCACGCAGCCGGAAGGCGACGCCGGATTGGGGCGGAATGCGCGTGATGTTGCTGACTGCGCTGCTGACTTCATGCATCTTGCTTGGCTTTCGAATGAAAAGGACACTGCCAACCGGCTTCCACGGCGCGTCCGGAATACTGGCGCGCTTCCGAAGACTCGCCAAAGCGCGCCAGCACCGGATTGATGGAGCCCTGCAGCGCGATATCGCGCTTGCGGATCGCATCCTGCATGCCGGTGTACTTGCCGCTGTGCTTGAGCAGCTCGAACTGCTCGTGGAAGTTGAACACTAGGCAGGGTATGGGCGCGCGCCGCGCAAGCCGCGAGGCACCCGGGTGCATCCCCACCACGAAGAACGCCCGCCCGCCGACGCTGAACGAGAACTCGTTGCGCTCGGGATCATCGGTGACTTCGGGCGACCAGGCAATGCCGTGCGCGCAATCGTGCTCGTGCAGTGCCTGGAGCTGGCGCCACAGCCGCTGCTCGAAGCTGTGCTCGTCCAGCAGTTCGCGCTCGAAGGCGGCAATGAAGGTCACGGGAACCATGCCCGGCGCCGGGTGGTCCTGCGAATACCGCAGCAGCGCGGCGTGCAGTGCGGGCGTGAAAGCGGGATCGCCCAGCGCGCCGAACTCCTGCAGTTGCAGGCGCCCCTTGTTGAGCGCGGACTTGGCCCCCACGCAGGGAAAGCTGGGGTTCGCGATGAAGTCCCGCACCAGCTGCCCAGGGGCGGAGCTGGGGAGGTCGGTGGGTTTGATTTGGGCTCGCATGAACCTAAGGTAAGCCCATACTCCGGCAGGTCCAGTGCGTCCAGGGCCGGCTCCACCGTGGGAGGTCGAGCTCCAAAAATGTAGGCCTGCTCCTGCCGGGCCCACAGGCTCGGAGCCGCGCTCGCCGCACACGCAGCGCCTGCCAGTAGGACCATGCCTACCTGTGGTCGGGGACAAATGTTGCAGTGCAGCATTATGATGTCGGCGACATTGCATGAAGCACCCGGATGCTGCCCTGCCGGCCCCTTCGTCCCCGGCGCCAACGAAAGAATCTGTGAACCATCTGCTTCAGAAAATGCGCGCGCAGGCCAGCCAGTGGACGCGCAAAAGCCTGCGCTATGCCGCCGCCCCGGCAGTCCGGGACATGACCGGCGGCCCCGTGAGCGCGCCTGGCGCGGTGCGTTGGCTGCCTGAAGATGCCAGCGCATTGCTGCAGCTGCGCGAGCGCACGGAGACGCCCGGGCAGACACAGGAGCAATGGCTCGCGGGCAGCTTCACGCACCGCGGCCGCACGCTGGATTACCGGCTTTACGTGCCCCCCCGGGCAGGCGCTGCCGCGCGGCCGATGGTCGTCATGCTGCATGGCTGCACGCAGGACGCGGCGGACTTCGCCGCCGGCACCCGCATGAATGCCCAGGCCCGGGCGCTGGGCGCGGTGGTGCTCTACCCCGAACAGAGCCAACGCGCCAATCCGCGCAAATGCTGGAACTGGTTCCATCCGCAGCACCAGCAGCGCGGCCGCGGCGAGCCCGCCGTGCTGGCGGCGCTGACCCTGGCCATGGCGGCCGAGCACCGGGTGGACTTCGCGCGCATCTATGTGGCGGGGTTGTCCGCGGGCGGGGCCATGGCCGACATCCTGGGCGCGACCTATCCGGATATCTTCGCCGCCGTGGGCGTGCATTCGGGCCTGCCGCGAGGCAGTGCCAATGATGTCATGTCGGCGCTTGCCGCCATGCGCAGCGGCGCGCCGGGCGCATGGGGAGCGACCACGCCGGTTGCCGCTCCGCCCACCATCGTCTTCCATGGCGATGCCGACAGCACCGTGCACATCAGCAACGGCGCGGCCATCATCGATGCGGCCCTCAGGGCCCGCAGCCTGGCCGGCAGCGGCGTGCAGCCGCTCGAAGGGCGCACGGACCGGGGCCGGCGCTACAGCCACAGCGTCTACCGCGACGCCGATGGCCGCACCCTGGCCGAATACTGGCAGTTGCATGGCGCCGGGCATGCCTGGTCGGGCGGCGATATGGACGCGAGCTATACCGATGCCGACGGGGTCGACGCCACGGCGCAGATGCTGCGTTTCTTCCTGGAGCATTCCAGGGCCAGCTGAGCGCCTGCCGCGGGCCCGGCAGGCTGCAGCCTGCGCTGCGCTGTGGCCGAAAAGGATCCCAAGCGCAAGTGATTTGGCGTATTCTGTGGGTCTATGCAATCCCCGACCCTCCAGGAGTACCGGCTCCTTCTTGAAACCCAGGGCCCGGCCGGCCTCGATTTCCTCAATTCCCGCGTTCCGCACCGCTACACTGGCATCTTCCGCCTGCAAGAGGGTGCACTGCACAACATCTTCCTGCACGACAAGCGCGGCGAGATCATTCCCGAATTCCTGCAGGTGGTGCCGCTGACGGACAGCTTCTGCCATCTCACCATGCGCGACGGCGTGTTCAGGACCGCCGATTCCACGCACGAGTCCAGCCTCGACGGCCACAAGTACCAGGGCGTGCTGCGCTCCTATATCGGCCTGCCGCTGGCCGATGGCCAGGGAGGCCTCTACGGCACCATCTGTCATTTCGACGAACGGGCCCTGGAGCTGGCCGACGAGGAGTTCGAGATCTTCAGCAAGGCGGCCAAGCTGCTGCCGGACTATCTCGGCAAGCCCGTGCTGCGCCCGGGCGCCTGAACTCAGCGCAGCAATCCAACCGGGGGGACGTTGTCCAGCAGGCTCTTGCCCTGCTCGCCCAGCGACCAGGCCAGCAGCGCATCCGCGGGCATCGGCCGCGCAAAGAAGTAGCCCTGCAGTTCATCGCACTGCATCTCCAGCAGGATGTCGCGCTGGCCCGCGGTCTCCACGCCTTCCGCCACCACCCCCAGGTTCAGCGCGTGCGCGAGCTTCACCACCGCGTTGACCACCGAGCGCGCGTCCTCGCTGAACTCGAGGTCGTGGACGAAGCTGCGATCGATCTTGAGCTGCCGCGCCGGCAGCTGGCGCAGATAGTTCAGGCTGGAATAACCCGAGCCGAAGTCGTCGATCGAAAGGAACACGCCAATGCGCGCCAGGCCGTCGAAGGTGCGCTGCGTGGCCTGCATGTCTTCCATGGCCACGGTTTCGGTGATTTCGCACAGCAGCTGCGAGGCCGGCACGCCATGCCGCGCCAGTGCCTGCTCGATGCGGGTGACCAGGCTGTTGTCGCGCAGCTGGTGCGCGGAAATGTTGATGGCCACGCGGATGACGATGCCGCTGTGCTTCCACTCGGCCATCTGGCGGCAGGCCTCCTCGATGACCCAGTTGCCCAGCTGCACGATCAGGCCGAAGCGCTCGGCCAGCGCGATGAAGACCGCCGGGCTCACCATGCCGTGCTGCGGGTGCGACCAGCGCAGCAGGGCCTCGACCCCGCAGACCTGGCCATCCTGGCCGTCGATCTTGGGCTGGTAGTGCAGCGACATCTCGCCACGCTCGAGCGCGTGGCGCAGGTCGTTCTGCAGCTCGAGCTGTGCCGAGGCATCCGAGCCCATGTGCGGCTCGAACAGCACATGGCAGCTGCCGCCGGCGCGCTTGGCGGCATACATCGCGGCATCGGCGTTGGCCACCAGCTTGCTGCGCTCGCCAGGACCCGGGTGGATGGCAATGCCGATGGAGCAGGCAATCTGCACCTGCCGGCCGGCGAGTTCGAAGGGCTTCGACAGCGCGGTCAACGCGCGCTTGGCCACGCCGATGCAGGCCGCCTCGTCGGTGACGTTTTCCAGCAGCAGCAGGAATTCATCGCCGCCCACGCGCGCCACGGTATCGCCTTCGCGGGCCTCCAGGCGCAGGCGGTCGGCGGCGCAGCGCAGGATCACGTCGCCGGCTGCATGGCCAAAGGAATCGTTGATGGGCTTGAAGCCATCGAGGTCCACGAACAGCACCGCCAGCCGGTCCACCACCCCATCATGGTTGGCGCGGTCCAGGCGCAGCAGCGCCTGACGCAGCCGGTCCTCGAACAGCAGGCGGTTGGGTAGCCCGGTGAGCGGGTCGGAAAAGGCGCGGTGCTGCAGTTCGTCGTTCGCCGCCTTGAGGCGGTTGTTGCTTTCCTTCAGCGATTCGGTCAGGCGCTCGGCGGTGCTTTGCAGCCGCGCATCGAGCATCGAGGTGAACAGCGTGCTGATCAGCAGCATGCCGGTGGCCATCAACACCAGCACCGTGAGGCCCGGGCCGCCGAGCTCGCCGGCGCTCAGGCACACCGAACCCATCGCGAAATGCGCCGCACCCATGCCGGTGTAGTGCATGCCGCAGATGGCGACGGCCATGACGAACGAGGCCGCCAGCTGGTAGCCCAGGCGCTGGCCGGGCTTGACCTGGCGCAGCAGCTTGAACAGCATCAGCGCAGCGGCCGAGGCCAGTACCGCAATCAGCACCGACAGCGCCACCAGCCTCCAGTCCCAGAAAATGCCGGGCGCCATGTTCATGGCGGCCATGCCGATGTAGTGCATGCCGGCGATGCCTGCGCCCATCACCAGCGCCCCGAGCGCCAGTTGCAGAGGCCCGAAATGCTTGCGGCTGGCAATGCCGAGCGCCACGCCCGCCGCGCCCACGGCCGCCAGCCAGGACAGCAGCGTCAGGCCGCTGGCAAAGCCGATGACGATGGGCAGCTCGAAGGCCTGCATTCCCAGGAAGTGCATGGACCAGATCCCCGTGCCCATGACCAGCGAGCCCGCACCCCACCACGCCAATCCCATGCGGCGCTGCGCGCTGCGCACGCGCCGCGCCAGGTCCAGCGTGACATAGGAGGCGAGCATGGCAATGGCAAAGGATGCTGCGACCACCAGCAGGTTGTGGTCGGAGGGCATGAACGTATTCATTCGCGAGGAAGTTTCCAGTGGGAGGCGGGCGGTTGGCAGCGGGCGCTGCCATGCCGGTGCCGGGCGCAGGAACCATGCGATGCCGGGATGGCACGCCCGGCGCGGCAACGCTGCACGGCAAGACACCGGCCTGTAAACCGGCTTGACTGAGATTGCTCCATGGACACAGCCCAGACAATGGCGAGGACAAAATTCTCGCATGGAGCCGGACCGCCGCGGCAATGCAAAAATTGAAACAATTGCCGGGCCGGCCTGGCGCGCTGGCGACAGCGAAGGCCATAAGCCCCTGGCTAAGCGGGTGCGCGGGCCCATCGTGCCCGCGCAGGCTGCTCAACGCTCGAGGCGGTTCATGGCGTAATACAGCGTCGCATGGGCGACCGCATCGGCGTTGACGTCAAGCGCCGCCTCGTTGACATTGGCCAGGTTGTCGCAGCCCCGGTGGTAGCAGGGATCGAGCGCCTCGCCGGCCGTGCCGCCCCAGGTGTCGGCTTCCTGCTGGGTCTTGATGCTCTCGGCGCCGGTGAAGATGCCGCCGAAGGGCACGCCGATGTCGGCAAAGGGCTTGTGGTCCGAACGGCCGCCGGAGTTCATGCGCTTGGATGCGAGTTGGCGCGCCGCGTAGAAGTCACTGAAGCTGTCGACGATGCGCGCCGATGCCTGCGGGCTGGAGATGGCCTCCTGGCCGGCCGACCCATCGCCGCCATAGACATAGAACATCGGGTTGGGGGAGCCGATCATGTCGAAATTGAGGTACAGCCCCAGCTTGGCACGCTCGGCATCATCGAGATTGCGCACATAGTGGCGCGAGCCCAGCAGGCCCTGCTCCTCGGCGCCCCACAGCGCAAAGCGCAACTGGTTCAGCGGCTTGACCCGCGCCATCTGGCGCGCCGTCTCCAGCACCGCCGCCACGCCCGAGCCATTGTCGTTGTTGCCGCCGCCGGCGCGCACCGAGTCGAGATGGGCGCCCACCATCGTGACATGCGCAGGGTCGCCGCTGGTGGACTCGGCCAGCAGGTTGTAGGTCGTGGCCATGCTGCGCGAGGTCCGGGTCTGCAGATGCAGCGCGCGGTTGCCGGGCGGACGCTCGAGTAGTTGCCGGCCCACATCCTGGGTGACCAGCACCACCGGAAAGTCCTGCGGCGTGTCTGCGGACAGCCCCCCCGCGGGCGGGGAATTGTCGCGGCTGTAGATGACCGCGCCCGCGGCGCCGGCCTGCACGGCGGCGGCCACCTTGTCCTCGAGATCGCACCCACCGCGGCGCATCAGCGCGATATCCCCTGGCCTGAAGCCCCGGAAATCGGTGGCCTCGCAGCCCTCGGCGCCGGCAGGAGCGCTGGCCGGGGCGGTGCGATCGGCGCTGCCCGCATAGTCGGGCACGCGGTGCGGCAGCGATTGCGACGCCAGCTGCCCCGGCGCGCGCAAGGCCGAGGTCTCGACGCGCGATACCGGAAACGCGAAGGGCTGGACCGTCACGCGGTAACCCGCCTGCGTCAGCACCTGCCTGGCATATTCCAGCGACGCATCGTAGCCGGGCGTGCCTGCCAGGCGTGTGCCCCCATGGGCCTGGGCAATCTTCGCCAGCTCGGCCTGGTGCGCGCGCACGCCCTCGAGCGTCACGCATTCCAGCAGCTGCTGCGGCGTGTCATTGGGCTGGGTGTCGCAGATGTTCAGGGGCGCCATGCCGGCAGCGGCAAAGCCTTCGAGCGCAGGCGCGGACTTTTGCGCCACGAGCCCGGGTGCGTCATTGCCGGTAGGGAAGGCGGCCCCTGGAGGGTCGTCCCCACCACAGCCTGTCAGCTGCAGCGTCGCCGCAGCCAGGAGGAAAAAGGACCAGTGCGTGCGGCGCGCATGGATGGGGAGCGGTGAGCTGAAGTGGATCATGGGGTTCCTCGGGTTGAAGCGCCCGCATGATCGCAGCCTGCCGCGCCGGCCAACGCGCATCACCTTGCCCGCCTGTCAAGCCCTGCGCGGGCCAGGGAATGAGGCGCGCTGCAAGTCTTCCAAAGCTGCATGGGAGTGCGGCCCAGAGGAGATGGACCTCCTTGCCGAGGTTGGGCGTCCGCCTCGTCAAGGGCGCTTGATGGGGATCAATCACTTGCGATCGGAGGCCGTATTTACCGAATGTTTCGGACGGCCTGCCGGGTATCCGCAGTGCATGATCTGCGCCTGTTCCGGCGTCGCGCATTCGTTTTAGCCGCTAAATTCCTGTGTCAACTGACGTAACCGTGCCAGTGCGGCCTTCAGGCCCAGGAAACCATCCTCGCTGCCAAAGGCCACGGCGCTGAGGCTATGGGCCAGCATCAGATTCAGCGGCAAGCCGAAATCCTCGACCTCGCATTGCGCATCGAACAACTGGCCATGGGGGCTGGCCTGCAGCCGCTGCGCGATCGTGGCCGGCGTCGGGCAGTAGCCCACGACCGGCTTGCCCCGGGCCAGCGCATAGGAGGCCTCCCAGACCGTGCCGCTGTCGGGTTCGAAACCCCGAAAGTCGCGCAGGTTGGCGACCACCGCGTCGGCTCGGTCGATGAGCTGGCGGTTGGCCTGATAGATGGCCAGCGATTGCCTCTCGGCCTGTGCATCGAGCGGAAACAGCCCGGTGAAGCCGGCTTCGCTGCAGACCGCCTGCATGCGCCGCCCATGTGCGCGCGCATCGGGATAGAACACTTCGGGTCCGGCAAGATAGACGCTCAAGGACATACGCTCACCTCACAACGATATGCATGGCCAAATGCCTCCCCGTCCATGCTAGGCCTGCCCAGGCGCGCGGTGTGCAGCAGGCGACGCGCTGCCTGCGGCCGGAAAAAACCGACGCGCCATGCCGGGCTGCGCCGCTGCCGGTTTCTAGCCTTCGAGCAACGCCACCAGCGTCACATGCTGCAGGCTGGCCTGCAGTTCACGGCCGTCATCGATGTACTGGAGCCACGCCACCCCTTCGGCAGGCGGGCGGCGCTCGAGCATCAGGCGCGCGATGCGGTCCTCGTGGCGCACGTGCACCACGGCTTTCCTGAGCTTTTCCGCCGCCGCAATCTTGCCGCCCTTGGCCGCGAGGGCTGCGGCAGCCGATGCTGCGGCAGCCGATGCTGCGGCAGCCGATGCTGCGGCAGCCGATGCTGCGGCAGCCGATGCCGCGGCCGGGGGTGCGGCATGGCCATTGGGTCCGGGCGCGGGAGCGGCACCGGCCATCGGCGCCGGCGCGTCCTTGGCGTCCAGGAACTCGCGCAGCAGCTTGACCGTGCCACGCGTGATTTCCTGGCTGGCATCGCCCAGCCAGGCGCTCACGTCCTGCGGCGTCTTCTTGTAGGCCGTCATCAGCTCGTTGACCACGGTCACATCGCGCACCCGGCCCGAATTGAAGACCTGGGCCAGCGGCTCGGGCAGGTCCAGCAGCGTCACATGCTGCGAAATGAACGCCGGCGACTTGCTGATGGCCTTGGCGATGTCGCCCTTCTTGACGCCCTTGGCCAGCTCGCGGCCGATGAAGTCGGCAATCTCGCGCGCCGTCAGCTCGTTGCGCTGCAGATTCTCGACGACCTGGTCGGCTTCGTTGTAATCGTTGTCGATGAAGCCCGGAATGCTGTCCAGCCCCGCGCGCTGCGCGCCGCGAAAACGCCGCGCACCGTGGTTGATCAGGTAGCGGCCGGGTGCCTCGGGGTTCTCGCGCACCGAAATCGGCGTCTTGACCCCGCGCAGGCGGATCGAAGCCGCCAGCTCCTCGAGGCTCTGCTCGGAAAAGCCCGGGTTGTCCTTGGTGCGCGGCTGGTGCGGGTCCTCGTCGATCAGCGCGATCTCCAGGGCCAGCGGTCCGCCGCCTGCGGCCTGCGCCTCGGGGCCCGCGAGCAGTGCCGACAGGTCGCCCATTTCCTCCAGGCCCAGGCCGCCCATTGCCATGGCGGATGCCTTGCCAGCCGCAGTTTGCTTCTTCGCTGCAATTTTCATTGCGCAATCTCCATTTTTTCAAAGACATGGGCCGCCAGGCTGCGCACTTCCTGCGTGGCCTTGCGGGCGGCGGTCTTGCGGATCTTCCATACCGGCACACCGGAAGCCAGCGCATCGGCGATGCTGCTGCGCAGGCCGATGCTGACCGGTACGATCAATTGGGGGTAGGCCGCCTTGAGCTCGGCCAGATGGCGCACGTGGCGCGGGTTCCTGGCATCCACCTTGGACGGCACCATGCCCAGGAACTGCAGCGACTTGTTTTCCTTGCGCACGTTCATGATGGTGGTGAGCATCATCTTGATGCCCTGGATGCTGTAGGCCTCGAGTTCGATGGGCGACAGCACGCAGTCCGCGGCATACAGCGCCGCCACCAGCGCCACGCCCAGGCCCGGTGCGGTGTCGATCAGGCAGATATCGAAGCCCTGGTCCGCCAGCGCCTCGATGTTCGCTTTCATGTTCTTCTTGGCCTTGGGCAGCGGCAGGAAGACAGCGTTGGCCAGCTCCGGGTCGGCCTCGATCAGCACCAGGCGCGGGCCGTCGCCCTCGGCCTGTGCCGCCTGCTGCCAACCGTCGGCCGGTACCGGGCCGAACAGTTGGCTGGCCCGCGCCTCGATCCGGTATTGCCCCAGCGTGTAGGAAGCATTGGCCTGGGTGTCGAGATCGATCACCGCCACGCTGAGGCCACGCTCGAGAAAGTCAAACGCCAGGTGCACCACGCTGGAGGTCTTGCCGACTCCGCCTTTTTGCTGTGCTACGACCAAGGTCTTCATATTTTTGATCCGTTGTTCCTGGCCTTCGCATGCTCGGCCCATTGCTTGACGATGAATGCCTGGTGCTGCGGCAGCACGGCGGACACCCGCTCGTGACCGGCGGGAATGTGCGCGCGCCAGATGCGCTGCACTGCCTGGGACACCGCCCCCTTGCTCAGGCCCAGGGTCTGCACGAACGAAGCCTGGGTCAGCCCGCGCACCAGCACGCCATGGGCGATTTCCAACGTCTGCGCGCCCACGTCCAGGCCGTCGATGCATTGCTGAAACTGCGCCTCGCTAAGCCGTTTTCCCATGGGCTTCCACCGATCTGTTGCGAGCCCGCACCCGGGAGATCTTCCTGGGCACAGGTTTAGCTAAACTTCATTCCAAGCGCCAGATTTTAGCTGCTAAAAGCCGGTGCACGGGTCTGCCAGGGCGTTGTTTTTCCTGGATCCCGTCCAGTTCAGGAAACCTTCACCGAACGGCCGATGAAATGGATCGGCCCGGTCGGACGGCCCGTGGGCGAGCCGGTGCGCGGCTCGAGCGTCAGCTCGAACAGCTGGTTCGGCTGCACACCCGGGATCCGGTCCAGCGGAATCTGCACGCTCTGTCCGGGCTCGACCAGGCCCAGCGATACCGGTGTGTTCCAGCTGTCGGCCTTGGTCCACAGCTCCAGTGCCTTGTCCTCGGGAATTTCTGCCGCGACCAACGGAATCAGTTCGATGCGCTTGGCGCTGCTGGTCTGCATGACCCAGCCGGGCGCGCGGTCGCCAGGAGCCACCAGCACCACCATGTAGCGCGTGCCGGGCTGCGGCGCCGCCGCCTGCACGACCAGCAGCGCGGCCAGCAGCGATGCCAGCGCGAAGCCGCCCGCCGCCAGTCCGCGCCACAATCGCAGCGACTCCAAGTCGCGCCACCACGGCAGTGGCCTGGCGCGTGCGGGGGCCGCGGGTGCACGCTGCAGCTCCAGGCTGCGCGCAATGCGCTGCCACAGATACTCGGGGGGCGCGACCGGCTCGACCAATGACAGCAGCGGCACGAAACGCTGCTCCCAGGCCGCCACGGCCTCGCGCAGGGCAGGGTTGCCTGGCAGCCGTGCCTCGACCTCCCGGCGCTCTTCCTGTGTCAACGTACCCAGCACATATTCACCAGCCAGCGCCTGCAGCTGCGCGTCGCCATCCAGCGGAAAATTCTCGGAGTTGTTCTGGTTCATGACATGCACGCCCGCAAGGCCAACAGGCTGCGCTGGATCCAGGCTTTCACCGTCCCCAGCGGCGCGGCAACGCGCGCCGCGATTTCCCTTTGCGACATCCCCTCGACGTAGGCGTACAGGATGCAATCGCGGCGCACCGGTTCGAGTTCGGACAGGCAGTGCCCCACGCGCTCGGCGCTGTCGGCCCACTGCCCCGAGCGGCTCATGGCCTCCCATGCGGCAAACGAAGCCTGGTCATCGATCACCTGCAGGATCTCGTGCGCCACGTCCGCAGTGCGGCTGTCGTCGCGGCGGGCATTCAAGGCCAGGTTGCGCGCCACGCTGTAGATCCACCCGCGTGCCGAGCCGCGCGCCGGATCGAAGCTCGCGGCGCGGCTCCAGATATTGACGCAGGCATCGTGCAGCACGTCCTCGGCCAGCGCAGCATCGCGCACGATGCGCCGCACCACGCCAAACAGGCGCGCGGCTTCCTGCTCGTAGAGCCTTTGCATGGCGCCACGCTCACCCGCGGCGCAGGCCTGCAAGGTGGCTTCATAGTCGAAATCTTCCACGGGAACAGGCAAGTGAGGACTCCAGGCGGCAGGGATGGAATGGCGCGCAAGGCATCGGCGCGACACGCGAACGACGCATCATGCCATGGAGGCGCGGGGCTTGCGGCAAGCTTGCCTCAACCAAAGCGGAAGGCCGACAGCCGGGTCTTCATCACCTGCTGCGAGTAGATCCTGCGGCCGCGGTCCTTGCCGGCCGCACCGGCAGCCACCAGCAGTGGCATCAGGTGCTCCTCCTGGCCTGGTGGATGGCAATGGTGGGCGTAGGGTGCCCCGTCCCACTGCCGCAGCGAGGCGTTGCGCTGCAGCGGATCGGCCTGCACCGCGTCCGTCAGCCACTCGTCGAAGGCTTCGGAAGGCGCGGTGTAGCGCGCATCGCCATAGCCGCGCATATTGTGGAAGCTCATGCCGCTGCCGATGATCAATACGCCCTCGGCCCGCAGGCCGGCAAGGGCAGCACCCGCCGCCAGGTGCGCCGCAGGATCGAGATCGGCGCGCAGCGACAGCTGCACCACCGGTATATCGGCTGCGGGGAACATCAGCTTGAGCGGAATGAAGACCCCATGGTCCAGGCCGCGCTCGGCATCCAGGGCGCTTTGAAGCCCGGCATCCGCGAGCCGATGCGCCATTCGTGCGGCGAGGGCTGCATCGCCTGGAGCCGGATAGGCCAGCTGGTAGGTGTGCGGTGGAAAGCCATGGTAGTCATAAATCAATTCGGGACATGCGCTGGCGGTCACGCTGAAAGCCGGTGCCTGCCAATGGCCCGATATGAGCATGATGGCCCGCGGCTTCTCCGGCAGCGTGCCCGCTGCACCTGCGAGAAATTCCGCCATCTCGTTCCAGGTATCCGCGGGCGACCAGTCCATGAAAAAGCATGGGCCTGCGCCGTGCGGAATGAAAAGCACCGGCTGCAAAACGCAGGCAGCGGCAGAAGCGGGGGTAGCGTCGGGCATGGCGGAGTCTCTGAAGCAAAAACGGGAGCGACCTGGAATGATATTCCCATCTGCCAAAGATAGAATCATCCATTATTCACTTACACCTCCTACCAGGAGTGAGAAATCAATGCTCGATCGCGTGACCGGCATGCAGGTGTTCGTCGCGGCAGCCGCCCATGCCAGCCTGTCGGCCGCTGCCCGCGTGACCGGCATGTCGCCCGCCATGGCCACCAAGCATGTCGATGCGCTGGAGGCCCGGCTGGGCATCAAGCTGCTGCACCGCACCACCCGGCGGCTGACGCTGACCGGCGCGGGCGCGGATTATCTGGCTGCGTGCAGGCGCATCCTGCAGGAGTTGAACGAAGCCGAATCGGAATTGGCGGCGCAGCGTATCGAAGCGGTTGGACGGCTGCGCCTGAATCTGCCTTTGTCCTTTGGAACGCGCTTCGTTGCGCCGCTTTTGCCCGAATTCAGCCGGCGCTATCCGCAGGTGCAGGTCGAGTTGGGACTGAGCGATGCGCAGCAGGATCTGATCCATGGCGGCTGGGACCTTGCCATCCGCATCGGCCATCTGGCGGACAGTGCGCTCAAGGCGCGGCGCCTGGGCGATTGTCCCATGCGGGTCTGTGCCGCGCCGGCTTACCTGGCCCGGCATGGCATGCCGCGGCGGGTGGCCGAACTCTCCGGACACAACTGCCTGAGCTACACCCTGTCGCCGATGCAGGCAGGCGGCACCTGGGCCTTCGGCACCAGAGGCGAGATCCAGGTGCCGGTGCAGGGCAACCTCACGGCCAACAATGGCGACGCGCTGCTTGCCGCCGCATTGGGCGGCCAGGGCGTGATCTACCAGCCCGTATTCATCGTGGCCGATGCGCTGGACAAAGGCAGGCTGCAGGCGCTGGAGCTCGACCAGCCGGCGCTCGACCTGGGAGGGCTGCATGTGCTGTTCCCCCCGGACCGGCGCCTGTCGGCCAAGGTCAGGGCGATGATCGACTTTCTGGTGGAAAGCCTGGCTGCTGCGCCGGCCGGTGTGGCTGCGGCGCCACCAGCGGCACGATGAGATGCCTACCGGTGGCGCGTGTACTCCTTACTTCCAGAAGATGTAGTCCGCTTGGTACATGACCGTCTGGCGTTGGCCCTTGTTGCCGGCGGTGCAGGCCATGGCCGGAGCCACGCCGCCCTTGAGGGCCACGCGCTGGATGTAGGTCACACCGGTGAGCGCGCCGCTGCCCATGGCCGGATTGGCCTTGACCAGTTGATAGGGCAGATTGCCTTCGCCTGCTGGCGCGACAGACAATTGCGTAGCCGTGACCTTGGAGCCATCCAGCGCTTCCCAGGTAGCCGGCGGTCCATAGTAAGTACCCACTTTCTTGCCTGTGCGGTCCATCAGATCGGCCTGCGGACCCACGAAGAACCACTCCATCTGGCCGGGTGCATTGGCCTTGTCGCGGCATTCATAAGTGATCTGGCCGCGGCCTGTGGTTTCCCATGCCACCTGGTTACCTGCCGGCACGCGGATGCTTTGCGGAACGCTGGCGGGATCGAAGGTTTGCGTCCTGGACATCGCGCCACAGGCGGTAAGCAGCACTGCGGATGCGATCACACCGACGGGCATGAGGACGGAAGCAGAAAGCGTTTTCATAACGGTTCTCCAATGAAGTGGTTGAAGGCAGGCAACTCGGCGAGCTGCTGCTGTCACTACCCGGGAGAAGGCGATCTGGATGCAGCAAAAGCAAAATAATTTTCGTGGTGGGCGCGCAGGCAGGGTCTTCAGGACCGGTCGCAGGGGACTGACCCCGAACCGGTGTGGCATGGCTTGGCCGCACAAGCTGTCTGCTTCAAGACCCTCGGCGGCCTGAGTGGCAAGCCAGTGGCGCTGCCGCCATTGCGCCCGCCAAGCATGCATCCCCGGGTCCAGCTCGACAAAAGCTGGGCGGATTCAGGAGCGATTGCCTCAGCCTCGTGCACCCTGTGCATAGCGGTGCTGCCTGCCTGCCGTATTGCCAGCAAATTGCACATCAAAAATCACGCCCCGCGGTTGTTTTCTTTAGATTGTGGTTTTGGAACCCTGATTTAGAGGCGTCAGTGCTGACGTCTGGTGGCCTCGAAGTTATCCACATCGCATATGCATTGCCGCTCAGGCATCGCGCCTTGCAATCAGGCGGCCGGCAGCGATGGCGTCGAGGAAACTCTGGCACATGGGACGCGCGGCGCGCCGGCCCGCGCGTTCTTCAAGCAGCATGCCGCAGGCATCCACCGTCACCAGCAATGTGGCGTCGCGGTTTTGGAATGTCTGCCCGGCAAATGCCGCGGCCTTTTCCTGCAGATAGTCTTGCACTTGCTGCTCGAGCGCCGCGCTGCTCGCTGCCTGTGCTCGCGGGCCGAAGTCGCGGTTGCGGCCCAGCAGGGCGCGCAAATAGGCATACAGCTGGCGCCCTTCAAGCTTCTCCAGGTACTTGCGTGTCGCGCCCACGACGTCCGATAGACGTTGTTTCGACTGCTTTGCCAGCCTCATCAGCTGCAGCACGCCCGTGCTCTGCAGGCCGTTGTCACGCACCAGCCAGCCCAGATCCGCTGGCAGCTTGAGCTTTCCAAAGCTTTCGAACCGGGCAGAGCCTTGCTCCGCAGAGGCACCGGTCGGAATGTTCGAGACTGTTGCGTGTCGTGGCGCAGGCATGACCACCGGTGTTTTGCCCGCATGGGTTCTGTCGGTCAGCAGCAGTGCATCGAGCAGCTTCGAGGTGGGAATGAGAGGAGAACTGGAACCACGCAAACCGGCACGGGCCTTTTGCACCCGCTCGATCAAGGCCCGGTCTTCCAGCCACCTGATCACACGGTGCACCGTTTCCACCGATTTTCCCGATTCCTGGGCAATCGTGGCACGACTGGCCACGATGGGCGAATTCGGCCGAATCAGGTTGATTTTCTTGATGATGCGGAAAATTACCCGGAAGTAGCCGTCAGGCATGTCCCTGAACAGGGGGGACTCGTCCAGCGCCGTACAGGCGCGCGCGATCATCGAAGGGTAAACAGTAGGGGCGAGCTTTTCCATCGCAGTCTCCAAAGGACACGAAAATCCCTTGACGACTTCTTCGCGGTTCCCTTACTATTCGCTCATTCGGAGAGCTTTTGACCGATTTCCGTCGGTTGAAGGGAATTTGCGAGGAATCATCAAGATTCACAAGGAACCCTCAAAGTTGGCGCTTTGAGGGTTTTTTGTTGTCTGAACGAATGTGGCGGGTATCAGGTCATGGCCGTGCTCCGTTTTTTCAGGCCCCAAACGCACCGAACCCCGCTCTGGGCGGGGTTCGGTGGGGGTGGTTTATGCGTATAAACAGTGGGAGGTGGCCGATGTCCCGATGACGGGACCAGCCAGGGTGCCTGCATTTCAGGCAACTGTTTATGCGTATAAACCGCTTTGGGGTGAACAGCAGCGCCGGCAAGCATGACGATTGACCGCCCCTCATACGCATTAACAACCATCGAGGCACAAGCACCTGGATGGCAGCCCCGAGATCCGGTCAGCAAAAGTTTATGCGTATAAACAGCCTTGGCCTCCTTGCCTCGCTGCATTGCCTGCGCCGCGGCGACCTGCTGTGGCTGCCCATGCACTCCGGGTATCGGCAACATGCCGCAGACCACGCCACGATTTCGAAGTGCATGCGTATCGACAGCCTGGAGGCCCTCTGGAGCCAACCCCTGGATGTCACGCAAAAAAGCAAAAGCCCGCCCACCATGCGCAGGCACGGCAGCGGGTTTATGCGTATAAACAGCTTCAGTCATGGGCAGTCGGCTTGTCCATTGCATCCGTCTTCTCCGACTCAGGCGCCAGCACCACAGCGACGGTATCCAGCAAATTCTCCAGTGCTGTGGCGAATGCCAGGCGTTTGTGGTCGGGCACCGCGATGGACACCTCGAAGACATCGCCACGCTGCTTGTAGTAGCCGTTGGAATACTTGATCTGCTTTGAAGGACTGGCACTCTTCGCGCCCGATGGATTCAACAGCGCTTGCGCCTGGTTCGACAGCCAGCGCAGCGGCTGGTCTTCGGCAGCGAACTTGTTCGCCAGCGAGACTGCCCGGCGTTGTCCACATTTCTCATGTACCTTCAACAGCTGATAGGCTGCATTGGCGCCGAATTTCTCTGGATGCTGGCGTACCAGTTCGAGCAGATCTTCCGGCAACCGGGCATAGGCCCTGTAGAAGCTCATCAATGTCTTCGACAGCTTGGCGCGCCGAGCAATGTCCGATGCGGATTCGCCGGCCACGATGAGCTTTTCATAGAACATGGCCCGATCGAAGTCGCAGTGCTGCTGCCGGCATTCGTTCTGCTCATAACCGAACCAGGCGGATTCCTCGAGGCTCAGATCAAGATGGATCTCTGCCAGCAATGAAGCAAAGACCTTGTGTTCCCGGCAGGCCTGCACCCGTGTCCAGCCGTCGCAAATGATGAAACGCCCGGGCACATCAGGATGGGGAATCACATGGATGGGATCGTGCTGGCCCTGGGTGCGCAGATTCTCTGCGCGCTGCAGGATCATCTCCGGTGTGTAGACTTCGCGGGGCGCCAAAGGATTGGGGTCGATCAGCTCGAGGCTGATCTGCTGCAAATGCCTTTCGCCCACCACCGCAGGCGCAGCAGACTCTCCCTCGGAAGCATCCGCTTCGCGAGCCTGAGCCGATCGCGCTGCAGGCAGGTCAGGTAGCGCATGCAACGGCACCGCCGGCACAACGGATCCGCTCTTGATCAAGCCCGAGAGTTTTGGCGGTGCCTTGCCCATGTCATTCTCCCACCGGCATGCCCGGCATGGTGATGCGGTAGCTGCGGATCAAGCTCTTCGCCACGTCATAGATAGCAGCGGCTCCCACCGAGCTGGGCTCGACTTCCACCATAGGGGCGGTTTCACGCGCATTGGGATTGAGCTGGCGCGCAAAACCCGAGAACTGCGGAATGATCGAATCATTGAGCATCGAGCCGTACTTCGAATACAGAAATCCCATGCTCTCGCGCACATGCTTGAGGCTGGGGTGGTATTTGTTGATGACCACTTCCATGCCCACTTCGGCGCCCGTCACCGACTGGATTTCAGCCAGGTTCGAGGCCAGGGAATCCAGGGCGCGCAGGCAACTGCCTTCAGGCTCGACGATGGTAAGTACCTTGCCCGACACCTTGGCAGCAAATGAGAACGCCAGGCCGATGGGCGTGGTACCCGGAGCCGTATCCACGATGATCACGTCATAAGCGCTAGACAAGAAGGCGCCATTGCGATTGAGGAACAGTTGGGCCCGTGCATGGCTGGCCATGACGGCTACCAGGCTCGCATCGGTCTCGGCCAAAGTGATGTCCGCTGGAATCAGGTCGAGAAACCCGCCTTCATAGATATGCTTGATGGCCGACGGCAATTCCGCATCGGGTTCCTTTTCCGCCTTGCGCAGAAAGTGGCCGATATGGCGGATGTCGGTTTCGTAACCAGTTGTATCAACGCCCAGCAGATTGGAAGCCGATGCTTGCGGATCGGCGTCAATGACCAGCACCCTGAAGCCCATCATGGCCAGGGATGCAGCGACGTTCACGGAAACACTGGTCTTGCCAACGCCCCCTTTGGTCATGCGCGTCACGATGACTGGAGGAAGCTGCGTCGAACCCAGCGGCAATGCGTGCGTGGTCGGTGGAACCAGGCCTGCGGCGCGATAACGCGCAGCGCGAAGATCAGCAGGTGTGTACTTCATGTGATGCTGGCCTGCAGGCTTCTCGCGACCCACCAACTCCTGCAATTTTTTTGCGGAAACATCCAGACCCGACAGCACGGTCGCTACAGATGTTTTGAATTGAATAGATCTCGCCATGGCATTAACCAACATATCTCATGTTTGAGGACGCAAGCATAAGGCGGAAGTACAATGTTGACAAGTTTTTTCGTAGTTCGACAAAAAAAACTCATGATCGTCGCGTGCTTCGAGCAAGCTTTGACATAGGAGAGGCTGAAGCTTCGCAAATGTCCAGCGTCCCATGCCGGGCCATGTCACTGGATAAGAGTCTTGGATAGTCCGCGGATGGATGCTTTCGAATCGCTGCGGGAGCGTTATTTGGCAAGCATTGCCCGCCAAGTCAGCATGCATGCAGCAGTCACTCCGGTTTCAGATGTTGGGTGTGAGCTTGGTATCTTGCATGGGGTCCATCTGGATGAATGAGCGGGATTCGAAAAGAATGGAATGGCAGATGCCGTTGGTATCAGGATGCCTGGGGATGTATGCCAGGCATCGGCAGTCGATGCTTCGCAGAAGGCATCGCATTGGCAGGGATCCCCTGTATCCTGCTTACATGTTAAGGTTGCTGGTGCAATTTCTTTGGTAACAGATATGGTTTAGTTCATGTAAGCTGTATTCATAGCGATTGGTGTTTAGCTTTTCCTCGGTTTCTTAGTTGAGAAGAACCACGCCGCAGTTCAAATCGGTTTGCCTAGGACAAGTTGTGTCAGCTAAGGCGACCTACTTCTGCAGTGTGCCTAGCGCGGCAGCTTTCACTGGACGTGACAAGGGCAGGTCCTTACATGCGCGGACCACCAAGGCATGCTCTGCTCCGCGTTGCACGAGGATTGCTCTGGATGACTTCGCCAGCCTGCCGACGCTATTGCCGCTGCATCCCCATGGTGATTCGTCACACGCATGTACTGAAGCATTCTTTA
The DNA here is from genome assembly GCF_023634805.2 of Comamonas endophytica. Classification (NCBI taxonomy): domain Bacteria; kingdom Pseudomonadati; phylum Pseudomonadota; class Betaproteobacteria; order Burkholderiales; family Comamonadaceae; genus Comamonas; species Comamonas endophytica. The sequence goes on from NZ_CP106882.1 coordinate 74,217, forward strand.
CCCTACGGTGACGTGCCAGCACCTTGGCACGCAGGCTGGCTACCCGATCAGCGTAAGCCAGGGATGCTGGTGAGCGCACAGATGCAGCATAGCGACCCAAAGCTTTCCTCCCAAGCCTGATCGAGCGTCCTGTATTGCCTGTCGTGTGAGATGTTTCCTCTTCCACCTTGCGCATCGCAAGCAAAGCAGCAAAGATTTGCTCTCTTCATGTAAGCTGCATTCACTGGCAGGACGGCGGAAATGATCCATTTCGATCGTGCAGTTCCATTGCCTTACATGTGACAGCTCACGACGATCCATGGTGTGAACCAACCCATGGAGTGGCCATGCGGACGCGTGTGCCTCATAGTTCAGCGCTGCGGCATCCGCCAGCAGGCATGCCTCGCGAGCGGTCAGGTCGGCACATCGAAGCATCAGGCTTGGTACGCTCGGCGCCGACCGTGCACATGCACACTGCGCTTCCTCGGCATGGACCAATGATCGCCGGCTGGGCCGCGGTGCCCGGTTCAGGCTGCAGGATCCAGGCGCTCTATGCGGTTGCGGCCGTTTCTCTTGGCGGCATACAGTTGCTGATCGATGGTCTCGGCAAATACCGCGGACTTGCCCTCTTCTGTCGGTACCACCGTTCCCACGCCAATACTGATGACTCGATGCCATGCGGTGCCAGCGCATGAATGATGGCCTGCTTGTCGATACGGCGCTGGCAGCGCTCGGCCACTTTCCACGCCATGCCCGTATCTGCGCCAGGAAGCAGAACCACGAACTCCTCGCCGCCAAAACGTGCCACCAGATCGCGTGGACCGTCGAGCGCCAGACTCAACGTCCGCGCCACCTCGACCAGACACTGGTCGCCGCGCAGGTGCCCGTACAGGTCGTTGTATTGCTTGAAATAGTCGATGTCGATCATCAGCAGCGACAGCGGCTGGCTGCGCGCATTTTCCCACTCCTGCTCGAAGCTGGCGTTGAAACGCCGGCGGTTGGCGATGTTGGTCAGTCCGTCCTTGAATGACAGCGCTTCGAGCTCGTTTTGGAGCGTCAGCAGCCGCTCTTCGGTTTCCTGCGTTCGCTGATGTCGAACATGAAACCGATCAGCGCCTCGACTTCGCCCTGCGCATCGCGCACCACATGCACCACATCGCGGATCCAGACATAGCCATTGTCACGGGTCAATGCGCGGTAATCCGCCTCATGGTCGACGCCAGACTGCGACTGCGTCACACAGAAATTCACAACCCTTTCACGGTCTTCGGGATGCATGCGTTGCGCCCAGTCCTCGACGCTGCGCCAGCTATCGCGGCTCCAACCAAGCAGTGGCTCGATCTGCGGACCAATATAGGAAAACTTCATGCTGGCCCAGTCGATCTTCCAGGGAATGGCCCGGGTCGATTTCAGCAGTGTCTGATAGACCCGAGGGTCGTCACTGAACTCCGTTGCAATGCTCACTTGTGCCACGCCCTCTGAATACTCGGATGTGAAGGCAAGGCCAGCTTATGCCTGATTGGACGAGCGCATACCGTGCTCTTGGAAGTGCGCGCTGCGCTTAAGATCAGCCCATGAAGCAAGTGCAACTCCGACTGAATGTTGCGTTCTCGGCCAAGGACCAAGCCAAAGGCCTGGGGGCGCGCTGGGACCCGCAGCAGCGCAGCTGGTATGTTCCATTTGGCCTGGATATCCAGCCGTTCCAGGCTTGGTGGCCGGACTCTCTCAAAGGGCAAGGCGGTGAGGCTGCCGGGCATCGGGACAACGCAGACGCCGTCATCGCGCGCAAGCCACCCGCCGCACGCGTGATGACGGCCAAGCCAGCCATTGTCACCGGTCCGGACGAGGTCGCACCGGACCATACGGACAAGTTACCGTGGGAGGACTGAGCGCATAGCCACCTGAGCGCCCCGAGGACGTTCAGGCAACCGGATAGCGCTGCCTGGACCGTCCTCCCTTCGGGCACTGGTCTCAGGCGACTTCACTTTGTCAGGCAGCGCGGGCGTCGCCGCGCGGCCCACGTCGCGGGTCACGAAGCGCGCTTCCAGCCAGTCGGCCCAGCGCGCGGCCCGGCGCATCAGATCGCTGCGGTACCTGGCGTTGTACCGGGGCGTGCGCGAATGGTAATTGGCGACCCGGGTCCACAGGTCGCCTGAATCCTTGCGAATGTGCTGGCGCAGCCGCCAGGCCGCCAGCTCGAAGGGATAGCACCCCGCGGCAGCTACATCGCCGGACGAGATGCCATAGCGGCTCAGCTCGGTGAGATATCGGGTGTTGAACTGCATGGCGCCCACGTCATGCGTACCATTGGTGTTTTTGACCCATTGACCCGGTTTGCCACCCTCCTTCTCGGCCACCGCCAGCAGGATATTGGCCGGCAACTCGTATTTCATGGCCGCCGAGATCGAGCACACCACGCGCTCATGCATTGGAGCTGGCAAATCGGCCAGAGGAGCGCTGTCCATTGGCTTCTCATCGGCGGGCAATACCGGCTGCGGCTGTGTCCTCAGCCCGTATCCGGGCCTGCCAGGCACGCTGGGCGGCTGCATGGTCCTTTGCCGCGACCCAGTAGCCGCCGCGCTCGGGCACACCCACATACCGCGGCAGCACCCGGGCCCAGTCGCTGTAGGCATGCGCAAGATAAGCCTCGCAATAGGCCGGCATGCGGTTGCTCACGGTAAAAACCTCGGGTGCCAATGCCGTGGGGCGGCTTTCGCTGGCATTGAGTGATGCGGCATCGCAACGCCCAGCGGCCTCCGACTGCGCTGCCACCAGATCCGACATCGGTGCGGTCTGCTGGGAAGCCGGGCACAAATTCAAAAAGTCCTTGCGTTTGCGAATGGTCTGCGCAAGCTTGCGATGCGTGATGCTGAAGTAATGGCGCAACGCCTGATTGCACTCTTGCGGCGGCGATCCAGTGGACAGGCAAAGAACGGCTTCGCACGCGAGCCGGACATCGCCCTCAAGCTCCACTTGCGCATAGGCGTTGAGTCCGAAGCCAGCCACGGCAACGATGGCTGAAACGACCAGATATCTGCTGCACATACAACACTCCTCAGGGAATCATCCCTTGCTTGAATCACCTTGCACGAAGGCCGCGACTTCGGAGGCGCGTTGCGTGCGGTCCCCTGCCCGGCTGCCTGTGGGTAGAGCGCCCGAACGATCGATTGCCGAAGCAACCCGTGCGCCCAAGGTCGCGTCCATGCGTTCGCGCGCCTGGCTGCGCAGCCTGGCCATCTTCTCCTTTCCTACGGCCAGAGACCCCTGGGCCAGAAAACCGGCGGTGCCTGTTGCAGTGGCAAGCGCACGGCCGAAGCCGGTGTGCCCACGCTGGTCAATGCCTGACACATCGGCCGAGCCAGCGCCAGGTTGCCCGGAGCCTGTCGCCTGCCCACCCGATAGCTCGGCTCCGGCGCCTTCTCTGGTGGTGCCGGCGTCCATGGAGCGGGTGCCATCGCTGCCTGCGCTTTGACCGCTGCCACTGCGATCGGCGCTGTCGTTGCCGCCGCTGGCAGCGCTGCCGCTGCTTGCGCTGCTGACGGATGGACTGCCGCCGCCCCTGCCGCCTTCCTCGCTGTCGGCACTGTGCTCGCTACCGCTGGCACTCCGGTCATCGTTGCGGGTGCTACTGCTGGAGTCAGCCGTGCCGCTGTCAACTGTCCTGCCAGAGTCCATATCGGCAAATGCGCTTGAGCCTTTGTTATCCAGCTTGCCCGCAATGTCAGCCATGGCACCCGTGGCGCCGCCTCCTGCCGCCCGGGTATAGGCAGCCATCAACGCCTGGGCACCGCCGGCTCCATGGGCAGCGCCCGATCGCACGGCCGCGCCCGCCATGCCGGCCGCGGCCGTTGCCGCGCCTGCCGCTCCCATCGCGGCGCCCATCACTGCTCCTGCACCAAAGCTGCCGATATCGTTTGAAGCACCGCCGGTCACCAGGCCCGCCACCATCGCCGGAAGCTTGCTGGCCAGCATCAACAGCACCAGGCAGAACACCAGCAAGACGACCATCTCATTGAGGTTGTTCTCCGCCTTGTTGAATTGCTCGTAGTAACCCTTGAGCAGGTCGTTGCCGATGCCCACCAGCAGGACCATGGTCATCAATTGCACGCCCACACCCAAGACGCTCTTGTAGTAATTGATGGCCATGTCGCTGGTCCAGCGGCTGCCGCCGAAGCCCAGAAAGAAGATGCCGGCATACATCAGGATCCAGCCCGAAACCAGCAGCAGCAGCATGTTGACGGCCACTGCCGCCAGCAGCAGCAAGATGCCGGCGCTCAGCAGCATGCCAACCAGGCTTTCCACCGGCGCCCATACCGAGATCTTGGTCACCGACTGCTGCCAGATCTTGAAACCGATATCGATGATGGCGGATGGCGTGATGCTTTGCTGCCCTGCGGCGCTGGCCCCCAGCTGCTGCATCGATGCGATGATGGAAGAGGCAAACGCCGGCCCGTTTCTCAGCAGCCAGAGGAAAAATCCGAAAAACAGGATGAAGCGGATGAACTCGGCAAAGAATTCACCGATATCCGCTTTGCGCAGCACCATCATGCCGCCGGTCCAAGCCAGTGAAATCGTGCCCAATGTCCAGAACAGCCAAGTGGCAGCCTTCATCATCACGTCCTGCCAGGCCGTGGCCTTCACGGAAAATTTCGACACTACCGTGTCGAGCAGGGCCATGTTGTCGAGCGCAGCCTGCGCCGGACCTGCCAGCAAAAGCAACGCCAGGCTGACACCACAGCACAACCAGATGCGCCCGGATCGCATGGACAACATTGCGGCATGAGATGCCATGGTGCGGCCTCCTCAGGGGTTGATGCTCAGCCAGTCGCGCGGGTTGGGCATATAGCCCATACGCTGAGCGTTGGCTGCTTCCCTATGGAAGACCACGCGCTTTCCATGCGGCAGGGCAAGCCATTCCAGCGGTTCAACGAGCTGAGCCGTGCGTGGTGTGGAATTGCAAAATTGCTTGGAATCAGCGCGCCAGCTCGGGTTGGCCATGCGCGTGACATTGACGAGCTTGCAGTTTTCCTCGCTGGCCTTGGGCCATTGCGGCATGCCGCAATCTGTCAAAGCCAATGCCAGCAGCGGCGAAAGCGTCCAGATGGGGGAAGCCACGACGGTCTCCTTCAGCGTTTGATGCTCAGCCAGTTCAGCGGATTGGGGGTATCGCCAAGACGTGGAGCCAGCGCACCCTTGCGGGAAGCCTGCGCGAGCGCCTCACGGTCGGCTTGCACCTGCTGGCGTGCGGCCAGTGCCGTGCTCTGGGCAATCAGCACAGCGCGAATCTGCTGCAGTTGATACGCGACGTGGCTGGCCAGTTGGTTGGCAGCGCCCAGCGCCTGCATTTGTCCAGCGGCCCCCTGCGCGCCCTCTTGCAGCTCCTTCAATTGAAGCGCGTCGCTTCGCATCGACTGATGCTGCCGGTCCAGGCTGCGCAACAGCGCGTCATTGGCGCTTTTCTGCGTTTGCGCTCCCAGCCGCCCCTGCTCCTCGGACACCTGTGCCCGCTGCGCCGCACTGCAATCGGTATTGAAACAGGCCGATGACTGGTAACCATCCACATCCTTGAACCTTTGCAGATGCTTCTCGAGACTGCCAGCCTGCTGGCGGTAGTGGTCCAGGGTGCCCATGGCAGTGCGCAGCCGGCTTATGGTGACCTGGGCCTGGTCCCAGACATACCGGGGAGGCACTTTCGAGTTCTCCAGCATGTTTGCGTACTGCTTCAACTGGAGGTCGTACTGCTCTATCTGCTTGGCTGTCTGCGCTACCGCCTCCACGGCTGACTTCGTGGTCTGGGCGAAGTTGCCGGCATCAAACACGGGAATGCCACCCGCCCGCGCGGCGCAGACGCACACTGCCCAAGCCACGGCCGTATTGATCGCGAAAAATTTCGGGAAATGCCGCTTCATGCTGTGCCTCCTCAATAGTCAAACGCCCGGTACGGCTGGGGAAAACTCAGATCCTTGGTGACGACCACGTTGAAGCGGTAGCCCGGCCGGATTTCCAGGGTGGGCGCGATGCCCATGTTCTTGGCGATCATCTGTGCCGTGACCTGGCCCAGTTGCTGGCCCAGGGCCTCGCTCAGCGCGCTGCTGGTGGTGGGTGCGTTGCCGAAGGGCGACTGGGTATCGCGCTGGCTGATCGCGATACCGGCGGTGACGCCCGACATCAGCAGCGCCGAGCCAAAGAGCCGCAGGTAATGGTTGTTGGTGCGGTCATGGAAACCGGACCGACCAGCGCCATCGGCGCCGGGCATGGCGCCGATATCCATGGCCTTGCCATCGGGAAACACGATGCGCTGCCATGCCACCAGCACGCGCGACTGGCCGTAGGCCACTTCGCTGGCGTACTGGCCCACCAAGCGCGCGCCCTGCGGTATCAGCCTCCATCTACCGGTGGCGGTGTCGAACACGTCCTGGCTCACCTGGGCCACGATCTGGCCGGGCAGATCGGAATTGATGCCGGAAATCAGCATGGCCGGCAGCACGAAGCCGGCGCGCAGCAGATAGGGGCTGCGCGGCGCCTCGGGCTGCTCGTCGAGCTGCCAGCGATCGCCGCCCTTGCCCTGTGGCTGGAACTGCGCGTAATCCGGGTTGCCATCTACCGCGTCATGCCCGCTGCCCTCGGCTGCTGCCCCTGCGGCACTACCACGCTGCAGCTGCTGCAGCCGTGCCTGGTAAGCAGCGCTTGGGTCGCCCGGCGCCTGGGCATCGATCTGCTGGCGGGCTGCCGCCAAACGGGCCAACGCTTCTTCGCGCGATGCTGCCGCGCTGCCACGGGCGGGAGCCGAGGCCGCGCTGCGTGCAGCCTCCATGCGCACGCCGGTCTTGGCCTTGATGGCCTCCTCGAGCTGCTGCAGCTTGAGCATATGAACGCGCTGCGCGTCCTCGTTGACCGAAGCCGGACCGGCGGCCTGCGGCGGCGGGGGCGGTACGTCGAGGTTATCCGGGCGCGCGATATCGATGGATAGCGGCATCGGAACCTCCGGGGGCGGCCGATGTTCGGCCTGGATGATGCCTCCCTTGCGCGCGCCGGCTATTTCCTGCGCGAAGGCATTGCTGCTGCCGGTTTTTCCATCCGGCGCAGCGACCGGGTGGCTCTGCCCCGCAGCGCGGTCGGCAGCCACCAGCGCCATGATCAGCAGGAACACCGCCATGGCGGATATGGCGATGTACAGCGGCAGATTGTTGACACGCCGCACTCCCGTGCCGCGGGCCATACCCGCAGGCGAGCCCAGCGGGGACATCCGGTCTATGGCCGCCATGGCTACTCCTTGCGCACCCAGGCGCCGGCCGGCACGAGCTGGCCTTCATGCGCCTGGTAGACGCGGGTCAATGTCTGGCTGCCCACGAGCAGGCCGATGCGGTACAGCCCCGGGCCGGCGGCCTGATCGAGCACATAGCCCAGAGGCACACCGGAGGCGGATGACGGCGTGGCTGCGGGTGCCGGCGCGGCCGCAGCCGCCTGGGCATCGGATGCCGGCTTGAAATCCTCCAGTGCATAGCCGCTGGCACGCAAGCCAGCCGCCAATGGCTGGCCAAAGGGGTCTGAAGTGGCCTGCTGCAGCTTGAAGCGGGTACTTCCGGGCGGATAGAGCAATACCAGTTGCCTCACCGCTGCATCTGCCAGTTGCTGCTGCACCGGCGCGGGTGCATCGCTGAAGTTGCCTGAAGTGTTGGCACCTGTTGCCGCGCAGCCGGCAAGGCTGGCCAGCAGCAGGGTGCAGTAGATGAAGCGGATCATGGCCGTGCTCCCCGGGTGATGGTGACGCGCTCCTGGCTGCGGCCTACGCCCGCCACCAGCACCGCCTTGTCGAACACCGAATCGACGATGTAGCGGTCCCCCTGGACGCGGTAATTGACCATTACCGTGTCATCGCCCTGCAGCAGGCCCCCCTCCTTGCGCACCACCAGCAGCGCCGGCGCTTCGGTTTGCTGCATGGCGCCCGGCATTTCAATGATGGTCTTGCGGCCGTCGTTGTAGACGCGCACCGGTTTCCAGCGCGCCGCTCCCGCAATGTCATAGGCAAAGTCCAGGTTGCCCAGGTATTCGCCTGTGGAAGCCAGGGTGCGCTGCTGCTGCTCCTGGCTGGCGCGGGTCTTGAGCGCATCCCATTTGGCCAACGCTTCCTCTGGATAGGTGAAGCCGACGCGCGGCATGAACGCCGTGCGGTGCGAGCGCAGGCGCAGATGGTAGGTGCGCCTGTCGGTGGACACGATCAGCGAGGTCTCCAGACCCACGTCCATGGGCTTGATCACCAGGTGCTGCACTTCGGCGGCCCCGCTGCCGGTGACGGCCGGCTCCACCGTCCAGCGAGCGGCATCGCCCAGGTGGATGGAGTTGACCTGCTCGCCGGCCTGCAGCTCGATATCGCAGACCTGCAGTACCGCGCAGACGATGCTCGGCTGCTGCGCGCCGAACAGAAAGCGCACCGTTCCATCGCTGCCGGCCACAGGCTGCAGGCCCTTCGCGTCGGGATTGCGCCATTTGTTGGCAATGGCAATGGCGGCTTTTTCCTGCGCCGTGAGTTGGGGGTTGGCGTTGGAAAAATACAGCTCGTTCAGCCGCGGCTCGGCCGCGCCGACGGTGCTCAGGGCGCCCAGCGACAGCGCCAAAATGACCTTGTGCATATGGATTGCCTCTCAAAGCTGCTTGGACCAGGAGAAATCACGGGCATAGATGCCCAACGGGTTGTTGCGCACCTGCTCCTCGGTGGTTTGCGCCGTAGGCGCCACGGTGTAGACCGTCACCAGTGAGCGCATGCGTACCGGCTCGCCTTTGGGTACGCCCTGGCGATCGTGTGTGGTTTCCACCCAGTCCACCTGCCAGGTGTCGGGTGTCTGCGGCAGCACGGACAGGATCTCGGTGCTCACGGTTTCCTGGGTCGCCCTCTTGAACGGGCTGCTGTCCTCGCTGCCGTTGAGCCAAGCGTTGGCTTTCTGAGTTGCGGGATCGTCGGCAGACAGCATGGAGTACGCCCGGAACACCGCCTTGCGCTGCAAGGCCACGTCGGGCGTCACGAGGCGCAGGTCGCTGATGAACGAAGCCACGGCCGCGTGCACCACGCGCGGGTCGGCGCCGGCCGCGCGCCCGGCTGGCGCAATCGCCAGCGGCTGGCCCAGCTTGTCGACCTCCACCACATAGGGCACGAACTTCGACTGGCTGCCGATATAGACCAGCCCGCCGACCGCGGCCAGCACGATCAGCAGCGACATCAGCCCGAGCAGCTGCCAGGCCTGGCGCGACGACACCAACGCACCGACATGTTCGTTCCAGCCGCGCCGCGCGTTCAGGTAGGGGTTGTCGCTTTCTTCGCCGCGTGCCTGCGCCGGCCCGGCACTCGAGGGGGAATGCAACCAGCCCCCGATGGTGTGTGCAATGTTCATGCCGCCTCCTTGTAGTCATTCAGTTGCAGATTGCGCGCGGCGAGCCAGGGCTCAACCCAGGCTGCGCCATGCCGGGCTTCGAGCCCCTTGATGGTGCCCAGCGATTCCTTGTCCGAGGCACCGACGAAGGCCAGCGCCAGCGGCCCGAGTGCCAGGTCATATAGGCGCCGGCCGCTTTCGGAGACGTAGTAGTACTGCCGCTTCGGGGTCGCCGTAGCAAGGATGTCGATCTGCCGCGCATTGAGTCCCATGCGCCGGTACAGCGCGGCGGTGTCCTCATCGCGCGCATACACGTTGGGAAGGAAGATCTTGGTGGCCGTCGACTCGACAATCACGTCGAGAATGCCCGACTGGGCCGCATCGGACAGGCTCTGGGTCGCCATCAACACCAGGCAATTGGCCTTGCGCATGACCTTGAGCCATTCGCGGATCTTGGCGCGGAACACCGGGTGCCCCAGCATCAGCCAGGCCTCGTCGAGGATGATGGCGGCGGGCTGGCCCTTGAGGCTGCGTTCGATGCGCCGGAACAGATACAGCAGCGTCGGCAAGGCGTACTTCTCGCCCAGGCCCATCAGCTCCTCGATCTCGAACACCGTGAAGTCCGACAGCTGCAGACCGTCTTCCTGCGCGTCCAGCAGATGGCCCATGCAGCCGTCGACGGTGTACTGGCGCAGCGCCTCGCGGATGGTTTCGTCCTGGATCGTCACCGTGAGCTCCGATAGCGTGCGCGCGCCGCTGGCATGCATGTTCATGACCGCATTGCCGACCTCGTTGCGCTGCGCCGGCGTGCTCACCACGTGGTTGAGCGCGAGCAGCGAGTCGATCCATTCCATGGCCCAGGCCCGGTCGGCTCGGGTGTCGAGGAACTGCAGCGGGCAGAAGGCCAGCTTGTCGTCGTCTGCCGCCACGTTGAAATGCCGGCCGCCCACGGCCTTGGCCAGCGGATACATGGACAGGCCCTTGTCGAACGCATGGATGCACATGCCTGGATAGCGCCGCAGCTGCGCGGCCAGCAAGGCAAGGTGGGTGGACTTGCCGGCACCGGTGGGCCCGAACATGAAGGTATGGCCCAGGTCGCGCACATGCAGGTTCAGCCGGAAGGGCGTGGCGCCCTGCGTCACGCAGTGCATCAGCGCCGGAGCCAGTGGCGGATACATGGGGCACGGCGCGGCATTCAGCCCGGTCCAGATGCTGCTGGTGGGCAGCAGGTCGGCAAGGTTCAACGTGTTGATCAGCGGCCGGCGCACGTTCTCCACGCCATGGCCCGGCAGGCTGCCCAGGAAGGCATCGAGAGTGTTGATGGTTTCCACGCGCGCCGCGAAGCCCAGCCGGTTGACGGCCTTCTCGATCTGCCGCGCCGAGGCCTCGAGCTGCGCGCGATCGGGGTCCATGAGCACCACCACACCGGTGAAATAGCCGGCGGCCACGAGCCCGCTGTTGATCTCGCCAATGGCTGCCTCGGCATCGGCCACCATCGACAGCGCATCCTGATCGATGGCGCCGGTATGGGTGTTGAATACCTGATCGAAGAAGCCGCGCGTCTTTTGCCGCCATTTCTTGCGGAAGCGGTCGAAGTGCTTCACCGCCTCGATGCCGTCCATGAAGATGAAGCGGCTCGACCAACGGTATTCGCAGGCCAGTTCGCCCAGCGCCGTCAGCATGCCAGGCGTGGACTCCAGCGGAAAGCCTTCGATGGCCACCACCTGGATGAATTGGCGCCCGATCTTTGGCACCACGCCGCCCAGCAATTCCTGGCCGCCGAGCAGCGCATCGAGATACATGGGGTTGCGCGGCAACTGCACAGGGTGGTCCAGCCCGGTGATGCAGCGCTGCAGCCAACGCAGCAGGTCGTCATGCGTGACCCGCGAGCCATCTTCTTGGGTGATCTTCTGGCCACGCAGGCGCTGCAACTCGATGGCCGAGGACAGGCGCGATTCGACGGCCACGCACTCGCGCTGGAAATGCTCGATCAGACCCTGCGTACGCGCCCGGTGTCCGGGGGCGCGCGTGTCGTCGTCGAACATCAGCTCGACAAACCTGCGCTGTGCCAGCAGCGGTGGAAAGTAGGTCAGACTCAGGATGAAGTAGCCCTCGTACATCGTCCCGAGCCGCTCGAAGAGCCGGCGTCGCTCCTCGTCGATCGCGGCCGAGACCGGGTCGGGAAAATGCGAGAGCCCCGAGGCGCCATAGCGCGGCGCCGGCATGCGCACCGCATCGACGTGCAGCATCCAGCCATTGCCCAGGCCGGCCAGCGCGTGGTTAATGCGCATGGACACGGCCTCGCGCTGCACGTCGGTGCTGCTGCCGTGGTCTTCGCCCTTGTAGAGCCAGGCGGCGGTGAAGGATCCGTTCTTGCCGACGATGACACCGTCATCGACCACGGCCGCATAGTTGAGCAGGTCGGCCAGCCCGGCGTCGCCGCAACGGTGGCGCTTGAGCTTGAGTTGGGCGTCCACGGCGCGGATGCGCAGCAAAAGCCACAGCAGCAGTACCGCGCCCAGCACGGCAATGGAAACGGCGATGGCGGGGATCATCGCGGCAGCCTTTCATGCGCCGCGCGGTTCACGCGAAATGGCGTGCTGCGCGCGCTGTAATAGGCCCTGTAGCGGCGATGGCGCAGATACACCGGGCGCAGCTTGGGATCGGATTTGGCCATCAACCGGCATGCGAACAGCGCGCCGAACCACAGCCCCAGACCGGCAAATGTGGCGCGCAGCTCCTGTGCGCTGAACACCAGCGCGAACGCCAGAAGTCCCGAGAACATCACCAGCTCACGGTCGCCGCCCATGAACAGGTTGTCGCGGTTGCCCGAGCGGCGGATGGGAATGGAACGCAGTGCCATGGCTCACCCCTGGAGAAGAGCCCGGCCGGCAGCCACCGCCGGCTGCGGCGTGGCGGCCTGGGCTATTTCAGCGCCGCGGCCGAAGAAGGTGCCCATGACGTTCTGCGCGCCGACCAGCAATGCCATGACCAGCACCAGGAAGACCATGGTGCGGAAAAAGCCGTTGAGGTCGCCGCCAAAGATCAGCACCCCCCCCGCGATCACGATGCCGATGATCGACAGCGCGAAGGCCACGGGCCCGGTGACGGAGTTGCGCAGATTGCCGAGCCAGCTCTCGTAGGGCAGCGCGCCGCCCTGGCCCTCCGCGGCCCAGGCCCCAGGTACGACCAGCAGCCACAGCATGAGCAATGACAGCAGCAGCCAGAATCCGCGTGGCACCGGGCTGTGCGGAGCCCGAATTGCGAAGGAAGGGGGAAAGAGTCGAATGCGTTGCATGGAAATGCACTCCTCACAGTCCTTGGGTGATGTAGCGGCCGTTCGCGTGCCCGGAAATGCCGAGGATTTCCTGGACCCGGCGGCCGCCTTCGGGGGTGCGGGCGATATGCACCACGACATGAACCGCCTCGCCGATGAGCGCTTCGATGTCTGCCGGCGCCGCCTCGTTGCGCGTGATCAGCGAACGCAGCCGCGACAGCCCGGCACTGGCGTTGTTGGCGTGGAGCGTGGCCGCCCCGCCCTCGTGCCCGGTGTTCCAGGCATCGAGCAGATCGAGCGCCTCGGCGCCGCGCACCTCGCCCACCAGGATGCGGTCGGGACGCATGCGCAGCGTGGTCTTGAGCAGCGCCGACATCGGCACGTCCATCGAGGTATGGAACTGCACGAAGTTCTCCGCCGCGCACTGGATCTCGCCGGTGTCCTCGAGGATGAAAACGCGCTCCGTGGGGTCGCACAGGACCATTTCATGGATGATGGCGTTGACCAGCGTGGTCTTGCCGGAGCCGGTGCCGCCGATGACCAGGATATTGCGATGGTCGCGCACCGCGGCCTGCAGGGCATCGTGCTGGGCCCGGGTCATGATGCCGGCTTCGACATACTGTGCCAGCGCGAAGATCGCGACGGCGCGCTTGCGGATGGCAAAGGTGGGCGCCGGCACCACCGGCGGCAACTGGCCGGCGAAACGCGAGCCGTCGAGCGGGAATTCACCCTCGAGCACGGGCTTGCCGCGGGTGACCTCCTTGCCGTGGTAGCCGGCAATGGTCTTGATGATGGCTTCGGACTGCGCCGCGCGCAGTGCACCTATGCATTGCATCTTCTCCCCCAGCCGCTCCTGCCACAGCCGCCCATCGGCATTGAGCATGAGCTCCACGGTGCGCGGATCGTTCAACGCCCCCAGCAGCAGGGGCCCCATGTCGCGCTCGAGCTTGCGTTTCGCTCGTTCCTTGAGACTGGAGAAGTCCTCTTCGATCATCGCGCCCTCCGAATGGCAATTCGGCGAACGATATACCGAAACAAAAGCCGCAACAACGGCTTTCGCTCAAAGAAAGTGTTACTTGAAATTACCGACCTTCAACGATGGCATCGGGCCATCGGCGTAAGCCACTTTGCTGACCAGCAAGCATCTCCGCCGGTTTTTAGCCGCTAAATTTCCGGAAGTTCAAGAAGGAGCATCACCGGATTTGGAAATGGCCTTGCGATTGGCCTCGTCCCACTGGCGCACATTGAAAGCCTGGTAATCCGTGAGCACGGCCGACACCTGGGACAGCCCCTGGGGCAGACGGCGCGTCAGGCGGTACCTACCCGCCGTTTCATGTACCGCAGGAGTGGTTTCGGGGGCCTCGAGCAGCGCGGGCAGGGGAACGTCGAGTGCGGCAGCGATGGCGGCCATGATCTTCAGCGAAGGGTTGGCCTTGCCGTTGGTCAGATCGGAAAGAAACGAAATCGACATGCCGGCCTTCTGCGCCAGGGTCTGCTTGGTCATCTGCTTATCGTCGAGCAACCTCAGCACATTGGCCATGAAAATCTCGTAGTACACGACTTGCGCCCCCTTGTCCGGCTTTTGGCCGCTGAAGTTTCTTCTTGCGAGGGCGAGGTGGTCACGGCATGAACGCCGCAACCGCAGGCGCCACTCGGACCGTTATCTTAGCGTGGATGCAAGGAGGCGGGGTCGGTGCGTGGCGTGCATGCCTGCGCTTGCGCGCCCTGCCCGCACCGACGTGTGTTCAATCCCACTGCGGTGCCAGGCCTTCAGGATCCACCAGGCGCTGCCCACGGTCCATGGCGTCGATCTGCGCCACCTCCCCGGCGCTCAGGCGCAGCTCCTGAGCCGCCAGATTGCCGGCCAGATGGGGGCGCTGGGTCGACGACGGAATCACCGCGAACCCGCGCGCCAGCGCCCAGGCCAGCGTGACCTGGGCGACGCTTGCGCCGCGCGCCTGTGCGATGGCCTGGAGCATGGGCTCCTGCAGCGCCTGGCCATAACCGAGGGTCATGTACGAGGTGATGCGGATGCCATGCGCGCGCGCATGCGCGACCACGGCAGGATTGTGCAGCCGCGGATGCAGCTCGATCTGGTTGGTGGCAATGTGCTGCGCGCCCACCGCATCGATCGCCTGCTGCTGCAAGGCTACGGGAAAGTTGGAGATGCCGATGGCGCGTGTCAGTCCCAGCTCCCTGGCCTGCATCAACGCATCCAGGGTTTCGGTCAGCGGCACCGCGCCGCCGGGCGATGGCCAGTGGATCAGCGTCAGATCGACCTGGCCGGTGCGCAGCCTGGCCAGGCTTTCGCGCAGGCTGGGCAGCAGCTGCGCGCGGCCCAGGTTTTCAGTCCAGATCTTGGTGGTCAGGAACAGTTGCTCGCGCGCCACGCCGCTATCGGCGATGGCTTGGCCGATATCCGCTTCGTTGCCATAGATCTGCGCGGTGTCGATGGCACGGTAGCCGAGCTCCAGCGCATTGCGCACCGAGTCGATCACGGTGCCGCCGGTGAGGCGGAAGGTGCCCAGGCCCAGGTCGGGGATGGAAAAGGAAGATGTCATTGGAAGCTCCGTTGGAAAGAAAAAATCATTGGCCGGCCGCTCGCAGGGCCAAGCCATCGCGGCGGTCCAGAGCGCCGCTCCAGTGGGTCAGCGCCAGCGACCCCAGCACCACCAGCGCACCGATCCAGGGGGTATGCATCAGCCCCCAGCGGCTGACGATCAGCCCGCCGGCCCAGGCCGCCCCGGCAATGCCGAGGTTGAACGCGGCGATGTTCAGGCCGGAGGCCACGTCCACCGCCTGGGGCGCAAAGCGCTCGGCCTGCTTGACGACATAGACCTGCAGCCCGGGCACATTCCCGAAAGCCACTGCGCCCCACAGCAGCACCGTGGCCACGGCCAGCCAGGGGTGCGGCGCGGTGAAGTTGAGCAGCAGCAGCACGGCGGCCAGCGCGGCAAAGATGATCTTCAGTGCGGCAGTGGCGCCGCGGCGGTCGGCCAGCCGGCCGCCCCAGAGGTTGCCGACGGCCACCGACAGGCCATATACCAGCAGCACCCAACCCACCGCGCCCGTGCTGAAACCGGAGATCTCGGTAAGGATCGCAGCCAGAAAGGTGAAGGGAATGAAGCTGCCGCCATAGCCGATGGCCGTGGTGGCATAGACCAGCAGCAGACGGGGCTCGGTCAGTACCCGGGCCTGCTGGGCCAGCGAGGAAGGTGGGGCATAGCGCAGCTGGCCCGGCACGAACACCAGGCTGGCGACAAGGGCCAGCGCGCCCAGCAGTGACACCGCAAGAAAGGTCTCGCGCCAGCCAAAGTGCTGGCCGATGAAGGTGCCCAGCGGCACGCCCGTCACCAGGGCTACCGTGAGGCCGGTGAACATGATGGCAATCGCGCTGGCGGCCTTCTCGCGCGGCACGAGGCTGGTGGCAAGGGTGGAGCCAATGGAGAAGAACACGCCATGGGCCAGCCCTGTGAGCAAGCGCGCTGCCACAAGCGCCGCGAAGCCCGGTGCCTGCCAGGCCAGCAGGTTGCCGCCGGTGAACAGCGCCATCAGCGCAAGCAGCAGCAACTTGCGCGGCAGCCGGCCCGTAAGCGCGGTGAGCACGGGGGCGCCGACGGCCACGCCCAGCGCATAGAGGCTGACCAGCAGGCCGGCCGAGGGCAGGCTGATGGAAAGATCGGAAGCCAGGGTGGGCAGCAGGCCGACGATGACGAATTCGGTGGTCCCGATGGCAAAGGCGCTGATCGTCAGCGCAAGAAGGGCAAGTGGCATGGCGGAGCGTTGAAGTGAGGAAGCCGTACTGTGCGCTTGAACTTCTTGCTGAAAAAGCCATGCATCAGCACAATAATGTTGATTCAAGATCAACAATCCATGAAAACCACGCTCGATGAAATGCAGGCCTTCGTCACGGTGATCGACACCGGCTCGATCACCGCCGCGGCCGGGCAACTGGCGCAGACGGTATCGGGCATGAGCCGCACGCTGCGCCGGCTGGAACAAAAGCTCGGCACCACGCTGCTGCGGCGCACCACGCGCCGGCTCGCGCTGACGGAGGAAGGCGCCCTGTTCCTGCTGCGCGCGCGCGGCGTGCTCGATGCCGTGGCCTCGGCCGAAGAGGAGATCGCGGCGCGCCGCACGCATCCCGCGGGCCGGCTGCGCGTCAATGCCGCGTCGCCCTTCATGCTGCATGCCGTGGTGCCGCTGCTCAGCGGCTTTCGCGCGCGCTTTCCCGACATCGAGCTGGAGCTCAACAGCAACGACGACCTGATCGACCTGATCGAGCAGCGCACCGATGTCGGGCTGCGCATCGGCGCGCTGCGCGACTCCACGCTGCATGCGCGGCCGCTGGCGCGCTTCGCGCTGCGCGTGCTGGCATCCCCGGCCTACCTCAAGGCGCATGGACGTCCGCGCCAGGTCGAGGATCTCCGGCAGCACAGCCTGCTGGGTTTCACCCAGCCAGAAAGTCTGAACCGCTGGCCGCTGCGCCACCCGGGCGGCGAGGACTGGGAGATCACGCCCGCGCTGCGCGCTTCGAGCGGCGAGACGCTGCGCCAGCTGGCGCTGGCCGGCGAAGGCATTGCCTGCCTGGCCGACTTCATGACCCGGGCCGACCGCGCGCGCGGCGACCTGGTGCAGGTGCTTGTGCCGCATACGGTGCAGCAGCTGCAGCCAGTGAATGCGGTGTATTACCGCAACACGGAGCTGGCGGCACGCATCCAGGTGTTTGTCGACTATCTGGCACAGGCGCTGCAGCGCGCGGACTGAACCGCCAGCGGCGGCGACCGGTCCGCGGCTTCGGCAGGCACATCCATGCAACGGACAACCTCAAGATATTGCCGATCGCCCGCGGGCGGTTCACAGTACCAGACAGGCCGCCCGCGGTTGCGATGGGCTCCATCCTTCGAAGCAGTCTGGAGCACATATGGAACTCTGTATCCTCTTGAAATGTGCCTTCCCGCTTGCCCCGGGCAGCGGCGAGACGGATTCAAGCGACCCTTCGCTCGCAAACGCTCTGCCCGTGGTCTCCATGGAAACTTTGTCCAAGCGGACAGTGGCCGAACTGCTGGCCTGCCCGCATGTAGCCGGTGTGGCCGCGCTGTGGTTGGCAGTGCCTGAGCCAAAACGGCATCAAGCCCACGGCAAAGAACGTGGCGGCACGGCTGATGGCCCATGCACGCAAGAATGTGTTCGTGGCGCAAACCGATGAGTCCGATGCAGGCGAAGGACTGGTGACGGCGCCTTGAGATACCGGAGGGCGGCGGTTCAGCAAACCTTGGTGAACAGCGCCTTGCGGACCATGGTTTTGCCCGAAAGCATGAAGACGCCGTCGCCGGTGTAATGCAGGGTCTGCGGGCGCCGGGGCGAACGCGCGACATGCGCCTTCACCACCTCGAAGACAAAGAAGTTGTAGCGCTCCACCAGCGCGTCGTCGACCAGCTTGCACTCGAAGCTGGCGTGGCACTCGCGGATCAGGGGCGCGCCGACCTGCTGCGCGGGCTCGGCCGTCAACCCGAAGGCCGCGAATTTGTCCACCTCCGCTCCGCTGCAGTTGCCCACCTTCGCGACCACATCGGCCAGCGCGCTGGTGGGCAGGTTGATGACGCATTCGCCGCTTTGCCGCACCAGCCCGAAGCTGTGGTTGGCGCTGGAGATCACGCAGCCGACCAGGGAGGGTGAGAACTCCATCACCGTGTGCCAGCCCATGGCCATGATGTCGGTCTCTTCTCCGAAGCGCGACGACACCAGCACCACGGGCCCGGGCTCGAGGTAACGGCGGATCTGCTCGACCGGGAAATCATGCTTTGCTGCTGCCATTGGCGATTCAGCGCGGCTGCTCGCTGGGCGGCGGCGTCACCTCGGGGTCGAGCGGTACGTCTTTGTCATCGGCGGGAGCCAGCGGGCTTTCCTGCAGCGGCTCCTCGGGGACCGGCGGCGGCGGTGTGGCAAGGCGCATGGCGGGCCGGGCTCAGGTATGCTGCGGCGCCTGCTCGGGCGGAACCTCCAGCGGGGGCGTGCCCAGCGGTGGATCCGTGGGCACCGGAATCTCGGGCGGCAAGGCGGGCTGGTCCGGCTTGGAGGGGTCCGCGGGAAGCGGGCGGATGCCGGGTTGGCCGGGGATGGTCTGCGCGGTGAGTGCCATGATGGAAATTCCTTTGGCGCCCAGTGTCGGCCGCATCGGGCCCGCCGCGCGTAAGAATCGACGCCGACTGCCGGACCCGGCGCTGTCTCCCGCCATTGGCGAGTCGTCCTGCACAAACCATGAGGATTGGATATAACGCAGCATGCCTGCGGTGCGCACCGCGGGCGCCGATTCAAGGAAACCCATGGAACAAAATCCGAACCACATTCCCAAGGTATGGAGCCCGCCCACCGCGCTGGGCGGCAAGTTCGGCGGCATCAACCGCCCCACGGCCGGCGCCCGGCAGGAGCAGGCGCTGCCGCGTGGCGACAAGCCGCTGCAGCTCTATTCGATGGAGACGCCCAATGGCGTCAAGGTCGCCATCCTGCTGGAGGAGCTCAGGGCCCTCGGAGTCGAGGGCGCGGCCTATGATGCGCACCGCATCGACATCATGCGGGGCGAGCAATTCGGCAGCGGTTTCGTCGAGATCAACCCGAACTCGAAGATTCCGGCGCTGGTGGACCAGAGCGAAGCGCAGCCGGTGCCGGTCTTTGAATCCGGCGCCATCTTGCTGTACCTGGCGGAGAAGTTCGGCCACTTCGTGCCTGCCGGGGCGCAGCGCGCGCAGTGCCTGTCTTGGCTGTTCTGGCAGATGGGAAGCGCGCCCTACCTGGGCGGCGGCTTCGGGCATTTCCATGTCTATGCGCCCGAGCGCATCCCGTACGCGATAGACCGTTTCACGATGGAAACCAAGCGCCAGCTGAGCGTGCTGGACCAGCAGCTGCAAAAGCATGAGTACATCTGCGGCGGCGACTACACCATTGCCGACATGGCGATCTGGCCCTGGTATGGCTGCGTGGCCCTGGGCCGCGTGTACAACGCCGCGGAATTCCTCGATGCACAGGCCTATCCGCACCTGCTGCGTTGGGCGCATCAAATCGACGCGCGTGCGGCGGTGCGCCTGGGCAGTGCGCTGTTCAAATGATCCTTGCGGCCTGAAAGCCGTGCGTGCCCGCCTCAGTCGGGCGCGGGATTGAAGACCACGTGCGACAGGCAGCCGGGGGCCGCGCCGCGAAAGCCGAACGACACCCTGACGCCGTCGATCTGCACGCGGCGGTAGCTCACCGGATCGGGGTTGTCGGGCTGGGGAAAGTCGGCATTCCTGACCTGCCGGTAGCGGGCGCCGAGATCGGCGGGCGTGATGCAGCGGCCCCGCAGTTCCAGCACCATCAGCTGCACGGCATCGTCCTCGGCCACGCGGACTTCCGCAATGGCGGTCTGCAGGTCCGGCGCCACCGCCAGGGGGGCGCTGCTGACCTGTGCGGCACCGGCCGCCGCCAAGGGCTTGCCCGGCCATTGCCGGGCCACGGCCTGGGCGCCCTGCGGGGTCGCGGCGGCAAGCTTGCCGACCAGGCTCCAGAAAGCCTCGGGCGCAGGCGCGGCCACGGCCGGCAATGACAGCCCGCCCAGCGCGGCCGCGGCCAGGCAGCATTTGAGGGCTTCAGTGATGCCTGTCATAGAAGGCTCCGTAATAGTCCCGGTAGTTCTGCCGTGTCGTCGAGGTGAAATTGTTGCTGCAGAAGGCCTCGCCGATACGGCGCAGGTTGGCGCTGTCGGCGCGGTGGATGGCCAGCAATTCGGCGGCATTGGCGGCGGCCAGGCCGATGTCCATGCTCTGCGCGCTGCATTGCAGCGTTTCGGCGCGGGCCAGGATGTTGTTGATGACCGCATGGCCTTCGGAGTCGCAGGCGGAGGCGATGAAGGCAGCGCGGGAACTGGTGTCCTGGCGCATGCCGTATTCGGCATGGCCCAGTTCATGCGCCAGGAGGGACGCCCGGGCGTAGAGGCCGGTGGTCTCCGCCTTTCGGCAATCGTAGGCCAGGATGTAGATGCGCTTCATCTCGTAGTCGGTATAGCTGGCGGCGCCGTAGTGCAGGCGGTAACCCAGGGCATTGATCTGCCTGGCCACGCGCGCCGAATTGCCGGCCATTGCGTCCATGCAGGCACCCAGCCCGGTCGCGGGGGCCGCAGGCGCACACTGCGCGCGCGCATCTGGATGCGCGCAAGCCAGCAGCGCGCCAAGCAGCGCCATCGACACCGTGTTCAGCCGGTGCGCGACCCTGGCCCTTCGCGGTCCGGGCCACGGGGCCGCCCTGTTGCCTGTGGATTCCATGCTGCGCCCTTCCCAGGCACCCATCGTCGCGCCGGGGCGTGCGGGAAATCAAGCATTGCCCCGTCCGGGAGCAAGCTAATGCCGCGTTCCCGGCCGTATCAGCGGCGCGTGCCGGCCACGATGTCGATGCCGTAGGCCGAGTCGGTGGCGTTGGCGCTGCCGAGGGACAGGAACAGGCCGCCGGCGTCGGTGGACACTGCCTTGACGCGCCGTTCGAGCTCATAGCCGAGCGCGCCGCCGCTGACGCCGACGTCGTACTGCACCGCCGCCACGTCCAGGCTCGCGGGCTCCTTAGTGATCTCGCTGGGCGACAGGCCAGTCAGGGTGCTGGAGATGCCGCTGCGCTCGTCGCCGTGGACAAAGCCGATCGTGGCGTTGTTGTCCGCCGCGATGCCCACCGTGCACGCCGATACCGTCACCGCATATTGCCTGCGGCGCGTCAGCGGCAACGCTGTACCGCTCGCATTGAACAGCTCGCGCACGGCACCGGTGCAGGTGAAACGGGTTGCTTGGGCCGGCGCGAAGCATACAGAGTGCCGCAGCCCTGTCGAAGAAAGAAGAGCCCCCGTGCGCAGCCAGGGACGTGGCGCTGCCGGGCGGCTGCGCCGCACGCGCCCAGATTGCCCTATGCCGGGTTCAGCGCGCGCGTGTCGGAGCACCCGCCGCCCCCGCGTCGCCGCCTGCCTGCAGCGAGCGCTCCAGAAGCTGCATGGTCTGCGGGAAATCCGGCGCCAGCGCGCGCACCAGAAGCATCGAGCGCGCATACGCAGCGCCCGCAATCGCGACCGCGCGGCAGTCGCCGGCAAAGCGCTCGATGCCGGGCCACTGCGGCACCAGGCTGACTCCCATGCCATCGGCCACTAGCAGCGCGATGGCCTCGAGCGCATCGAGATCGCACAGCACGGCGGGCGCGAGTTCCCGGTCGGCAAGCCACTGCGCAGCGTGCCGGCCGCCCCAGGCGCTGGGGTCGTAGCGGATGTAGGGCATCCTGCGCAGCAGCGCCGCCGGGCTGCCGCGGGTGCCCTTGGGCGCCAGCAGCATCAGCGGCTCATGGCGCAATTCCATCGCGTGCAGCGTCCTGGGCAGGTCGAAGGGCGGCGCGGCAATCAGCGCCGCATCGATCTCGCCGGCCTGCAGCATGCGGTACAGCGCGCGCGAAGTGCCCGGCACGATGAGCACCCTGGCCTGGGGCGCCGCCCGGGTGAAGTGGCGCAGTGCGCCGGGCAGCAATCCCGTCAGTGCCGTCGACACCGCACCGATGCGCAGGCTCCCGCCCAAGCCGTCGGCGCTGGCGTCGCCCTGCAGCAGCGCGGCTTCACGCACCAGCCGGCGCGCGCGCGCGATCAGCCGCTCGCAGGCCGGGGTCGGCTGCGCGGTATGGCCGCTGCGCGACAGCAGCGCGAAGCCCAGCTCGCGCTCGAGCACCTGCACGCGCTGGCCTATGGCCGCTGCCGTCAGGTGCTCGGTGCGCGCGGCCTCGGCAATCGAGCCGCTGTCGACCACGGCCAACAGGCTTTTCAAATAGCGGATCTCCAAAAGACTTCCTTTTGGTTGTGAAAAAAATATTGCCTATGTCTTTTGAAGTATGCGCGTTAATCTCCAGCCCTCCACGCCAATGGCCCGGCCAGGGCCCGAATCCAAGAGTTTTTCCATGCGCACCAGCTTCCACCTTGCCTACCATGTCCGTGATCTCGACCAGTCCCGCGCCTTCTATGGCGGCCTGCTGGGCTGCACCGAGGGCCGCAGCACCGACACCTGGGTCGACTTCGACTTCTTCGGCCACCAGATCTCGCTGCACCTGGGCGAGCCCTTCCCCGTCACCAACACCGGCCGCGTCGGCGAGCACATGGTGCCCATGCCGCATCTGGGTCTGGTGATGGCCATGGACGACTGGCAGGCGCTCGCAGCCCGGCTCACGGCGCAGCAGTTCGAGTTCGTGTTGAAGCCGCAGATCCGCTTCGAAGGCCAACCTGGCGAGCAGGCAACCATGTTCTTCCTGGACCCGAGCGGCAATCCTATCGAGGTCAAGGGTTTCAGGGATCTGGACAAGGTCTACGCGTCGTGAGTCGGGTTTTGCCGCTGGTCTGCGCGCCCGGCTACCCTTTTGCCGAAGCCTGGCGCGCGGCGCTGCAGGCCGCGATGCCCGAGGAACGCGTGGTGCCGATCGAAGCCCTCGACGCCGAGGAGCGCCTGAACTGCGAGGTCGCCATCGTCGCCAATCCCGACCCCAGGGATCTGCAGGCGCTGCCCCACCTGAAATGGGTGCATAGCGTCTGGGCCGGGGTGGAAAGACTGGTCGAAGACCTGCAGGGAAGCCCGGTGGAGATCGTGCGCCTGGTCGATCCGCAGCTGGCCGACACCATGGCCGAAGCCGTGCTGGCCTGGACGCTGTACCTGCACCGCGGCATGCCGCGCTATGCGCGCCAGCAGGCGGCTGGGCAGTGGCTGGCGCATGACTACGTACCGCCGCAGCGCAAGACGGTGGCGCTGCTGGGCCTGGGCGAGCTGGGCCTGGCCAGCGCCGCCCGGCTGCGCGCCGCAGGCTTCCAGGTCAGCGGCTGGAGCCGCAGCCCCAAGGCCGTGCCCGGCGTGCAATGCTTTTTCGGCGAAGGCGGGCTGTCCACGCTGCTGGCGGGCGCCGATATCCTCGTCTGCCTGCTGCCCCTGACGCCCGAGACGCAAGGCATGCTCGACGCTGGCGCCCTAGGCCAGTTGCGCAAGGGAGCGTCCCTGATCAACTTCGCGCGCGGCGCGATCGTCGATGACGAGGCGCTGCGCGCCGCGCTGGATGCACAGCACCTGGAGCACGCGGTGCTGGATGTGTTCCGCCAGGAGCCCCTGCCCGCAGCGCAGTGGCAATGGCAACACCCGCGGGTCACGGTGCTGCCGCATATCTCGGCGCCCACCGACCGCGGCACAGCTTCGGCGATCGTGGCGGCGAATATCCGGCGCTACCGGCAGTCCGGGGCGACGCCGGCGACTGTGGACAAGCAGCGGCGCTACTGAGCACGCGCCACCGACAATGCGGCGGAGCTTTCCCGGCTTCAGCCGCGCGGCAGCTGGCTCGCCTCCCGCGCCAGCGCCGTGATCCGCCCCCAGTCGCCCTGCGCCAGCGCATCGGCGGGCACCAGCCAGGAGCCGCCGACGCAGGCCACATTCGCCAGTGCCAGGAATTCCCCGGCATTGCCGGCATGGATGCCGCCCGTGGGACAGAACTGCACATCGCCGAAGGGCCCGGCCCAGGCCTTGAGCATGGCGCTGCCGCCGGCCTGCAGCGCGGGAAAGAACTTCAGCGCATCGAAGCCACCGGCCTGCGCCGCCATGATCTCGCTGCCGGTGGCCACGCCCGGCAGCAGCGCCAGGTGCTGGGCGCGGCAGGCCTCGCCCACGGCCGGCGTATAGCCCGGGCTCACGGCAAAGCGCGCTCCGGCGCGTGCGGCCGCGGCCGCGTCGCCGGCGCTGCGCACCGTGCCCGCGCCCACCACCGCCTCGGGCACATAGCGCGCGATGGCTTCGATGCAGGCCAGCGCCTGCGGCGTGCGCAGCGTGACTTCCAGCATGCGGATGCCGCCGGCGACCAGCGCCTGCGCCATCGGCACGGCATGCTCCAGCGCATGCAGCACGATCACCGGAATGACCGGCGCATCGCGCATCACGTCGCGCGCGCTCAATGTATCGTTCACTGCCACGAGCCGGCCCCCTCTTCCGCGCTGAGCGCATTGCGCCGGAATCCGGCAAACAGTTCACGGCCAAAGCCAAAGGCATTGTCCTCGGATTGCGCTGCCGGCATCTGCGCCGGCGCGCGCGCCTGCCACTCGGCGGCATCGACCAATACATCGAGCGTGCCGGTCACGGCGTCGAGGCGCACCATGTCGCCGTCTTGCACGCGCGCCAGCGGCCCGCCGGCGCTGGCCTCGGGCGAGACATGGATCGCGGCCGGCACCTTGCCCGAGGCGCCGCTCATGCGCCCATCGGTCACCAGCGCGACCTTGAAGCCCTTGCCCTGCAGCACCGCCAGCGGCGGAGTGAGCTTGTGCAGCTCGGGCATGCCATTGGCGCGCGGCCCCTGCCAGCGCACGACGCAGACCACATCGCGGTCCAGCGCACCGGCCTGGAAGGCCTCCTGCAGCGCCGCCTGCGAGTCGAACACGCGCGCCGGCGCCTCGATCACATGCCGGTCCTCGGGCACGGCCGATACCTTGATCACGCTGCGCCCCAGGTTGCCGTGCAGCAGCCTCAGGCCGCCCGTGGCGCTGAACGGCGCAGTGGCCGGCCGCAGCACGCTGTCATCGCGGCTGGCGCCGATGTCCAGCCAGTGCAGGCGATGGTCGGCATCGCCCTGGGGCACGCGCGTGAACTCGCGGATGCCGCCCGGGCGCACCGTCAGAACGTCGTCGTGCATCAGGCCCGCATCCAGCAGCTCGCGGATCACATAGCCCGGCCCGCCCGCAGCCTGGAACTGGTTCACGTCGGCGCTGCCATTGGGATAGACGCGCGAGAGCAGCGGCACCACCGCCGACAGCTCGGAGAAGTCGTCCCAGTCGATATGGATGCCGGCCGCGCGCGCCACCGCCACCCAGTGGATCAGATGGTTGGTCGAGCCGCCCGTGGCCAGCAGCGCGGCCATGGCGTTGACGATGGCGCGCTCGTCGACCACCCGGCCGATGGGCGCGCAGCGCGGCGCCAGCACCGTGCGCGCCGCTTCGCGCGTGAGCTCCTGGCGCAGTGCCTGGCCCGGGTTGACGAATGCCGTGCCCGGCACGTGCAGCCCCATGGCTTCGAGCAGCATCTGGTTGCTGTTGGCGGTGCCGTAGAAGGTGCAGGTGCCTTCGCTGTGGTAGGCGGCGGATTCCGCCGCCAGCAGCTCGCCGCGCCCGACCAGCCCCTGGGCCGCCTGCTCGCGCACCTTGGCCTTGGCGCTGTTCGACAGGCCCGAGGTCATCGGCCCCGCCGGCACGAACACCGTGGGCAGATGGCCGAACTGCAGCGCGCCGATCAGCAGCCCCGGCACGATCTTGTCGCAGACCCCGAGCAGCAGCGCCGAGTCGAACACGTCATGGCTCAGCGACACCGCCGTGGCCATGGCAATGACATCGCGGCTGAACAGGCTCAGCTCCATGCCCGGCGTGCCCTGGGTCACGCCGTCGCACATGGCGGGCACGCCGCCCGCGACCTGGGCCGTGGCGCCGTGGCGGCGCGCTTCGTCCTTGATCAGATCGGGGTAGTGCTGCAGCGGCGCATGCGCCGACAGCACGTCGTTGTAGGCCGTGACGATGCCGATGTTGGGCGCGCGCTCGGCGACGATGCGCAGCTTGTCGTTGCCGGGCAGCCCGGCAAAGGCGTGCGCCACATTGGCGCAGCCCAGGCGCTGCGCGCCCGGCGGGCGCTGCGCCATGGCCTGCAGGCGCTGCAGGTAGGCGCTGCGCTCGGGCGCACTGCGCTCGCGGATGCGGCGCGTGACCGCTTCGACGGTGGCGTTCAATGGCATGCGGAAATTCTCTCTGTCAAAGGAACATGCGGTTCCAGGTGGGGCTTATCAGTATCTCGTTCACGCAGACATGGGCGGGCAGGTTCGCCACGAAGGCAATGGTGCGGCCCAAATCCTGTGGCTGCAACATGCGCGCCATGTCTTCGTCCGAGGGCGGCACGGGGCGCTGCCGCAGGATCGGCGTGGCGACTTCCGCCGGCAGCAGGCAGCAGGCGCGCAGGCCATGGCGGAATTCCTCGATGTTGAATTCGTGCGTCAGGGCGGCGACGGCCGTCTTGCTGGCCGTGTAGGCCGCGCCGGGCATGGACGAGGTGAAGCGCCCGGCCCAGGAAGCGACATTGATGACGGCGCCGGCGCGCGCCGCGCGCATCGTTGGCAGCACGGCGCGCATGGTGTGCACCGTGCCCTTGAGGTTGATGTCGAGCACGCGCTCCCAGTCGGCGGCGCTGCAGTCGGCCCAGCTGCGGCGCTGCACGTTGATGCCCGCGGCATTGACCAGCAGATCGATGCGGCCGTGGCGCGCGGCGATGCGCTGGGCGGCCGCCTCGCAGGCGTGCGCTTCGACCACATCCAGCGCCAGCGCCTCGGCGCTGCCGCCGCCCATGGCGATGTCCGCGGCGGCGCCCAGCAGCAGCGCTTCGCGCCGGCCCGACAGCACCACATGCCAGCCCTCGGCCGCCAGCGCCTGCGCGCCGGCCAGGCCGATGCCCGTGCCGGCGCCGGTGACCCAGGCCACGCGCCGGCCGGCAGCGCCGGCTTCGATGGGTGAGGCGGCGGTCATGCTCACTTGGCGGCGCGGATCTTCGCCAGCTCGTCCTGCGTCTGCTTCCACAGGTCCTGGCCGACGGCATTGGCCACCGAGGCGTGGACCTGGGTCAGCTTCTCGCGCATGCGCGTGGCTTCGGCCGCGGGCAGCTCGTTGACCTGCATGCCCTTGGACTTCAGGTCAGCCAGCGCCTTGGCGGCTTCGTCGCGCGTGTCCTTGCGCTCGAAATCGCGCGCCGTCTTGGCCGCATCCATCAGCACCTTCTGCTCGGCCTTGCTCAGGCCGTCCCACCACTTCTTGCTCACCGTGACGATCCAGGGGCTGTAGACGTGGTTGGTGACGGTGAGGTACTTCTGCACTTCATAGAACTTGCTCGACACCACCGTGTTGTACGGGTTCTCCTGGCCGTCGACGGCCTTGGTCTCGAGCGCGGTGAACAGCTCGGAGAAAGGCAGCGGCACGGCGTTCGCGCCCAGCGCCTTGAAGCTGTCGAGGAACACGTTGTTCTGCATGACGCGCAGCTTGATGCCGTTCATGTCCTCCAGGCGGTTGATGGGGTTCTTGTTGTTGGTCAGGTTGCGGAAACCGTTTTCCCAGTACACCAGGCCCACCAGCCCCTTGGGCTCGAGCGTGGCGCGCACCTTGTCGCCCACGGGCCCGTCGAGCAGCGCATCGGCCTCGCGCGTGTTGTTGATCAGGAAGGGCGTGTCCCACAGCGCCATCTGCGGCGCGATGCCGACCAGCGTGGCCGTGGACCCGACCATCATCTCCTGCGCGCCGCCGATCAGCGCCTGCTGCATCTGCGTGTCCGAGCCCAGCGCGGCATTGCCGATGGCGCGCACCTTCATCTTGCCGCCGGTGGCCTTCTCGACCTCCTTGGCGAACAGGCGCACGGCGCGGCCCTGGTTGGAATCCTCGACCAGGCCATAGCCGAAGCGCACGATGCGCGGCTTGAAGTCCTGGGCTTGAACGGCACCCGCCGCCATCAACACGGCCAATGCACCGAGGGCAAATTTGATTCGCATGTCTGTCTCCTGGTTGATATGGGGGCTCCCTGCCCCCGGTTTCGAAAATCTTTTCGGTTCAATGCATCCAGCGCAGCGGCGCCAGCACGATCTGCGGGAACACCACCAGCAGCGCCGCCAGCAGCACGTAGGCCAGCAGGAAGGGGGTCGTGCCCTTGATCACGGTCTCCATGCGCAGCCGGCCCACGCCCGCCACCACGTTCTGCACCGTGCCCACGGGCGGCGTGATCAGCCCGATGCAGCCGACATAGATGAACATAAAGCCGAAGTACACCGGGTCGATGCCAGCCTTCGCCGCCAGCGGCGCACACACCGGGCCGAAGATCAGGATGGTGGGGGTGAGGTCCATCGCGGTGCCGACCACCAGCAGGAACAGCATCATCAGCGCCATAAACAGCATCGGGTTGCCCAGCAGGCCGGAGAAGCTGTCGGCCAGCATGTTCGGCAGGTCGGCCAGCGTGATCATGTAGGCCGTCACGGTGGCCGCGCCGCACAGGAACATCACCACGGCGGTGGTCTTGGCCGCGGCCAGGAACACGTCATAGAGCTTGCCCCAGCTCATCTCGCGGTAGATCACCATCGACACGAACAGCGCATACACCGCGGCCACCACGGCGGCCTCGGTGGGGGTGAACACCCCGCCCTTGAGGCCGCCCAGGATGATGACCGGCATCATCAGCGCCCAGAAGCTCTGCAGCAGCGTCTTGAAGCGCATGCCCCAGGGCTGGCGCGCACCGCTGGTGAGCTGGTACTTGCGCGCAATGGACCACCAGGCGAACACCAGGAAGCAGCCCATGATCAGCCCGGGCACGATGCCCGAGAGGAACAGCTTGCTGATCGAGGTGTTGGTGGTCACGCCGTAGATCACGAAGGGCATCGACGGCGGGATGATCGGCGCGATGATGCCGCCCGAGGCCAGCAGCCCGGAGCTGTAGCTGTCGGGGTACTTCTGGTCGCGCATCATCGGCAGCAGGATGGTCGCCAGCGCCGCGGTGTCGGCGATGGCCGAGCCGCTCATCGAGGCCAGCAGCACCGCCGCACCGATGGTCACGAAACCCAGGCCGCCGCGGATGTGCCCGACGAAGGCGCTGGCCAGATCGATGATGCGCCGCGACAGGCCACCGGCGTTCATCAGCTCGCCGGCCAGGATGAAGAAGGGCACCGCCAGCAGCGGGAAGTTGTCGAAGCCCGCCTGCAGGTTCTGCGCCAGCAGCTGGGTGTCGAAGAAGTCGAGGTGCCACATCAGCGCCACCCCGGTGAGCACCAGCGAATGCGCGATCGGCATGCCGATCACCATGCCGCCGATCAGCACGAACAGGAAAATGAAGGTCACGATCATTTGTGCGCCCTTATTCGATGTCCAGCACGGGGCCGTCGCAATCGCGCTTGGGCGCGCCGCGGCGCATGTCGCGCAGCGCCACCACCAGCATGCCCAGCGCCAGCACCAGCGTGGCCGAGGCACCGAGCGCCAGCGGATAGCCCATCACCGTGCTGTAGCTGCTCAGGCCGGCCTCGACCTGCGCCCAGGAGCCCCACAGCAGCATCAGCATGCACGCCACCACCAGCAGCTGCGTGAGCCAGAACAGCACGCGGCGCGTGGCCGGGTTCACGCGCGAGGTCACCATGTCGAAGCCCAGGTGGCTGCACTCGAAAGCTGCGACGATGGAGCCGACGGCCACCAGCCAGACGAACAGCAGGCGCGAGATTTCCTCGTACGAAACGATGCTGGTGTTGAAGACGTAGCGCAGCACGACGTTGACGAACACCGCCACCACCATGCCGGCCAGCGCCACGACCATGAACATTTCGGCCAGGCGCTGCAGCCGCGGCTTGAGCGGGGCTGGGGTTGTATGTGAATCCATGGATCTCTCCCTTCCTTATGCTTGTGGGGTGCCGCAGCCCGTGCGCCAGGCGTCGACGCGGCGCACGATCTCGGCCAGGGGCAGCGTGGCGTCCACGCCGACCACGCCGGCCTCGGCATCGGGACGCTCGAGCGTGGCGAACTGGTTGGCCACCAGATCGGGCGAGAAGAAATGGCCGGGGCGCTGGCGCACGCGCTCGAGCGCGGTGGCGAAGCCCAGGTCCAGGAAGACGAAGCCCACGGCCGCATTCGGCAGGGCCTCGCGCAGG
Organism: Comamonas endophytica; assembly: GCF_023634805.2. Taxonomy (NCBI): domain Bacteria; kingdom Pseudomonadati; phylum Pseudomonadota; class Betaproteobacteria; order Burkholderiales; family Comamonadaceae; genus Comamonas; species Comamonas endophytica. Next base: position 104,541 of record NZ_CP106882.1, read on the forward strand.
CGGTCGCGGTACTTGCGCTTCAGGGCCGAGCAGGTCAGCACCACGCCCGCTGCAGGCTTGGCCTGGGCCAGCAGCTGCGCCAGCTGCTGCAGCCAGTGCTCGCGGTCGTCGTCGGTGAGCGCGATGCCGGACTGCATCTTGCGCACGCTTTCGGGCGCGTGGTAGGCATCGCCTTCGTGCAGGGTCCAGCCCAGCGACGCGGCCAGCAGCTGGGCGACGCTGGACTTGCCGCAGCCGGAAACGCCCATGACCACCAGGGCGCAAAGCCCTGGCGGAGGCGAAATTTCTACGGGATCGGATTGTGGGATAGCGCTATCCATGAGGTGCATAAAAAAACGAGGTGGATGTTCCTCGCGGGGTCGAAGTGGCAAGACGCATCACGGGTAAACAGCAATGGAGCCTGGCTTGGATAGCGCTATCATAAGCCCGACCTCTTCCACTGCCATCAGAACAAACCCTTGACCCAAGCACCGCGCCGCACGCGCCGCTCCAGCGGCCGCACCACCCTTGCCGACGTTGCCCGCCACGCCGGCGTGAGCCCGATCACCGTCTCCCGCGCACTGCGCGGCGAGCGCGGCGTCGACCCCCAGCTGGTGCAGCGCGTGCAGGAAGCCGCGGACACCCTGGGCTATGTGCCCGACCCGGCGGCACGCGCGCTGGCCTCGCAGAAAAGCTCGCAGGTGCTGGTGCTGGTGCCGCTGCTGTCCAACGCATTGTTCGTCGACCTGCTGGAAGCCGTGCACCGCACGCTGTTTCCCGAGGGCTTCCAGCCGCTGATCGGCGTCACCCACTACGACAGCGCCGAAGAGGAGCTGCTGCTGCGCACCTACCTCCCGCACCGGCCTGCAGGCCTGCTGGTCACGGGCTTCGACCGCAGCGACACCGCGCTGCAGCTCATTGCCCAGAGCGGCGTGCCCTGCGTGCACCTGATGGAGACCAGCGACTCGCCAGGCGTGGCCTGCGTGGGATTTTCCCAGACCGATGCCGGCGCGGCCATCACCCAGCACCTGCTGGACCGGGGCCGCAGGCGCATCGCGTTCTGCGGCGCGCAGCTCGACCCGCGCGTGCTGCAGCGCGCCGAGGGCTACCGCCGTTGCCTGCGCGCGGCCGGGCTGTACGACCCCGGGCTCGAACTGCTCAGCCCGGAGCGCTCGTCGATTGCATTGGGGGCGCGCCTTTTCGAGCAGATGCTGCAGCGCATGCCCGATATCGACGCGATTTTCTTTTGCAACGACGACATCGCCCAGGGCGGGCTGCTGGCTGCGCACCGCCTGGGCGTTGCGGTGCCTTCGCGCATCGCGGTGGCCGGCTTCAACGACCTGGCCGGCAGCGACCAGATGGTGCCGCCGCTCACCACCGTACGCACCCCGCGCAGCGAGGTCGGGCGCGAAGGTGCCAGCATGCTGCTGGGGATGATGCGCGGCACGCCCGCGCCCGCGCAGTGCGTGCAGCTCGGTTATGAGCTGATCGTGCGCGAAAGCACCTGAAGGGCCAGGCGCCGGCATGGGCCTCCATTGGCACCGACGCTCGCGCGGTCGCAGCGGACCACGCAGTGCGCGCCTCCCGCCGGCATGCCGGTGCTGGCTTGCACAATCCAATCAGCTGTCTATTTGAATGCTGCAATCGATATTTGCAGGCTATTTGTGCACGACGGCTTCGATTTGGAGGTAAAGCATGCCAATCCACCCCTGCCTTGCATGGGCGGCCAAGCTGGTGCCCAGCGGTTTCCCCGGTTGGCAGCAACCGCGGGCCGGCAAGGAGTATTGCGGCGGACGCGGATGCGTTCGGAAACGCCATGGTCGAGCCCGGCGCGCGTGCCTTCCCAGGCTTTGAGGTCCATCGATCGCTGACTCCCGCAGAGGCCCATCTGCATGGTATGCAGGCTTTCCGCGCCGGCTGGAACCAGGGGTTCGCCCATAGCTCGATCAAGATGCTGATCAGCGCCATCGGCGCGCCGCAGTTGCTCGAACATCTGGAGAATTTCAAGAGAAATACGCTTGAAGCGCAGGAAATTGCCGCTGCCGAGCAGTTCATCGGCATCATCCAACAGGCTTACCACCCGTCCGGCATGGTGGATACCGAGAGTTTCATCAACAGCCTGCAGCATCTCACGCCCTTCGATCAGTGCAACAGCCGGGGCAAATGGAACTTCCTGGTCAAAAGCGATCTGTTCACCCCGGAAAGGGAGCCAAGGCAATTCCTGCCGCTGTTCTGCGAACTGTTTCGCCTCGACACCCTTCCCGGCTGGTCTTTCGACATCGACGAGACCTACATCCATCAAGGCGAGGAACAGATCAACTACCCCATCAGGAACCGTTTCGAGATGTTTCAGTCGGTCGAGTTGGAGCCCAGGGCCCCTTTGGATCTGCGGCCCTTCGACCTGCAAAACGCCGTGGACCAGCTGCATGCCGATCAGCAGCGGCAGGTGAAGTGGGGCGAGGGCGACGCGCATTTCACCACGGTGAAGGTGCGCCGGCAGGTGTGCATCGCGGATGTGGAGCAGTTCAAGCGCTTGACGCTCGGCCTGCCGCAGGGCAAGGCCGTGGTGATACCCGCTGGCTTTCCCGATTCCGTCACCCTCCCGGCCCCTCGATCGGAAGACCGGACGCAAGCTTGTGCTGACGCTTGCGCCCAAGGAGGTCGTGACGCTGAACATCCCGAACTACGGAGTCCACATCAGAAACCGCGAGGGGCAATGGCTGACCCACACCGACCGGAATGTCTCGCCCGATCACGCCCGGTTCGATGCGAATGTCGCCAGGCTCATCAACTTTGCCGTGATCGGCGTGGTGCCGGCACAGTGATTTTCCGGCCGCTGCGGCAGGGCCATGGCGCAGTGCGCCGGCATGGGCATCGGCGGGCGCCGACGGTGGCGCGGTAGCAGCCGGCCGTTGCAGATATGCGCCTTGCTGGCATGCATATTCCAGCCCCGGCAGTTCAATGGAGGTGACCGACCGCATACAGCATGCTTGCCGGTTGCCTGTTGCCCAACCGCTGTTGCCCTGGAGGTTCCACATGATGTCCCACCAACGTTTGCAATGGAGCGCCATGTTCGTGGCTGTCGGCATGCTGGCTGGCTGCGGCGGTGGCGGCGGCAGTGACGAATCGGCCGCCGGACTGACTGCCGTGGAAAAACCGCCCGCCGCCGCGGCAACGCCGACAACGCCGGTAGCGCCACCAACGCAAGCGGCACCTGCGACGCCCGCAACGCCCGCAGCGCCGGCTGCGCCAGCAACGCCGTCAGCGGACAAGCCGCCTCCGGGATCGGCACCTCCGGCATTGGCGAACAATGCAGGTCAGGACGCGAAGAAAGCCATTGATCCCGAAGACTTCCACCGTCATCCAATGAACGGCTTCGACGCCTGGGGCTACAGCTATGCAAATGCCCCCCTGAAGCTGCTGATAAGCGCGGTCGGGCCGAAGCCGTTGCTCGATCACCTCGAGAGTTTCAAAAAAGCTGCCAGGAATTCAGAGGAAAGCGCGGCCGCGAGCCGGTTCATCGATCTCATCCACGCCGCATACCGCAACTCGAAGCCCGTCGACACGAAGGGGTTCATCACAGGCTTGCAGAACCTCGCGCCTTTCAACAAGCGCGATGCTGCGGGCGAGCTCGAATTCAAGCTCGACACCGAGTCGTACCTGAGGCACAAGGATCCGGCAAAGTTCCTGTCGTTGCTCGCAGAGGCGTTTCGTTTCGACACCTTTCCCGGCTGGTCTTTTGACGTCGATGAGACCTATGTGCACCACGGGCAGGAGCGCCCCCACCAAGTCGCCAGGAACAGCTTCCAGATGTTCCAGCCGGTACGGCTGAGCGAGGTCAAACCTGCGGACTATGCGAGTTTCAGCCTGCAGAAATTGGTCGACCTTCTGTATGCCGAAGCACAGGCACAGGTGAAGTGGAACGAGGGCGACGCAAATCCCACCACCGTGAAACTGCGCAGGCAGCCCAGCATTGCGGATGCGCAAGTGTTCAAGCGCCTGACCATTCAAGTGCAGGGACCTGCCGGACGACCGTTGACGATTTTCCTGGCCGATTCCGTCACGCTTGCCGTTATCGACCGGAAAACCCAACAGAGGGTAGTGCTCACAATGGCTCCACGGGAAGCGCTCATGTGGAGCCACTCCCGCTATGTCGTTCGCATCAGGAACGAGCACGGAAAGTGGATGACGCACGATGACAGCTTCGTATCCGAGATGGGCCCCGGTGACATGGGGGATCAAGTCGAGCTGCTCAACTTCGCCGTGACACACATTGCACCGGCCCCCTGAAGGAAATGGCGCATGGCTCTCGCAGAGAACAACGCTGTCCCTGCGCGTTCTCCGCGAGACCGAGCCATGCGCCTGCACGTCACCGGTGCCTGTGGATCCGGCACTTCCACGCTGGGCCGGGCGCTTGCCATGGAGCTTGGCGCAGCGTTCATCGAGGCCGACGATATCTTCTGGCAGCCCTCCGACCCGCCCTTTCAGATCATCCGCCCGGCCTGGCAGCGGTGCGCGTTGCTGCTGACGGCGTTTGCGCGCCACCCGGCCAGCGTGGTGTCGGGCTCGGTCTACGCCTGGGGTCCCGAAGTGGAGGATGCGTTCGACGGCATCGTGTTTCTCTATGTCGACACCGCGCTGCGCGTGCAGCGCCTGCGAGCCCGTGAACAGGCACTGTACGGCAAGGTGATCCCCGAATTCATCGAATGGGCGGCGCAGTACGACACCGGCCCACCGCGCGGGCGCAGCCTGGCGCGGCAGCGCGCATGGCTAGCGGCGCGCAGCTGTCCGGTGCTGCGGCTCGAAGGCGATATGTCGACCGGGCAGCGGCTGGCGCACATACGCCAATGGCTGCAGGCCCCAGGCGGGCCACGTGTGCCTGCGCGGCCATGAAACAAGGGCTGTGCACGATCCCAAGCCAGTGGCCGCCGACGGCCGGATGGTCGGGGCCGTCCGCGCCCTGGGGGCAACTGGAGGGCATGCGTGTGGACGCTCTCGAAGTTCAATGGCGGTGAGAGCCAGATACGCCAGCAATATCTGCTGGGTATAGGGTGCGCGCCAACCGTTATGCCAGGAGGTCCAGACATGTCGACCAACCAACGCCTGCCATGGGGCGCCCTGCTCGTGGCAACCGGCATTCTCGCCGGATGCGGCGGGGGATCAGGAGGCGACGGCGATACGCCGCTGCAAACGATCACGGGCCCCACCCGGCCCTCGGGATTCATATCTCCCAATGTGACCATCACCGTGGGCGCCGACGCGGCCAGGCCCACCGCTCCCGAAGACTTCCACCGCCATCAGATGAATGGCTTCCGTGCCTGGCGCTTGGACTATGCCAATGCATCGCTCAAGCTGCTGATCAGCGCCATTGGACCCAAACCCCTGCTGGACCACCTGGAAAACTTCAGGAAAACTGCCAGGACTCCAGAGGAAAGCGGCGCCGCCGCACAGTTCATCGATCTCATCCACAAGGCCTACACTGCCGACGCGAGTGTGGACACCGAAGCATTCATCCTCGGTCTTCAAGAGCTTGCACCCTTCAACAAGCGAAATGCTGCGGGCGACTCGGAGTTCAAGCTTCGAAGCGATTTCCCGTTCACGCAGCAGGATCCGGAAAGATTCCTGCCGCTGATCTCGCAATTGTTCCGCCTGGACACCCTGCCGGGGTGGTCTTTCGATATCGACGAGACCCATATCCACCAAGGACAGGAGCGCGCGCAGCGCAGTGCGAGGAACAGTTTCCAGATGTTCCAGCCAGTCCAGCTGAACCGGGTGAAATCCGAGGACCTCAAGGCATTCAAGCTGCAGACCCTCGTGGATTTGCTGCATGCGGACCAGGAAGCGCTGGTGAAGTGGAACGACGCCGACGCGCAAGCCACCGCAGTGAAGGTGCGCAGGCAGGTAAGCATTCCCGATGTGGAAAATTTCAAGCGTTTGACCATCTGGCTGCAGGGCCAAACGTCCGAAAACACCTCGTACTCCTTGAACGATACGGCCACGCTCCCGGCCATCGACCAGAAAACCAAGCAGAAGATAGTGCTGACGCTGGCAGCCAAGGAAGCGGTCATGTGGAGTGGCACGCGCTACGTCATCCGCATCAAGGACGACGAGGGGTGGTGGATCAAGCATGACGACAGCTTCGTGTCCCCTGCGGGCGCTGGTGACGACAAGCATGCTGCAACGCTGATCAACTTCGCCGTGACCAACGTTGCGCCTGCGCCCTGAGATCCATCAGCGCTGCCGCCGGCGCCGGCATGGCCGCTGCAGACGCCTGAACTTCGGCGCCGTGCCGCGCTCGGCATATGCCGGTACCATCGGCATGCACAGACCTCACGCTACGGGCGGTGCCCCTCTGCCGTCTCCGGCACAACCCCCACATAACGCCCGCGCGGCCGGATCACCTGCGCCACCTGCAACTGCTCCAGGCTGTGCGCCAGCAGGCCGATGCTGCGCGCCGTGGCAAACAGGCTGAAGGCGGCGTCCGGGGGCAGCCGGTGGTGCGCCACCAGCGCCGCGAGCGCCACGTCTATATTGGGCTGCAGCCCGGTCAGCACGCTCACCTGCCCGATGAAGCGCGCGATCACCGGCGGCGGCTCGAACAGCGCCAGCAACGCCGCGGCGCGCGGGTCGCCATCGGGATAGATGTGGTGCCCGAAGCCGGCAAACGCAAGGCCGCTGGACAGATGGTTTTCCAGCACCTGGTCCGCACCCAGGCGCTCCACCTCGCTGAACAGCGCCTGCACCCGCCCCGAGGCATCGCCATGCAGCGGGCCGGAAAGCGTGGTCAACCCGGCCAGCAGGCAGGCGGGCAGCGAGGCGCCCGTCGAGGCCGTGATGCGCGACACAAAGGCCGAGCTGGTCAGCTCGTGATCGACCAGCAGCACCATGGCCGTGCGCAGCAGCTCGGCCACCCGGGCCGGCTGTTTCCACCCCTTGGCAAAGCGCAGATGCAGGGGCTGGCCCGCCGGCGCGGCGCCAAACGCATCGGCCAGTTGGCCCACCAGGCCCTGGGCCTCGGCATGGAGCACGCGGGTCAGGCGCCCGCGCGTGGAATGGCCGCTGGCCGCCAGTCCGGCCAGCACGGTGAAGGCGGCCTCCCGCCCGGCTTTGCCCGAACGCCGCGGCGCAGGGGCCACGCCGAAGTCCACGGCCTGTTCGGCGCCCCAAAGCAGCTGCGCCACCTCCTCCAGCGTGGCCGAACGGGCCAGGCCGACCGCATCCTGTCCGCGGTAATACGGGCGGCCGCGTGCAAAGGTGCACAGGGCCGTCGGGATACTGGGCTCGGCGCCAAAAAGCGTGTTGGCGGCCACTGTCTCGTGCTTGCGGCCCGCCTCCTTGCGCTTTGCCAGGCCGGCCACGTCCTCGGCGCGGTACAGGCTGCGGCGCGTATCGGCCGCATCGGGCATCACTTCGATCTTGCCGCGGCTGACATAGGCGTACACGGTCTGCGGCTGCACGCCCAGCCGGGCGCATGCCTCTTTCATCGAGATCCAGGAAGCCATGGGAAAACACCTATGCTTTATATGTGTTGATTTTATACATCAATATTGACCCGTTTATCAATGGTTAACTAGGATGCATTCACTGCTGAAACAACCTGGTCCCGAACGATGAAGCCCCATGTGCTGCAACTCAATCCCATCCTGATCCCGTCCATCAACGAGGAGTTGGCGTCGCTCTACACAATGCACAAGTTCTATGAGCTGGCGGCCCAGCAGGCCTGGCTGGTGGAGCATGGCGAGCACATTGACGCCGTGATCACCGGCGGGCATACCGGCATTTCCCAGGCCATGCTGGCGCAACTGCCGGCCCTCAAGATCGTGGCGATCAACGGCGTCGGCACCGATGCAGTGGACCTCGCCTACTGCCGCAGCCGCGGCCTGCCGGTCACCGCCACGCTGGGGGCGCTGACCGAGGATGTGGCGGATCTGGCTATCGGCCTGCTGATTGCCGCCTGCCGCAACCTGTGCGCCGGCGACCGCTTCGTGCGCGATGGCCAGTGGGAGCTGTATCCCCATCCCAGCGCCATTCCGCTGGCACGGCGCTTCAGCGGCATGCGCGTGGGCATCGTCGGCATGGGCCGCGTGGGCCGCGCCGTGGCGGTGCGGGCCGCGGCCTTTGGCTGCGAGATCCGCTACACCGACCTGCAGGCGATGAACGACATCGCGCACCCCTTCGTGCCCGATCTCATCGAACTGGCAAAGGGCTCGGACGCGCTGGTGCTGTGCGCGGCCGCGGACAAGGCCGAAGGCATCGTCGATGCGGCGGTGCTCGACGCGCTCGGGCCGCGCGGCTTTCTGGTCAATGTCGCGCGCGGGCGCCTGGTCAACGAGGCCGATCTGAGTGCGGCCATCACTGCAGGACGCATCGCCGGCGCGGGCCTGGATGTGTTTGTCGACGAGCCGCGCGTGCCGCTGGCGCTGCGCGAATCCGACGCCGTGACGCTGCAGGCGCACCGCGCCAGCGCCACCTGGGAGACGCGCACCGCGATGGGCGAGATGGTGCTGGCCGGCATTGCCCAGGCGCTGGCCGGCGAGCGCCCGGCCATGAGCCTGACCACCTGAGCCTGCGGACATGACGGACTTCGTCTTTCCCGCACCGGCGCCCGCCGCCTTGTCAGTGGCCGGCAGCGCCGCCGCCTTCCCGCTGGCGCGCGTGTTCTGCATCGGCCGCAACTACCGCTGGAGCGCGCACGAGGCCGCGCCCGCGCAGATGCCAGCCTGGTTCATGAAGCCCGCCAGCGCGGTGTGCGCGGCCCGCGGCGAGCTGCCCTACCCGCCTGAAACCGGCGACTTCTGCCATGAGATCGAGCTGGTCGTGGCCATCGGCCGCGGCGGGCAGGACATCGACCCGGCGCAGGTGCCAGCGCATGTCTGGGGCTACGCCGCGGGGCTCGACCTCACGCGGCGCGACCTGCAGCAACAGGCCAAGCAGGCAGGCGGCCCCTGGGAGCCGGCCAAGGCCTTCGATCACTCGGCGCCCTGCACGCCGCTGGTGCCGGTGGCGGCCTGCGGCCATCCAACAAAGGGCGCGATCTGGCTGACGGTCAATGGCAGCGAACGCCAACGTGCCGATCTGTCCGGACTGCTGTGGACGGTGCCGGAACTGGTGGCCATGCTGTCGCGCTCGGTGGCGCTGATGCCGGGCGATCTGATCTTTACCGGCACGCCCGCGGGCGTGGGGCCCATGCTGCCCGGCGATGCCGTCGAAGGCGGCGTCGAAGGCATCGGCCGGTTCTGCATGACGGTGGCCCAGCGTGCTGCCACACCCCATCGGGAAACATCACAGGAGTTTGCGTTTTGAACACCTCTACCTCCCCACGGATCGCGCTCGTTACCGGCGCCGGCAGCGGCATTGGCCGCAGCACGGCCCTTGGCCTGCTGGAAGACGGCTGGAGCGTCGTGCTGGCGGGCCGCCGCGCCGAGCCGCTGCAGGCGCTGGCCGATGAGGCCGCCGCGCGCGCACAGACGGCGCTGGCCGTGCCCACCGATGTCAGCGACCCCGGCAGCGTGCAGGCGCTGTTCGGCACCATCGAGCAGCGCTTCGGCCGCCTCGACGTGCTGTTCAACAACGCCGGTGTGAACGCTCCGGCGGTGCCCATCGACGAGCTGCCGCTGGACAGATGGTTCGGCCTCTTGGACACCAATGTGACCGGCATGTTCCTGTGCGCGCGCGCCGCCTTCGGGCTGATGCGGCGGCAAATGCCACAGGGCGGGCGCATCATCAACAACGGCTCGGTCTCGGCGCATACGCCGCGGCCCTTCACGGCGCCGTACACCATGAGCAAGCACGCGGTGGCCGGGCTGACCAAGGCGCTGGCGCTCGACGGGCGCGCCTTCGGCATCGTCGCCAGCCAGATCGACATCGGCAATGCGCTGACCGAATTGTCCGAGCGCATGACGCGCGGCGTGCTGCAGGCCAATGGCGCGACCGCGCCGGAGCCCATGATGGACGCGCGGCATGTGGCCGACGCGGTGCGCCACGTCGCGGCGCTGCCGCTGGCGGCCAACGTACTGAACATGACCATCATGGCCAGCTCCATGCCCTATGTGGGGCGTGGCTGAGGGCTGGTTGAAGAGCGCGTAGCGCCGCAGCGCCACAGCCCCTGGCGCGCGAGGAAGATTGACAAGACCACAAAAGGAGACATCCATGCAACGCAAAGCCCTGTTCAAGACCCTTGCCCTGTCGGCCGCCCTGGCCCTTGCGCCCAGCCTGGCCTCGGCCCAGGGCGGGTATCCGGCCCGCCCGATCAAGATCATCGTGCCGGCCCCGCCCGGCGGCGCCATCGACACCATTGCGCGCGTCGTCGGCGACAAGCTCGGCGCCTCGATGGGCCAGGCGGTGGTCGTGGAAAACAAGCCCGGCGCCTCCAACAACCTGGGCACGGATGCGCTGGCGAAGTCGGCGCCAGACGGCTACACCATCGGCATCGTCGGCGGCAGCCACAATATCAACAAGTTTCTGTTCAAGAACCTGGGCTGGGACCCGGAGAAGAGCTTCGAGCCCATCGTCTACACGCACGAGGTGCCGCTGGTGTTTGCCATCTACCCGCAGATTCCCGCCAAGACGCTGCCCGAGCTGGTCACCTGGATGAAGGCACACCCGAACGATGCCAAGGTCGCCACCTCCGGGCGCGGCAGCGCGCAGGAGATGGCGGCCGAGATGTTCCGCATGGCCAGCGGCGCGCCGATGCTGCTGGTGCCCTACAAGGGCTCCTCGGCCGCGCACCCGGATCTGCTGGCGGGACGCACCGCGCTCTACATCGACACCATCAGCGCGATCCAGGCGCAGGTCAAGGGCGGCAATGTGCGCGCCGTGGCGGTGTCCACGCGCAAGCGCAGCCAGTCGCTGCCCGACGTTCCCACCGCCGCCGAACAGGGTTTCAAGGACTATGACGCCAACTCCAATGGCGGCTTCCTGGCACCGGCCGGCACGCCCAAGGCCATCATCGCCAAGCTCAATGCCGAGATCAACGCGGCGCTGAAGATGCCCGATGTGCGCACCAAGCTCGAAGCCGCCGGCATCGAGATCCAGGGCGGCACGCCGCAGGACTACGCGGCGCTGATCAAGTCCGACCTGGCCAAGTGGGGCAAGGTCGTCAAGGAGGCGGGGATCCAGCCGGATTGAGGCCGGCCGCAAGGCAGGCCCTGGCGGCGCACCGCGTGCGCCCGCTCACAGGTGGATGCCACCCGAGACTTCGATGCGCTGGCCATTGACCCAGCCATTGCCCGGCGACAGCAGCGCCGCGATGGCGCCGCCGACGTCGTCGGGCAGGCCCACGCGGCCCAGCGCCGTCTGGCTGCCGATATGCGCGTTGACCTGCGCGTTGTCGCGCACCGTGCCGCCGCCGAAGTCGGTTTCGATGGCGCCGGGCGCCAGGGTGTTGACGCGGATGCCGCGCGCGCCCAGTTCGCTGGCCAGATAGCGCGTCAGCACTTCCATGCCACCCTTCATCATCGCGTAGGCGGCGTAGCCGGGAAGGCTGAAACGCGCCAGCCCCGAGGAGATGTTGACGATGCGCCCGCCGTCCTGGATCAGCGGCAGCAGCTTTTGCGTCAGGAAGAAGGTGCCCTTGAGATGGATATTGACCAGCTGGTCGAACTGCTCCTCGGTGGTTTCGGCAAAACTTGCCGTGAAGCCGGCGCCGGCGTTGTTCACCAGATGGTCGAAGCGATCGCGCTGCCAGGTGTCGGCCAGCACGGCCCGCACCTGGCCTGCGAAAGCCGCAAAGCTGCGGCTGTCGGCCACATCCAGGCGCAGCGCCACGGCGCGGCTGCCCTGCGCCTCGATCTGCGCCACCACCTCCCGTGCCGCGGCGGCGTTGTCCTTGTAGGTGATGATCGAATGCACGCCCTGCGCCGCCAGATGCAGCGCGGCGCTGCGCCCCAGGCCGCGGCTGGCGCCGGTGATCAGGGCAATGCGGGGAGAAGAGTTATTCATCGAAAGTCTCGCTGGCAAGTGAAGATGGGTTGACTTTAGTTGTTCTGCGCAGCCGGATAAACCGCGGTTTGGCGATCGCACTGTTCACTCCATCCATACAATCGCGGCATGGATCTCCACGAATTGCGCATCTTCTCGCGTGTTGCCGCGCTGGCCAGCTTCACCCAGGCGGCGCAGCAGCTGGGCCTCACCAAGAGCCGCGTGTCCTCGGCCGTGCAGCGCCTGGAAGTCCAGCTGGGCACGCGGCTTTTGCAGCGCACCACGCGCCAGGTGCGCCTGACCAGCGACGGCGTGCAGTTCCTGGCGCGCTGCGAGGAGCTGCTTGCCGACGCCGAGCAGCTGCAGGGCATGTTCCAGCCCGCGGCCAGCGGCCTGCGCGGGCGCCTGCGCATCGACCTGCCGAATGTGTTTGCCCGCGACGTCATCATCCCGCGGCTGCCCGCTTTCCTGGCGGCCCATCCCTTGCTGGAGGTGGGCATCAGCACCAGCGACCACCGCGTGGATCCAGTGCTCGAAGGCTTCGACTGCGTGCTGCGCGTCGGCCCGCTGGGCGCCACCGAGCTGGTGGCGCGCCCGCTGGGAAGGTTGCAGATGTGCAATCTCGCCAGCCCCGCCTACCTGGCCGCGCATGGCACGCCGCACAGCCTGCAGGATCTGGCGCACCACCGGCTGGTCCACTTCGCCGGCAAGCTGAGCCTGCGCGGCGCGGGCTGGGAATACGAAGAAGGCGGGAAAACGCAATTGCATCCCATGCCCAGCGCGCTGATTGTGAATGGCACCGATGCCTATCAGGCCGCCTGCCTGGCCGGCCTGGGCCTGATCCAGGCGCCGCGCCGCGGCGCGCAGCATCTGCTGGACCAGGGCCGGCTGGTGGAGGTGCTGCCCGCATTCACGCCCGCGCCGATGGCGGTGTCGCTGCTGTATCCGCACCGGCGGCAGTTGCCGGCGCGCGTGGCGGCCTGCCTGGACTGGCTCGCCGGGGTGGTCACGCCGCACCTGGCGGCGCGCTGAGCGCGGCGCTGTGCATGAGTTCCAGCAAAATAGGCGGGCTTTCTCCGCCGCCTTGACGCCACCATGGAAACTGCCGCTTCCCCTGCCAGCCATCCCTGCACCGCCCTGCCCCTGCACAGCCCCCTGCCCCACCAGGGCGCGGCCAGCGTGCAGCAGCTCGAGCAGCGCGGCCTCAACGCCTGGCCCGCGCCGCGCAGCGCGGTGGTGGGTGACTGGCTGCTGCGCAGCGCCGCGGGGCACACCAAGCGCGCCAATTCCGCCAATGCGCTGCAGCCCGGCGCTGCGTTGACGGCGCAGCTGCTGCGGCAGATCGAGGACTTCTATGCACAACAGCAGCTGCCGTGCATTTTCCGGCTCAGCCCGCTGGCGGGTGGCGGTGTAGATGAACTGCTGCACGCAGAAGGCTATCGCATCGTCGATCCATCGATCGTGATGCAGCGCGCGGCGCAGGCCGACGACGCGCAATGGCAACCCGCAGCCGGCCTGACACTGGAGCTGGATGCGCAGCTTGGGCAGCGCTGGCTCGAGGGGCATTGCGCGGCCAGCGCGCACCCGCCGCACCTGCAGCATGCCCACCGGATGATCCTGCAATCCATAGGGATGCGCTGCGCCTATGCATCACTGCTTCAGGCGGGCGAGGTCCGCGCCTGGGGCCTGGCGGTGTTCGAGCGGGATGCGGCAGGCCTCTATGAGGTGCTGGTCCACCCCGCACACCGCGGCCAGGGCCTGGGGCGGCAGATGCTGCAGGCGCTGCTGCGCTGGGCGGCACGGCAAGGCGCGACGCATACCGACTTGCAGGTGCGTGACGGCAATCGGGCGGCGCAGCGGCTTTATGCAAGCCTGGGCTTCGCGCCGGCCTATGGCTATCACTACCGCGTGAAATCCTGAATCACCTGCGGCGCGCGGCCTCGATGGCGGCGATGTCGATCCTGCGCATGGTCATCATGGCCTCGAACGCGCGCTGCGCCACGGCAGGATCGGGGTCGGCAATGGCCTCTGTCAGCGCGCGTGGCGTGATCTGCCAGGAAATCCCCCAGCGGTCCTTGCACCAGCCGCATTGGCTTTCCTGGCCGCCGTTTTGCACGATGGCATTCCAGAGGCGGTCGGTTTCTTCCTGGTCCTGCGTGGAAATTTGAAACGAGAACGCTTCGCTGTGCTGGAACTCGGGGCCGCCGTTGAGGCCGATGCAGGGGATGCCGGCGACGGTGAATTCCACCGTGAGCACATCGCCTTGCTTGCCGGCGGGGTAGTCGGCGGGCGCGATTGACTTTGGTGACTGCGCTGTCGGGGAAGGTCTTTGCGTAGAAGTTGGCGGCTTCTTCGGCGGTGTTGTTGAACCAGAGGCAGATGGTGTTTTTGAAGTGCATGGCGGGACTCCTGAAAGGTGGCTTGAAGGCGGGCCCTCCACCCTTCGACAAGCTCAGGGCGAACGGTTTTCATACGTTCGTCCTGAGCCTGTCGAAGGACGGACGGCCTCTTTGCAGAAAAAAGCACTCCAAACTCTCGCATCCAGCCGCATTTTCCTGTTTCGCTCGTAGCTTCACCACCGCCGCTCGCACATCAGGGAGATTGCTCCCTACATAATCCCCCCGCAAGATTCGGAGTGCCCCACCCCCCATTCAGCGTTATCGTCCCCCCCATTGCCGCCCCCAAGGACTCCCCATGCCCTCCCCCCTCCCCAGCACCTCCCCCTACGCCACCGACGCCCAGCGCTGGCAGGCGGTGCTGGCGCGCGATGCGCGGGCCGATGGGCAGTTCGTCTATGCCGTGCGCACGACGGGCATCTACTGCCAGCCCAGCTGCCCCAAGCGGCTGCCGCGGCGCGAGAATGTCTGTTTCTTTGATTCGCCAGAGGCTGCCGAGGCCGCAGGCTTCCGGGCAAGCCGGAGCCCGCAAAAGCACTCCGCCGCGCGCGCCGATATCGTGGCCGCGGCCTGCCGCAGCATCGATATGGCGGAAACGGCGCCAGCACTCGAAGCACTCGCCGCCCAGGCTGGGCTTAGCGCGTTCCATTTCCACCGCCTGTTCAAGGCCGAAACCGGCCTTACGCCCAAGGCCTATGCCACAGCGGCGCGCGCACGCCGGCTGCGTGCGCAGCTGGCCAAGCCCGAGGCATCGGTCACCGATGCCATCTACGGCGCGGGCTTCCAGTCCAGCAGCCGTTTCTATGAAACCGCGGACCAGCGCCTGGGTATGCCCGCGCGCGACTACCGCGACGGAGGCGCGGGAGCCGAGATCCGCTTTGCCATCGGCCAATGCTCGCTGGGCGCAATCCTGGTGGCGCAGAGCCGGCGCGGCATCTGCGCCATCTTGCTGGGTGACGATGCCGAACTGCTGGTGCGCGATCTGCAGGACCGCTTTCCCAAGGCCGAGCTGATAGGCGCGGACAGGGGCTTCGAGCAACTGGTGGCGCAGGTGGTCGGCTTGATCGAGGCACCGGCGCTGGGGCTGCAGCTGCCGCTGGATGTGCGCGGCACGGCGTTTCAGGAGCGCGTGTGGCAGGCACTGCGCGAAGTGCCGCCGGGCAGCACCGTCAGCTATGCGGAGCTGGCCGCGCGCATCGGCTCGCCCAAGGCGGTGCGCGCCGTGGGCAGCGCCTGCGGCGCCAACCCGCTGGCGGTGGCCATTCCCTGCCACCGGGTGCTGCGCAGCGATGGCGATCTCTCGGGCTACCGCTGGGGCATCGAGCGCAAGCGCGCCCTGTTGCTGCGCGAGGCTCACGGCCAACGCGAGCTGCCCGATCAGAACAGCTGAACCGGCATCTCCGCCTGCACGCGAATCTGGTCGATATTGGATTCGCCCTGCGTGCGGTTCACGCGGTGCACGCCATGGCGCAACTGCAGGACCAGGCCCTTGGCCGCGCCCTGGGCCACGGCATAGCGCAGCAGCAGATCGCGCTCCCAGTGCCGGCCGCCGGTGCCGGCGTAGCCCAGATAGCTGGCGTAGACACTGTTCATGCGGCTGTGGTCGATGCCCGAGCCGCGCGTGTACGCCACGCCCGCGCTCAGGCCGGGCGCGAGCATGGCCCCCAGATCGACGTCGTAGCGCAGCTGCCATGAGGCTTCGCGCGGGCCGTTGAAATCCGACAGCTGCATCGCGTTGTCCAGCCAGATCGAGCCGCGGTTCACATAGTCGAAGGGCGTGCTGCCATCCACCTTCTGGTAGCCCACACCGACCTTATGGACGCCGATGCCATAGCTGGTCATCAGGCTGAAGGTGGTGTTGTCGACTTCTCCCGCGCGCGCCGCTCCGGTGCTGCGGTTGCGGTAGAGGTTGAAGCTGAAGGCCAGCGACTGCCCTGGCGCGAGATCGCGCTTGTGCAAGCTGCCCAGATACCAGGTGTTCCAGTGATCCTCGTACCGGCCCAGATAGCTGCTCACGCTCCAGTTCTTCACCGGAGTGGTCCATGTTCCACCGGCGAAGCTGAAGGACTCGGCGTTGGCGCCGGAATAGTTCGCCAGCAGGTCGCCGCCATTCTTGCGGCTGTTGCGGTCGGCCCAGGCGCTGAAGCGGCCGGCCTGCAGCGCCAGCGCCGGGATATCGGTGCTGGTGAGCAGCCAGCCGCGGTTGGTCTCGGGCAGCAGCCGGGTGTCGGAGGAATTGAAGATGGGATTGCGCGTGCGCATCTCGCCGATCTTCAGCTCGGTGGATGAGACACGCAGCTTGAGCGCCGCGCCCGCGCGGCCGAAGCTGCGCGCGATCTCCTGCCCGTCGCGCGCCACATAGCGCGGAGTGGCGCGGGCGCCGCCAGCATCAGTGCCCAGATTGAGACCGGCATAGGCATGGGCATCGACACCCATGCCGATCGGTCCGCGCGTGTAGCCCGACTGGTAGTTGAGCATCAGGCCATAGCCCGATTCCTGCGCCTGCGTTCTTCCGCGCTGGCCATCGGTCGCGCGAAAGCTGCTGCCATGGCGGTAGTCGAGCTGCTCGAAGACCAGGCGGTTGTGCAGCTGCAGCGTGGAGCCGGCGGCCAATCCGGTGGCGGAATCCTGTGCGCCAGCCAGCGCCGTGCCGCAGATGCCCAGCAGCGCCATGCTCGCGCCCAAGGAGAAGTGGTGCCTTGCCATGGCGATCAACGCGCCGCGCGCGCCGCGATGTGCTGGAAGCGCTTTTGCGCGCGCTCGGGCGCCTCGGCGGGAATTTGCAGCGCGGACAGGGGCGCATCGCCCACCTGCACCAGCATCACCATGCCCATCGCGTAATGCGGCAGGCACTTGATGCCATAGAGCCCGGCTTCGGTGAATGTCACCTCGATCTCCTCGTTGATCCTGCCCTTGAACGGGCGGGCGCCCGCGGGCAGCATGCCGTCGATGGACACCGCATCGTGGCCATTGCTGCTGGCGAGGAATTTCAGCTTGTCGCCTGGCTGCAGCCGGATGAACTCCGGCTCGTAGACCATTGCGCCCTGGCTGCCGCGATTGAGCATTTTCACTTCGAAGGTTTCGGACCAAGCTGCAGTCGCAGCGCAGAGCCCGAGCAGCAGGGCGCCCAGACGGGCCAGTTTATGGTTCATGGTGGAAGTCATCGAGGGGTTTGAAACGCAGCACGGTCGTGCCGTCCTGGGGATCGATCAGCGCACTGGCCTGCACCCGGAACACCTCGCGCAGCAGCGCAGGCGTGAGCATCCGGCGCGGCGTGCCATGGGCCACCAGGCGGCCTTGGTGCAGCACGGCCAGCCGGTCGCAGGCCAGCGCCTGGTTCAGGTCATGCAGCGCCACCACCTTGGTGATGGGCAGGCTGCGCACCAGCTGCAGCAGCGACAGCTGCTGGTGGATGTCGAGATGGTTGGTGGGCTCGTCCAGCAGCAGCACGCCGGCCTGCTGCGCCAGCGCCCGCGCGATATGCACGCGCTGGCGTTCGCCGCCGGACAGCGTGTTCCAGGCACTGTGCTGCCGGTGCTGCAGGCCGACCGCGGCCAGCGCTTCCTGCACGATGCGGCCATCCCCGGCGGACAGGGGCGCGAGCGCCGACAGCCAGGGCGTGCGCCCGAGCTCGACGGCATCGCGCACATGGATGGCATCCTGCGTATCCGCCATCTGCGCCACAAAGGCCAGCCGCTGCGCCAGCGACCTGCGCGAAAGCCGCTGCAGCGGCTGGCCGTCGAGCATTACCTCGCCCGCCGTCGGCGCAAGAATGCCCGCCAGCAGCCGCAGCAGCGTGGATTTTCCCGAGCCGTTCGGCCCGATCAGCCCCAGCATCTCGCCGGGCTGCACCTCCAGGCTCACGCGCTCGACGATGCGTGAACCACGCGGGCCCCAGCCGACCTCGCGCGCCTGCAGCGCGGCCGGCGCCCTCATACGCGGCCTCCGCGGCCCCTGAGCAGGATCGCGGCAAACACCGGCGCGCCCACCAGCGCGGTGATCACGCCGATGGGCAGCACCTGGCCGGGAATCAGCGTGCGCGAGATCACATCGGCAGCAATCAGGAACACCGCGCCCATCAGGGCGCTGACCGGGATCAGCCGGCGATGGCGCACGCCGACGATAAAGCGCGCCGCATGCGGAATCACGAGGCCCACGAAGCCAATGGCGCCGACGATCGACACCATCACCGCCGTGATCAGCGCTGCCGCCAGCAGCAGCACCAGCTGCAGCCGCCGCACCGGCACGCCCAGCGCGGCGGCCGATTCAGTTCCGAAGGTGAAGGCATCTAGCGCACGCGCGTGCCAGGCGCAGACGGCCATGCCGGCCAGCGCCACGCCGGCCGTCAGCAGGGTGTCGCTCCAGCGCACGCCGCTCAGGTTGCCCAGCAGCCAGAACATGATGCCGCGCGCCTGCTCGGCGCTGCCGGACTTGGTGATGATCAGCGAGGTCAGCGCATTGAACAGCTGCGAGCCGGCAATGCCGGCCAGCACGATCTGCGCGCCGTTGCGCAGGCCCCCGCTGCCCGCGGCATGCGCCAGCAGCGCCACCAACGCAAATGCGCATACGGCGCCAAAGAAGGCACCCGTGGTCATCGACACTGCGCCCGCGCCCAGGCCCGCCACCGACACCAGCACCGCCCCCGTCGAGGCGCCGGCGGAGATGCCCAGCAGATAGGGCTCGGCCAAGGCGTTGCGCAAGAGCGACTGCAGGATCACGCCCGAGATCGCCAGGCCCGCGCCGCAGCTGGCCGCCACCAGCGCGCGCGCCAGCCGGTAGTTCCAGACGATGCCCTGGTCGATGGGATCCACCGGGTATCGGGCGCCCAGCAGCTGGTTGGCCAGCACCTGGAAGACCGTGGCTGGCGCCAGCCGTGTCTCGCCGATGGCCACGCCCAGCAGCACGGCAACGGCCAGCAGGGCCAGCGCCGCGGCGCCCAGCAGAAGGATTCGCAGCACTTCGGTGAGGCTCTTAACGCGCGGGCGCCTGCAGCTCGAGCGCCGCCTGCGCGATCTGCTCGATGCCATCGACCATGCGTATCGAGCCCTGCAGCGCATCGGCATCGACGATCACGATGCGGTTGTTCTTCACCGCATCCATATGGCGCGTGACCGGGTCCTTCTTCAGGAACTCGAGCTTCTTCCGGTAGTCGTCGGCGGGAAAGCGCCGGCGGTCCATGCGCGCGATGATCAGCATCGAGGGGTTGGCCTTGGCAATGGTTTCCCAGCCCACGGTGGGCCATTCCTCGGCCGAAGTGACGATATTGCGCAGCCCCAGCGTCTGCAGCATGTAGCCGGCCACACCCTTCTGGCCTGCCATGTACGGGTCGATGGACAGATCCGCGCTGGAGAACCACAGCGCCGCCGACATGTTCCGCAGCCTGGGCGACTGCAGCTGGGTGACGGCCTTGGCTTGGCGTTGCCGGAGTTCCTGCACCAGCGCCTGGCCGCGTGCCTCGACGTCGAATATCTGCGCCAGCTGCTGGATGCTCTTGTAGAGCGTATTGACGTCATAAGCCGCGGTGCGCGTGCCGTCGGCGCCGCTGAGGTTGTTCTTGCCCTCGCAGTCCGAGGGCATGGCATAGGTGGCGATGCGCAGGTCATGGAACTGCTCGCGCGTGCCGACCACGCCCTCCTTGCCCACCATCCATTCGAACTGCGACACCACCAGCGCCGGACGCTTGCCGATCACGGCCTCGAAGCTCGGGTCGTTGTCGGCCAGGCGCGGCACCTTGTCGTCGATCGCCTTGAACTGCGGCTGCACCGCGTTGAACCACAGCGAGGTGCCGGACACCCTGTCGCCGAGGCCCAGCGCATAGAGCATCTCGGTGCCGGCCTGGCCGATGGTCACGGCGGATGCGGGAGCCTTGTCGAATTTCAGGGTGTGGCCGCAATTTTGCAGCTGCAGGGGGTAGTCGGTGGCGCTGGCAGCCAGCGGGGCCGCGGACAGCAGCAGGGAGAAGGCGAGGCGTCGAAGCAGCATCCAGGGATCTTTCCAGAAAAGGCGGGCGCTTCCGGAAGCCAGCCATGCACGACCCGGCCCGCCGCTGCTGCGGCACGCCTGGATTCCCGCCATTGGTCGCTTCCCGGACACCCCGCCGGCAGTGATCGTCTAATCCTCGGCAGGTCTCCTGACTGGCAAGTCATCGCACGCCTGGCGCCTTCCCGAACGTGCGTTCAGTGGCTTGGTGCAGGGGCACTCGTTGCCTACAGTTGCGGGGGCAGTTCCATTTCGTGGATTCCCTCATGTGTCGGCACGGGCCGATGCATGTCCTTGCGGAACCGGAGGTGGGGTTAATGTAGCTGATTTGGGGGAGGTTGCTGGGGTGTTGGAGGGCAGGACGTCCATCCTTCGACAGGCTCAGGACGAACGGGGTAATACCTTTCGCCCTGAGCCTGTCGAAGGGTGTCACCCCTACAGCGCCGCAAATGCCATAGAGTTCCATCATGTCCCGCATCCTGCACATCGAACCCGTCCCTACCCTCCCGCCCGTTCTCGACTTTCTCCAACAAGCCCGCTCCCAGATGTTTGCCGGACGCGCCGATATTGAAACCATCCCACCGGATCTGCAAAGCTTCGAACAGACCTACGCCAGCGGCACCGGCCGGATGCTTGCCGCCTGTGATCCCGCGCGCCAATTGATCGGCACCATCGCCTGGCGCGCCTATGACGGCCGCTTCGCGCAACTGGATTTCTCCCCAAAGAAGGTGGTGGAAGTGGTGCGTCTGTTCGTCGCACCCGAATACCGGCGCCAGGGCATTGCCGATGCGCTGTTCCAGGCGCTGTGGGAGCAGGCCATTGCGCAAGGCATCGAAGTGCTATATCTGCACACCCATCCCTTCCTTCCCGGCGCCCTGGAATTCTGGCAGCGCCATGGCTTCGAGGTGATCTGCCGGGATGCGGATCCACAATGGCAGACCATCCATATGCAATGCGCGCTCCAATGACCTGCGCGCTAGAGGTCGAAAGACGCCTCCTATAATCCCCGCACCGTACAGGAGTCCCGCGCCGAAGTCTCGGCCGGGGTGAAACGGGAAGACCGGTGACCCCATGCATTTGCCTGGCCATTCCGGCGCAGCCCCCGCTGCTGTAAGCCTGACAGACACAACGCAATGCCACTGGGCGCCGGCCCGGGAAGGTGCTGTGCGCTGGGTGACGGCAAGCCAGAATACCGACCTGTAGGCTTTCAGCCGTTGCCCCGGGGTGTGGGCGGCCTGCTCATGTCCCGTGGCCGCCTCCCGCCCGCGGGCGCCTGGCATGCCGTCCCCGTCCCTGGTGCGCTTTACTACCAGGAGACCCCATGACCCCATCCGCCAAGATTCCCGCCACCATCGTCACCGGCTTCCTGGGCAGCGGCAAGACCACGCTGCTGCGCCATATCCTCGAGAACGCGGGCGGGCGCCGCATCGCCGTCATCGTCAATGAATTCGGCGAGCTGGGCATCGATGGCGACATCCTGCGCAGCTGCGGCATCGGCTGCGACGACAACGGCGAGGAGCTGCCGGGTCAGCTCTATGAACTGGCCAACGGCTGCATGTGCTGCACGGTGCAGGAGGAGTTCTATCCGGTCATGCGCGAGCTGATCGCGCGGCGCGCGGATATAGACCATATCCTGATCGAGACCAGCGGCCTGGCGCTGCCCAAGCCGCTGGTGCAGGCCTTCAACTGGCCGGAGATCAAGAACGCCTGCACGGTGGATGCCGTGATCACCGTCGTCGACGTGCCCGCCACCGCTGCCGGCCAGTTCGCCGCCAACCCTGCCGCCGTCGATGCCCAGCGCCGCCAGGACCCGAATCTGGACCACGAATCGCCGCTGCACGAACTCTTCGAAGACCAGCTGATGTCGGCCGATCTGGTGGTGCTGAGCAAGCTCGATCTGGCTAACGCCGAGGACCGCGCCAAGGTCGAGGCCATCGTGCGCGAGGAAGTGCCGGCGCAGGTGAAGATCGTCGCCGCGGACCAGGGCCGCATCGATCTGGGCGTGGTGCTGGGATTGTCCAGCGCCTCGGAGGAGACCATCCACGAGCGCCAGGGCCACCATGGCCATGACGAGGAGGACCATGACCACGATGATTTCGACTCCATCGTCGTGAAGCTGCCCGAGGTCGAGCGCGATGGGCTGCTGGCCGCGCTCGAACGCATCGTGTCGGAGCACCAGGTGTACCGCGTGAAGGGCTTCGTTGCGGTTCCGGGCAAACCGATGCGCCTGGTGGTGCATGGCGTGGGTACGCGCTTCGACAGCTATTTCGACCGCCGCTGGGCCGCGGGCGAGACGCCGCAGACGCATCTGGTGCTGATCGGCCATGATCTCGACGAGGCCGGCATCCGTGCCGAGCTCGCCTCCCTGGGAGCGCGCTGATGCATCTGCTTGCCGTCCAGCCCGGGGGCTTCGTCGATGACGAGGCCTTTGTTTCCAGCCTGGGCCAGACGCCGGCGCAGGTGGTGGTGCTGAGCGCGGCCGACACCACGCTGGCGCTGCTGGCCGAGGCCTGCGCCCAGCTGCGCGCCGGGGTGGATGGTGAGCGGTTGCCCACGCTGCGCCTGGCCAATCTGATGCACCTGCGCCAGCCGGCCTCCGTCGATCTGTATGTGGACGAGGTGCTGCAGCATGCGCGCGTGATCGTCATCGACCATCTCGGCGGCGAGAGCTACTGGCCCTATGGCACCGAGCGCATCCGCGAGATTTGCCGCCTCAAGGGCATCACGCTGGTGATGTTCTCGGGCGATACCACCGAGGACCTGAATCTGCTGCAAAAGAGCACCGCCCAGGTGGAGCAGTGCCGCGCCCTGTGGCGCTATCTGCGCGAGGGCGGCATAGCCAATGCGCGCGAGATGCTGCGCTATCTGTGGCAGGCCTTCCTGGGCGGAACGCAGCCGGCGCTGCCGCCGCGCCCGCTGCCTTCGGTGGCCGTGTACCACCCGGCGCACGATGCCGCCACGGCCGAGGACTGGCAGCAGCCCGGCCCGCTGCAATGGCTGCCCGGCGCCCCCGTGGTGCTGATCGCGTTCTACCGCGCGCATCTGCAGTCGGGCAACACCCAGGTGTTCGAGGCGCTGAGCCGCGAACTGCTGGCGCGCGGCATGAACCCGCTGCCGCTGGCGCTGCTGTCGCTGAAAGACGCGGCCAGCATGGCGATGCTGCACCAGCTGTGCGCCGAGCGTCATGTGGCGTTGATCCTCAACACCACCTCGTTTTCGCAGTCGTCCCTGGAGACACCGGGCGACCACGCGCTGGCGGGCGATATCCCGGTGCTGCAGGTCATCATGTCCGGCGCCAACGAGCAAAGCTGGCTCGACGACGCGCACGGCCTGCAGCCGCGCGACATCGCCATGCATGTGGCCATGCCCGAGGTCGACGGCCGCATCATCACGCGTGCCATCAGCTTCAAGGGCCGCGCGCACCGCAGCGAACTCACGCAGTCCGACGTCGTGCAATACCAGCCGCATGCCGAGCGCCTGGCCTTCGTCGTGGAGCTGGCGCAGCGCTGGTGCCGGCTGCGCAGCAAGGCCAATGGCGACAAGCGTCTGGCGCTGATCCTCGCCAACTATCCCACCAAGGAAGGCCGGCTGGGCAATGGCGTGGGGCTGGATACGCCGGCATCGGTCATCCACATACTTCAAGCCTTGCAGCAGCAAGGCTATGCCATCGATGCGCTGCCCGCCGATGGCGACGCGCTGATGGCGCTCCTGCAGCAGGGCATCACCAACGATCCGGATTCGTGGGCCGTGCGGCCTGCGCAGCAGAGCCTGGCGCTGCAGAGCTATCAGGCGTTCTTCGCCAGCCTGCCCGAATCCAACCGCGAGGCGGTGCTGCAGCGCTGGGGCGCGCCGGAGGCCGATCCGATGGTGCGAGATGGGCGCTTCATGATCGCCGGGCTGCGCTGCGGCCAGGTGTTCGTGGGCATCCAGCCGGCGCGCGGCTACCAGCTCGATCCCGCCGCCAGCTACCACGACCCCGACCTGGTGCCGCCGCATTACTACCTGGCCTTCTACCACTGGCTGCGCAGCCACTGGAACGCCGATGCGATAGTGCATGTGGGCAAGCATGGCAACCTCGAATGGCTGCCGGGCAAGAGCGTGGCGCTGTCAAATACCTGCTGGCCCGATCTGGTGTTCGGGCCCATGCCGCATCTCTATCCCTTCATCGTCAACGATCCCGGCGAAGGCACGCAGGCCAAGCGCCGCGCGCAGGCGGTGATCGTGGACCATCTGATGCCGCCGCTCACGCGCGCCGAAAGCTATGGCCCGACGCGCGATCTCGAACGCATGGTGGACGAATACTACGAGGCCATCACCATGGACGGCCGGCGCGCGCAGCTGCTGCGCCGCGAGATTCTTGCCCATATCGTGAAGCATGACCTGCACCAGGATCTGGGCATGGCCGCGCCGCGCGGCGCCGAGGAGGAGCAGCTGCTGCTCAACAGGACCGACGCCTATCTGTGCGAGCTCAAGGAAAGCCAGATCCGCGACGGGCTGCATGTGTTCGGCCAATCGCCCACGGGGCGGCTGGCACGCGACACGCTGCTGGCGCTGGCGCGGCACCCGGTGGGCAATGGCCAGGGCGCCAACGGCAGCCTGGTGCAGGCCATGGCGCGGGACCTGCAGCTGGGCAAGGATTTCAACCCGCTGGATGCAGCGTGGGAAGCGCCCTGGAACGGGCCGCGCCCCGAAGTGCTGGCGCAGATCGATGCCCAGCCCTGGCGCCATACGGGCGATACGCGCGAGCGCCTGGAACTGCTGGCGCTGGACTGGCTGGAGCGTGCGCTGGACGAGATCAGGGCGGCCCATTGCGGCATGGCAGATACCCTGCAGGTCCTCGAGCGCGTGCAGCAGGACCTGCGCCCGCGCCTCGAGGACTGCGGCCCGCAGGAAATCCTGCAGCTCAGCCGCGGGCTGGAAGGCCGCTTCGTTCCCGCCGGCCCGAGCGGCGCGCCCACGCGCGGGCGCCCCGATGTGCTGCCCACCGGACGCAATTTCTTTTCCATCGACACGCGCGCCGTGCCCACGCCCACCAGCTGGACGCTGGGGCTGCAGTCGGCGCAGTTGCTGGTCGAGAAATACACGCAGGAGCATGGCGACTACCCGCGCACGCTGGGCCTGTCGGTCTGGGGCACGGCCACCATGCGCACCGGCGGCGACGATATCGCGCAGGCCTTTGCACTGCTGGGCGTGCGCCCGAAGTGGGCCGACGGCAGCTGGCGCGTGGTGGATTTCGAGGTGCTGCCGATGGCGGTGCTGGGCCGCCCGCGCGTCGATGTGACGCTGCGCGTGTCGGGCTTCTTCCGCGATGCCTTCACCAATGTGATCCGGCTGTTCGACGCCGCGGTGCAGAAGGTGGCGGATCTCGAAGAGGAAGACGAAGACATCAACCCGATCCGGGCACGCGTGCTGCAGGAAGCCGCGCTGCTGCAAAGCCAAGGCATGCAGGCCAAGGAGGCGCGCCACCAGGCCGGACTGCGCGTGTTCGGCGCCAAGCCCGGCAGCTATGGCGCGGGCCTGCAGGGCCTGATGGAAGGCGGCAACTGGCAGACCGACGAGGATCTGGCCACGGCCTACCGCAACTGGGGCGCCTATGCCTATGGCCAGCAGGACGACGGCACGCCGCTGCCGGACACCTTCGTTCGCCGTCTCGGCGCGATGCAGCTGGTCGTGCAGAACCAGGACAATCGCGAGCACGACCTGCTGGATTCGGACGACTACTACCAGTTCCAGGGCGGCATGGCGGCAGCCGTGCGCCACTTCGGCGGCCAGCAGCCCGATCTCTACTTTGGCGACCACAGCAACCCGCAGGCGCCGCGCATGCGCACGCTGCAGGAGGAAATCAGCCGCGTGGTGCGCGCGCGCGTCACCAACCCGAAGTGGATCGACGGCATCAAGCGCCATGGCTACAAGGGTGCGGCGGAAGTCGCGGCCACGGTGGACTATCTTTTTGCCTTCGATGCGACGGCACGCGTGGTGCGCGACGACCAGTACGCACGCGTGACCGATGCCTTCGTGGCCGATGCCGCCACGCGCGACTTCCTGACGCAGCACAATCCCGCCGCCTTCCACGGCATCTGCGAACGGCTGCTCGAAGCCATCCAGCGTGGGCTGTGGCAGGACGGCAGCAGCCATCAGGCGCTGCTGGAAGAGCAGCTGCTGCAGGCCGAACAATTTCTGGAGAACCGATGAGCTTCCCTTTCAGCGCCCTTCAAGGCCAGCAGCAGTTGCAGACCGCGCTGCTGCTGGTGGCGGTCGATCCGCTGCTGGGCGGCGTGCTGGTCGAGGGCCCGCGCGGCACCGCCAAGTCCACCAGCGCGCGCGCCCTTGCCGAGCTGCTGCCGGCGGGCCGCTTCGTCAACCTGCCGCTGGGCGCCACCGAGGAGCAGCTGGTGGGCTCGCTGGATCTGGAGGCCGCGCTGCAAAGCTCCGCCGTGCAGTTCCGCCCCGGGCTGCTGGCGCAGGCGCACCAGGGCATTCTCTATGTCGATGAAGTCAATCTGCTGGCCGACGGGCTGGTCGATCTGCTGCTCGATGTCAGCGCCAGCGGCATCAACCGCATCGAGCGCGATGGCGTGTCGCACCAGCACCCGGCGCGCATCGCATTGATCGGC
This sequence comes from Comamonas endophytica, assembly GCF_023634805.2. Classification (NCBI taxonomy): domain Bacteria; kingdom Pseudomonadati; phylum Pseudomonadota; class Betaproteobacteria; order Burkholderiales; family Comamonadaceae; genus Comamonas; species Comamonas endophytica. The sequence goes on from NZ_CP106882.1 coordinate 131,428, forward strand.
ACCATGAACCCCGAGGAAGGCCAGCTGCGGCCGCAGTTGCTCGACCGCTTCGGGCTGTTCGTGCAATTGGCCAATGTGCCCGATGTCGCCACGCGCAAGGCCATCGTCAAGGCGCGCATGGCCTTCGATGCCGACCCCGAAGGCTTTGCCGCGCAGCATGCTGGCGCACAGCAGGCGCTGGCCCGGCGTGTGGCCACGGCCCGGGAGATCGTGGCATCGCTGGACTGGTCCGATGCCGTGCACGAGCATGTGGCGCAGCTGTGCCAGCAGGCCGGTGTCGAAGGCGTGCGCGCCGATCTGGTGATGCTGCGCGCGGCGCGGGCGCATGCGGCATTGGCCGGGCGCGATGAGGTGCTGGTTTCCGATGTCGATGCAGTGGCCGAACTGGCGCTGGCGCACCGGCGCAGCCAGGAAGCCGGCGCGGGCTCGCCACCGTCCGGCGCACCCGAGCAGACACCGCCGCCTGCACAGCGGCTCGATGACACCCCAGCCCCAGGCGTGGGCGAAAGCCAGCAGCAGAACTGGGGCGCGATGCCCCCACCCCAGGCCACCGCCCTGCGCGCGGTCAAACCCCTGAAGGCGCTTGCGCCAAAAAAAGCCTGACGCGCCCTGCGCTGGCCGGTCAGGCCAAGGCAGGGCGCGGCAGCAATACCGCGCGCAAGGGACGTTTGAATGGCGCGTCCGGGACGCGCCTGGACTGGGTCAAGACCCTGTTGCATAAAGGCCGCCGGCCCTTGAAGCGGGAACATCTGCATTACCGTCCGCAACCCATGGGCAGCCAGGCGCTGCATTGCGTGCTGCTCGACATGTCGGCCTCGATGCTGCGCGGCGAAAAACTGGCGCTGGCCAAGGGCTGCCTGCTGGCCCTGACGGAAAGCTTCTACCGCCGGCGCGAACACCTGGCGGTGATCGGTTTTTCCGGCACCAGCGCGCAACTGCTGCAGGCGCCGGGCAAGGTGGCGGCCTTCAATGCGGATTGGATCCAGCCGCTGCGCGGCGGCGGCGCCACGCCTGTGGAATCGGCCATGGCGCTGGCCCATCAGCTGCTGCGCCGCGCGCGCGCCGCCTCTTCGGGCCGGGCGCTTTCGCTCTGGCTGCTCACCGACGGGCGCTTTGCCGCCCTGCCCGCGCGCCCGCTTCTCGCCGACAGCTGCCATATCGTCGACTTCGAGAACGAGGCCGTGGCGCTGCAGCGCTGCCAAAGGCTGGCGCTGGACTGGGAGGCGCAGTGGATATCGGCGGCGCAGCTCAGTCGGGCTTGATCTTCGCGCGCGCGATCACCTTCTTCCAGCGCTCCTGCTCCACCGCGATGAACTTCTCGAACTGCGCGGGGGTATCGCCAATGACCTCGGCCGCGTCGCCATGCAGGCGGCGCAGCGCATCGGGCGCCTTCACGGCCTTCATGGTCTCGGCCGACAGCTTGTCGATGTTCGCCTGGGGCATGTTGGCCGGCGCCAGCATGCCGTACCACTGCGTCATCTCGAAGCCCGGGAAGCCCTGCTCGGCCACCGTGGGCACATCCGGCAGCTGCGGCAGCCGCTGCGACGAGCCGGTGGCGATGCAGCGCACCTTGCCCGACTTGATGAAGGGCAGGATGGCCGCGGCGCCGATCGCCGAGGCATCGACGCGGCCCGACAGCAGGTCGGTCAGCAGCGGGCCCGTGCCGCGGTAGGGCACATGCAGCATGAACACATCGGCCGTCATCTTGAGGTACTCGAAGGCCAGCTGCCCCGCGCTGCCGTTGCCGGCCGAGCCATAGCTCAGGCGCCCGGGCTTGCTCTTGGCATAGGCGATGAACTCGCGCAGATTCTTCGCCGGCACGTCGGGATGCACCACATACAGGCTGGGCACCTTGGCCAGCAGGCTGACGGGCTTGAAATCCTTGGGCGACCAGGGCAGCTTGTCGAAGATATAGGGATTGACGGCCAGCGTGCCGATATGGCCAAGGATCAGGGTGTGCTGGTCGTCGGCGCGCGCCACTTCGGACATCGCGATATTGCCGGCCGCGCCCGGCTTGTTGTCGACGAACACGCTTTGCCCCAGCGTCTTGGACAGCTCTGCCGCGGTGGAACGCGCGACGATCTCCGAGCTGCCGCCCGGCGCGAAGGGCACGACGAAGCGCACCGACTTCGATGGCCAGGGCGCCTGGGCGCGCGCCAGGCCGGGCAGCAGGCCCGTCAGCGCCAGCGCGCCGCCGGCCGCAAGCAGTTGGCGGCGCGTGGGGGCCGCAGAGAATTCCTGGCTGTGCATGTCTGTCTCCGAAATACTTTTGAGGAGCCGATGCTGCCCGCAAGCACCTTTCAGGAGGCTTTCAAGCGCGCGGTGTTTACCCTAGCTGCGCGCCTTGCGGCGGCGCGAGGACGCGCGGCCTGTATATGCTCGGCATCCATGCCCTACCCCATTGCTCTCGCCCTCATTGCGTCTGCCGCCTTCGCCACGGGCGCTGCAGCCGCCGGCCCCCTGGACCAGACCGAATGCATCGCCCCGGCCAAGCCTGGCGGTGGTTTCGATCTGAGCTGCAAGCTGGTGCAGCGCGGGCTGCTGGACGGCCGCTTCATCACCACACCGATGCACCTGCGCTATCTGCCCGGCGGCATCGGCGCCGTGGCCTACAGCAGCGTGATATCCCAGAGCCCGCCGCAGCCCAACGCTATCGTGGCTTTCTCCGGCGGCTCGCTGCTGAACCTGGCGCAGCGCAAGTTCGGGCGCCACACCGAGCACGATGTGCGCTGGCTGGCGGCCATCGGCACGGACTATGGGGCGGTGGTGGTGGCGCAGGATTCGCCCTACCAGACGCTGGCCGATGTGATGCGCGCCATGAAGGCCGACCCCTCGAAGGTGGCACTGGGCGCGGGCGGCACGATTGGCAGCCAGGACTGGATGAAGGCCGCGCTGCTCGCACGCGCGGCCGGCGCCAGCCCCAAGCGCATGCGCTTCGTGGCTTTCGAAGGCGGCGGCGAGGCGATCCGCGCGCTCGAGGGCGGGCATATCCAGGTGTTCAGCGGCGATGCGGCAGAAACGCTGCAGCAGATCCAGGCCGGCGCGCGGCTGCGCATCCTGGCCGTCATGTCCGACCAGCGGCTGCCCGGCGCGCTGTCGCAGGTGCCCACGGCGCGCGAGGCCGGGGCGGCGATTTCCTGGCCCATCGTGCGCGGCTTCTACCTGGGTCCTGGGGTATCGGACGCCGACTACGCCCTCTGGAGCGACGCCTTTTCCAGGATGCTGGCCTCGCCGGGCTTCCAGCAGCTGCGCGCCGAGCGCGGGCTGTTTCCCATGGCATTGGTCGGCAAGGAGCTCGACCGTTACGTCCATGCGCAGATCGCGCAGTACCGCGAACTGGTCAGGGAGTTCGGTCTGCAGACGGTGCCGTAGGCAAGGCGCCGGCGCGCGGCAAGCCGATCCGTGCCCACAACCCGCCCTCCTGCGGTGCCCGCAGCAGCTCGAGCCGCCCCTGGTGGCGCCTGGCGATGGACGCCACGATGGCCAGTCCCAGCCCCGAGCCTGCGCCCTGCGCATTGCTGGCGCGGAAAAAGCGCTGCATGGCGCGCGGCAGCTCCGCGGGCGGAATGCCCGGCCCGCTGTCGCGCACGCCCAGGCTTGCGGCGCGTGCATCCACCGCGACTTCGACCGTGATCCTTCCTCCCGCGGGCGTGTAGCGCAGGGCGTTGTCGATCAGATTGGCCAGAGCCTCCTCCAGCAACTCGCGCTGCACCTGCACCCACGTGGATTGCTCCGGCGTCTCGAGCCCCAGGTCGATGTCCTTCGCCCGCGCCTGCGGCCACCGGCTTCGCGTCACCTCGCTGGCGAGTTCGGCCAGATCGACGGCTTCGGTATCGAGATCGCAGCTGTCGGCGCGCGCCAGCGCCAGCATCTGGTTGGTCTGGCGGATGGCGTGGCGCAGCTGCTCGCGCAGGGCCGCCAGCGCTGCCTGCACGCTGGGCAGGTCGCTGGCGCGCTGCGCGAACGACAGCTGGGTCTGCAGCGTGCTCAGCGGGGTGCGCAGCTGGTGCGAGGCGTCATCGACGAAGCGGCGCTGCGCGTCCAGCAGCTCGCGGTTGCGCAGGATGTGCTGGTTCATGGCCTCGACCAGCGGCAGCACGTCGCGCGGCACGCGGCTGGTGTCCATGGGCGAGAGGTCGTCGGGCGCGCGCTGCGCCACCTCCTGGCGCAGCTGGCGCAGCGGCCGCAGCGCCCAGGCCACCGCCGCGGCCACGGCGGCCGCGGCCAGCGCCGCCAGCAAGGCGTCGCGGGCGATGGCGCCGATCAGGAAACGCCGGCCGAACTGGTCGCGCGAGGCGAAAGGCTCGGCCACCTGGATGACCAGCAGCGTATCGCTGCTGCCGCCAATGGGGTGCGCCAGCGCGCGCTGGTAGGTGGCGATGCGCACCTGCGCGCCCGCGTACTCCACCGTATCGAAATGCGGCTGGCGCTCGCCCAGCGGCTGCGCGGGCATCGGCAGGTCGGGGCTGCCGATCTCCACCAGGCCGTCGAGCGTCGCCACGCGGTAATGCACCGGCCCATTGGCCGTGAGCTCGAAGAACTCGAACAGCACGTAGGGCAGCTCCACGGCCAGCCCCCCGCTTTCGGTCGAGACATTGGCATCGATGGCCTTGACGGCACCCAGCAGCGAGCGGTCGAATGCCGCGTTCACGGCCGAGCGTGCCGTCTGCCAGGTGAGCCAGACCTGCAGCAGGCTGCCCACCATGACGCCGGCCAGCAGCAGCACGATCAGCATGCGCCGCAGGCTGACGCGGTGCAGGGCATCGAGATTCACGGCGCGGCTTCCAGCACATAACCCAGGCCGCGCAGGGTGGCGATCTGCGTGCCGGTGGGCAGCAGCCGCTTGCGCAGCCGGTGGATCAGCACCTCCACCGCTTCGGGCGACACCTCGCTGTCGCCCACGAACACGCGCTCGAGCAGCTCGCGCCGGCCCAGCGGCTGCCCGCGCGCCTGGATCAGCGTGGCCAGCAGCGCATGCTCGCGCGGCGTGAGCATGAAGGCCTCCAGCCCGCATTCGAAGCGCCGCGTCTGCGTGTCGTACACCAGTTGGCCGCAGGAAAAGCGCGTGGCCTCGCGGCCCCGGGCCCGGCGGATCAGCGCCTGCAGTCGGGCCTCGAGCTCCTCCACCTCGAAGGGCTTGGCCAGGAAGTCGTCGGCCCCGGCGCGCAGTGTCGCCACGCGCTGCGCCAGCGTGTCGCGCGCGGTGAGGATCAGTATCGGCACCGGGTCCTCGTCCTCGCGCAGGCTCAGCAGTACCTCCTCGCCCGCTAGTCCGGGCAGGCCCAGATCGAGGATCAGCGCGTCATAGCGCGTGGCCCGCAGCGCGCGGCGCACCAGCCGGCCGTCGGCCACCCAGTCCACCTGGAATCCGCTTTGCGCCAGGGTGCGCACCAGCCAGTCGGCCAGCGCCGATTCGTCTTCCGCCAACAGGAGTCGCATGCCGTATTCCGCAAAAGGTCCAGAACAGGGGCGCCATTGTGCCGGACACCGCGTCGTCGGGGTCCGGCATGGAGCTAGGGCTAACCATTGCGCAATGGCCGCGTCTCCGACAGCCCGTTGAAAGCTGCGTCCCCCTATCTTTGTGCTCAAGGACCCGGCCAATTCCTCGCCGGCAAACAAGGAGACAGCCCATGAAAATTCCCTGCCCCTACGGCCTGAGCGCCCTCGCGGCCGCATGCCTGGTGATCGCCTGCGGCGGCAGCGCTGACGACCCGGCTGCGCCGCCGGCCGTGCAGCCACCGCCCCCCGTGGCCGAGCCCACGCCACCACCCGTGGACAACGCACCCACGAATGTGCGCATGACCTGGTTTGGCGTCACCAACTGGCATTACCAGGTGGGCGAACTGGGCATCCTGCTGGACGGCGCCGTGGGCTATCCCGCGCGCGACCCGAACCCGGCCATGGTCGCCAAGGTGCATGACGCGCTCAAGCTCAAGGGCGATATCGATGTGGTCCTGCTCGGACACCTGCATGGCGACCACTCGGTCGACACCCCCGAATGGGCCAAGCAGACCGGCGCGCAGTATTACGGCTCGAAGAGCGCATGTGCCGAGGCCGTGGCCTACGGCATCGCGGCGAACAAGTGCACCGCCCTCTATGGCGGCGAGAAGGTGCAGCTGAACGACCATGTCACCATGCGCGTCGTGCGCTGGGTGCACAGCATCGGCTGCGGCCTGCTGCAAAACGGCGGCGGCATAGAGACCTTTGGCTACCTGTTCACGGCGCAGACCAAGGAAAAGACCCTGACCTGGTATGTGACGGACTCGGGCGCGGGCGGCAAGGACCTGACGACCGACCAGATCGACACCGATGGCGTGAACCGCGGCGCACCGCTGACCAATCTGTCGCGCGCCGTGCGCGACGCGGGCATCGACGGCTTCGAGGTCTGGCAGGGCGGCCCCGAGTCGCGCGTCGTGAACCAGGCACGCGTCGTGGTACCCGCGTTCGGCGTCAAGTACTTCATGCCCCACCACTTCGGCGCGCGCGGCGGCTTCAGCATCACCAACGGCCTGCACTATCCGTATGTGGAAGACGAGATGCCGGAACTCAAGAAGTTCCTGGCCACCGCCCAGGTTCCGCAGCTCTACTCGAAGAACTACTTCGATGCGTTCGTCTACGACGCCAAGGGCCTGCGCCCCGATACCAACGCCGAAGTGAAGCTGGCCATGGGACTGCCGGCCTCGGGCGTCGGCCTGGGCGTGCAGGGCACCAACCCGCGTGCCGGCGACATGGAATGCCCGGGCGATTGAACCCGGCAGGCCGCCGGCTCCGGCTCAGCCCTTCTTGTCCAGGCCGGCCGCCAGGCGCTTGTAGAGCTGCATTTCCTGGTCGATCAATTGCTTGAACGAAGCGGGCGTGCTGTCCTTCACCGGCTGCATGCCTGCTGCGTCCAGGGCCTTGGCAAACTCGCTCGTGCCCACCAGTCTGGCCATCGAGGCATCGACCTTCTGGAGCACTTCGGGCGGCGTGCCCTTGGGATAGAGCAGGCCTACCCAGGAGTCGAAGCGGAAATCGGGCATCCCCACCTCGGTGAAGGTCTGCACCTGGGGCAGGTCCCTGTGGCGCGCGGGCGCGGCAATCGCCAGCGCCTTGAGCTTGCCCGACTGCAGGTAGGGCATGACCGAGCCCAGCGAGGCAAAGGACAGGTCCACATGGCCCGCAACCAGATCGATCATTGCCGGCGCCGCGCCCTTGTAGGGAATCGAGGAGATATCGGTGCCGGTGCTGGTCTTGAACAGCTGGATCGCAAGCACCGGAGATGCGCCCTGCGCCGAGGCATCGTACTTGCCCGGGTTCTTCTTCAGCTCCTGCAGGAACTGAGCAAAGTTCTCGGCAGGAAAATCCTTGCGCACCACCAAGATGGTGGGCGAGGTGGCAAACACCCGCACCGGCTCGAAGTCCTGCTGCGAGTCGACCTTCAATCCCTCGGTCATGAACGGGTTGATGGTCAGGTTCATGCCGGTGACCATGCCGGTATAGCCGTCGGCGCGGCTCCTGGCCACCTCGTTGGTCGCCAGGTTGCCGCCCGCGCCGGCCTTGTTGTCGATCACGAAGGGCTGCTTGAGGTTCTCGCCCAGGTGCTTGGCCAGCAGGCGCGCGGCAATATCGGTGGGCCCGCCGGCGGAAAATCCGACCACCAGCTTGACGGGGCGTTCCGGATACTGCGCCAGCGCGGCCGAAGGAGCGGCCATGGCCAGGGCTGCGCCCCAGAAAAGAATTTTCTTGAACATGGTGGGTTTCTCCTGATCAACGGGCGTCATTCCAGATTTTCCGGATCTCTTCGGACCGGCAGACGGGATACCTGGCCTTGATGAAATTCATCGAGCCCTGGTGCAACTCCGGATTGGTGCTGCAGATCAGGTCCTCCACGGCGACCACGTAATAATCGTGATAGGAAGCGCCGCGGATACTTGACTCCACGCAGCCTTCGGTGGAGGTACCGACGACCACCAGCGATCGGATCCCCTGCGTGTCCAGCACCGCATCCAGTTGGGTCTTGACGAAGGCATCGGAGCGGAATTTCTCGATCACCACGTCGTTGGGCGTGGGCTCGAGCCCCTGCGCCAGCTGCGCGCCCCAGCTGTTCTTCAGCGTGTATTCGGGGTTCTTGCCGTCCCGGCACTTGAGGCGCATCCACGAGGGGGAATCGCTGCGGCCATGGGGCAGGGTGATCTGCTGCAGGAAGACCACCATGATGTTCCTGTCCTGCGCGAACTTCACCAGATCGACGATGCCGGGCAGCGTGCCGTAGGTCTGCTGCATGCGCTTGCCGTTCTTGGAATACAGCCCATCCGGGTGGTAGAAATCATTTTGCACATCGACCACCAGCAATGCCGTGTGGCGCGGGTCGATGATTTCCGGTATCTGGTCCCAGAAAGTAATGCGGTTGACTGTTTTCACAAAGAATCCCGTGGCGTGAAGAATTTCATTGAAATGCCACACAAGGATCGTGCCAATCGCGGATTTTCCCAAACCAAGAAATCTTCACTGCGCAGTCAAATAAATTGATGTCTGGACGGCCGCGCTGGATTTTTGCGGGAAGAGCGGCTGGGCGCTGTCCCAGCCCATTGGCAAAGGATGGTGGAAGCAGAACCCGGGGCTCTTCTCCAGCGTGCGGATGGCCCTGCATGCCGGCAGGCCTCGCCCCCTTTTCCGCGCGGCATCCGCGCCCTCGCCGCCGCCCTGCCCGCCTGGGCCCTGGCCGTCAAAGTCCATGGTCTTATCTAGGTGTAGGTAGTGGCAACGACTCCAGCCTACAGATATCAAGGGATAATTCCTATTGCAATTTTTGTAGCAATCATCCATAAGACCCCTCCCGTTCGCCCGGCGCCGGCGCCCGGGTGGTGCATGGAATAACCCCATATGACTTCCAAACCAACCCCTCCGTCCCTGCCAGCCCGGGCCGGATTGATCCTCCTTGGCCTGTGCCTTCTGGCCGCTGGCCTGTTCTTCGTCTCCAACGGCCTGCAGCTGGCCAAGCTCGGCGGCAGCTGGTACTTCCTGCTGGCCGGCCTGGCCCTGGTGGCCTCGGGCGTGCAGATTGCGCGCGTGCGCGCCAGCGGCGCGCTGATCTACGGCGTGATGTTCGTCGCCACCGTGGTCTGGGCGCTGGCCGACGCCGGCTTAGACTTCTGGGCCCAGGTCTCGCGCCTGCTGGTGTTCGCCGGCTTCGGCGTGCTGGTCGCGCTGGCCTACCCCACCCTGCGCCGTGCGCGCGGCCAGGCGGTTCAACCCCGCGCTGCCTACGCCGCTGCCGGCGTGCTGCTCGTGGCCTGCCTGGCCACGGTGGGCGGCATGTTCGTGCCGCACGCCAGCGTTGCCGCCAAGGCCGACGGCACCACGCTGCAGCCGGTGGCTGACGGCCAGCAGGCCGCGGACTGGGCGCACTATGGCGCTACCGCCGGCGGCACGCGCTTTGCGGCGCTGGACCAGATCACGCGCAGCAACGTCAAGGATCTGCAGGTCGCCTGGAGCTACAACACCGGCGACACGCCCGTCAGCCCTGGCGGCGGCGGCGCCGAGGACCAGCTCACGCCCCTGCAGATCGGCAACAGCGTGTTCGTTTGCACGCCGCACAACAATGTGATCGCGCTCGACGCCACCACCGGCAAGGAGCTGTGGAAGGTCGAGATCAACGCCAAGCAGAAGAAGTGGATGCGCTGCCGCGGCCTGGCCTACTTCGATGCGGCCGCGCCCCTGGTCCAGCCGACCGAAGCCGGCGCCACGCCGGTCAAGGCCGTGTCCGTGGCCCCCGGCGCTGCCTGCCAGCGCCGCGTCATCATCAACAGCGTGGCACCCGAGCTGATCGCCCTGGACGCCGAGACCGGCGCCTTCTGTGAAGACTTCGGCACGCATGGCCGTGTGGACCTGCGCACCGGCATGGGCAAGGGCGCCGACAAGGGCCAGTACTACCCCACCTCCGCGCCCACGCTGGCCGGCACGACGCTCGTGATCGGCGGCCGCGTGGCCGACAACGTCGCCACCGACATGCCTGGCGGCGTGGTGCGCGGCTTCGACGTCATCACCGGCGCGCAGCGCTGGGCCTTCGACCCGGGCAACCCCGAAGACCAGAATGCGCCGGCCGAAGGCAAGACCTATGCGCGTTCCACGCCCAACGTCTGGGCGCCGATGTCGTACGACGCGCAATCGAACACCGTGTTCATGCCCGTGGGCAGCGCGGCCGTCGACCTCTGGGGCGTGAAGCACACGGCGCTCGACCAGAAGTACGGCGCCTCGATGCTGGCGGTGGACGCCAGCACTGGCAAGGAAAAGTGGGTCTACCAGACCGTGCACAACGACCTGTGGGACTTCGACGTGCCGATGCAGCCGAGCTTTGTCGACTTCCCCGGCGCGGATGGCAAGACCACGCCCGCGCTGGTGTTCGGCACCAAGGCCGGCCAGATCTTCGTGCTCGACCGCAAGACCGGCCAGCCGCTGACCAAGGTGGAAGAGCGCGCCGTGCCCAAGGGCAATATCGAAGGCGAGACCTACTCGCCCACGCAGCCCTTCTCGGTGGGCATGCCCAGCATCGGCGCCGCCGACATGCGCGAGTCCGACATGTGGGGCGCCACGCCCTTCGACCAGCTGCTGTGCCGCGTGAAGTTCAAGTCCAAGCGCTACACCGGCCTGTTCACGCCCCCGGGCACCGACCCGTCGCTGAACCTGCCCGGCTCGCTGGGCGGCATGAACTGGGGCGGCTTCTCGGTCGACCCGACGAACAATTACCTGTTCATCAACGACATGCGCGTGGGCCTGGAAGTGCAGCTGATCAAGGCCGATCCAGCTGAAGCCGGCCCCAAGTCCGACGGCAACGAAGCCGCCGCGATCACCCGCCCGGTGCCGCTCGACGGCACGCCCTATGCGATCAACGCCAAGGTGCGCTTCATGTCGCCGCTGGACATCCCCTGCCAGAAGCCGCCCTTCGGCACGCTGACGGCCGTGGACCTCAAGACCCAGCAGATCGCCTGGCAGGTGCCCGTCGGCACGGTGCAGGACACCGGCCCCTTCGGTGTGAAGATGGGCCTGCCCATCCCCATCGGCATGCCGACCATCGGCGGCACGCTGGCCACGCAGGGCGGCCTGGTGTTCATCGCCGCGACGCAGGACTATTTCCTGCGCGCCTATGACACCGGCACCGGCAAGGAAGTCTGGAAGTCGCGCCTGCCCGTGGGCAGCCAGGGCACGCCGATCAGCTACCGGTCGCCCGTGACCGGCCAGCAGTTCGTGCTCATCTCCGCCGGCGGCGCGCGCAACTCGCCCGACCGCGGCGACCATGTGATCGCGTACGCGCTGCCGAAGTAAGGTTCGGTTTTCCGAAAAGCGGCAGTACCGAGCACTGCCGCACGAAAAAATGCCCCGGGGCGCAAGCGCCGGGGCATTTTTCATTTCCAGGCCAGCGCCCGAAACGCCTACTCGGAAATGTTCGCGAACTTCGCCAGATCCTGGTACTTGTCCATGTCCGTGCGGATGACCTGCGCCAGGTTCTCGTCGCCCTTGGCGGGAATCGCGCCCGAGGCTTCCAGGCGCTGGCGGATGGCGGGATCGCCCAGGCCCGCGCGCAGTGCGCCCTGCAGCTTGGCCAGGATCTCGGGCGGCAGGTCCTTCGGGCCTACCAGCGCAAACCAGCCGTTGAGCGCATAGCCCTTCAGTGCCGGATGCTCGCCCAGCGCCGGCACGTCCTTGAACGTGGGCAGGCGGCTGGCCGTCGTGACGCCCAGCGCCTTCATGCGGCCGTTTTGCAGGAAAGGCGCGGCGGCCAGCGGCGAGATGATCGCGAAATCGACATTGCCGCCGCCCAGGTCGGTGGTCATCGTCGCCGAGCCGCGGTAGGGAATGTGGGTGATGAACAGCCCCGCGCTCTTCTTGATCAGCTCGCCCGAGAAATGCGGCGTGGAGCCGATGCCCGGGCTGCCGTAGCTGTACTTGCCGGGGTTCTTCTTCACCAGCGCGACGAACTCATCGATGTTCTTCACCGGCACATGGGCTCCAGCGACCCACATGTTGGGCGCCAGCGCCGCTAGGCCGATCGGCGTCACGTCCTTGGACGGATCGTACTTCTGCGCGGTGTTCACGGCCTTGGTGCCGGCCAGCTCATTGCTCGAACCCGCCAGCAGCGTATAGCCATCAGGCTTGCTGCTGACCACGCGCTGGGCCGCGACCACACCTGCGGCGCCGGCCTGGTTCTCGACCACCACCGTGGCATTGAGATGCTTGGTAAGGATGTCGGAAATCACGCGCCCGACCATGTCGACCGAACCACCGGGCGCATAGCCGATGACCAGGCGGATGGGCTTGGAGGGATAGGCGGGCTCGGCGCACAGGGGTGCAGCCATCAGTGCGGCGGCCGAAGCTAGGAGAAGACGCCGGGACAGGGAGGATTCAAACATGGTGGAGAACGAAAAGAGCATTGCAATGCTGCACCGGATGCAAGATCCGGACCAAGGCGGCGATATTAGAGGGCAATGTCTCCTTTTGTGCAGCTCAATCAGTAGGTGTTTGTACTAGGATCAACTTTTCATTGTTCAACAACCATGTACCGAATCGGTGCTTGTAGCGCAGCATGCACCGTAAAGGTGCCGCTTATTTCAGACGTGGGCGATGCGCTCGCCCAACGCTGCACAGCGCTGGGCAATGAACTCGCGCAGGCGCCGCAGCAGCGGAGTCAGCTGCTGGCGGCCGGGAACCACGAGAAACAGCGGCGCGGCTTCGGTGCTCCAGCCGGTGCACAGCGCCTGCAGCCGGCCCTCGGCCAAGTCGCTTGCGACATCCAGGCCTGACTTGTAGGCAATGCCCCTGCCAAGCACCGCCCAGCGGCGCACTGCATCGCTGTCATTGGATACATTGGCGCCGCGCACGCGTACCGTCAGCGGCGCATCGCCATCCTGCCGGAAGCGCCAGCGGTCATGCACCTCCTCGCCCAGCATGAAGCAAAGACAGCGATGGCGGCTCAACTCGTGGGGCGTCGCCGGCGTTCCATGGCGCGCCAGATACCCGGGCGACGCGCACAGCACGCGGCGGTTGGCAGAGGCCAGCGGCAAGGCCACCAGGCTGGAATCGGGCGGTTTGCCATAGCGCAGCGCAGCGTCCACCGGATCGCTGTAGACATTGGCCATGCGGTCTGCAAGCTGCAGCCGGATGTCGACATCGGGATGCAGTTCCTGGAAGTCATCGAGCCAGGGCAGCAGCACATTGCGCCCCAGATCCGAAGGCGCGGACAGTTTGAGCACGCCGCGCAGCGCTTGCCCGCCGGCCGCCAGCTGCTCGCCAGCCTGCTGCAGCGCCGCCAGCGCCGGCCGGCACTGCGCCAGGAACTGCTCGCCCTGCGGTGTCAGCCGCAGGCTGCGCGTGGAGCGCACGAACAGCTGCACGCCCAGCTCGGCCTCCAGCCGCTTGAGCGCGGCGCTGGCCGCGGCTGGCGTCATATCCAGCGCACGCGCGGTAGCGGACAGGCTGCCGTTGTCCGACGTGCGCACGAAGATATCGAGATGGTTCAAGGCTTTCATGCGCCAATGATCGCGCACTTGCCACGCATTTTAAAAAATCCATTGAACTATCTGCCGTCCATAGAACACGGTCTGCACACGCAGCCTTCAAGATATTTTTGAAAGCGGCTTGAACACGGCCGGGGTTTTTCGCCGTTGGCAAACCGGCGAAGATCCAGCCATCGATTGCTTGCCTTGAAAGGACTCCCATGAAAGCCATTGGCTACCGGACGCCCGGCCCCATCGACCAGCCAGGCGCGCTGCTCGACATCACCCTGCCCGACCCCGTGGCCCGCGGCCGCGACCTGTTGGTCGAGGTCAAGGCGATCTCCGTCAACCCGGTCGACACCAAGGTGCGGCGCAGCGCGGCGCCCGATGCCGGCCAGGACTACAAGGTGCTGGGCTGGGACGCCAGCGGCATCGTCAAGGCCGTGGGCCCTGAGGTCACGCTGTTCCAGCCCGGAGACCGCGTCTGGTACGCTGGCTCCATCGTGCGCCAGGGCACCAACAGCGAACTGCATCTGGTGGACGAACGCATCGTCGGGCATGCACCCGAATCACTTGATTTCGCGCAGGCAGCCGCTCTGCCACTCACGGCCATCACCGCCTGGGAGATGCTGTTCGACCGCCTTGGCGTCGCGCCCGGCAAGCAGCCTGATGGCAGGACGCTGCTGATCATCGGCGCCGCGGGCGGCGTGGGCTCCATCCTCACGCAGCTGGCCGCGCGGCTCACCAACCTCACCGTCATCGCCACCGCTTCGCGCCCCGAAACGCAGGCCTGGGTACGGGAGCTGGGTGCGCACCATGTGATCGACCATCGCCAGCCCCTGGCCGAGGAGCTGCGCCGCATCGGGTTCCCGTCGGTGGACCTGATCGCCAGCCTGACGCAGACCGAGTCGCATCTGGCGCAGATCGTCGAAGCCATCGCGCCCCAGGGCAAGCTCGCGCTGATCGACGATCCCCAGGCGCTGGACATCATGCCCTTCAAGCGCAAGTCGGTGTCGGTGCACTGGGAGCTGATGTTCACGCGCTCGCTGTTCGGCACCGAGGACATGCAGGCGCAGCACCGGTTGCTCGACGAAGTCGCCGAGCTGGTCGATGCCGGCCTGGTGCGCAGCACGCTGGCCGAGCACTACGGCAGCATCAACGCAGCCAATCTCCAGCGTGCCCATGCGCTGATCGAGTCGGGCCGTTCGCGCGGCAAGGTGGTGCTGGAAAACTGGGAATGAGCGCCGCCGCGGCCTTGCCCGCGGCGCAAAAAGCGGCATCATGGCGGCTCTGTCCATTCCGAGAGCACCCCCATGTCCAACTGGCCCGACTCCCGCATTCTCGATCTCCTCGGCATCCAGGTGCCGATCCTGCAGGCCCCGATGGCCGGGCCTTCGATGCATGAGATGGCGATCGCCGTCGGCCAGGCAGGAGGCCTGGCCTCCCTGCCCTGCGCGATGCTGGGTGCGGCACAGGTACGCAGCGAGGTCGCACTGATACGCGCGCAGACCGATGCGCCGCTGAACCTCAATTTCTTTTGCCACGGCAGCCCCACGCCCGACCCGGCGCGCGAGGCCGCCTGGCGCGAGCGGCTGCGCCCTTACTACGTGGAGCTCGGGCTGGATCCAGACATGGAAGTGCCGGCATCGAGCCGCAACCCGTTTGACGAAGCCAGTTGCGCGCTGGTGGAGGAGCTGCGTCCGGCGGTGGTGAGCTTTCATTTCGGGCTGCCCTCCTCCGAGCTGCTGGCGCGCGTGCGTGCAGCGGGCGCCAAGGTGCTGTCGTCGGCAACCACCGTGGCGGAAGCACGCTGGCTCGAGGCACGGAGCGTGGATGCGGTCATTGCCCAGGGCGTGGAAGCCGGCGGGCACCGCGGCATGTTTCTCACGGACGACGTCGGCACCCAGCTCGGCACCTTCGCGCTGGTGCCGCAGATCGTCGATGCAGTGCGCGTGCCGGTGATCGCGGCCGGCGGCATCATGGACGGGCGCGGCATGTCGGCGGCGCTGACCCTGGGCGCATCGGCGGTGCAGCTGGGTACGGCCTATCTCTTCACGCCCGAAGCGCGGCTGGGCCCCGTGCACCAGGCGGTGCTGCGCAGCCCCGCAGCCGAGACCACG
Source organism: Comamonas endophytica (assembly GCF_023634805.2). NCBI lineage: Bacteria > Pseudomonadati > Pseudomonadota > Betaproteobacteria > Burkholderiales > Comamonadaceae > Comamonas > Comamonas endophytica. Next base: position 147,017 of record NZ_CP106882.1, read on the forward strand.
GCGCTCACGCGCCTGTTCACCGGACGGCCGGCGCGCGGCATCGTCAACCGGCTGATGTCCGAGCTGGGTCCGCTGTCACCACTGGCACCCGCGTTTCCGCTGGCCGGCGGGGCACTGGCCCCCCTGCGCAGCGCCAGCGAGGCGCGGGGCGCGGGCGACTTCACGCCGCTGTGGGCGGGCCAGGGTGCGCCCATGGGCCGCGACGGCGGCGCGCAGGCTCTGACCGAAAGCATCGCCGCGCAGGCGCAGGCACTGATGCAGCGCCAGGGCAGCGGTCAGGCATAAGCTTCGTGAACCATGCCGGATGGATGGACGCCCGGCAGTGTGCAGTAGTGCTCGCTATGCGCCATGCATTCGTTGGCAGGAGCCGCCAGGCCCCCTTTCGGAAGAATTGCGGGACTTCGGGCCAATGGGCCGTGCCGGCGCATGCAAGGCACCGGCACAACGCCCAACACAATCCTATCCATCTGGCACAGCGCCCAGTAACCGACTTCTATCCGTGGCGTAAGCCGCGCGCTCGCGCGGAACGCGGCCGGCCGCGCACACGCTTGACACCGGCCCACCCTCTTCAGCCCCGCCGACCTGCCTCCGCCGCCGTGGGCGATGGGCGCACCAGCCAGCCCAGCAACACCAGCGCCACGCCCGAAGCCTGGAACACCAGGTCATAGGCCAGCGGATTCGGCGCGTACTCGTTGACATGGTGGATGCCCAGGATCAGATGGTTGATGCCGCCTTCGAGGAAATTGAACAGGCCCCAACCCATGAACCAGGCACCCCAGAACAGGCGCGGCGACCAGGGCATGCTGCTGCGGCCCGACGCCCGCACCAGCATCCACAGCCCGGCAAAGGTCATGAGCCACACCGCGGCGTGGAACAGGCCGTCCCATACCATGTTGATCTTCGCATCCACGAGATTGGTGGGCGGCAACACGCCCGACAGCATGTTGTGCCACTGCAGGATCTGGTGGAACACGATGCCGTCGACGAATCCGCCCATGCCCGCACCCATCAGGATGCCGGCGGCCAGCAGCGGTCTGCGGTGCGTCATTGGGGAGCCTCCTGGGTTCGGTACATCCATACGGCAAATGCCACCAGCAGCAGCACCGGCACGGTGAGCAGCAGCAGGCGCAGCGCGAAGTGCGCGTCGAGCACGCCGGCCACGACCATCGTGCGGCACGGGGAACAGGCAAGCGCCTGCAGCGGCGCGAGCAGCAGGCAGGCCAGCAGGAGTGGGAATTTCATCGCGCCATGCTAATTCAGCCCGGCCCGCGCCAGGCGCGAACGGGCCTGCGGCCTACACAGGCGCTGCAACCGGATTGCAACGCCGCTGCCGGCGCGTTTGTCCCGCCATCCGTGATCCCCTATTCTCGATGCACGCTTTCGAAGGAGTGCTCCGACCATGACCGCAGCGAATTGGCTTCGCCCCGTTCGATTCCTGCTGCGCGGATGCCTTCAGCTGCTCGCGGCGCTGGCACTGGCCTGGGAGGTGCTGGCCATCGCGCATTTCCCGCTGCTGGCCGCGCCCTGGCGCTGGGCGCTGGCCGCAGCCGTGGCGGCATTTTCCCTCTGGGGCCTGTGGATCAGCCGGCGGCGCTGGCCCAAGGCAGCGGTGCTGGCGCTGTGGTTTGGCTGCTGGCTGGCGTGGACGTCGGTGCAGCCCTCGCTGGACCGAAACTGGCGTCCGGAGGTGGCGGTCATGCCGCGCATCGCCGTGTATGGCGACCGCATCCGCATCACCGGCTACCGCAACTTCGACTACCGCAGCCCGGACGAATTCACGCCGCGCTTCGAGACGCGCGAGCTGCGCCTGTCGCAGCTGCGCTCGCTGGACTTCTTCCTTTCCTACTGGCACCCCGGGCCGGTGGGGCATACCTTCCTGAGCTTCAACTTCGATGGTGCCGCGCCGGTCAGCATCTCCATCGAGACCCGGCCGGAGGTGGGCGAAGGCTTCGACCCGCTGGCCTCGCTGTTCAGCCACTTCGAGCTCATCTATGTGGTGGGCGACGAGCGCGATCTGGTGCGCGTGCGCAGCAACTACCGCAAGGAGGATGTGTACCTGTACCGCACCAATGTCGGCTCGGATGCGGCGCGCCGGCTGTTCCTGGTCTATGCCGAACGCATCGACGCGCTGGCCGAGCGTGCGGAGTTCTACCACCTGCTCAGCAACAACTGCACCATCAATATCCTGCGCTACGCCAACCGCATCGGGCGCGAGGGGCGGCTCGACATACGGCATGTGCTCAATGGCTTCAGCGACCGTTATCTGTACCGTGCCGGCATCATCGACACCTCGCTGCCATTCGAAGAACTGCGCGCGCGTTCGCACATCAACGCCGCGGCGCAGGCGGCGGACCAGGCGCCGGATTTTTCGGCGCGCATACGCACGGGGCGGCCGCTGCCTGCGACGGTGCTGCCATGAAGCGCATCGAAGCCACGAACCCATTCCCTGCAGCGCGGGCGTGGTTTCTGCTGCTGGCACTGATTCCAATTGCCGGCTGCCGGCTGCCGGCTGCGACCACCGCAGCCCGGGCGATGCACGCGTCTTGGTCCGCTCTTGACATCTCCCCTGCCTGAACGAACACCGGTCATGCCGGGGTGGAAGTTTTCCGAGCCAGGCATGATTGGTATGTCAAAACGACTCCCAGGCGCCATCCGCAGGTTTTCTCGCAGCAATGGCCGGAGCAGCTGCAGAAGCACGTGCCGGAACCGGGGCGCGGGCAGCAGCCAGCGGCGTGGCACGGCTTGTGCCAGCCGGGCGCGAGGCCGGAGCGTCGGTGTCCGACAGCCGGAAGATGCCCACGGCGCGCAGCAGCTCCTGGGCCTGTGTATTGAGGCTGCTGGCCGCGGCCGACATCTGCTCCACCAGCGCGGCGTTCTGCTGCGTCGCCTGGTCGATGTTGTTCACCGCTTCGCCGACCTGGGCCACGCCCGCGCTCTGCTCGGCGCTGGCGGCGCTGATCTCGCCGACGATGTCCGTGACGCGGCGGATGCTTCCGACGACCTGCTGCATGGTGCTGCCGGCGCGGTCCGCGAGTTGCGAGCCGCTGGCCACGCGCTGTACGCTTTCATCGATCAGCTGCTTGATCTCCTTCGCGGCCGCAGCGCTGCGCCCGGCCAGCGCGCGCACCTCGCCGGCCACCACGGCAAAGCCCCGGCCCTGCTCGCCGGCGCGCGCCGCCTCCACCGCGGCGTTCAAGGCCAGGATATTCGTCTGGAAGGCGATGCCGTCGATGACGCCGATGATCTCCGCCATGCGCTGGCTGGAATCGCTGATGCCGCGCATCGTCACCACCACCTGCTCGACCACCTGGCCGCCCTGCTGCGCCACGCTGCTCGCGCTTTGCGCCAGCTGGTTGGCCTGGCCCGCGTTGTCGGCGTTCTGGTGCACCGTGGTGCCCAGTTGCTCCATGGACGATGCGGTCTGCTCCAGCGCGCTGGCCTGGCTCTCGGTGCGCGCCGACAGGTCCAGATTGCCCTGGGCGATCTCGGCGCTGGCGGTCGATACGCCCTCGGCGCCCTGGCGCACGGTGGACACCAGTGCCACCAGGCCCTGCTGCATGCTCGCCAGCGCGCCCAGCAGGCGGCCGAACTCGTCCTGCGAATCGAAGCGGATGGCGCAGCTGATGTCGCCTCGCGCAATCTCGTTGATGCGGTCTACCGCCAGGTCCAGCGGGCGCACGATGGCGCGCACGATCAGGAGCGCCGCCCAGCATGCCAGCGCCACCATCAGCATGCTGAAGATGAGCAGCATGCGCTGGCGTCGCTGATTGCTGCTTTCCGCCTCCTCGACCATGGTGCGCGAGCGCGCTTCGGTGAAGGTGGAATAGGCCTCGGTGGCCTGGATCAGCGAAGCCAGCAGCACCCGGCATTCGTCGTTCATCTTTTGCACGGCGGCCTCGCGCTGGTTGCCCAGCACCAGCGACGCGATGGCCATCGCCACCGGCTCGTACTGGCTTTCCACGCGCGCGATGTCCGCGACCTTGGCGCGCACTTCGTCCGCCACGCCCGGTCGCGCCGACATGGCCTGGAGTTCGCCGAGGTATTTGCGCACGTCGCCCACCGCCTGCTCGAGTGCGCTCTTCTCCACCGCTGCGTCCTCGGGCTTCGTCACGAGCGCGAGGTTGCGTGCGGCAATGGCGCGCCGGTCGACCGCCTGGCGCATCTTGTGCGCGGTGTCGGCGCGTGCCTGGATGCCGTGCACATAATCGCGGAAATGCGCGTTGTCCTCGCGCATCATCTGGATGGCATAGGCGGCGATGCCGACGATGACGGCAATCAGCAAGGCGAAGCTGCCGATTAGCTTGGCCTTGACCGACGTATCTTTCCAGGATTTCATGGTTTCCCTTTGCCAGTGGAATGCGTTGATTCAATGCGCGATTGAATCGGTTTTCAGGGCCAAATACCTGTTCCTGCATGGGAGGAAAATGCGCCATGAGCGCAAGCGACACCACCAACTCCACTGATGAGCTGCAAATGCGGCCCAAGAATGCCCCGCATACCGCCACGTCAACGAGCAGCCTGGCGAGCGCACCGTCCCGGTGCATGGCGCTCAACGAAAATATTCAAAAGCGCAAATATCTTTTACCGGGTGCATATTAAACATGCATATGAAGCATCGCACCCAATAATAGATAGAAATTTTCTTCTTAAAAACCATGTAGGATAGATATTACAAAGCCCTGGAATACCTCAGGGCTTTCGGCGCATGGCAAAGGAAATTAATAAGGGTTTCCCCTAATAAAGCATTCTGTGCGTTGGAGGATAGCCAGATGCCGCATCCGCATCGCAGCGGATCGGCCCATTGCGCTCAGAGCGTGACCTTGGCGTCGCGGATCACCCGGCCCCATTTCTGCGTTTCCGCGGCAATGAAGCGGTCGCATTCCTCGGGCGTCGAGCCCTCTGCCACCGTGCCCATGGCCGCGAGGCGCGCCTGGCCCTCGGGGCTCAGCAGGATCTTGCGCACCTCGGCCGACATGCGCTGCAGGATCTCGCGCGGCACGCCCGTTGGTGCGACCATGGCCGCCCAGGTGCTGCCGACCAGGCCGTCGATGCCCTGCTCGATGAAGGTCGGCACCTCGGGCAGCGAGGGAATGCGCTTTTCGCTGGCCACGCCGATCAGGCGGATGCGCCCGGCCTTGGCCGGCTCGATGAGGTTGGGCGGCGGGTCGAGGAACAGCGGCACCTGCCCGCCCATCAGATCGACCAGCGCCGGCGACGCACCCTTGTAGGGCACGTGCACCATCTCGGTCTTGGTGAGCAGCTGCAGCAGCTCGGTGGTCAGATGCGCGCTCGAGCCCGCGCCCGAGGAGGCAAAGCTCACCTTGCCGGGATTCGCTCGCGCGTAGGCCACCAGCTCCTGCGCGGTCTTGAACGGTGCATTGTTCGATACCGCCGCCACCAGCGGCGACACGCCCATCAGCGACACGCCGACGATGTCCTTCGTCGGGTGATAGGGCAGCTTGTCGTAGAGCGTGGTGTTGCCGGCAAAGGCCGCGATCACCACGCCAAAGGTCAGCCCGTCGGGTGCCGACTTGGCGACCTGGTCCACGCCGATGATGCTGTTCGCGCCGGGCTTGTTCTCGATGACGATGGGCTGGCCCAGGGCCTTCTGCAGGCCGACCTGCAGCAGGCGTGCCATCTGGTCGGTGAAGCCGCCGGCGGTGTAGGGCACGATGATGCGCACCGGCTTGTTCGGCCAGCCGGGCTGTGCCCAGGCCGGCGTGGATGCCACGGCAGCGCCCGCAGCCGCGGCATGGAGGAAGGAACGGCGTGTAGTCGATGGCGACATGGTTTGTCTTTCTGTTGCTGCCAAGGATGAAATCGCCTCTGTTGTCTCCGGGTCCGGCAGAGGCGGGATGGAAAGCCCGCGCTCAGACCGCGCGGGCCAGTTCGGGCACGGCCGTGAACAGATCGCCTTCCAGGCCATAGTCGGCCACGGAGAAGATCGGCGCCTCGGCGTCCTTGTTGATCGCCACGATCACCTTCGAGTCCTTCATGCCGGCCAGATGCTGGATCGCGCCCGAGATGCCGACGGCCACGTACAGCTGCGGCGCCACGATCTTGCCGGTCTGGCCGACCTGCAGGTCGTTGGGGGCGTAGCCCGCATCGACGGCAGCGCGGCTGGCGCCGATGGCCGCGCCCAGCTTGTCCGCCAGCGGCGTGATGACTTCGTTGAACTTCTCGGCCGAGCCCAGCGCGCGCCCGCCCGATACGATGATCTTGGCGGCCGTGAGTTCGGGGCGGTCGCTGGCGGCGATCTCGCTGCCCACGAAGCGGCTCTTGCCCGCGTCTGCCGCGGCGCCAGTGGTTTCAACCGCGGCGCTGCCGCCGGTGGCGGCCGCGGCATCGAAGCCGGTCGTGCGCACGGTGACGACCTTGGTGGCGTCGCCGCTTTGCACCGTGGCGATCGCATTGCCGGCATAGATCGGGCGCTCGAAGGTGTCGGCGCTCACGACCTTGGTGATGTCGCTGATCTGCGCCACATCGAGCTTGGCCGCCACGCGCGGCGCGACGTTCTTGCCCGAGGCCGTGGCCGGGAACAGGATATGGCTGTAGCCGGAGGCAATCGCCAGCACCTGGGCGGCGAGGTTCTCGGCCAGGCCGTTCTTCAGCGCCGCGCCGTCGGCGTGGATCACCTTGGAGACGCCGGCGATCTGGGCGGCTGCCTGGGCGGCAGCGGCCGCGCCTTCGCCGGCCACCAGCACATGCACGTCGCCGCCGCAGGCGGCTGCGGCCGTGACGGTGTTGAGGGTGGCGGGTTTGATGGAGGTGTTGTCGTGTTCTGCGATTACGAGGGAAGTCATGGGAGTTCTTTCGGGTGTGGAGGTTCGTGCCTGCGGCGCTCGATCCTTCGACAGGCTCAGGATGAACGGGGGAAACCGTTCGCCCTGATCCTGAGCCTGTCGAAGGATCGAAGGGTGGACGGCCTGCCCTATGGATATGAAGGGCTTTAGATTACCTTCGCCTCATTCCTCAACTTCTCCACCAGGGCCGCGACATCGGCCACCTTGACACCGGCGCCACGCTTGGCGGGCTCCGACACCTTCAGCGTCTTCAGCCGCGGCGCCACGTCCACGCCCAGTTCATCTGGAGTGACCGTATCGAGCTGCTTCTTCTTGGCCTTCATGATGTTGGGCAGCGTCACATAGCGCGGCTCGTTCAGGCGCAGGTCGGTGGTGACGACGGCCGGCAGGCTCAAAGACAGGGTTTCCAGGCCGCCGTCGACTTCGCGCGTCACGGATACCTGGTCACCGTTGACTTCCACCTTGGACGCAAAGGTCGCCTGCGGCAGATCCGCCAGCGCCGCCAGCATCTGGCCGGTCTGGTTGGCGTCGTCGTCGATGGCCTGCTTGCCCAGGATCACCAGGCCGGGCTGTTCCTTGTCGACCAGGGCCTTGAGCAGCTTGGCCACCGCCAGGGGCTGCAGCTCGGCATCGGTCTGCACCAGGATCGCGCGGTCGGCGCCGATGGCCATCGCGGTGCGCAGCGTTTCCTGGCACTGGGCCACGCCGCAGGAGACGGCGATGACCTCGGTCACAACGCCCTTCTCCTTCAAACGCACGGCTTCTTCCACGGCGATCTCGTCAAACGGGTTCATGCTCATCTTGACGTTGGCGATATCGACGCCGCTGCCATCGGATTTCACACGGACCTTGACGTTGTAGTCGACCACGCGCTTGACGGGAACAATGATTTTCATGAATGTATTCCTCGAAGTTTTGTAAATGGAGGCGCGCTCACTGCGCGCCAATGCGCTTGTCGCGGATCAGCTGGCCCCAGCGCGCGTAGTCCTGCTGCACGCGCCGGGCCATGTCCGCGGGCGACTGGAAGTGCGCAATCGCGCCGGCATTGAGCAGCCGGGTCTGCACATCGGGTTCGGCCAGGATCTGCTTGATCTCTGCGGCGATGCGCTCGATCACGGGCGCGGGCGTGCCCCGGGGGGCAAGCAGTCCGCCCCACGACACGGCGTCATAGCCCTGCATGCCCTGCTCGGCGATGGTCTTGACCTCTGGCAGCATGGCCACGCGCTGGGGCGAGCCTACGGCAATGGCGCGCAGCTTGCCGGCCTGGATATGCGGCAGCGCGGCCACCAGGTCGGAATACATGACCGGCACCTGCCCGCCAATGGTGTCGGTGATCGCGGACGGGCCGCCTTTGTAGGGCACATGCTGCATCTCGAAGCTGGCCATCTGCTTGAGCAGTTCCATGCTCAGGTGGCCAAAGCTGCCGGCGCCCGAGCTGGTGTAGTTCATGGGCGTCTTTTGCGCCTTGGCATGGGCGATCAGGCTCTTGATGTCGGTGACCTCCGGCAGCAGCCGCGGGTTGACCACGATCACGATCGGCAGGTCGTACACCGTGGCGACGGGCGCGAAATCCTTGACGGTGTCGTACTCCGCGCTCTTGTAGAGATGGGGTGCGAGCAGCGTCGGCGTGGCCAGCATCACCAGCGTGTAGCCGTCGGCGGGGCTGGAAGCCACCTGCGCCGCGGCAATCGAGCCCGAGGCGCCGGGGCGGTTCTCCACCAGCACCGTCTGCTTCAGGCGCTCGCCCAGCTTCTGGCCGACGATGCGCGAGGCCACGTCGGTCGGGCCGCCCGCGGGAAAGGGCACGATCAGCTTGAGCATCTTCTGTGGCCAGCCGGCCTGCGCCAGCGCGGCGGCGGGCAGCAGCGGCGCGGCGGCGGCCAGGGCCAGCAGGGCACGCCGGGTGCAGCGTGCGAAGGCGGTATTGCCATGCGGGTTCATGCTTGTCTCCTGTCTCTTATGGATTTGGAAGAAACTCCCGTGGCCAGGGGCCACGGGATCGGGCGTTTCAGGCGCCGGGCAGCGTCAGCACGCCCCGGGCCTGCAGGTCCCGAAGTTCCTGTTCGGACAGCTGCAGCAGTTGCTGCAGCACGTCCTTGGTGCCCTCGCCCAGCGTGGGCGGCGCATTGCGTATAGGCAGGCGCCTGCCGTCGAGGCGGTAGGGCGGCGCAAACACATGGGTGCTGCCGGCCACCGGATGCGGCATTTCCTGCAGCATGCCGGCAGCGCGCGTGCGTTCGCTGGTCAGCGCTTCATGCAGGCCAGCGACCTTGCCGCAGGGAATGCCCTGCGCCGACATGCGCTCGAGCAGCACGTCGCGCGGCAGGGCGCGGATCAGCTCGGTGAACAGCGGCAGCAGCGTTCCGCGGTTCTTCGAGCGCTCGACGTTGGTGGCGAACTTCGCGTCCTGCAGGATGTCGGGGCGCAGCACCACGTCGCGGCAAAAGCGCTCGAACTGCTGGTTGTTGCCCACGGCGATGATCAGCGGGCCATCGGCGGCCTCGAACATGCCATAGGGCACGATCGACGGGTGGGCGTTGCCATAGCGCGCGGGGTCGCGGCCCAGCTGCATGGCATCGAGCCCGTAATAGCCGGTCACCGTCAGGCCGCAGTCATAGAGCGCCATCTCGATGAGGCGGCCCCGGCCCGTGCGCTCGCGCCGGAACAGCGCTGCCAGCACGGCCTGCGCCGCATACATGCCGGTCATCAGATCGACCACGGCCACGCCGAACTTGAGCGGCGGCTGCTGCGCCTCGCCATTGATGGCCATCAGGCCGCTCTCGCCCTGGATCACCAGGTCGTAGCCGGGCCGCCTGGCCTCGGGCCCCGAGCTGTCGTAGCCGGCAATGGCGCAGTACACCAGATCCGGCTTGAGCGACTTGAGCTGCTCGTAGCCCAGGCCCAGCTTTTCGGCGCCACCGGTCTTGAAGTTGTGCAGCACCACGTCGCACTGCGGCAGCAGCTCGTGGATGATCTTCAGGCCCTCGGGCGTCTGCAGGTCCACCGTCACCGAGCGCTTGTTGCGGTTCATGGCGCTGTAGTAGGTGGTCTCGGTCTTGCCGATGCGCATGCCCCAGTCGCGCGTGTCGTCGCCGCGCGCCGGGTGCTCCACCTTGATCACCTCGGCGCCGAAGTCCGCCAGCACCATGCCGCACATCGGGCCGGCGAACACGCGCGAGAGATCGAGGACGCGGATGCCGTCCAGGGGGAAGTCGGTGGTGTCGGTCGTTGTGGTGTTGTTGTCGCTCAATTTTGTCTCCTTCGTCGGTGCTAGAGCGTTGCCCGTCATCCTTCGACGGGCTCAGGACGAACGGACCAATACCGTTCGCCCTGAGCTTGTCGAAGGGCGTTTTAGGGCGTGGCGGTCAACATGAAAACGCCCTAGCCGCGCAGCTTGGTGTAATCCGGCGCCCGTTTCTCCAGAAACGCCCCGATGCCCTCGCGAGACTCCTCGCCGGCCTGCGCATGCACCATGTACTGCGCTTCCATGTCGAGCTGCTGCTCCAGCGTGTTGCCATAGGCGCTGTGGCAGAGTTCCTTGATGTGTGCCATGGCCTCGTCGGGTCCGGCGGCCAGCTGCGCGGCCAGCGCCACGGCCTGCGCCAGCGCCTCGCCGGGCTCGGCCAGGCGGTTGACGGCGCCCAGTGCATGCAGGCGCTCGCCCGAGATGCGCTCGCCGGTCAGGCACAGCTCGGTCAGCACCTGGCGCGAGACGAACTGGGAAAGAAAGGCCGTGGCGCCGCCATCGGGCGTGAGGCCGATCTTCACATAGGCCACCGAGAACACCGCGTTGCGCGCCGCCACCAGCAGGTCGCAGGCCAGCGCCAGCGACACGCCGGCACCGGCGGCCGCGCCTTCGACGGCGGCAACGACCGGCTTGGGACAGTCGCGCAGCGCGCGGATCAGGTCATGCAGGGCCTCGATCTTCTCGCGCCGCTCGGGCAGCGCCAGCTCGCGGCGCGTGGCCAGCAGGCGCAGGTCGCCGCCGGCGCAGAAATGCCCGCCCTCGCCCGTCAGCACGACGGCACCCACCGTGGCGTCGTCCTTCGCGTCCTGCAGCGCCTGGGTCAGCGCAGCATAGAAGGCCGGCGACAGCGCATTGCGCGCGGCCGGGTTGTTGTTGCTCAGCACCAGCACCGCGCCTTCGCGGCGCGTGATCAGGGCGTCGTTGCGTTCGCTGCTCATTGCACGCTCTCCCGGCCCAGCGCCATGAAGCGCGCCAGATGGTGGTCCTCGTCGCCCAGCTCATGGTCGATCATGACCAGGCGCTTGGCATAGTGCGACAGCGGCAGTTCCCAGGTCATGCCGATGCCGCCATGCATCTGGATGCTTTCCTCGGCAACCAGCGCGCCGATGCGGCCGATGCTGAACTTCGCCGCCGACAGCGCGCGCTCGCGCGTGAGGCGGTCGGCATCGAGCGCCGCGGCGGCATTGATCACCGCCGAGCGCGCCTGCTCGATTTCCAGCAGCAGGTCGGCCATGCGGTGCTGCAGTGCCTGGAAGCTGCCGATCGCCACGCCGAACTGCTTGCGCGTGCGCAGGTATTCCAGCGTGTCGCGCTTGGCGATCTCCATCGCGCCCAGGGCCTCGGCGCACAGCGCCAGCACGCCCGCGCCGATGGCGATCTCCAGCGTCTGCAGGCCCCGGCCTTCGCCGCCCAGCAGGGAATCGCCGGGCAGCTGCACCTGGTCGAGCGTGATCTCGGCCACACGCCCGCCATCGATGCGGCCCATGCCGCGGCGCGTGACGCCCGGCGCATTGCCCGGCACCAGGAACAGCGAGATGCCGTCTTCACCGTCCATTGCGCCGGCGGTGCGCGCCGACACCAGCAGCAGATCGGCGTGATCGCCCTGCACCACCACGGCCTTGGCGCCGGACAGAGCCCAGCCTTCGCCATTGCGCTCGGCGCGCGTGGCCACGCGGTTCAACTCGTAATGGCTGCCAGGCTCGTCATGCGCCAGCGCGGCCACCGTGCTGCCATCGATCAGGCCGGCCAGCCGCTCCTTTTGCGCCGGCGTGCCGGCCGCAGCCAGCGCGCGTCCGACCATCAGCGCGCCCAGGAAGGGCTCGACCACCAGGCCACGGCCCAGCGCCTCGAACACCACGGCGATGTCGAAGCCGGCGCCGCCAAAGCCGCCGTCGGCTTCGGTGAACAGCGCGCCGATCGCGCCCAGCTCGGCAAACTGGCCCCACAGCGCGGGCGCCATGCCGACATCGCCATAGGCAATCGCGTTGCGGGTCTCGAAGCCATATTGCTCGGTGACGAAGCGCTCGAGCGTGTCCGCCAGCATGCGGCGGTCTTCGGTAGGTTCAAAGTTCATTGCGGCAGCCTCACAGGCCCAGGATCATCTTGGAGATGATGTTCTTCTGGATTTCATTGGAGCCGCCGAAGATCGACAGCTTGCGGTAGTTGAAGTAGTTGGCCGCGGCCGTCGCCGCTTCCTTCGGGCCCACGCTCTCGCCGGCGTAATCCGAGTACTGCGCCTCCTCGACGAAGGGCAGCGCATAGGGGCCCATGGCGCGGCGGATCAGCGACAGGATCTCCTGGCGGATCTCGGTGCCGCGGATCTTGAGCATCGAGCTCTCGGCACCGGGCACGCCGCCGCCGGCCACCGCCGCGATCACGCGCAGGTTGGTGGTCTTCATGTTCTCCAGGTCGATCTCGACCTTGGCCATACGCGCGGCGAACTGCGGGTCCTGGTCCAGTGGCTGGCCATTGCGCTGCACGCGGCTGGCGATGGCCTTGAGCTTCTCGAAGCCGGCCACCGAGAAGCCCACGCCGGCGATGCCGGTGCGCTCGTAGGTCAGCAGGTACTTGGCATAGGTCCAGCCCTTGTTCTCCTCGCCCACCAGGTTCTCGGCCGGCACGCGCACGTCGGTGAAGAACACTTCGTTGACCTCGCGGTCGCCGTCGAGCGTGCGGATCGGGCGGATCTCCACGCCAGGCGTATTCATGTCGATCAGCAGGAAGCTGATGCCGGACTGCGGGCGCGCCTCGCGGTCGGTGCGCACCAGGCAGAAGATCATGTTGGCGTGCTGGCCCTGCGTGGTCCAGGTCTTCTGGCCGTTGACGATGTAATGCTCGCCCTGGGCATCGATGCCGCGCACCGCGGTGGTCTTGACCGAGGCCAGATCCGAGCCCGCGCCGGGCTCGGAGTAGCCCTGGCACCACCAGTCCTCGCCGCTCAGGATGCGCGGCAGCCAGTAGTTCTTCTGCGCCTCGCTGCCGTACTTGATCAGCACCGGGCCCAGCATGTTGACGCCGAAGGGAACGATGCGCGGGCCGCCCGCGAGCGCGCACTCGTGGTCGAAGATGAACTTCTGCACCGGCGTCCAGCCCGGGCCGCCATAGGCCTCGGGCCAGTGGTTGGCATACCAGCCGCGCTCGTTGAGGCGCGCATGCCAATCGGACTGGTCCTCGCGGCTCAGGCGCTGGCCGGCCTTGACCTTGGCGGCCAGTTCCGCGGGGAGCTTGTCGCGCAGGAAGGCGCGCACCTCGTCGCGGAAGGCCAGCTCTTCGGGGGTGAAATTCAGATCCATGGGGCTCTCTCAATAAATTTCAAAGAGACCGGCGGCGCCCATGCCGCCGGCAATGCACATCGTCACCACGCCATATTTCGCCTTGCGCCGGCGGCCTTCCAGCAGCATATGCCCGACCAGGCGCGCGCCCGTCATGCCAAAGGGGTGGCCGATGGAAATCGCGCCGCCATTGACGTTCAGCCGCTCCGACGGAATACCCAGGCGGCGCTGGCAATACAGCGCCTGCGAGGCGAAGGCCTCGTTCATCTCCCACAGGTCGATGTCTTCGACCTTCAGCCCGTGGCGCGCCAGCAGTTTCGGCACGGCAAATACCGGACCGATGCCCATCTCGTCGGGCTCGCAGCCCGCCACGGCGAAGCCGCGGAAGGCGCCGAGCGGCTGCAATCCCAGGCGCTCGGCTTCCCTGGCTTCCATCAGCACGCTGGCCGACGATCCATCGGACAGCTGCGAGGCATTGCCGGCGGTGACGAACTGCCCCGGGCCCTTGACGGGCTCGAGCTTGGCCAGGCCTTCGAGCGTGGTGCCGGGGCGGTTGCAGTTGTCCTTGGTGGCAACGACATCGCGCAGCGTGACCTCGCCGCTTTCCTTGTCCTTCTCGGCCATGCGCGTGGCGCAGGCGATGATCTCGTCGTCGAACAGGCCCTTTTCCTGGGCCAGCGCCGTGCGCTGCTGGCTCAGCAGCGCGAACGCATCCTGGTCCTCGCGGCTGATGCCGTAGCGGTGGGCGACGATATCGGCGGTGTCGATCATCGCCATGTAGAGCTCGGGCTTGTGCTTGTACAGCCAGGGATCGATATCGGTGGGCAGGTTGTTGCCCGGGCGCAGGCCGGAGATGGTCTCGACGCCGCCGGCCACGAGCGCCGGCACGCCCTCGGCCACGATGCGCCCCGCGGCAATGGCAATCGACTGCAGGCCCGAGGCGCAGTAGCGCGCCACGGTCATGCCGGCGACCGACAGCGGCAGGCCCGCGCGCAGCGCCGCCTGGCGGCCCAGGTTGCGGCCCTGGAACCCGTCTGGGTTGCCGCAGCCAAGGACCAAATCTTCCAGGCTTTCGGGGTCCACGCCCGCGCGCTCGACGGCGGCGCGGACCGAGAAGGCCGCGAGTTCGGCGGCGGGGGTGACATTGAACTCGCCGCGGTGCGACTTGGCCAGCGGGGTGCGGGCGGTGGATACGATGACGGCTTCACGCATGGGGTTGTCTCCTGGGTGGATATTGGCTGGCGTCTGGGGCGAGTGGCCGTGCAGCGCGAGCTCTGGTTTGGAAAATTTTGGGTTCTGAACTGCCCGGGGGCTCTGCCGAAGGACAACCAGCTAGCTTGAGGACAGGCCGTTCATGGTTCGACGGGCTCCCCACGAACGGTTTTCAGCTGTGGCTCAGGGGCTCGCCTCAGGTACACGCCCGGCGTGGCGGAAAAACCGTTCGTCCTGAGCCTGTCGAAGGATGGACGGCCCCACCTCCAGTGGAGATGGGCCGGACAGGGTTCGACAGGCTCAAAGCAAAACTTGTCACGAACGGAGCCAGCGCGTTTACTCCGCCCTGTTCAAACTATCGAAGTCCTTGCCTTCCTTGACCAACCGCACCAGCAGCGCCGCCGGCTTCCAGAACAGCGGATCCTCCTTGGCAAATTCCTCGATATCCGCCAGGATCTTCGGCAGCCCCTGCATGTCGGCCCACTTCATCGGCCCGCCGCGGTGGCGCGGGAAGCCATAGCCCGACATGAAGGTCACGTCCACGTCCAGCGGACGCAGCGCGATGCCCTCCTCCACCACCTTGGCGCCCTCGTTGACCATGGCCGCCATGTAGCGGCGCAGGATCTCGTCCTCGCTGAACTTGCGCGGGGTGATGCCCTTCCTTGCGCGCTCGGCATCGACGATCGCCAGCACCTCGGGGTCGGGCTGGCCCTGGCGCGCGCCTTCGGGGTAGAGGTAGAAGCCGCGGCCGGTCTTCTGGCCGAACCAGCCGCGCTCGCAGATCCGGTCGGCGATCTCGACATAGCGCGCGTTCGGGTCGCGCGTGGCGGCGCGGCGCTTGCGCGTGGCCCAGCCGATATCGCCGCCGGCCAGGTCCGTGACCTGGAACGGGCCCATCGGGTAGCCGAAGGCGCGCACCGCGGCATCGATCTCGTAGGGGCTGGCGCCGTCCTCCATCAGATAGTCGGCGGCCTGCTTGTACACGGCCAGGATGCGGTTGCCGATGAAGCCGTCGCACACGCCGGCGCGCACCGGCACCTTCTTGAGCTTCTTCGCCAGCTCGAAGGCGGTCGCCACCACGTCGGGCGACACGCGCGCGGGCACGACGATCTCCAGCAGCTTCATGATGTTGGCCGGGCTGAAGAAGTGCAGCCCGATCACGTCCTGCGGGCGCTGCGTGGCATCGGCAATCGCCTCGATGTCGAGGTAGGAGGTGTTGGTCGCCAGCACCGCGCCCGGCTTGCAGACGCGGTCGAGCTCGCGGAAGACGGCCTTCTTGACTTCGAGGTCTTCGAACACCGCCTCGATCACCAGATCGATATCGGCCAGGTCGTCATAGCTGGTGGATGGCGTGTAGCGCGCCATGATCGCCGCCTTGCCTTCGGCCGTGAGACGGCCCTTGGCGATCAGGCCATCATAGACCTTCTCGACGTTCTTCTGCCCGCGCGCGATCGACTCGGCATCGCGCTCGATCATGGTCACGGCGAAGCCCGCGTCCAGCGCCGCCACGCTGATGCCCGCACCCATGGTGCCGCCACCGATGATGGCGATGGCCTTGAAGGGACGCGGCGCGGCCAGCTTGGCTTCGGGCACCTTGGCCACTTCGCGCTCGGCAAAGAAGGCATGCACCAGGCCCGCGCGCTGCGGGCTGTTCAGACATTCGACGAAGCGCGCACGCTCGAAGGCGAGGCCCTCGTCGAAAGGCTGCTGCACGGCAGCCTGCACGCATTCGATGATCTTCAGCGGCGAGAACAGGCCGCGGCTTTTCTTCGCCGTGTCCGCCTTGAGCGCTTCCAGATCGGCCAGCGCCGCGGCCGGATCGGCCAGCGCAATATCGCGCGTGCGGCGCACCGGCGCGTTCTGCGCCAGCAGCTCGTTGGCATAGGCCAGGCCCGCGGCCACGGGGTCCGTGCCTTCGGCCAGGCGGTCGACCAGGCCTGCGCCCAGCGCGGCCTTGGCGTTCAGGGGCTTGCCACCGAGCATCAGTTCGGTCGCGGGCTTCACGCCCATCAGGCGCGGCGCGCGCTGCGTGCCGCCCGAGCCGGGCAGCAGGCCCAGCAGCACCTCGGGCAGGCCCAGGCTGGCGGCGGGCAGCGCCAGGCGGTAATGCGCCGACATGGCGACTTCCAGGCCGCCGCCGAGCGCCGCGCCATGGATGGCGGCGATCACCAGCTTGGAGCAGTTCTCGATGCTGGCGCAGGCTTCGGGCAGCGAGGGCGGCACCGGCGGCTTGCCGAATTCGCGGATATCGGCGCCGGCAATGAAGGCCTTGCCCGCGCCGACCAGCAGCACCGCCTTGACGGCTTCATCGGCCTCGGCCTGCTGCAGCGCGGCGACCAGGCCCTGGCGCACCGCCTGGCCCAGCGCATTGACCGGGGGATTGTCGATGGTCACGACCAGAACCGCG
Organism: Comamonas endophytica; assembly: GCF_023634805.2. NCBI lineage: Bacteria > Pseudomonadati > Pseudomonadota > Betaproteobacteria > Burkholderiales > Comamonadaceae > Comamonas > Comamonas endophytica. Next base: position 163,958 of record NZ_CP106882.1, read on the forward strand.
CCATCGCGGGCGGTGGTGACAGCTTGAGCTTGTGGGGCATTGCCCATGGACGAGTCTCCGAAATGACAGTAATTGGCACCATTGTGGACACGCCAAACAATCTTGACAATTACATGGCCCGTTGACAGACTGTCAAACAATTTTTGACAGCTTTTTGCCATGGAACTTCAATCCCTCACGCTGCTGGTCGACATTCTTGACGCTGGCAACCTGAGCCAGGCCGCGCGCAACCTGAAGATGACGCGCGCCAATGTCAGCTACCACCTGAACCAGCTCGAGAAATCGGTCGGCGCGCAGCTGGTGCGCCGCACCACGCGCCGCGTCGAGCCGACCGAAGTGGGCCTGCGCCTGTACGCGCACGGACTCGCCATTCAAAACGAAATGCGCGCCGCGCGCGAGACCATCACCACGCTGGGCCAGGGGCTGCAGGGCCGCGTGGGGCTGAGCGTGCCCAGCGGCTACGGCCAGATGGTCATGTCCGACTGGCTGATCGACTTCAAGCGGCTCTACCCCTTCATCGTGCTCGATGTGCGCTTCGAGAACCGCGTCGACGATCTGATCCGCGAAGAAGTGGACATCGCGATACGCGTCATGCCCGAGCCGCCGCCCACGCTGGTCGCGCGCGACCTGGGCCAGGTGCGCTACCTGGCCTGCGCCTCGCGCGCCTATGCCGAGGCCCACGGCCTGCCGGCCACGCCCGACGCGCTGCGCGGCGCGCCGCTGATCACCGCCGGCGTCGTCGGCCGCCAGCTGCGCGTGAGCGCCTACCAGGGCACCCAGCGCGAGGAAGTGATGCTGGAGCCCACGCTGATCTCCGAACACTTTCCCTTTCTGCGCCAGGGCATTCTTGCGGGGCTGGGCGTGGGGCTGGTGCCAGATTACGTGGTGGAGGACGCAATCGCCAGCGGCGAGGTGCTCACCACGCTGGACGACTGGCGCCTGAGCATCTTCGGCACGCAGATGTACCTGCTTTACATGCCGCAGCGGCATCAGACGCGAGCGGTGCGGACTTGCATCGACTATCTGCTGGGCCGGGCCAAGCCTGCAGCATGAACATCGGCATTGCGCCACGCGCCGCGCCGGCTAGAAATCCGCGGGCTGCGCCCAGTGGGGCCCCCCCTTGGAAATGCCTGGCACCTGATACGCCGACTTGAAATCATCGCCGGACAGCCTGATCGCCCCGCAATTGCCGCCATCCCAACAAGGGTTGGCTACGCCATCCTTGTTGGTCCAGCCCACGGTATTGCCCCGGACTTCGACGCGGTCGCAACTGGCAGCCTTTTGATTCCAGGCGTAGATACCCACATTGGCGCAACTCTGCTTTTTCGCAAATAGCCGGTTATCGGTGATCTGCATGTCTGTGCCACCCGCAATGGCCACCCCAGATCGATGCGCATGGTTGAATCCTCTGAACTGGAACGCTCATGAGCCTCGGGTCAAGTTGCTCACGTTCGCGCCTCGAAAAATTCTACGGCGGCCAGGTAATGGCGAGGCGGCGGTGTTGCCGGGTATGGTCAAGCTTTCGCAGCGGCCGGTATGAAGGCTGCTGCGGGAATCTGGAGCTGGCCGATCCGGCGAGATGCAGGCTGCGCCACCTCAAGCCACGCGTGCCCGGCGGTTCACCGCCGTCGCTGCGCCCCAGCAACACAGCATCGCCAGCGCGCCGCAGACCATGATGGTCGCCGGCAGCGGCACCAGCCCCGGCGCGGCCAGCGTCACCAGCGCGCCGACGACCGCGCCCATCAGATACTGCAGCAGCCCCATCAGCGCCGAGGCCACGCCCGCCTGGGCGCCGGCCTGTGCCATCGTCAGCGCGGTCAGATTGCCAAAAACCAGGCCCAGCACCCAGATCGACAGGCCGACCAGCGCGAGATAGACGGGCAGCGGCGCCGCATCGCAAAGCACCGCGGCCAGCAGCGCCAGCCCGGCCAGCGCATGCAGCGCAATGCCGGCGAGCAGCGCGCGCTGCTCGCCCCAGCGCTTCGTCAGCCACAGGCTCAATTGCCCGGCGGCAACGATGCCCACTGCATTGGCCGCAAAGAAATAGCTGAAATGCGCGGGCGTCATGCCGAAGTGCTCGATCAGCACGAAGGGCGAGACGCTGATGTACACGAACAGCGCACCCAGGATGAAGCCGCCCGCCAGCGTATAGGCCATGAAGCCCGCATCGCGGCATTGCTGCGCATAGGCGCGCGCGATGGCGCCCGGGTGCAGCGGCGCGCGCCGCTCGCGTGCCAGCGTCTCGGGTATCGCGCGCAGGCTCCAGGCCGTACCCAGCGCACCGACCACCGCCAGCGTCCAGAACACCATGCGCCAGCCGCCATGGGTCAGCAGCCAGCTGCCGGCCACGGGGGCGAGGATCGGCGCGATCATCATGACCTGCATCAGCACCGAGAACACGCGTGCCGATTCCTGCACCGTGCAGACATCCGAAACGATGGCGCGAGGCGCGACCAGCCCCGCGGCTGCGCCCAGCGCCTGCAAAAAGCGTGCGGCCAGCAGCCATTCGACGGTGGGAGCCAGCGCCGCGATTAACGAGCCCAGCACGAAGATGCTTAGCCCGATGAGCAGCGGCCAGCGCCGCCCGAAGCGGTCGAGCAGCGGCCCGTACAGGCCCTGCCCCAGCGCCAGGCCGACGAGAAAGATCGACAGCGTCTGCTGTATCTGGCCGGCCGAGGCGCCGAGCTCGCGTGCCACGGAAGGAAACGCCGGCAGGTACATGTCGATGGCCATCGCGTCCAGCGCAGTGATCATCGCCAGCAGAAAGAGAAAGGGTGCGCCAAAAGTGGGACGCGTCGGGGAAGCGTTGGAATGCATGGAACGAAAGCTGGCCCGAGGCCAGGCGGAATACGGACTTGAGGGGAAACGGCGAAAGGCAGGCATCCACTCTGTCTTCCGGAAGGTGGATTCTCGAGGTAAGGCAACCCGCGCAATGGCACATCGGGAAACCCTGATGCCAACCATGTTGAGCTTGTCAACCCCATGCCGCAACAATCATATGCACGACAATAGTTGCCTAAGCAATCAAACACATTTGAATACATGACCTCTGCACCGCTGCCCCCCTCCGACTTCTACCAGGCGGGTGTCTACACCCCGGGTGAAAGCGTGGGCTTCCTGATGCGCCGCGTGCTGAGTTCGATCCTGCAGCAGGCCGATGCCGAGCTGGCGGTGCACGATCTGACCTATGTGCAGTGGCTGCCGCTGTACAAGCTGATGGTCTGCAGCGACACCACCAGCGCCGGCCTGGCGCGCGACCTGGGCATCGATCCTGCGGCCGTCACGCGCGCGCTGGACCGTCTGGAAGCCAAGGGCATGCTGCGCCGCGAGCGCTCCACCACCGACCGCCGCGTGGTGCAGCTGGAGCTGACCGATGCCGGCCGCGAGGTGGCTGCGCAGGTGCCGCAGGCCATGGCCAGCGTGCTCAATGCCCATCTGGGCGGCTTCAGCCATGAAGAGTGCCGGCTGCTGATCGACATGCTGCGGCGCATGCTGCACAACGGCGAGGCGCTGCGCGCCGACGCCGCGGGCTGAAGCCCCGGGCCACCGATTTCCTCTTGCATAACCACTTACAACATCACCATGCAATCACTTCCCTTGCTGCGCCATCCGCGGCTGCTGGCGCTGTGCGCGGCGCTGGCCCTGGCTGGCTGCGCCCAGACCGGGCCGGAGCACACGGCGCTGGCACCGATCACGCCCGCCGCTGCCGGCCTGGCCGATGCCTCCAGCGCCGCCGAGGCGCTGCCCACCGCATCGTGGTGGACCGCGCTGGGCGATCCGCGCCTGGATGCGCTGATCGTCCAGGCGCTGCAGGGCAACCCCAGCCTCGCTGCAAGCCACGCGCGTTTCGAGCGCGCTGCAGCGTTGGCCACGGCCAGCAGCACCGCAGGCCAGGCACATGCCACCCTCGGCATCGATGCCACGCGCCAGCACTACAGCGCCAATGGCCTCGTGCCCGCGCCCATTGCCGGCAACACCTATGACAGCGGCAATGCGCAGGTCGGCCTGAGCTGGTCGCCCGATTTCTTCGGCCGCCATGCCGCCGAGCTCGAAGCGGCACTGGGCCAGGCGCGCGCCGCCCAGGCCGACAGCGCCGCCGCCGCCAACCAGCTGGCCGCCCAGGTCGCACGCAGCTATGTGGCGCTTGCCCGGCTGCTGGCCCAGCGCGAGGTCGCCACGCGCACCCTGGCGCAGCGCCAGCAGTTGCTGGATCTGAGCCAGCAGCGCACGCGCGCCGGCCTCGACAGCCAGGTCGAGCTGACCCAGGCCGAAGCCGGGCTGCCCGACGCCAGCACGCAGATCGAGATGCTCGACGAGCAGATCACCCTGGCACGCCGCACGCTGGCCGTGCTGTGCGGCCAGGCGCCCGACGCACAGAGGGGCCTGCAGCCGCAGCTCGGCGCACTGGCACTGCAGCAGGTGCCCGCCGAGCTGGGCATCGACCTGCTGGGCCGGCGCCCGGACATCGTCGCCGCGCGCTGGCGCGTCGAAGCCGCGGGCCAGGACATCGCCCGTGCGCGCGCCGACTTCTATCCCGACATCAGCCTCGGCGCCTTCATCGGCCTCAACGCCATCGGCCTGGACCAGCTGCTGCAGGGCAGCTCGCGCCAGATGGGCGTCACACCCGCGCTGCGCCTGCCGATCTTCGAGGGCACGCGCCTGCGCGCCCAGCTGCGCGGCCGCGAAGCCGAACGCGACACGGCCATTGCGCAGTACAACGGCGCGGTGCTCGATGCCGTCAAGCAGGCGGGCGACGCGCTGGCCTCGGTGCAGTCGCTGGGCCGTCAGCAGCAGCTGCAGACCGAGTCGGTGCGCAAGGCCGAGCAGGCCTATGACTTTGCGCTGCAGCGCTACCGCGCCGGCCTGAGCGGCCAGATGGTCGTGCTTCAGACCGAGAGCCAGGTCATCGCCCAGCGCCGCCTGGCCGTGGACCTGCAGGCGCGCCAGCTCGACACCCGCATCGGCCTGATGCAGGCGCTGGGCGGCGGCTGGAGCGACACCACCGCGCAGCTGCAGGTGAGCCAACGCTGATCCCAAGATTTCCCGACGGGCAGTCCGCTGCCCCGGACGCAAAAACCTTCGACATAACAAAGCGCCGATTTCCATGACCGACACCAAACAACCCGCTGCCGCCCCCGCCGCTCCCGCTGCCGGCAACCCCCGTGCCCGCCGCAAGGGCCTGACCCTGATCGCCGCCGCCGTGGCCGTCGCCGGCCTCGGCTGGGGCGCCTGGCACTGGAGCCACGGCCGCAACTTCGAGACCACCGACAACGCCTACGCCGCGGGCAACGTGGTGCAGATCACGCCGCAGCTGGGCGGCACCGTGGTCAGCATCGGCGCCGACGACACCGACTATGTGCGCCCGGGCCAGCTGCTGGTGCAGCTCGACGCGTCCGATGCCCTGGTGGCGCTGGCGCAGTCCGAGGCGCAGCTGGCGCAGACCGTGCGCGAGGTGCGCGCGCTCTACGCCAACAACGCGCCTTTGCAGGCCCAGGTGGCGCTGCGCGAAGCCGAGCTGCAGCGCCTGGAAGCCGACGCGGCGCGCGCCCAGCAGGATGTGGCGCGCCGCCGCCCGCTGCTGGAAACCGGCGCCGTCGGCAAGGAAGAGTTCGAGCATGCGCAGACCCAGGCGACTGCCAGCCGCAATGCGGTGAACGCCGCCCAGGCCGCGGTGCGCGCCGCACGTGCACAGCTCACCGCCGCGCAGGCGCAGACCGAAGGCAGCACCGCGCAGGAGCACCCGAACGTGGTGCGCGCTGCGGCCAAGGTGCGCGAGTCGTACCTGGCGCTGCAGCGCACGCGCCTGCTGTCGCCCGTCGAAGGCCATGTCGCCAAGCGCGGCGTGCAGCTGGGCCAGCGCATTGCCGCGGGCGCACCGGTGATGACGGTGGTCGGCCTCAATGACCTCTGGGTCGATGCCAACTTCAAGGAAAGCCAGCTGGCCGGGCTGCGCATCGGCCAGCCGGCCGAAGTCACCGCCGATGTCTACGGCGACAAGGTGACCTACCACGGCAAGGTGCTGGGCCTGGGCGCGGGCACGGGCGCGGCGTTTGCGCTGCTGCCGGCGCAGAACGCCACCGGCAACTGGATCAAGGTGGTGCAGCGCGTGCCGGTGCGCATCGCGCTCGACCCCGCGGACCTCTCCAGCCACCCGCTGCGCGTGGGGCTGTCGATGGAGGCCAAGGTCGATGTGGGCAATCAGGAGGGAGCGGGTGCGGTGCTGGCCAGCGTGCCGCGCAGCGCGCCCGTGGCCTCGACCACAGTCTATGACACCGGCCTGAACGCCGCGGATGAGCGCATCGCGCGCATCGTTGCCGGTGAGGTCCTGCCTGCGCTGAAGGCGCTGCCGCCCGTGGCGACGACCGGCGTTTGAGCAGGCAGGAAAGCATCCGCATGAGTACCTCTTCCACCGCCCCCGCGGCGGCCCGCCCCGGCGCGCCTGCTCCGGCGCTGCGGCTGTCGCCGCTGCATGGCCCGGCGCTGCTGCTGGGCACCATGGCGCTGTCGCTGGCGACCTTCATGAACGTGCTGGATTCGTCGATTGCCAATGTGGCGATCCCGGCGATCTCCGGCGACCTGGGCGTGAGCCCGACCCAGGGCACCTGGGTCATCACCAGCTTCGGCGTGGCCAATGCGATCTCGGTGCCGTTGACCGGCTGGCTCACGCAGCGCTTCGGCGCGGTGCGGCTGTTCACCATGAGCGTGCTGCTGTTCGTTCTGACCTCGTGGCTGTGCGGCTTCGCCAATTCGCTGGAGATGCTGGTCTTCTTCCGCGTGCTGCAGGGCCTGGTGGCGGGGCCGATGATCCCGCTGTCGCAGACCCTGCTGCTGTCGAGCTACCCGGCGGCAATGGCCGGCACGGCGCTGGCGCTGTGGGGAGTGACGACGCTTGTCGCGCCCGTCGTGGGGCCGCTGCTGGGCGGCTGGATCACCGACAACATTTCCTGGCCCTGGATCTTCTACATCAACGTGCCGGTGGGCCTGTTTTCCGCGGCGCTCACCTGGGGCATCTACCGCCAGCGCGAAACGCCGACGCGCCGGCTGCCCATCGACACCGTGGGCCTGTCGCTGCTGGTGCTGTGGGTCGGCGCGCTGCAGCTGATGCTCGACAAGGGCAAGGAGCTCGACTGGTTCGCCTCGGGCGAGATCATCGCCATGGCGGTGGTGGCCGTGGTCGGCCTGGCGGTGTTCATCGTCTGGGAGCTGACCGAAGCACATCCGGTGGTGGACCTGCGGCTGTTCGCGCGGCGCAACTTCGCCGCGGGGTCGGTGGCGATGTCCGTGGCCTACGGGGTGTTCTTCGGCAACGTGGTGCTGATGCCGCTGTGGCTGCAGCAGTGGATGGGCTACACCGCGACCTCGGCCGGCATGGCGCTCGCGCCGGTGGGGATCTTTGCCATCCTGCTGACGCCGCTGGTCGGCAAGAAGGTCGGCCAGTGGGACCCGCGCAAGATGGCGACCGCCGCGTTTGTCGTGTTCGCGCTGGTGCTGTGGATGCGCTCGCATTTCACGACCGACACCGACTTCGCGCACATCCTGCTGCCCACGCTGATCCAGGGCGCGGCCATGGCGTTCTTCTTCATTCCGCTGACCACGCTGACGCTGGCCGGGCTGCCGCCGGAGCGCATTCCCGCCGCCGCGGGCTTGAGCAACTTCGTGCGCATCACGGCCGGCGCCATGGGCACCTCGATTGCCACCACGCTGTGGAGCGACCGCGCGACCATGCACCATGCGCATCTGACCGAGGGACTGGTCGAAGGCCAGGGGGTGTTTGGCGTGATGCTGCAGAACCTGCAGGCGTCAGGCCTGGGCAAGGAGCAGGCGCTGGTGCAGATCAACCGGTTGATCGACCAGCAGGCCTTCACGCGGGCGGCGGACGATATCTTTTTGGGATCGTCTTATCTGTTCCTGCTGTTGATTGGGCTGATCTGGCTGACGAAGCGGCCCACGCCTGGTACGGCAGGGGCGGATGCGGGTGGGGCGCACTGAGAGGTGTATGGGGTGCTGCGTCCCAATCCGTTCGTCATGAGCCTGTCGAAGGATGAAGGGCCTGAGCACGAGTTTCTGGCGAAAGCTCCGCAGGGAAGCCTCCGCCTGGTACTTGAGGTAGGGACGTCCATCCTTCGACAAGCTCAGGACGAACGGTTTAGTAGACGCTGCGTCCCGATCCGTTCGTCCAGAGCCTCGCCCCCATCAAGTCCGCCTCAGAGATAAGGCACGCCGTAGTAATCATTCACCCGGCGCCCATAATCGTCGGTGTACTCGGGCCCGTCATCGCGCGCATAGCGCGGCGCGCCTTCGAGCTGTTCGCGCGCCAGCGACACGACATAGCCGCCCATCTCGGGCTCGTACTTGAGCGTGTTCCAGGGCAGTGGATAGCGGTCGGTGCCGATGCCCAGGAAGCCGCCGAATTCCATGACGGCATAGCGCACCTGGCCGGAGATCTTGTCGATCACCAGGGTCTCGATGGTGCCGAGCTTCTCGCCGGCCGGGTTGTAGACATTGGTGCCGTTGACGCGGTCGGACGAGATGACGCTGGAGATGGTATTGGGGGTGTTCATACGTTTCCTTTGCGTGAGTGAAGGGATGGCTTCAAACCCCAAGGCTATCGTTCGCCAGGCGCCGCCAGGGTAGTCAGCGGGCCGGCAGCCGCGTAGGAAACAACCAGCGCGCTCCTGCGTCCTCCTGCGCCCTGCTACGCTGGCGCCCCGCTTTGCTCCCAGCTGCCGCCCAGCGCGCGGATCAGCATCACGGTGCCGGTGTACTGTGCGGTGCGCACCTGCAGCGCATTGCGCCGCTGGCGCAGCGCGTTGCGCCGGGCGTCCAGCAGCTCCAGTTGGCTCACATAGCCATTGCGCCAGCGCACATCGGACAGATGGCTTGCGCGCTCCGCCGATCGCACCGACTGCTCCAGCACCTCGGATTGCGCGGCCAGCAGGCGCAGCGCGCTGAGCTGGTCCTCCACATCGCGCAAGGCGGTGAGCACCTGGCCGCGCTGCGCGGCCACCGCCGCTTCCAGCCGCGCCTTTGCGCCCTCCTCCTGCGCCGCGCGCCGCCCGCCGTCGAACAACGGCAGCGACAGCAGCGCATTCAGGCCCCAGGAGCGCGCGGACCAGCGCAGCAGATCGCCCAGCTCGGGCGAGGCATAGCCTCCCTGCGCCGTCAGCGCGATATCCGGGAACCACGCCGCCTGGGCGATGCCCACACGCGCCAGTTCGGCCTGCACGGTGGCCTGCGCGGCCGCGACATCGGGACGGCGCGCCAGCACCGCGGCAGGAACGCCTGCGGGAATCACCGGCAGCGTGGCCTGGGCAGCGCCCTCGGGCAACTCGAGGCGGCCCGCGATATCCCCGGCCAGCAGCGCCAGCGCATGGGCCAGCGCCGCCTGCTGGCGATCGAGCGCCAGCAGCTCCGATTCGGTCGCCGAGACTTCGGTCTGCATGCGCGCGACATCCAGCTCCGCCGCATCGCCCGCCTGGGCCCGGCGTGTGGTCAGGCGCAGGCTGTCGCGGTAGATATCCAGGCTTTGCGCCACCAGCGCGCGTTCGGCCTGCACCGCGCGCAGCTGCAGATAGGTCTGGGCGACATCGGCCTGCACCATCAGCCGGGTGCTCTGCAGCAAGGCGGCGCGCGCCTGGGCATCGAGCAGCGCCGCTTCGCTGGCGCGCGACAGCCGGCCCGAGAGATCGACTTCGTACGACAGGTTCAGGCCGGCCGTGCCCAGCGTTGCCGGGGATGCTCCATTGGCAAACTGGGCGCCCGCCTGGCGGGCCACGCCTGCGGACGCACCGAGCTGCGGCAGGCGCTGCGCATCGGCCGAACGCAGCAGCGCGCGCGCTTCGGCCAGCCGCGCCGCCGCCTGCTGGATATCGGTATTGGCATCGCCCGCGCGCTCGACCAGCGCCGTCAGCTGCGCGTCGCCAAAGGCCAGCCACCAGGCGCCGCGTGGCTGCGCTTCGGTGGCCGCGGCGGCCGATGCCGCGCCGGCCGATGCCGCGGCGGCCGATGTGCCGCTGAAGTCCGCCGGCACGGCGACGCCCGCATGCTCGGCCGGCATCGGCAGCGCACTGGCGCAACCGGCCAGCACCAGCGCGGCCAACAGGGGGGTCAACAGCGCCTTGGAGGGAAAAGTCTTGATGGCCTGCATCGCATGGCTCCTGTTCTTATTCATGGTTGCCTCGCGGCGCGGCCAGCACGGGATGCGCCACGGCGCCCGACCCGGCGGTATCGGTGGAGGGGTGCTGCAGCAGCGGCCGGTTGCCCGCCATGCGCCGCAGCAGCACATAGAACACCGGCGTGAGGAACAGGCCGAAGGCCGTGACACCGATCATTCCAAAGAACACCGCCACGCCCATCGCGCTGCGCATCTCGGCGCCCGCGCCCGTGGCCAGCACCAGGGGCAGCACGCCCATGACGAAAGCCAGCGAGGTCATCAGGATCGGGCGCAGGCGCAGCCGGCTGGCTTCGATCGCGGCCTGCACGGGCGTGCGCCCGGCGAACTCCAGCTCGCGTGCGAACTCCACGATCAGGATGGCGTTCTTGGCCGACAGCCCGACCAGCACGATCAGCCCGATCTGCGTGAACACGTTGTTGTCGCCGCCGCTGAGCCACACGCCGGTCATCGCGGCCAGCAGGCCCATCGGCACGATCAGGATGATGGCGATGGGCAGCGTCAGGCTTTCATACTGCGCGGCCAGCACCAGGAACACCAGCAGGATCGCCAGCGGAAACACCAGCAGCGCGGAATTGCCGGCCAGGATCTCCTGGTAGGTCAGCTCGGTCCATTCGAAGCCGATGCCCTTCGGCAGCGTCTCGGCCGCCACGCGCTCGATGGCCGCCTGCGCCTGGCCCGAGGAGAAGCCGGGCGCGGGTCCGCCGCTCACATCCGCGGAGAGAAAGCCGTTGTAGCGCATGGCACGTTCCGGCCCGAAGCTGGGCTCGAGCTTCATCAGCGCCGACAGCGGAACCATCTGGCCCGTGGTCGAGCGCACCTGCAGCAGCCCCACATCCTCGGCGCGCGCGCGGTAGGCGGCGTCGGCCTGCACGCGCACGCTGTAGGTGCGCCCGAACTGGTTGAAGTCGTTGGCGTAGAGGCTGCCCAGATAGATCTGCAGCGTCTCGAAGATGTCCGTCACCGGCACGCCGAGCTGGCGCGCCTTGGTGCGGTCGATATTCGCGTAGAGCTGCGGCACATTGACCTGCCAGCTGGTGAACAGTCCGGCCAGCTCGGGCGTCTGGTAGGCCTTGTCCATGAAGGCCTTGACGGCCGCATCCATGGCTTCGTAGCCCAGCGAGGCACGGTCCTCGATCTGCAGCTTGAAGCCGCCGGTGGTGCCCAGGCCCGCCACGGGCGGCGGCGGGAACAGCGCAATGAAGGCTTCCTGGATGCCGCCGAAGGCCTGGTTCAGCTGCCCGGCCACCGCCGCGCCGCTTTGGTCGGCGCGGGTGCGCTCGGCAAAGGGCTTGAGCGTGACGAACACCACGCCCGAATTCGAGCTGTTGGTGAAGCCGTTGATCGACAGGCCAGTGAAGGCCAGCGCATCCTCGACGTTCGGGTTCTGCTTGACGATCTCGCCCATGCGGCGGATCACTTCGTCGGTGCGGTCGAGCGTGGCGCCATCGGGCAGCTGCGCGAAGCCCACCAGGTACTGCTTGTCCTGCGCCGGCACGAAGCCGCCGGGCACGAGCTTGAACAGGCCCCAGGTGGCGCCGACCAGCACCAGGTAGATCGCCAGCATCAGCGCCTTGCGGCCGATGACGCGCTGCACGCCGCCGCTGTAGGCGTCGGAGCCGCGCTGGAACAGGCGGTTGAAGCGCGCGAAGAAACCGCCCAGCACGCGGTCCATGCCGCGCGTCAGCGCATCCTTGGGCGCGCCATGGCCCTTGAGCAGCAGCGCGCTGAGCGCGGGCGCCAGCGTCAGCGAATTGATCGCCGAGATCACCGTCGAGATCGCGATGGTCACGGCGAACTGGCGGTAGAACTGCCCGGTGAGACCGCTGATGAAGGCCAGCGGCACGAACACCGCGACCAGCACCAGCGCGATCGCGATGATCGGCCCGGAGACCTCGCGCATCGCGCGATACGTCGCTTCGCGCGGCGACAGGCCCATCTCGATATTGCGCTCGACGTTCTCCACCACCACGATGGCGTCATCGACCACGATGCCGATCGCCAGCACCAGCCCGAACAGGCTCAGCGCATTGATGGAGAAACCCAGCAGGTGCAGCACGGCGAAGGTGCCGACCACCGACACCGGCACCGCCAGCAGCGGAATGATCGAGGCGCGCCAGGTCTGCAGGAACAGCACCACGACCAGCACCACCAGCGCCACGGCTTCGAGCAGCGTCGTGATCACCGAGCGGATCGAGGCGCGCACGAACTGCGTCGGATCATAGGCGATGCGGAACTCCACGCCCTCGGGCATGTTCTTCTGCAGCTCGGCCATGGTGGCACGCACATGGGCCGAGATGTCGAGCGCATTCGAGCCGGGAGCCTGGAACACGCCCATGCCGACGGCCGGCTCGTTGTTGAGCAGCGAGCGCAGCGCGTAGTCGGCGGCGCCGAGCTCCAGGCGCGCCACGTCGCGCAGCCGGGTGACTGCGCCATCGGCACCGGTCTTGACGATGATGTCGCCGAACTCCTCCTCGGTCTGCAGCCGGCCCTGGGCATTGATCGACAGCTGCAGGTCCACGCCGGGCAGCCCGGGCGAGGCGCCCACCACGCCGGCCGCGGCCTGCACGTTCTGGCCGCGGATCGCGGCCACCACATCGGCCGCCGACAGCCCGCGCTGCGCGACCTTCTGCGGGTCGAGCCAGGCGCGCATGGCGTAGTCGCCGCCGCCGAAGATCTGCACCTGGCCCACGCCCTCGATGCGCGCCAGCCGGTCCTTGGCGTTGAGCACCGCGTAGTTGCGCAGGTAGTCGATGTCATAGCGGCCGTTGGGCGAGACCAGGTGCACGACCATGGTCAGGTCGGGCGCGCTCTTGACGGTGGTGATACCCAGCCGGCGCACCTCCTCGGGCAGGCGCGGCTCGGCCTGAGAGACGCGGTTCTGCACCAGTTGCTGCGCCTTGTCCGGGTCGGTGCCCAGCGCGAAGGTGACGGTGAGCGTCATCACGCCGTCGGTGGTCGCCTGGCTGCCCATGTAGAGCATGCCCTCGACGCCGTTGATCGACTCCTCGAGCGGCGTGGCCACCGTCTCGGCAATTACCTTGGGGCTCGCACCGGGGTACTGCGCGCGCACCACCACGGAAGGCGGCGCGACCTCGGGGTATTCCGAGATCGGCAGCGCGCGCAGCGCGATCAGGCCGGCCAGGAAGATCAGCACCGACAGCACGCCGGCAAAGATCGGGCGGTCGATGAAAAAGCGGGAAAGATTCATGATGTTCTTCTTGTGGATTCAGCACGCTCAGGCAGCGGGCTGTTTGGCGGCCATCGGCACTTCCTGAGGCGCGATGTGGGCCCCGGGCCGCACGCGCTGCAGGCCGTTGACGACCACGCGCTCGCCCGCCTTGAGGCCCGCGGTCACGATGCGCAGGCCGTCGAAAGGCGCGCCCAGCTGCACCTCGCGGTACTCGGCCACGTCGCCCTCGCCCACGACCATCACGTATTTGCGGCTCTGGTCCGTGCCCACGGCACGCTCGCTCACCAGCACCGCCTCGGTGCTGCGCGCCTGCCCCATGCGGATGCGCGCGAACTGGCCCGGCATCAGCGCCCCGTCGGCGTTGTCGAACATGGCGCGCACGCGCACCGTGCCACTTTGCGCATTGACCTGGTTGTCGATCAATTGCAGATGGCCCGCATGCGGGGTGCCGCCGGCCGTGCCGGTGCCCATCTGCACCGCGATGCGCTCGATACGGGAACGTCCGCCCTGGCCCGCCTGCAGCCCGTCCAGCGCGCGCACCACGACCTGCTCGTCGCTGTCGAAGCTGGCATAGATCGGGCTGACCGACACCAGCGTGGTCAGCACCGGCGCGCCCGCGCCCGCCGCCACCAGATTGCCTTCGGTCACCTCGATGCGGCCCGCGCGCCCGGCAATGGGCGCGCGCACCTGGGTATAGCCCAGGTTCAGCCGCGCGGCCTGCAGCGCGGCCTGCGCGGCGCGCAGGTTGGCATCGGCCTCGCGCTGCGCGTTCACGCGCTCGTCATGCTCGCGCTGGGCAATGGCCTGCTCCTGCCACAGCCGTGTCGAGCGCTCCATCTCGCTGGCGGTGTACGACAGCCGGGCCTGGGCCGCGACCACCTGGGCCTGGGCGCGGTCGACCTCTGCGGCAAAGGGCGCTGCGTCGATGGTGAACAGCAGATCGCCCTTCTTCACCAGCGCGCCCTCGCGGAAATGCACCGCCTGCACGGCACCGGCCACGCGCGGGCGGATATCGACGCGCTGCACGGCTTCGAGCCGGCCGGAGAACTCGTCCCACAGCGCCACGTCCTGCTGCACCACGCGCGCCACCGCCACGGGAACGGCTTGCGGCGCAGCGGCCTCGGCAGGCGCCTGGGCCGAAGCCTGCAGGGCAAAGGCGCCGACGCTCAAGGCGGCAATGACGGCCGTCGCTATGGCCGCGGTGCGCCAGCTGCCCGGCGCGGAGGAAAGGAAATCGGTTTTCATGGTCGGTCTCTCGAATGGAAAAGCGCGGAGAAGCGGCGTTTCTGGACGCAACGCAGCCTTCCGGCGCAAAGGTCGGAAAAATCAGCAAAAAGAGGGGATAACGGCTCCGCCAGCGCGCGCTGGCATCAGCCAGGGCGCGGTGCGTTCAATCGGCAGCGATCAGGTGATCAGGGAGAAGGCGGACATCGGGTTGTCGCGAAGAAACGCTGGAACTGGTCCTGCACTTCCTTCGCACAGGGGCATGGCCGCGTGTCGGGCGCAAGCAGCGCATCGGGCCACTGCTGCGCCTTGGCAAAGACATGCCGCGTCACGGACAACCCGGCCGCTTCAAGCCGCGCCGCATAGGCCAGCGCTTCGTCGCGCATCGGGTCGTCCTGGCCCACGAGCATCAGCGTCGGCGGCAGGCCTGCCAGGCGCTGGGCCGCGCTGGGCACCGCATAGGGATGCACCGCGTCATAGGCCGAGCGCAGGAACTGGTGCCAGCCCTGGGCCCACTTGCAGTCGGTGGCGGCACCGGTGGCGGCACGCACCGAAGCGGTGCCGACGCAGGGATCGAGCATCGGCGACAGCAGGATCTGCCCGGCCAGCGGCGGATGGCGCTGGTCGCGCGCCATCATGCAGACCCCGGCCGCCAGATTCCCGCCGGCTTCTTCTCCGGCCAGATAGACCTGGGCGCCCTTGCCCGCCAGCCGCGCACGGTGCTTGAATGCCCATTGCAGCACGCCATAGCCGATCTCCAGCGGTTTGGGAAAGGGATGCTCGGGCGCCAGCGGATAGGCCACCGACACCACGCGTGCACCGGCAGCCTCGAACAGATGCGCGACCGTGCAGCCGTTGTCGAGCGTGCCGGAGATGAACGCCCCGCCATGGAAATGCACGACCAGCGGCAGGGTCTCGCCGGCTTTCTTGCTGCCATAGGTGCGCACGACGACCTCCTGACCGCATGCCAGGGCAATGGCGTTGTCGGTATGGGTCGATGGCGCAGGACGGACAGTCAAGGGTGCAGGCATGGTGAGATCCGGTTGAACCGTGGAGCCACAAATGTAAACGCTGCATTGCACCCCATAAACCCGGTAAATGCTGCCGCAGTGTTTCAAATTCCCGAACAATCAAAGCGCTGCGCGCATGTAAGAATTCGTTTCCGCTGAACCACCACCACACAAGGAGCACCCATGGATCAGATTCAAGCCATGCGTACCTTCGTGCGCGTGGTCGAGGCTGGCACCTTCACCCACGCGGCCGACTCTCTGGAGCTGCCCAAGGCCACCGTCACCAAGCATGTGCAGGCGCTCGAAGAGCGGCTGCGCGTGAAGCTGCTCAACCGCACGACGCGCCGCGTCACCGTGACCACCGATGGCGCCGCCTACTACGACCGCGCCGTGCGGCTGCTGGCCGACTTCGACGACATGGAAGCGAGCATGACCCAGGCCCGCGCCACTCCGCGCGGGCGGCTGCGCGTCGATGTCGGCACCTCGGTCGCGCGGCTGCTGATCATTCCGCATCTGGCGCAGTTCCAGCAGCGCTATCCCGACATCCAGATCGACCTGGGCGTGACCGACCGCACCATCGATCTGATCAGCGACAACGTCGACTGCGTGATACGAGGGGGCGAACTCACCGACCAGTCGCTCGTCGCGCGGCGCATCGCCAACCTGGAGTTCGTCACCGTCGCCACGCCCGCCTACCTGGCGCAGCACGGCACGCCCACGCATCCGCGGGAGCTGGAAGCCGGACACCGCTATGTGACCTATTTCTCGCCGGTGTCGCTGCGCCGCTATCCGCTGGAATTCCACCGCGATGGCGAACTCATCGAGATCGGCGGCGCCGCGCACCTCACGGTGAACGAAAGCAACGCCTATATGAGCGCGCTGGCGGCGGGCCAGGGCATCGGGCAGATCACGACCTTCCAGGCACAGCCGTACCTGGAGCGCGGCGAACTGGTGGCCCTGCTGCCCGACTGGCCGCAGCCACTGCTGCCGGTCTATGTGGTGTATCCGCCCAACCGGCATCTGAGCGCCAAGGTGCGCGCCTTCGTCGACTGGGCAGCCGAGCTGTTTGCACGCCACCCGCTGCTGCAGCGCGCCTGAGAAGGCCGGCTGACGGCAGCCACGCTGCAAGCAGACCTGTCAGGCCGTTGAAACCGCCTGGTCGGTGTGCTCGGGAAACTCCCACCCGGCCTCGGCGTCTTCGCCAGCCACCACCAGGATGCGCGGCTGGTCGCTGTAGACGCTGCCGAAGATCGTGGCGAAGGCCACGTCGGCCGCGTCGCGCCCGGTCGCCATGCGCATCATGCCCATGGGAATGGCGGTGCGCGAGGGATCGAACAGGTACCAGCGCCCGCCGAGGTAGACCTCGACATAGGCATGGAAGTCGGGCGGGCCCATCTTCGGGTCGGCGCCGAAGTCCGTGCCCGTGACGAAGCGCGCGGGCATGTTCACCGCCCGGCACAGCGCGATCATCAGGTGCGCGAAATCGCGGCAAACGCCCACGCGCTCGATCAGGGTGTCGACCGCGGAAGTCGTGCCATCGGAGCTGTTCGAGCGGAAGGTCACATGCTGGCCCACCCAGTCGCAGATCGCCTTGGCACGCGAGTAGCCGCGGGGCAACCCGCCGAACAGCCCGCCGGCGAAGTTGTACAGGCGGTCGGACTGGCAATAGCGGCTGGGGTAGATGTATTGCAGCACGTCGTGCGGAATGTCGCAGACCGGCACCTCGGGGATCTGCGCGGGGTCGGCCACATGGTGCCGCATTTCCACGCCGGCGGTGTAGCGCACCGTCAGTGGGCCGGGCTGGGCGCCCAGGCGCAGGCAGCGCTGGCCCATGCAGTCGCTTTCCTGCAGCTGCCAGGCGGCATCGGGCTGGCTGATCACCAGGTTCTCGTCGATCACCCTCTGATGGGATGTGTTTGCGGCATGAAAGAAAAAGAAGAATTCCGCACCGGGTGCAAGTACCGTATAGGACAACTCGAGCTGGAGTTGAAGTCTGATCATCGTCGTATCTGTCGGCCAGCGTTACAAGGAGGATTCCCGCGCCAATGAATGCTCCTTTTGCGCCACGCATGTCGGCTGGCAAATGGTCCATGCGCTACGGCCGAGTATGCGGGGTGGTGGTTGCGCGGTTTGTCAGCAAACACCACCATCGGCTATCAGCCTGGCAAGCCGGAAGTGCCCCGGAATCCATGCCAGTCAAATGCTCGCGAGGGGCGTGGCGCAGGCGCCGGAGCCAGCGGCTTGGCTGGCCCGCGCCGCGCGGCGTCCACCCATGGCATGACAAGCTCCATTCCCACAGCCTGATGCAGCCGGATCATTTACCTTGGGAAGCTCTGGTGCGCTTGCAGCCCCGGAACTCTTTTTCCAATCCCACGAGGTGAGCAATGAACAACAACGAGCAAATGCACGGTCAGATGACCCTGGACCATCAGCGGCTGGAAGCCGTCAAGCAGAGCCTGGACCAGGGCGCCGTCACGCCCGAGGTGCAACCCTGGCGCGAGCCCATCATCAAGCTGCTCAACGACTCGCTGGCCACGGAGCTTGTCTGCGCGCTGCGCTACAAGCGCCACCATTTCACGGCCTCCGGCCTGGAGTCCCCGGCCATCGCCGAAGAGTTCCTGGTCCATGCCAAGGAGGAGGAAGCGCATGCCGACAAGATCGCCAAGCGCATCGTGCAGCTCGGCGGCACGCCCGACTACAACCCCGACACGCTGACCGCGCGCAGCCACGCCGACTACAACGACGATGAAGACCTGCACTCCATGATCCGCTCCAACCTGATCGCCGAGCGGGTCGCCATCGAGGCCTATTCGCAGATCATCGAGCTGATCGGCGACAAGGATCCCACGACGCGCCGCCTGATGGAGCACATCCTCGAGGAGGAGCAGGAACATGCCGACGAACTGTCGGACTGGATGAAGCGCGCCTGAGGCCCGCGCCGCAGCGCCACGGGTTGGCCATCGGCCCGGCGCGCTGTGAATCCTCGCCGCAGGCCCCGCTGGGGCCTGTTTTCATTGCTGCTGCAGCCACGCCAGCACCTGGGCGGGCGAGTCGAAGACCGCGTCGGCATGCTCCGCGACGCGCGGGCCCACGGCGATGGCCCGGCCCCCGAGCGCGCGTGCGGCCTGCATGGCGCTGATGTCGGTGTAATCGTCGCCGACGAACACCGGCTGCCTGCCGCGCCACGGCGGCTGCTGCATCAACGCGCGCAGCGCGCTGCCTTTATTGGCGCCCTGCGGCACCAGCTCCAGCACCATCTTGCCTTCCTTCAGATGGTGCGTGGCCAGCTGCTGTGCCAGCTGCGCGCCCAGTGCGCGGACCGCGCCCTCGGCCGCCGGAGCCAGCCGCCAGTGCAGCGCCAGGCCGCAGGGCTTTTGCTCGACCAGTGCGCCGGGCCAGGCCTGCAGCGCGTCCTTGCACTCGCGCACCATCCGCGCAATGCGCGGGTCGGGCAGCGCGGGCGCGAGCAGTTCCGCGCCATGGCTGCCGGCCAGCGCGATGCCCGAGCTGCCGACCAGCCGCTCGAGCTCCCCGAAGGCGCGGCCGCTGACGCAGGCCAGCGCCCCGCCGAGCCGCGCCGAAAGCGCGCTTAGGACCTGCAGCAGCTCGGGAGGGACGTGGACCGCATCCGGCGTGGGCGCGATCTCGATCAGCGTGCCGTCCAGGTCCAGGAACAATGCCATCGGTTCAGCCAAGCGCAGCTCCCGCATGCGCCGGCGCCGCATTCACGCTGCGCTCGAGCTTGAGCAGGAAATCGCCAAAGCCCTCGCGCGCGCGCGCATCACGCCGCGCGCTGGTCACGACGCAGGGCTCGATGCGCCGCGCGATGCGCAGGCCCGCAAGCTCGCAGCGCCGGATCAGGCTCACGTCCTCGTGCGCGGCGGCGGGCAGGAAGCCGCCCGACTGCAGGTAGGCCTCGCGCGACAGCCCCATGTTGGCGCCGTGGATGTGCGGATGGCCGTCTTGCGGCACGCTGGCATGGAAGGCCCGAACGACCTCCGGCGAATAGTCGCCCCAATCCTCCACGCGCACGATGCCGCAGAACACGTCGGCCTGGCAGGCCCATTGCGCGTACAGCCAGTTCTCGGGCACCTGGGTGTCGGCATCGGTGCAGGCGATCCATTCGCTGCCCTGCTCCAGCAGCCACTGCGCGCCCGCGCGCCGGGCCTCGCCGACATTGCGCTGCGTGATCTCCAGCACCTGGTCGGCAAGCGCGCGCGCGATGTGCGCCGAGCCGTCGGTGCAGGCGTCGAGCACCACCATGATGCGCGCCGAAAGGCCCTGGCGCGCAAGATGCTGCACGCTCTTGCGCACCGACAGCAGGCAAGCCTGCAGGTGCTGCTCCTCGTTGTGCGCGGGTATGACGACGCCGATCATGCGATGCCCTCCTTGCGCGCAATGCTGGTGGCGTCCGCGCCCAGCACGTCGACCAACAGGTCTTCATCCTCGTAGTGCGCCAGGCCATGCCAGCCGGTGCCCTCGCGCAGCAGATCATGCGCGGCCTGCGCCGGCGTGGCGACCTGCTCGAAGGCGTGGCGCCAGTGCGCCAGCAGCAGCACGCCCGTGGCCTGCCGCGCGATGTTCCGTGCCAGCTGCCGGATCTGCGCCTGCTCCAGGTAGTACGCCACATCGCACAGCAGGATATGGGTGAAGGCCTGCTGCGGCCAGTCGCGGGTGATGTCGGCCTGCAGCACCTGCACCTGGGGCAAGCCCTGCAGGCGCTCGCGCGCCAGCTCCACCGCCTTGGCCGAGACATCGACGGCCAGCAGCTGGCTGGCGCGCGGTGCCAGCAGCTGCGTCATCAGGCCGCTGGAGCAGCCGATCTCCAGCACGCAGCCGAGCTTCTCGTTGGGGAGCATGGCGGCAATCAGCTGGCGCCGGCGCCTTTCGTACCAGTGCTTCTGGTAGCCCCAGGGATCGGGGTCGAGGTGCGGGGCGTCGAAATCAGGTTTCATCAAGATAATGCTCGTGATCGGAAGTGAATGCCGCGAGGAACTCGGCGCGCAGGATGGCGCCCTCGGCGACGCCATTGCGGCTGAATTGCGTCTGGAACAGCGCGGCCGCCTTGCGCTTGTGCTGCAGGGCCTCGGGCGCCAGCGCCAGCGTATGGATCCGGGGATGGGCCATGAAGCGCGCGCGGCGCAGCGGGTCCACCAGGCTCCATACGGGGTAGTACAGGCAGTTCTGCGGCGTGGCGATGCGGCGCAGGCAGTGGGCGACCGCCTCGTGGTCTGGATGGCCGTCGTGCCACCAGGGCGCGACATACAGCGCATCGGCGCGCCAATGGTTGAGCAGTTGGCGGTCGAGCAGCGGACCCTGCTCCATCAGCTGCGAATCGCCCAGCTGCCAGAACTGCGGCGGCGGGCATTCCAGCAGCGTTGCCGCTGCGCGCGACTCCTGCTGGCGCGCCTCGCGCAGCGCCTGCTCCTCGGACGCGGGCAAGGCGCCAAAGCAGCGCTCGCCGTCGGTGACGATGTGCACCTCGACCGCAAGGCCCAGCTGCTGCGCCAGGCGGATCAGCCCGAAGCAGCCCAGCACCTCGTCATCGGGATGCGGCGCGAGCACGACCAGCGTGCGATAGCCGCCCAGGCGCTGCGCGAGCAATGGCGGCGCCTGCACGCTAGAGCTCCCACACCACGGACGGGGCCTGCGTCAGGCGCGCCAGCTCGGCATCGTCCTTCTCGGCATGCTGCTGGGTACACCACACGGCCAGATCGGCGCAGCGCTGCGCGTGTGCCGCATCGTTGCACAGCGGCGCGGGCCCCATGGCGCGCGCGCTGCGCTCGATGGTGTCGCTGGCCACGCGGCGCACGAAACTGCGCAGCGCCTGCACTTCCTCGACCCAGGGCTCGTGCGGCTGCGCATCCAGGCGCTGCGCGAGCTGATGGAACATGGAGCGCGCCGCGCGCAGCTGGGTGAACATCGTGCCCAGATGCGCCGCGGCATGCGGCTGGTCCTCGTGCAGCCGCGTGCGCAGCAGCTGCGCGATCTCGCAGGCCGCGCCATACCAGCAGGCGGCAATGCCTGCGCCGCCATGCCAGAAGCCCGGGCGCTGCAGATATTCCGAGCGCTCGCCGAGCAGGCGCACGGGGGTGTGGTCGAAGCGCAATTGCGGCGTGTGCACATGGCGCATGCCCAGCGCCTGCCAGCCCTGGCGGTCGAGGGAAATGCCCGGCGCCCGCATGTCCAGCAGCACGAAGCAGGGGCCGCGCTCGGCGTCTTCGCAGGTCAGCAGCGCGTGGCTCACGACATCGGCGCCCGAGCACCAGGACTTGCACCCCACCAGCACGTCGCCATCGCCGGCACGCTGCAGCGAAAGCGGCGCCCTGGGATTTTCCGCAGCCCACACTCCCCAGCTGCGCGCATCCCGTGGCGCTTCGATGCCCAGATCCTCCAGGATCACCAGCGCATCCCAGTGCGCTTCGGCCAGCTTGCACGCGGCGAGGTCCTGCGCCGCCAGCGCTGCCAGCGCGCGCCAGCGCTCGAGGGTGGCGCCGCCGCCCGGGCGCGGCAGCCGCGGTGAACTCTGCAGGGCCAGGCGAAACAGTTCGGCGCTGGCCCTGCTCATGAGCCGGTTTTCTCCAGCGCCTGTCCCTGGCGCGAGAACAGGTCGGAGAGATAGCGCTGATGCCACCACTGGATGTCATGGCTGCGCAGCCTCTTGAGCATGGCGCGGTGGCGCTGCACGCGTTCCAGCCGCGGCATCTGCAGCGCGCGCTCGATGGCCTGCGCCACGCTGTCCAGGTCGAAGGGGTTGACCAGCAGCGCCTCGCTCAGCTCATGCGCCGCGCCGGCGAACTCCGACAGGATCAGCACGCCCGGATCGTCCGGGTCCTGCGCCGCCAGGTATTCCTTGGCCACGAGGTTCATGCCGTCCTTCAGCGGGGTGACCAGCGCGGCGCGCGCCAGCCGGTAGAAGCCCGTCAGCAGCCCATGCTCATACACGGCATTGACATAGCGGATCGGCGCATAGGTGGGCGTGCCGTGGCTGCCATTGATGCGCGAGGCCAGCGACTCGAGCTCGGTGCACAGCTGCTGGTAGCTCGACAGCTCGCTGCGCGACTTGCTGGCGATCTGCAGCAGCACCGGCGGCTCCTCGGAGGGGCTCTGCCTGGCCTGCGCGATATAGCGTTCGAACGCCAGGAACTTGCGCTTCAGGCCCTTGCTGTAATCCAGCCGGTCCACTCCGATGACCAGCGGGCTGTCGCCCAGCGAGGCCTTGAGCTGCTGCACGGCGGACTCCGCCCGGGCCTGCGGCGCAACGCCTTCGATGCGCGCCGTGTCGATGGAGATCGGGTAGACGCCAAAGCGCGTGGTGCGGCCGTGGTGGCGCACGTTGAACATCTCGCTGCCCGCATGGAAGATCAGCATGTCCGGATGCTTACGTTTGAGCGCCTGGAAATAATCGGCCAGGTTCTTCAGGTCGCCACCGGTCTGCAGGCCCACCACGTCATAGCTCAACAGCCCGCCAAACAGTTCCGCATGCTGCGGCACCATGCGCAGCAGGTCCATTGGCGGCACGGGAATGTGATGGAAATATCCCACCGTGCCAAGGTGGCCGCGATCGCGCAGTGCCTTCGCCGTCAGCAGCAGGTGGTAGTCGTGCACCCAGACGACGTCATCCTCGTGCGCATGCGCCAGCACCTCGGCAGCGAATTTTTCATTGACCTGCCGGTAGGTGCGGAAGGCCTCCTCATCCGGATGCAGGTGGTCGGGCCGCAGATGGCATATCGGCCAGAGAACTTCGTTGGAATATGCGAGATAATAATCCCGATATTCCTTTTCGGTCAGGGAGAAAACCTCGAATTCAATATTCCCCACAGTGCCGGATTTTCTTTTGCAGGAATCGCTGACGTCCCCGCTCCATCCGATCCACAGGCCTTGCACCGACGAAAACGTGTCTTGCACCGCGGCTGCCAGCCCGCCCGCCTGGGGTTTTTCATCATGGCACACTCGGTTCGAGACAATAATCAGTTTCATTTTTTATTTCGAGGATGACGGTTGATATTTGCAGGGGTTCCCCATTATTGACGTGGATGGAAATCCAGATGTAGGAGAGCTCGCCCTGTACCTGTGGGAGATGAAAAAAGCCTATAAAACCTGACGGAAAACTGAATCGAAGCCCCGCCTGCGGATATCGCTGCTTCTGGGCGAACCCGTCAAATGTCCTGGCGCCAGGGTGCTTGACGCGCCGCCCGAAGGGCTCCACATTGGCAGCTGTCTGCAGGAAACCACCCATGAGCTCCTCTCCCTCGATCGTGATCACCGGCGGCTTCGGCGCGCTCGGCAGCGCCATCGGCATGGCGGCGGCCGACGCCGGCGCGCGCGTCTGCCTCATCGGCCACGGCAACGCGCCGGATACGCCCCTGCCCAGCATCGGCAACATCGACCTCACCGATCCCGACGCTGCGCAGGCCGCGCTGCAGCAGGCCTCGGGCCTGCTGGGCGGCATCGATGCGCTGGTCAACGTCGCGGGCGGCTTCCAGTGGCAGACCTCGAGCGGCGATGCATTCGATGCCTGGGACCGCATGTATGCCATGAACCTGAAGACCGCCGTGCTGGCCACGCGTGCCGCGCTGCCCTGGCTGCGCGCGCGGCCGCAGGCGCGCATCGTGAACGTGGGTGCCACGGCGGCACTGTCGGCTGCGGCCGGCATGGGGGCCTACGCCGCATCCAAGGCCGGCGTCATCAAGCTCACCGAGGCCTTGGCCGCCGAACTTGCAGAGGCCGGCATCAACGTCAACGCCGTGTTGCCCAGCATCATCGATACCCCGCAAAACCGCCGCGACATGCCCGACGCCGATCCGCGCCAATGGGTGCGCGCCGACGATGTGGCGCGCGTGGTGCTGTTTTTCCTCGGCCCGGGCGCGGTGGCCGTGACCGGCGCGGCACTGCCCGTGACGCTCGGGCGCGGCGCGCGCTCCGACGAGCGGCTCTAGGCAGGGCGCACCCGGACTCATCCAGGGCGGATCGTTGACCGCATCCCTTGCGCATGGACGCCTACAGGCTTAATAGTCAATGCCTATTTCGCAAATAGCGTGCGTCACTTAAGTTGTTGTCGATGGAATGCCTCGTCGTGCGAAGCATTGCGCACCACAGCAACGGAGGATGCATGGACAGCAATCAGGCGTTATGGGAAAAGGGGGATTTCACGCAAGTCGCCGCTTTCATGCGCGACAGCGGGGAAGCGCTGGTCGAGGGACTGGACATACGGCCGGGCATGCAGGTGCTGGATGTGGGTTGCGGCGACGGCACCACCGCGCTGCCGGCGGCGCGGCGCGGCGCGCGGGTGCTGGGCATCGACATCGCGCGCAGCCTGGTGGCCGCGGGCAACGCGCGCGCGCAGGCCGAGGGCCTGGACGATTGCCGCTTCCAGCAGGGGGATGCGGCCCGCCTGGTGGGTGTGGCGGACCACAGCGCGGACCTGGTGCTCAGCATCTTCGGCGCCATGTTCGCGTCCGACCCGTTGGCCGTCGCGCGCGAACTGGTGCGTGTCACCAGGCGCGGCGGACGCATCGTCATGGGCAACTGGATCAGTGACGATCCCAGCTTCATCTCGCAGGTGCTCAAGATCAGCGCCCGGTATGCGCCGCCACCGCCCGAGGGCTTCATCAGTCCGCTGGCCTGGGGTTCGGAAATCAACGTGCGCGGGCGCTTCGCCGCCGCGGGCGTGCTACCGGAGCAGATCCGCTGTTCGCGCGAAACCTATCTGTTCCGGGCGCCGATGGAGCCCACAGCCTTGATCGAGGTTTTGCGCAAGTTCTACGGCCCGGCCATGAATGCCTTCGAGGCCGCCACGAAAGCCGGTACCCAGGACGTGCTGCAGCGCGAACTCGAGGCGCTGGCCAGTGCGCACAACACCAGCGCGCGCGCCCACACCACGGTCATTCCCGCCACCTTTCTCAAGGTGATCGTCAATCTCTGACGCTGCGCCGCGACATTGAGACTTCCCCCAGTGCAGGCAATGGGACGGGCGCGCATCGCCCTCCCTAGAATTTGCGCAAGATCCAGCCCGGAGAAGCCTGCCATGTTCCGCATCCGTCTGCTCTGCGTTCTTTCCTGCCTGCTGTGGGCCACCGCGTGCAAGGCACCGTGCCCATGCCCTGCGCCCCCTGCGGCCATCGGCCCCGGAGCTCCCGCCGCGCCGCAGGTGCCCGACCAATCCATCGCCCCCGTTGCGCCAGTCAGGCCGCCCGGCGCCTTCGCCACCGGCGCGCAGCCCACGCGGCTGCGCGTGACCAACCAGTGCACCGAGCCGATATGGCTGCAGTATGCCGTGGGCTCGGGCGCGTCCGACCAGGGCAATGTGCTTGGGCCGCAACAGATCCAGCTGCAGTCGGGCGAATCGCATGATTACCCGATTCCTCCCGGCCGCCTGGAGGCCACGCGCTTCTGGCCCAAGACCGGCTGCGACGCGGCCGGTCTGAACTGCAAGATCGGAATGTCGTCTCCGCCCTGCCCTGCCACCGGCTGCATGCCTCCCATCGAATCGAAGTTCGAGGCGACGTTTGCCGCCACCGACTGCGCCAACGAAGGCTACCGCTGCATGACCTACTGGAACGCCAGCCAGGTCGACGGCTACACGCTGCCGATCTCGGTGTTTCCCAAGGGACCGGGCGTGCAGCCGCCGGGCACGCCGGGCATCGAGCAATGCGTGGAGTCGCGCTGTGATGCGCTCGACCTGCTGCAATGCCCGAGCAACGAGCGCATCGGCAAGCGCACCCTGGACCTGCGCGTGTTCGCCCCCGACGATCGCTCCAAGCTGGTGGGCTGCCTCTCGCCCTGCAAGGCGCACAACTACCCACCGCCCTTCGGGCTGGGCCTGCCGGAAAACGATGAGCATGGGCTCATGCTGTGCTGCCCCGAGGGAGTTACCCCCGAGGAATGCCGCCAGGTACCGGTCTTGAGCACCCAGTACGTGCAGTACATCAACAAGGTCTGCCCGAATGTCTATGCATATTCGTATGACGACAGGGTTGGATTGCACAAATGCCCGGCGCAGACCCAGTACGAAGTCGTGTTCTGCGGTGGCACCGGCTCGGGTCCCACGGCAACGCTGCTGCCCCAATCGGCGCCCAAGCCCAGGCCACGGCCCGCATACCCGACGACTTTCGGCCCCTGATCACCTGCCCGCGCCCTCATGCGTGCGAGCCCCGCGTCGCCGTGGGGCTCGCGCATGTGCGCTTTTTTAGCCGCTAAAGAATCCGGCTCCCTGAAGGACAAACGGTTGGACTCTATATAGTTTTTACCTATTGCCTTTATAAACTCAATAGATAGATTTGAGTATGGCTATCCACCATGGACGCCCTGGCCGCGATCCTGCCAGCCCAGGCCTCCACCGTCCTTCAACCATCATGAAAGAGGCTCCGATGACAAAACCCGTTCGACACCACAAGCAATACAAACTGGTCTCCGACTTCAAGAAGCTGGTCGCCGATGCCAAGCACACGTTCAAGGAACTGGCTGACGGCCCGGCCTTCAAGGACTTCCGCGCCGAGCTGCGGCATACCGAACACGAACTTAAGCACAATGCCGCCGAGGTCAAGGCAGCAGTCAAGGATGCGGCGAGGGAAATCAAGGCAGCGTTCAAGAACACCGATGCGCATCTGAAGCACCTGCCCGCGGAACCGGCCTCGCCGGGGGAACTGCACACCACACCGATCGAGCTGGAGCCGGCCCGCATCGTCTGCGACCGCGGCCGCCTGCCCGAGCCCGAGCCGGAGCCGCTCGATGTCACGCTGGTCGGGCTCCAGTCCTGCGAAACCGCAACGGCACCGGCCCTTGCCTGATGCATCGGCGTCCACCCCTGGGGCCCACGGCGCCAGATTCGGGCTGGACGCCATTTCCAGCTTTTCCTAGCCGGCGCGGAGCACCGCCGCTCCAGCCGCGCAGCCTCCTGCGCGCGCGCCGCCTCATCCGGGCGGCACGCCCTTCATGCGTGCCTGCAGGCCGCGCGCGAGCCGCGCATAGTTGTTCACCGCCTGGGCCGAGGGATGGAACTGCGACTGCCCGATGGCCTGCTCATGCAATGCCTCGAGTTGCTGGTACAGCGCCATGTCCTGTGCCTGAAGCGGCGGCAGGCGCGGCACGGTCTGCGCACGCACCTGCGCCGCATGCTCGAGCGCGTGCCAGGCCACGGCGATCGCCTCGCGCGGCGGGACGGATGTGCGCATGGCGCTTGCGGCAGTGGCCGGGGAATGCAGGGTTCCGGCTGCAGCCGACTGCGCGACCAGGGTCTGCAGCGTCTGCTCGAACTCGAATTCCGCAGGTCCGAAACGGCCCTTGTTCATGCGTGTCAGCAGCGCGCGCAATTGCGCCCGGAACATCAGCGCAATGGCCACGGCAGCCAGCGGCCAGGCCGCGGCCTTGAAGATCTCGGCAGTGAAAGTCAGCCAATCCATGGAGTCCTCCTGCAATCCAGATATCAAGCGCCCTTGCACCGCACCCGAGCGGCGAAAAAGAGGACCGGCCATTGCCTGGAACGCTCCCCCTTGAATACGCACCTCGCCCGCAAAGCCAGGTGCATGGAGCTTCGCGCTTATGCGTATTGCTCTTGCGCGGTGCCGATGAGCGCCGGCATTTCGTGCAGGTGCTCAGGCTCCGGCGGGGCAACCGGAGCCAGGGCATAGGGATCGGCAGCATCGGATGGTGGGATATCGCTGACCAGATCATCAATTCCAGTCACGTATGCATACGTCGAATGCGCCAGCTTGCTCAAGGCCAGGACAGTGGCCGAGGTCGCCACGCCGATGACAGCACTCTTGACTGTTTCCTGCAGTGCATCGTGCACGCCGTGCGCCCGCATGGCGGAGAGCAAGGGGTATTTGTCGTACTCCTCGGCCCTCTGTTCCATCAGGCGCTGCGCGGCCTTCTTGCCCACGTCCTGCAATTTCTCTTGATAGGTGACGGCTACAGTACTGACAAATTGCTCGTACTTGGCGCTCCCGTCAAGGTAGCCAATACCGGCCGATACCAGTCCCGTGGCGGCAGTGACCACTGTTGCAGTAGCAGGATGGCTGAAATCTCCCGCGCTCTTGACAAAGCTGTAGACGGAATTCTCACCGTTCTCATAATGCAGTGACCCAATGGCCGCGAGCGTTGTCGCCGCCCCGGCATAGTAGGCGGCCTTCACCGGAACGGGCAGCAGGGAAGCCGCCGCGCCTGCCGCGGTGGACAGCAGCAGCGTCCCTGCAACGAAATGCTGGTTTTCGCCCAGGCTCTTGATGCTGGCGACCGTGAAACTGCGGGCCGCGTCCCATGCCTGAGGCGCCTTTTCCATTGCGCTGCCATAGGCCATGGCAGCGAAGTTTTTGATGCCCTCGAGACTTGAGAACGCCGAAGCCTCGCCTGCTTCGGTGGCATCGGTCTGCAAGGATTTCAGTTTCTCGACCTGCAGGCGCGTTTTGACCACCATCGCCTCTTCGGCTTGCAGCTTTTCCTCGGCGGCTGCGACTGCGTCGTTCAGCGCCTGCACCTTGAAGGCAGCTGCTGCGCGGGCCTCGGACTGTGCCTTGTCGGCAGCGGCTGCGCCGGCTTCGGCTTGCGCGATGGCGGCAGCGGCTGCTTCGATTTTCACCTGTATCGTGGCGACATCCGCAGCCTCGGCATCGGCTTGCAGGTTGTCAGCGGCTGCCGCCGCTTTGGCTTGCGCCTGGCTCTTGGCAGCGGCTTCAGCTTCTGCCTGCGCCTTGGCGGCGGCCGCCGCTTCAGCTTCTGCTTGCGCCTTGGCAGCCGCTGCGGCATCGGCTTGCGCTTGGGCCTTGGCGGCGGCCGCGGCATCGGCTTCAGCCTGGGCCTGGGCAATGGCAGCTGCTGCTTCGGCATCCGACTGGGCCTTGGCGGCGGCCGCCGCTTCAGCTTCTGCTTGGGCCTTGGCAGCCGCTGCGGCATCTGCTTCAGCCTGAGCCTTGGCGGCCGCTGCGGCATCGGCTTCAGCCTGGGCCTGGGCAATGGCAGCTGCTGCTTCGGCATCCGACTGGGCCTTGGCGGCGGCCGCCGCTTCAGCTTCTGCTTGTGCCTTGGCAGCCGCTGCGGCATCGGCTTCAGCCTGGGCCTGGGCAATGGCAGCTGCTGCTTCGGCATCCGACTGGGCCTTGGCGGCGGCCGCCGCTTCAGCTTCTGCTTGGGCCTTGGCAGCCGCTGCGGCATCGGCTTCAGCCTGTGCCTGCGCAATGGCAGCCGCTGCCAAGGCATCCGCCTGAGCCTGGGCGGCGGCATCGGCTTGCGCTTGGGCCTCGGCGGCGGCCGCGGCATCGGCTTCAGCCTGGGCCTGGGCAATGGCAGCTGCTGCTTCGGCATCCGCCTGGGCCTTGGCGGCGGCCGCCGCTTCAGCTTCTGCTTGTGCCTTGCCAGCCGCTGCGGCATCGGCTTCAGCCTGGGCCTTGGCGGCCGCTGCGGCATCGGCTTCAGCCTGCGCCTGCGCAATGGCAGCCGCTGCCAAGGCATCCGCCTGGGTCTGGGCGGCGGCATCGGCTTGCGCTTGAGCCTCGGCGGCAGCTGCGGCATCGGCTCCAGCCTGGGCCTGGGCAATGGCAGCTGCTGCTTCGGCATCCGACTGGGCCTTGGCGGCGGCCGCCGCTTCTGCTTGCGCCTTGGCAGCCGCTGCGGCATCTGCTTCAGCCTGGGCCTGCGCAATGGCAGCCGCTGCCAAGGCTTCCGCCTGGGCCTGGGCGGCGGCCGCTGCTCCGGCTTCTGCCTGCGACTTCGCGGCAGCCGCCGCTTCGGCTTCGGCTTCGGCCTTAGCCTCCAGCTCCGCAATCTGCGTTGGCACAGATGCCGATGCTTCAAGAATGTCATTTGCCATGCTTTTTCCTCTCGATAGATGGTTTGAAACGTACGGACCGCAGGAACTCCTTGCCGGGAACTGAACGAATCCACAACCAATATACGTATCGATACTAAAATATCAATAGCTTTTTACTATTATTTCAACGATGGTGTCCTTGTTGTGGAATCAGGTGAGCCCACGCCAAGAGCGCGCGGGGCAAAGCTGCGGGGCATTCCGATTCGAAAAAGCAAGGCCGGCCCGTTCCCTGCAACGGGCCGGCCTCGAAAACGCACCTTGCCGCCACAAACACAAGGTGCGTGGATGCTTTCAGCACTACCCGCTTTCCTGTCCTCGGTGAACCCGTGTCACAGGTTCTCGAACATCGAAAGCCGCAGCGGCTTGCCACAACCAAACGCAACTATAACTATTAAAAATAGTCTTGCAATAGCTTAAAGCTATTATTTGAGAAATCGTTGCCGGCGCTCAACAGCGGAAGATGCGGCCTTGCAGGCCTATCGCGTGGCAGGCGCGCCCTGCAGATGCGCCCGGCGGAAGCTCGCCAGGGCCAGCCCGGTGATGCAGATCTGCGTGACGGCACACGACACCACCGGGTCGTCGCCATGGCCGACCAGCAACGTGCCCACCGCACCCATCGCCATCTGGCCGAAGCCATATAGCCCCGCGGCGGAGCCCGCCAGCGTAGGCATCACCGACAGCGCGCTGCCCAGCGCCGCCGGGCTGGCAAAGCCCGCGCCAAAGGTCATGGTCACGGTGATGGCAATCAGCCAGGCAGGCGTGAGCCAGCCCAGCGCCTGGAAAGCCAGCAGCGTGCAGGCCATAGCCAACCCGAGTCCCGCGCCCAGGAACAGGAAAGACTCGGCCGGCCAGCGGCCCGAGAGCCGGCGCGTGAGGAAGGTACCCAGGCTGGCGCCGACGATGGTGCTGGCCGCGAACCAGCCGATGGCGCTGACCGGCAAGCCCATCTGCCCATGCACGATATAGGGCACCGACGCGAGATAGGGATAGAGCGCCGAGGTGATGCAGGCGCCGCCCAGCGTGTAGCCGGCAAAGCCCGGGTTGCCCAGCAGCTGGCGGTAATCGCGCGCAATGGCGCCCACCCGCAGCGGCCGCGGATTCAGGTTGGTTTCGGGCAGCAGGCGCCAGGTGAACAGCAGCATGGCGCTGCCGATGGCGACCAGGAACACATAGATCGCGCGCCAGCCGAAGTGGTCGGCAAGGTAGGCGCCGACGATGGGTGCCAGGCCCGGGCCGGCCAGCGTCAACAGGTTCAGCAGCGCAAGTTCCCGCGTCACGCGCGCCGGCTCGGCGGTGTCGCGCACGATCGCCCGGCCCAATGCGATGCCCGCCGCGCCGCCCAGCGCCTGCAGCAGCCGCGCTACCAGCAGCCACTCGAGCGTGGGCGCGAACAACGCCATCACGCCCGCGCAGAAATAAACCGACAGCCCCAGCAGCAGCGCCGGGCGCCGGCCCAGCGCATCCGAAACCGGGCCATAGACCAACTGCCCCAGCGCCAGCCCGATCACATACAGCGTGATGGTCTGCTGCATGCTCGCGGGCGAAGCGCCCAGCGCCGCGCCGGCCACGGGCAGCGCCGGCACGAAGATATGCATCGCCATGGTGCCGCTGAACGTGACCAGCACCAGCAGCCACAGCGGCGCACGCGCGTTCATGCGGTGGCCAGCGCCGGCTGCATGCGCGGGTGGCGCTGGAACAGCGCGGCGGCGGCCATTCCCAGCACGATGACGGCGGTGCAGAAGATGCGCACTGCCGGCTCCATGCCCCAGTGGTCGGCAATCCAGCCCATGCCCAGCATCGGCACCATCGAGCCGACGTAGCCGATGACCAGATAGGTCGACAGCAGCCCGGTGCGGTTGGCGGGCGTGGCGATGCGGTTGACCATGCTCATGCCCGCGAGCATGCTCATGCCGTGGCCCGCGGCCGTGCACAGCACGCCCAGCGCAAACAGCGTGGCCGAGCCGGCCCAGAGGTTGATCATCAGCAGCGCGTTGCTCAGCGCCAGGCTTGCGAGGCCGAGCGCGCCGCACCAATGCGTGGGCAGGCGGCCCGCAAGGATCTGGGTGCAGGCCGACAGCAGCAGGATCAGCGCGATGGCCGTACCGCTCACCACCGGGCCATGCCAGGGCACGAGCTTGTCGAGGAACAGCGGCGACATCGAGGCATACAGGCCAAAAACGCCAAAGGCCAGGAAAGGCAGGCTGCTGGTCAGCGCAAAGGCCTTCGAAGCCTCGCCCGCAGGCCAGGTCAGCCTGGGCAGCACGTCTTTCCATTGCAGCGGCTGCGGATCCTTCGGCACCGCTTCGTCGGGCAGCTCCAGCTTCGCCAGCGCCAGCATGCCCAGCGCCGCCAGCACCAGCGTCGGCACATAGGTGGTCACCAGCGGATACGGCGCCCATTGGCCGATCAGGCCGCCCACCAGCGGTCCGATGCCAAAGCCGAAGGCGATCAGGAAACCGCTCATCATCGCCACGCGCTGCGCATTGCCCGGCGGCGAGAGCTTGGCCAGGCCCAGCGTCGCGCTGGTTGTGACCATGCTCGAGGCGACGCCGACGATCAGCCGTCCCACGCTCAGGCACGCGACGTTCCAGGCGATCAGGCTGATGAAGGTGCCGATGAACGCCATCGCCAGCCCGAACAGCATCACCGGTCTGAAGCCCACGCGGTCGGGCAGGCGCCCCAGGAACAGCAGCGTGCACAGCGCGCCGCCCATGTAGATCACATAGATGTGCGAGATATCGCTGGCCTGCAGGTTCCAGGCCTCCTTGTAGAGCGCATAGAGCGGGCTGATCAGCGCGGTGCCCATCACGCCGACGATCATCGCGAAACTCACCCAGACAAAGGGCGATGCTTTCAATTTCATTTTCTCTACCGTTGGTTTCTCGTTGGAAGCGCGTCAGAGCGCCGCAAAGCGTTGCGAAATCTTCTGCAGCACTGCACGCGTGACCTGCTGCTCCTCGGACGAAAGACCGGCCAGCAGCGTGCGCTCGATCTCCAGGCTCTTGGCAAGGATCAATCCAGCGGTCTCGTGCCCCTTGTCGGTCAGCGCGATGCACTTGGTGCGCCGGTCGGCAGGGTCGCAATCCCAGTCCACCAGCTGTGCCTGGCGCAACTGCGCCAGCACCCGCACCAGCGAGGAACTGTCCAGGTACAGCGCATCGGCCAGATCCTTTTGCCGCATCGGCCCGCCGCGCTCGTAGAGCGCCAACAACGGCGTGCGCGTGGCATCCGACAGCCCCAGGTCCTTGAAGCTCAGGTCCACCTGCCGGCGCCACTGCCGGTAGACGCTGGCAACGAGCAGCCCGAAACGCGAACGCGCCGGGGAGAACCCAGGCGCGTCGGAAGAATCGACCACGGAATTAGTTTGCATGCAAAGTATTTTGCCACGGGTTTACCCGGAGTGCTGGAGGCTTGCAAAAGACCTTTTCGAAGTCACGCCACCAGCTGTGCTTATGGCACCGGACCAGCTTCTTTGGTTCCGAATGCTCTATACAACACGTGTTCGCGCAGCGGGTGATGCATGGGCAAGGCTGGGTGTTCAAACGTTTGCTCGTCACGATGCATGCCCAGCCGTTGCATGACCCGTTCAGAGCGCGTATTGCCCAACGCGGTGAAAGAAACTATTTCGGCCAGGCCCAAGCTGTCGAATGCAAAGACGAGTGCAGCGCCGGCCCCCTCTGTGGCATAGCCTTTGCCCCAGAATGACCGATTCAGCCGCCAGCCAATTTCCACGCAGGGAGAAAAGGGCAACTCGGCCGTTGGCACATGCAATCCGGTGAAGCCCACGAATTCTCCGGAGACTTTCTCCTCGACTGCCCAGAAACCCCATCCCCGCTGTGCGATGAGTTCGCGGCAGCGCTGCGCCATGGCATTGCTCTCCTGCACCGTCAGCACAGCAGGAAAATGGCGCATCGTCTCCGCATCGGCATTCATCTGTGCAAACCGGGCGGAATCGGAGTCGCGCCACTGCCGAAGCAGCAATCTCCGTGTTTCCAGTTCGTGGATTTGGCCCATCAATTACTCCCCTGAAGAACCCCGCGGTACGCAGTAAGTGCAGCACGCTGACTTGGCAGCAGAGTCGTCCGATCGCAAGATTGAAAAGTCATTTGGCGTACTGCCTCACATACCTCACCAGCCAGTCGACAAATACCCGGGTGCGATGATTAAGGCGCTTGGGCGAGGGATACATCACCGAGATCGGGACCGTCTGCCGGGTCCAGTCCTCCAGCACCGATACCAGCGCTCCCGACTGGGGCAGTGGGCGCGCGACCAGGGCATGGGTCTGGCCGACTCCCAGGCCGCTGGCCATCATGCCGATCTGGCCCGCGCTGTCGTTGGAATAGAAGTCGAAGTTCGAGAACACATGGGTGCGCGCCCCCAATTGCAGGCGCAACGGCCAGACCTCCCGGGCAGCCGCGCCGAAGTAGCCGACCAACTGGTGTTTTTCCTTCAATTCCTCAGGTGTCTTTGGCACCCCATGCAGCTCAAGATACGCAGGGCTGGCGCAGGTCAGCAACCGGTCCTTGAAGAGCGTTTTCGCCACCATCGTGCTGTCGGCCAGAGCGCCGGCGCGAATCACGCAGTCGACACCTTCCTCGACCAGGTTGACCGGCCTGTCGCTGATGCCCACAGCCAACTGCACACCTGGAAACTCGGCCTTGAAATAGCCGAGCGCCGGGATCAGCACATGGTTGGCAAAGGACGAGTACACATCGATGCGCAGCCGCCCCTGGGCCGCCGTGCCCATATGGCGCAGCGTTTCGTCCGCTTCATCGAGGCTGGCAGTCACGCCCGAGACCCGGCGGTAATACTCGGCCCCTTCCACCGTGAGCGTCACCGAGCGGGTCGTACGGCGCAGCAGCGGGGTACCCAGATGCGCCTCCAGTTCCAGCAAGGCCTTGCTGATTGTCGATCGAGGAATGCCCAGGTGCGCGGCCGCCAGCGTGAACGAGCCGGCCTCGACGATGCGCTGGAACACACGGATGCTGAGTAGTTGATCCATGCATGCATTGTCCACAACCATGGATAGACATGCCGGCTTTGGTGACCAATGCAAAAACTTCCGATGCGTACGCTCAAGCCATCGATATGGAACATGCAATGACCGAACACCAAGCCCTACTTGAGCAGCGCTACGGCGCGCAAACCAAACCGGCACGGATGGCCTGGAACGCGCAGATCGCGGCGCTGCTGCTGCACCGTTCCGTGCGCAACTATCTGCCCGAAGCCTTGCCTGAGGGCGCCCTCGAAGCGATGGTGGCGGCAGCCCAATCGGCCTCCACCTCATCCAACCTGCACCAGTGGAGCGTGGTGGCCGTCGGCGACCCCGCCCTCAAGGCCCGGGTGGCCGAACTGGCTTCGGGCCGGAAAAAGGATGCCAACCGGTTCATCAATGATGCGCCCCTGGTGCTGCTCTGGGTGGCAGACCTGTCGCGCAGTCATGCCATCACTTGCGACGGCGGTGGCGATGCACAGGTCCATGATTACCTCGATGCGTTTCTTATGGCCAGCATCGATGCGGCGCTGGCGGCGCAAAATGCCGTCGTCGCTGCCGAATCGATGGGCCTGGGCGTGGTGTATATCGGGGCGATGCGCAACGAGGCCCAGGCGCTGGCAGAACTCATCCATCTGCCGCGGTACAGCTTCGTGGCCTTCGGGCTGGTGGTGGGCAAGCCCGCCGATCTACCCGGCAAGCCCGAAACGGTGCGGCCGCGCCCGCCGCAATCGGTGGTGCTGCACCATGACCGCTATGACTTCCAGCGCTCCATGGCGGGACTCGATGACTACGAAGCCGAGTTCGGCAAGTTCCGCGAGCACATGGGATCGGCGCGGAGGAGCTGGAAGGAATCCGTGGTCCACTACAACCGGTTCGACTATATGGACGGGCGGGAGAAGCTGCGGCAGGCGATGGTGGAGCGGGGATTCAACTTGCTTTGATGCGTTGTGGCTTGCCCGTCGACAGGCAGAATTCCCGAACATGAAAAGCGCCTTTTTCTTGAGGGCAGGCCGTTCATCCTTCGACGGACTCACGACGAACGGTTTCAGGGCTTGCGCCAGCCTCAATCTTGAGGGCAGGCCGTTCATCCTTCGACGGGCTCACGACGAACGGTTTCAGGGCTTGCGCCAGCCTCAAGACTCACACATTCGCCAACAGGCCCCCATCCACCCGCACCACCGACCCGGTCACATACGACGCCCGGCTGCTCGCCAGAAACGCCACCACATCCGCATATTCCTGCGGATCGCCATAGCGTCCCACCGGAATCGCCGCAGTGCTCTCGCGCGACACCTCCTCCACCGCCCGGCCCTCGCGCTGCGCCTTCTGTTCGTCGAGGAACTGGATGCGCGCCGTGGCCACGCGCCCGGGCAGCACGATGTTGCTGGTGATGCCGTCGCGGCCGACTTCGCGCGCCAGGGTCTTGGACCATCCCAGCAGCGTCATGCGCAGCGCGTTGGACAGGCCGAGGTTGGCGATCGGCGCCACCACGCCCGAGGAGGTGCTGGTGACGATGCGGCCGAACCTGCGCTCGCGCATGCCGGGCAGCACGCGGTCGGTGATGGCGATCACCGACATCACCATGCTCTGGAAGTGCTTGCTCCACAGCGCGCTGCTCTGGCCGGCCACGGGCGTGGGCGGCGGGCCGCCGGTGTTGTTGACCAGCACGTCGACGGGGCCGAGCTCGCTCTCGATGTGCAGGATATTGGGCTCGATCACCGCCAGGTCGCCCAGATCCCATTGCAGCGCGATCGCCTTTGCGCCCGAAGCGTTGATCTCATCGGCCACCGCACGCGCCGCGGCCAGGTCGATGTCGGCCAGCGCGACCTGCGCGCCCTCGCGTGCCAGCGTGCGCGCGATCGCGCCGCCCAGGCCGCCGCCGGCGCCCAGCACCAGCGCGGTCTTTCCATTGAGTCCGAGGTCCATGTGTTTTCCTTGTGTTGTGGCGGCAAGCTCAGATCAGCTTGCCGGGATTCATGATCTGGTTCGGGTCGAGCGACTGCTTGATGCGCATCATCAGATCGAACTCGACCTCCGACTTGTAGTGGCGCAGCTCGTCGCGGCGCAGCTGGCCCACGCCGTGCTCGGCGCTGATCGAGCCATCGGCCTCGGCCACCATGTCGTGCACGATGCGGTTGAACCGCGCGGTGGCGGCAGCCAGCACCTCGGGCGCGGAATCCAGCGGCAGCAGCACGTTGTAGTGCAGGTTGCCGTCGCCCAGATGCCCGAAATTGATGATGCGCACATCGGGGTCGGCGGCACGCAGCGCGGCTTCGGCCCGGTGCGCGAACCCGGCAATGGCCGAGATCGGCAGCGCGATGTCGTGTTTGATGGCCTTGCCCGCGCGCATCTGCGCCTGCGAGATGCCTTCGCGGATCTTCCAGAAGGCCTGGGTCTGCGCGCCGCTGGCGCTCACCGCCACGTCCTGCACGCTGCCGCTTTCCAGCGCCTTTTCCAGGCTGCCTTCGAGCAGCGACGCCAGGCCCTCGCCCTGGGTGTCGGCCAGCTCGATCAGCGCGTGGAAGGCATGCTCCTCGCCCAGCGGCGCGCGCACGTCGGCCACATGCGCCAGGATCAGCGCCAGCGAGGGCGCGGACATCATCTCGAAGGCCACCAGCCGCTCGCCGCAATCGGCGCGCAGCTGCGCCAGCAATTGCACCAGCGCCTCGATGTCGCGCGCGCCGACCCAGGCGGTGGCGCGCGCCACGGGCCGCGGCGAGAGCTTGAGCACCGCGGCCGTGATCACGCCCAGCGTGCCCTCCGAGCCGATGAACAGGTCGCGCAGGTCATAGCCGGTGTTGTCCTTGCGCAGCGCGCGCAGGCCATGCCAGACGCGGCCGTCGGGCAGCACCACTTCCAGGCCCAGCGCCAGCTCGCGGGTATTGCCGTAGCGCAGCACCGCGATGCCGCCGGCGTTGGTGGCGAGATTGCCGCCGATGGTGCAGCTGCCCTCCGACCCCAGGCTCAGCGGAAAGAAGCGGTCGACCTCCTGCGCCGCGGCCTGGATATGCGCCAGCAGCACGCCGGCCTCGCAGGTCAAGGTGTTGTTCAGCGGATCGACCGCGCGGATGGCATTCATGCGCACCGTGCTCAGCACCACCTGCGCGCCGCTGCCGTCGGGCGTGGCGCCGCCGCTCATGCCGGTGTTGCCGCCCTGCGTCACCACGGGCGTGTGCGTCTCGTGGCAGATGCACATCACCGCGGCGGTCTCGGCCGTGTTGGCCGGGCGCACGACAATGGAGCTGCTGCCGGTGAATTTCTTCAGCCAGTCGGTTTCATAGGGTGCCTTGCCTTCGCTGTCGATGACCAGGCCCGCGTCGCCGACGGCCGCATGCAGGCGCTTGAGAAGTTGGGGGTGCAGATTGCTCATGGTTCACCAGTCGAGTTGGATGCGGCCCAGGGCCATCGATGCCGCGGCCTGGGTGGGCTCGACCACCGGCAGGCCGGTGGCGTCCTGCAGCGGCGCGCGGTAAGCCGCCATGCCGGCGCAGCCCATCACCAGCACATTCGCGCCATGTTCATCGCGCAGCCGCTTTCCGGCCGCGATCATGGCGCTCAACGTGGCTTCTCGGTCCGTCAGTTCGGTCACGCCGCGGCCAATGGCCACCTCGCCGGCCACGCGCTGGGTGATACCCATCGCGCCCCAGGTGCGCCAGTGGCGCCCGATGGATCCCTGCAGGATGGCCACCACGCCAAAGCGCTGCCCCAGCGTCATGGCCGTGAGCGCGCCGCATTCGCTGATGCCCAGCGACAGCACGCCCGGCAGCTCGCGCAGCATGTGCAGGCCCGGGTCGCTGAAGCAGGCAGTGACGAAACCCGCGGCTTTGTCCTGGTGCTCCTGCGCGAAGCGCAGCACCGACAGCGCCGCGCGGTCCACGTCCTGCTGGGTCTGCACGCCCGGCGGGCCGTCGGCCAGCGTCACGCACTCGATGCGCGGGCCGCCGGCGCGGCGAAGCGGCTCCATGGCGGCGTCGATGCCGGCGGTGACGGCCTGGCTGCTGTTGGGATTGATGACATAGAGCGTGTCGCGCATGGGACGGCCTTCCTGGAATCTGGCTGGAGCCTTTGAAACGGGCTCCGGGGTTTTGCAGTGTAGGAGCGCAACAGGACTTCGACACTTGCCAATTCATGCGTCATGATTAACACCTTGTTATTCACAAGCGCATTTCACATGGCATTCAATCTCCGCCAGATAGAGGTTTTCCGCGCCGTCATGATCACCGGCTCGATCCGCGGCGCGGCGCAGCTGCTGTTCGTGTCGCAGCCCGCCGTGAGCCGGCTGCTGTCGCATACCGAGGCCCGCGTCGGCTTTCCCCTGTTCGAGCGCATCCGGGGGCGGCTGTTTGCCACGCCCGAGGCCAAGAAGCTGTTCCATGAGGTGGAGCAGGTCTATGCCGGCGTCAAGCGCGTGAACGAACTGGCGCGCGAGCTCAGCGAGCACCAGGAGGGCATCCTGAACCTGGTGGCCAGCCCCAGCGTCGGGCAGGCGGTGATCCCGCTGGCCATGGCCGAGTTCCGCCACAGCAACCCGCAGGTCAAGCTCACCTTCCAGTACCTGGGCCATGCGCCGCTGACCGAGCGGCTGCTCAACCGCCAGGCCGACCTCGCCGTCACCATCCTCCCCGTGAACCACCCGAATCTGGAGATGGAGGAGATGGGCAGCGGCCGCCTGGTCTGCATCTGCCCCTACAACCACCCGCTGGCGCGGCGCGCCACGCTCAGCGTCGCCGACCTGCTGCCCTATCCGCTGATCGGCTATGACCGCGAGTCGCCTTTTGGCGCGATGGTGCATGCGCTGTTTTCCGCCAGCGGGGA
Source organism: Comamonas endophytica (assembly GCF_023634805.2). Lineage (NCBI taxonomy): Bacteria > Pseudomonadati > Pseudomonadota > Betaproteobacteria > Burkholderiales > Comamonadaceae > Comamonas > Comamonas endophytica. The sequence continues at coordinate 204,170 of NZ_CP106882.1, forward strand.
GAACGCGCGCGCTGCCATCGAGGCCGGCTCGCCGCAGAACGCCTGCGCGCTGGTGCAGGCCGGCGCGGGCATCGCGCTGGTCGACGAATTCTCGGCCAGCAGTTGGGCGGCCAGCAAGTTCGTGGTGCGGCCGGTGCTCAACGCGCCAGTGCTCAAAGCCACCCTGGTGCGGCTGCGCACCGAGCCGATGTCGCAGCCGGCGCAGGCCTTCGTCGAGGTGCTTGCCCGCGTGATGGAGCGCGAGGGCTTCCGGGTTTCCACTGAAGACCATTAACACAGTGTTAATGACGACGGTCAAAGTGTCACACGACATGGCCGAGGGTGCTCGGAATAATGGTTGCAACTTCCACGCATCCAAGGCCGCGCTCCATGCTTCACCACCGCCCCCACACCGCCTGCCCTGCGCCTGCTCTCACCTCCGTTGAATCGGGTGCCGGGGTGGCCGCATGAAGCTCGGACTCGAAGGCCGCCACGCCCTGGTCTGCGCCTCCAGCCGCGGCCTGGGCCGGGCCTGCGCCGAATCGCTGGCGGCAGAAGGCGTGAACCTGACCCTGCTGGCGCGCGGCCGTGAAGCCCTGGAGGAAACCGCCGAGCACATCCGCCGCACGCATCGGGTCACGGTGCATGCGGTGGTCGCCGACATCACCACTGCCGAAGGCCGCGCCGCCGCGCTGGCCGCGCACCCCGCGCCCGATATCCTGGTGAACAACGCCGGCGGCCCCAAGCCCGGGCATTTCCGCGACTGGGACCGCGACACCTGGATTGCCGCGCTGGACGCCAACATGCTGGCGCCCATCGAGATGATCCGCGCCACGCTGGACGGCATGGTCGAGCGGCGCTTCGGCCGCATCGTCAACATCACTTCGGCCGCCGTCAAGGCGCCCATCGACATCCTCGGCCTGTCCAATGGAGCGCGCTCGGGCCTGACCGGTTTCATCGCCGGCATCGCGCGCCAGAACGTGGCGCACAACGTCACCATCAACAACCTGCTGCCCGGCCCCTTCGAGACCGACCGCCTGCTGGAAACCGCGCGCCAGTGGGCGAAGGACAACGGCCTGCCCGAGGACGAGGTGCTGGCGCGCCGCCGCGCCGCCAACCCGGCCGGGCGCTTCGGCCTGCCACATGAATTCGGCGATGCCTGTGCCTTTCTATGCAGCGCGCAGGCCGGCTTCATCACGGCACAGAACCTGCTTCTGGACGGTGGTTCGTACCCCGGCACTTTCTGAGTTTCACGCCATGACTGCTACCCCTTTCGACCTGACGATCCGCAACGGCCGCATCAGCAATGCCGACCGCACTTTCCAAGCCGACATCGGCGTGCGCGACGGCGTGATCGTGGAGATCGCTCCGAACCTGGCGCCCGGTGCGCAGGACGTGGACGCCGCCGGCCGCTGGGTGCTGCCCGGCGGCATCGACAGCCACTGCCATATCGAGCAGCTCTCGGGCATGGGCGTGATGTGCGCCGACGACTTCTATTCCGGCACGGTGTCGGCGGCCTTCGGCGGCACCACCACCATCCTGTCGTTCGCGGCGCAGCACCGCAATGATTCGATCCCCGAGGTGGTGCAGGCCTACTCGAAGCTCGCGGCCGAGAAGGCGGTCATCGACTACGGCTTCCACCTGATCCTCACCAACCCGGACGAGACGGCGCTGCGCGAGCACCTGCCGCAGGTGATACGAAACGGCATCACCTCGCTCAAGGTCTACATGACCTACGACAAGCTCAAGCTCGACGATTACCAGCTGCTGGAAGTCATGTCGGTCGCCGGTGAGGAAGGCGCGCTGATCATGATGCACGCCGAGAACCACGACATGATCCGCTGGATCGCGCACCGCCTGCTCGAGCGCGGCCATACCGCGCCGAAGTTCCACGCGGTGGCGCACGACAAGCTGGCCGAGTCCGAAGCCACCAACCGCGCGATCGCGCTGGCACGCCTGGCCGATGTGCCGGTGCTGATCGTGCATGTGGCCGGCCGCGAGACCGTGGAGGTGATCCGCAATGCGCGCCGCCTGGGCGCCGCCGTGTACGCCGAGAGCTGCCCGCAGTACCTGTTTCTCGAAGCTCAGGATAGCGACCTGCCCGGCATGGAAGGCGCGAAGTTCTGCTGCAGCCCGCCGCCGCGCGATGCCGATTCGCAGGCAGCCGTCTGGGACGGCCTCAAGGACGGCACGCTGGGTGTCTATTCGTCCGACCACGCGCCCTACCGCTTCGATGCCTCGGGCAAGCTGCCCAAGGGCGATGCCACCACCTTCAAGGAAATGGCCAATGGCGTGCCCGGCATCGAGCTGCGCCTGCCGCTGCTGTTCTCCGAGGGCGTGATGGCCGGACGCATGACGATCGAGGAATTCGTCGCGCTGACTTCCACCAACCATGCGCGCATGTATGGGCTGGCACCGCGCAAGGGCGCGATTGCCGTGGGCGCAGATGCCGACATCGTGCTGTGGAATCCCGAGCGCCGGGTCGAGGTCAGCGCCGGCATGCTGCATGACAACGTCGGCTACACCCCCTACGAAGGGCGCGTGCTGCAGGGCTGGCCCGAGCAGGTGTTCAGCCGCGGCCGCTGCGTCGTACGCGACAACGCGCTGCAGGTCGAGCGCGGCAGCGGCAAGTATCTCGCGCGCGGCCGTCCCGATCCGCTGAGCAACCGCCCGGCGCAGTCGCTCGAGCGAGGGCGCTTCAGCGAACTCGTCGGCCTGCAGCGCGCCGAATGACCCTCTTTTGTTTCCGGGCCGCACGGCCCTCTTTAGATCACTCCAGGAGTTGCACCATGAAGTCTTCCGTCTTTGGCCTGTCCCTGCTTGCGCTGCTGGGCCTTGCCTCCACCGCCGCCACTGCCCAGGCGCCGCTGCGCAGCGCCGTCGATGCCACCTTTGCGCCGCATGCCATGGCCAAGCTCGGCGGCGGCGTGCAGGGCTTCAACGTCGATCTGGGCGAGGAACTGGCCAAGCGCCTGGGCCGCAAGATCGAGATCGAGGGCGCGGAGTTCTCGGGCCTGGTTCCAGGCCTCAACAGCAAGCGCTATGACTTCCTGGTCGCCCCCGTCACCGTGACGCCCGAGCGCGCCAAATCGCTGCTGTTCACCGAAGGCTATCTGGACACGGACTACACCTTCCTCGGCACCAAGGCCGCTCCCGCCATCGAGAAGCTCGAAGACCTCAAGGGCAAGACCGTGGCCGTGAACAAGGGCTCGAACTACGAGGGCTGGGCGCGCGACAACGCCGCCAAGTACGGCTTCAAGTACGACGTCTATGGCGCCAATGCCGACGCGGTGCAGGCCGTGCAGTCGGGCCGCGCCGACTACAACCTGGCCGGCACCACGGTGGTCGCCTGGGCCGCCAAGCAGAACCCCGCGCTCAAAACCAGCTACACCATCAAGACCGGCCTGGTCTGGGCGCTGCCCTTCCGCGCCGACGACAAGGCCGGGCGCGATGCCGCATCGAACGCGCTCAAGTGCATGAAGAAGGACGGCACGGTGGCCAAGCTGGCGGTGAAGTGGTTCGGCTTCCAGCCCGGCGCCGACGACGCCGCGGTGAAGATCGCCCCCGGCACCGGCGTGCCCGGCACCGAAGGCTACGACCCCACCCCCGTCACGCCGAAGTGTGCCTGATGCCGATCCTTGAAATCTCCGGGCTGCACAAGTCCTATGGCGACAACCAGGTGCTGCGCGGCGTCGATCTGAAGGTCAACGCCGGCGAGCTGGTGTGCGTGATCGGGCCCTCGGGCTCGGGCAAGAGCACCATGCTGCGCTGCTGCAACCTGCTGGAAACTCCGACCGGCGGCACCATCCTGGCCAACGGCCACCAAGTCACCGCACCCACCGTGGACATCAACCGCCTGCGCCAGGACGTGGGCATGGTGTTTCAGCAATTCAACCTCTACCCGCACCTCACGGCGCTCGACAACGTGGCGCTGGCGCTGCGCACCGTGCAGCGCCGCTCGAAAGCCGAGTCGCACATGCTGGCGCAGTCCGCGCTCGAGCAGGTGGGCCTGGGCGCCAAGGCCGGAGCCTATCCCTCCGAGCTCTCGGGTGGACAGCAGCAGCGCGTGGGCATTGCGCGCGCGGTGGCGCTCAAGCCCAAGGTGATCCTGTTCGACGAGCCGACCAGCGCGCTCGATCCCGAACTGGTGGAGGATGTGCTCAATGTGATGCGCGACCTGCGCGCCCGTGGCATGACGATGCTGGTGGTAACGCACGAGATGGCGTTCGCGCATGCCGCCGCCGACCGCGTGGTGTTCATGGACGGCGGCGTGGTCGTCGAGCAGGGCACGGCCGCCGAGATGTTCGAGCATCCGCGCGAGGCGCGCACGCAGAGCTTCCTGGCGCGCTACGGGAGCCGGCTGACATGACAGTCGCAGACAGCGGTTTCTTCTTCACCTTCTTCAACCTCGAGGTGGCGCGCCAGTACTGGCCGGTCATCGCCTCGGGGGCGCTGGTCACGGTGGGCGTGGGCCTGGCGGTGGTGCTCACTGGAGTCGTGCTCGGGCTGATGCTGGCCATCGTGCGTGCGCTGGGACTGCGCGCGCTATCGCTGCCGATCATCGCGTTTGCCGACATCATGCGTTCGCTGCCGGCGCTGGTGGTGCTGATCGTGCTGTATTTCGGGCTGCCGGCGCTCGGCCTGCCGCTGTCGGCCTTTGCCGTGACCTGGCTGTCGCTGTCGCTGGTGCTGGCCGCCTACGCCGAGGAAAGCATCTGGGCCGGCATCTGCGCCGTGCCGGGCGGCCAGCTCGAGGCCGCGCGCTCCACCGGCATGCGCTGGACGCAGGCCATGCGCCTGGTGGTGCTGCCCCAGGCCCTGCGCCGCGCGCTGCCGCCGCTCACCAACCGCGTGATCTCGATCACCAAGAACACCGCGCTGGGCTCGGTGGTGGCGCTGGGCGAGATCCTCAACAACGCGCAGGGCGCGAGCAGCCATGCGGGCAATCCGACGCCGCTGATGATGGCCGCGGGCGCCTATCTGCTCGTCTTCCTGCCGCTGGTGATCTTCTCGCGCTGGCTCGAACAACACTGGCAGCAGAGGTAGCACGTGGAAACGCTGATTCACAACTTCTTCAACCTCGAGGTCTACGCGCAGGTGTTTCCGCATCTGCTGAACGGCCTGTGGACCACGATCTGGCTGGCGGCGCTGGTCATTCCGCTGGGCGCGGCCGCCGGCCTGGCGCTGGCGCTGGGGCTCACGCAGTCCAGCCGGCGCTGGCTGCGCTGGAGCATCATCGGCTACATCGACTTCTTCCGTGCCTTTCCGCCGCTGGTGCTGCTGATCCTGATCTATTTCGGCGGTCCGTTCCTGGGCCTGGAGCTGGGCAAGGTGGCCGCCGTGGCGCTGGCCTTCGTGCTCAACAACGCCAGCTACTACGCCGAAGTGTTTCGCGCCGGGCTCGAAGGCGTGGCCAAAGGGCAGATGGAAGCCGCGCGCTCCACCGGCCTCACGCGCGCCCAGGCCATCCGCCATGTGGTGATTCCGCAGGCCGTCAAGAACGTGCTGCCCGACCTGGTCGGCAACAGCATCGAGGTCGTCAAGCTCACCAGCATTGCCAGCGTCGTCGCCATGCCCGAGCTGCTGCGCGCGGCGCGCGATGCGCAGTCGCTGGTCTACAACCCCTCGCCCGTGATGCTGGCCGCGCTGATGTACCTGGCGCTGCTGTGGCCGCTGACGCGCTGGCTCGGCCGCCTGGAGCACCGGCGCGTGCGGCGGTAAATAAAACCGTTCGTGGTGAGCCTGTCGAACCATGGACGGCCAGCTCTCTACTGGAGGGAGGGCCGTCCATCCTTCGACGGGGCCGCCCAGGCAAGCTCAGGACGAACGGTTCGAGATCCCTCCCCCTTCTTCCCAAAGGAACCCAATGCAAACCGAAAAGATCAGCGAGACAACCAAGGGCGTCTATATCATTGCCGCCACTCCCTTCACCGACAGCGGCGAGTTGGACCTCGAGAGCACCGACAGCCTGACCGACTTCTATCTGGAGAAGGGCGTCACCGGCTTCACCATCCTGGGCATGATGGGCGAGGCGCCCAAGCTCACCGAGGAAGAGACGCTCACGGTGATGGATCGCGTGCTCAAGCGGATCGACGGCCGCGTGCCGGTGGTGGTGGGCGTGAGCCATGCCTCCAACCGCCATGTCGAGCGCCTGTCGAAGACCGCCATGGACCAGGGCGCGGCCGGGGTGATGGTGGCGCCCGCCGCCAACCTTAAGACCGACGAGCAGGTCTACAACTACTACGCGACGGTGGCCAGGCTGCTCGGCCCCGACATCCCGATCTGCCTGCAGGACTTCCCCCAGGTGACCGGCGTGCACATGTCGGTGGCGGTGATCCTCAAGCTGATCGACGATTTCCCGCAGATCGTCATGCTCAAGCACGAGGATTTCCCTGGCATGCGCAAGCTCAGCGAGGTGCGCGAGCAAAGCACGGCTGCGGCGCGCCGGCGCATCAGCATCCTGGTCGGCAACGGCGGCCTGTTCCTGCCCCAGGAAATGCTGCGCGGCGCCGACGGCGCGATGACCGGCTTTGCCTACCCCGAGATGCTGGTGCAGTCGTGCGCGCTGTTCGACCAGGACCGCGGCGAGGAAGCCGAAGACCTCTTCAACCTCTACCTGCCGCTGCTGCGCCACGAGTTCCAGTACGGCCTGGGCCTGGCGCTGCGCAAGGAGACCCTCAAGCGCCGCGGCGCGATCCGCTCGGCCTATGTGCGCCGTCCCGGCCCGGTGCTGAACGCCACCGACATGGCCGAGCTCGGCCGCCTGATCGAGCGCCAGGACAGACTGCTGCGCGAACGCGGCCTCTGAGCCCGCATGGGCACGCGACTTGCATACCGCTGCGTGCCCTTTTCTTCCACCCACCGGCGCCTGCCGGCTGGAGATTCAAGGAGTGCGCCATGCAACGTCGACATTTCCTGCAGGCTTCGAGCGCTGCCCCCTTCGCAGCCGCGCTGCCGGCACGCGCCCAGTCCTATCCGGCCCGACCCGTCCGCATGGTCGTGCCCTTCCCGCCCGGCGGCCCGGTGGACAGCTTCGCGCGCTTCTACGCCGAAGCCATGGGCAAGCAGCTGGGCCAGGCGGTCGTGGTGGAGAACAAGGGCGGCGCCTCGGGCGCGCTGGGCAGCCTGGAGGTGAAGAATAGCCCCGCTGACGGCTATACGCTGCTGTTTGCCACGGCCTCGACCCATGCCCTGTACAACCTGACCGAGCCCAAGCCGCGCTACAGCGCCGCCGACGACTTCGACTACATCGGCGTGCTCGGCGGCGCGCCGGTGGCATTTGCCGTGGCTCCGTCCATGCCCAAGACGCTCAAGACACTGGTCATTGCCGCCAAGCACAACCCCGGCAAATACAACTATGGCTCCCCCGGTACCGGCACCCTGATGCATGTGGCCGTGGAGCGCTTCAAGCAGCTCACCGGCGCGCCGCTGATGCACATCCCCTACAAGGGCACCGGTCCCTCGATGCAGGACCTGATGGGCGGCGCCACCGAAATGGCCGTGGGCACGCTGGGCGTGATGCTGCCCTTTCACCGCAGCGGCCGCATGCATATCGTGGGCGTGGCCACCGCCAGGCGCCTGGCGCTGGCGCCGGACATTCCCACCATTGCCGAATCCGCAGACCTCGCTGCCCCGTTCGAGGCCATGCTGTGGAACGTGCTGGCGGCGCCCCGCGGCACGCCGGCTGCTGTCAAAAAGACGCTCGCGGACGCCACCAGGGCCGTCATGGGCTCGCCGGCCATGGCGGCCACGCTCGGCGAGCAGGGGATCTTCGCCGATCTGCATATTGGCGATGCCGCGGCCGCGGCCTATGTGAAGGCCGAGACGGCAAAGTGGAAGCCGGTGGTGGCGCAACTCGGTACCGCGCTGGGCCAGTGAGGGCCAGGCGCCCGGCTGCGTCCAGTGCCGGGCAGGTGCAACGATGATCTGCATTGCGCGCAATCCCCGGCTGCGCCTTCCCGGACTTCGGGCGCACCATCAACGACCGGTGCGCACCGAAAAATACAGGCTGCTTTCTTGATTCGCTGCCGTGAATAGGCAGCGCTTCTCCCCGTGCGCTCTCCTGGCCACATGCCTTTTCCACCTGCGGCCTGCGTTGGGCTGAACTGGTGCAAATGCCGCAAATATCGACCGATATTCAGGAACAAAAGCTGGCACGTCAATTGCTCCATCGATCCCGGAACGACTGTGAATCTGACGCTAACCCGGGAGAGCACATGGAAACTCTGGAAAAGGATTTGGCGGTTGCCGAGGCGCAGGTTGCCTTTTCATTGAAGAAAGTCCACAAGACTTTCGAAGATGCACAAGGCAACGAGGTCGAAGTGATCAGGGATATCACTTTGGATGTCAAGGAATCCGAATTCATCAGCATCGTCGGGCCCAGCGGCTGCGGCAAGACGACGATGTTCAATATCATTTCCAATCTTCTGCCACCGAGCAGCGGCGACATAGTTCACCGCAAGATGAACTACAAGCGCGTGGGCACGAACATCGGCTACATGCTCCAGCGCGATCTGCTCTTTCCCTGGCGCACGATTATCGAGAACGTGGTGCTGGGGCTGGAAATAGAAGGTATTCCGGCCGATATACGCAAGAAGAAAGCACTGGAGTACCTCGACAAATACGGGCTGGCGGATTTCGCCAATGCCTATCCGCATACCCTGTCGGGCGGCATGCGCCAGCGCGTGGCGCTGATCCGGACCCTGATCACCGACCCCGACATCATTCTTCTGGACGAGCCCTTTTCCGCGCTCGACTACCAGACCCGCCTGGTGCTGGAGGAGGAGATCGTTTCCATCCTGCGTGAATCGGGCAAGACCGTGGTGCTCATCACCCACGATATCGGCGAAGCCATCGCCATGTCGGACCGGGTGGCCGTCATGACGCAGCGCCCCACTTCGGTCAAGAAGGTCTACGACGTCGGCCTCTCGCGCAAGCACGGCTCCTGCCTCAAGGCGCGCAACGATCCCATGTATTCGAAATTCTTCGATGCCATCTGGGCCGACCTCGACATTCAGATTGGACGGTGACTCGATGTCAATTGCCACTCACTCCGCCGCCATCCCTGCCTCGGCTTCACCCACCAAAGCGGTGGCCTCCACAGCCGCCGCCGTCAAGGCCGCGCCAAGGAAACGCAAGCCGTTCCAATGGAAAAACAGCTTCTGGATCGCCAACCTGCTGCGCATTGCCATGATTGCCGCCGTGCTGGCGGCCTGGCAGATCGCCGCCGACCAGGGCGCGATCAATCCGTTTCTGATGGGCTCGCCCGCCGGCATCTACAAGGAGGCCCTGCGCCTGGTGGAAACCGGTCAACTGTGGCAGGACACCTTTGCCACCGTGCACGCGACCATCATCGGCTTCCTTGTCGGCAGCCTGTCCGGTGCTTTCTTCGGCTTGCTGCTGTGGTGCTTCCCCTATGTGGCGAGAATTCTCGACCCGTTCTTTGTCGCGCTCAACGGCCTGCCGAAAATCGCGCTGGCGCCGATGATCATCATCTGGTTCGGCTCTGGCATGCTGTCCAAGGTGGCGCTGGCATTTGTCGCCACCTTCATCGTTTCACTGCTGTCCGCCTATCAAGGCACGCACCAGATCGACAGCAGCCTGGTGAATCTGATGCGCTCGTTGGGCGCCACCAAAAGGCTGATATTCCTGAAGCTGGTGATACCCGCCACCTTGCCCTGGATCATCGCCTCCTTCCGCCTGAATATCGGCTTCGCGCTGATTGCCGAAATCGGCGGTGAATTCATTGCCTCCGACAGGGGCCTGGGCCGAATGATTTTCGTCTCCGGCAACCTGTTCAACCTCAATGCCGTGTGGGTCGGAATCATGATGCTCATGGCCGTGGCCGTGACGCTCTATGCCATCGTCTCGCGCGTCGAGAAAAACATCCTCCCCTGGAATTCCAAGTAAATCTCTCACTGAAAGGTTGATCATGAAAGCTCTTGCGAAGATCGTTGTCAGCACCTTGATTGCTTTTGGAATATCCCAGTCCGCCCTGGCGCAGGCGGGGAAACCGGTGGACAAGGTGCTTGTGACCGAAGCCTTCCACAGCCTGCTTTATCTTCCGGTCTATGTCGCCAAGCACGAGGGCATTTTCCAGAAGCACAACATCGACGTGCCGGTCGTGCGCTCGGCAGGCTCCGGTCCCACGGCGCTGGCCTCGGTGCTGGCTGGCGAAGCCCAGTTCTCCGTGCATGGGCCCGAGCATGTCGGTTTCGCCCAGCAGCGCGGCGGCAAGGCCAAGGCGGTGAGCGCCGTGGCCAACAGCGCGCCGGTCTGGATCCTGGCGCGCAAGGATGTGGCCTACCAGAAACCGTCGGACATGAAGGGCAAGCGCGTCACCGTGGGCCTCGCGCCCGGCACCTCCAATACGCTGCTCAAGCGCTTCCTGATCGCCAACAACCTCAAGGACAAGACCGACGTCACCGTCACCGAAGTCCAGAACGGCTCGGAGCTCGGCCCGGTGCTGGCCGGCCAATCCGACTTCAGCGTCGCCTACCAGCCCCAGGTCGAGCAGGGCCTGGCCCAGGGTATGAAAATGGTCCATGCCTTCACCGGCGAATATCCCGAATATGCGTTCTCGACCATCAATACCTCGCAGCAGCTGATTGAAAAGAACCCTGCCCTGGTGGGCCGCTTCGTTCAAGCCATCAACGACTCGCTGAAGTACATGCGGGCTAATCCAGACGCAGCCAAGGCCGTGGCACGCAAGGAATTCGCTTCGCTCGACGCGGCGGTCGTCAACTCGGCGGTGCAGCGCATGCTCGACAGCAATGTCTACCCGGCCAACGTGCAGATCACCGAGAAGGCGTTCAAGACGGCGATCGACATGCAGAAATTCGTCGGCAACATCAAGACCGACATGCACTATGGCGACATCGTCCAGGGCGCGTTCACGCAAAGCGTGATGGCGGCGAAGTGACGACAGCATTCCGAGGACTAGATACCCATGACTTCACCCAGCACGCTCACCGCCGCCCGGGCGTTACTTCAAACCAAAAGCATCAGCCCTTCGGAACTCCTGGAGGAATTCATCCGCAATATCGAGGCCGCAGAGCCGCAGGTAAAGGCCTGGAAGCTGCTGCGTCTGGAAGAAGCCAGGGCCCAGGCCAGGATCCTGGACCAGAAGCTGTCTACGCTCGATGAGCTTCCGCTGCTGTTCGGTATTCCCTACGGGGCCAAGGACATCATCTGCACCGCCGGGATTCCCACGGAAGCGGGCTCCAAGCTGTTGAAAGGATATGTCCCCGACGAGGATGCGACCGTCATCAAGACCTTGAAGGCCCAGCATGCCGTCCTGCTGGGCAAGACCACCACCACCGAGTTCGCCAACCTCGGCAATCCGCCGCCGACGACGAATGCCTGGAATCCCGGCCATACCCCGGGCGGCTCGAGCAGCGGTTCGGCCGCCGCCATGGGCGCGCGCATGGCCCTGTTCACGCTGGGCACGCAGACCGCGGGCTCGATCTCGCGGCCGGCGGCGTTCAATGGCGTCACGGCCCTGAAAGCCACGTTTGGCCGCATCAGCAAGACCGGGGTGTTTCCCTGCGGCCGCAGCCTGGACCATGTGGGGGCGTTCACGCACAGCGCCGAAGACGCGGCGCTGGTCTTCAATGCCCTGTCCGGCCCCGACCCGCTGGACGAAAGCACGCACCATCTTCCCCACCAGCTCCTGTGCCTTCGCAGCAGCAAGGACTACACCATCGGCATTCTGGAAGATCCCTACTTCGCTGCGGCCGACGCGGTGGCAGTGGACGCCATGATGCAGGCGCTGGCGCACCTGCAGCAAGCCGGAGTGCGGGTGGTGCGGGTCAAGGCACCCGCCGGCTTCGCGGACTCGGCCAAGGCGCAGCAGCTCACCATGCAGGCCGAAGTGGCCAGCTACCATGCGCAGAACTTCAAGACCCGGGGAGAACTGTTCGACCCCAGCCTGCAGGCCTTCATCGGGGAGGGACTGAAGATCACCGCGGATCAGTATCTGCAGGCGCAATCGGCGCGTAGCAGCTACCGCCTGGAGTTTGCCCGGGCCTTCGCCGAGGCCGACCTGTTGGTCACGCCCACGGCGCCGGGCACCGCACCGGCGGGCATCGGCGCCACCGGCTCGCCCGTCTTCAACCTGCCCTTCACCCACCTGGGCGTGCCTACGCTCACGCTGCCCATCGGCTTCAGCCCAGAAAATGCGCTTCCTCTCGGAATGCAGCTGATCGCGCCGCATCTGCAGGAGCAGCGGCTGATCGACATGGGATGTTTCTATCAGCAATCGACCGACTGGCATTTGCAGCGGCCGCCCGTGGCACGATGAACTCGGCGCGCTTGCAAAGCTTTGCAGGCTAGCCCCTGCCGGCGCTCAACTTGGCAGCAAGCACATTGGCTGTACGCCGCAGGAGATCGGCGTCGGCTTCGGCTTTCACGCCCCGGCTGAAACAGCACAGCGTGCCATAGACCGTGCCGTCGGCCAGCCGCACCGGCGTGCTCAGATGGGTGCCAATCGGAAAACCCGGGTTTGGCGCCTGCCCGGATGCGACGTAAGGCGCGGCATCCCGGATCTCCTCGGGCAGCCTGCCCTCGACGACACGCTGACACCAGCTTTCTTCCAGCGGATCCGACATGCCGGCTTCGAGATGCGGCGTGAACCCCGGCGCGCTGTCCACTGCCTTGAAGGTGCGCCGGCCATCGGTGAATTCGGACACGAATGCCACATCCATGTTCAGCTTGCTGCGGATCAGCCTCAACACCTCGGGTACGGCAGACGGAAGCTCAGGATCCGCCTCGTCACTGGTCGCCACCAGCAGTTCGGAAATCTTGACGTCGATATCGTTGGGGTCGTAGTCCATCATCATGCGGTCGAGTCTAAATGCACCCGCAGGGCAGGTTGGCTACCGGCTTGTGACCATTGGTGACGGGCGGCTCCCCCATTCGGAAGGAATTCCCCAGGGATGCCGCAACGGCTTCCGCGCCGTCCATCTTCCCTTCACGCGTGGACCTGCGGCCCGCCCTGCTGCAGATAGCTCTGGAATTCCGCCTCCGACAGTGGCTTGGCGAAAAGGTAGCCCTGGAACAGGCTGCAGCCCTTGCCGCGCAGGAACTCCAGCTGGCTCTCGGTTTCCACGCCTTCGGCCAGCACCTTGAGGCCCAGGCTTTCACCCAGGGAGATCATTGCCACCACGATGGAGGCATCGAAGCTGTCGGTGATGACATCGCGCACGAACGACTGGTCGATCTTGAGCTGGTCCAGCGGCAGCCGCTTGAGGTAATTCAGAGACGAGTATCCCGTGCCGAAATCGTCGAGCGAGAAACACACGCCCAGGGATTTGAGCGCCTGCATCTTCTCGGCGATCTGCTCCACGTCTTGCGCGAAGATGCTTTCCGTCAGCTCCAGCTCCAGTTTCGCCGGATTGATCCGGCATTCCCGCATCAGGTCCAGGGTCTGCGGCAGGAAATCCGGGTGGTGGAACTGCTGGGCGCTCACGTTCACGGCCAGCGTGAGGCGCGCGAGCCTTGGGTCCATGCTCCAGCCGTACAGCGTCCGGCAGGCCTGCTCCAGCACCCACTGGCCCAGCTGCAGGATGAAACCGCTTTTCTCGGCGATGTCGATGAACACCGCCGGCGAGACCATCCCCTTTTGCGGGTGCTTCCAGCGGCACAGCGCCTCGGCGCCGATGACCTGGCCGCGCGAGTCGAGCTGCGGCTGGTAGACCAGATAGAACTCGCCGGAATGCAAGCCGGTGCGCATGTCCTGCTCGAGCGCCATGCGCTCGGCCATGGCGCGCTGCAATTCCCGGTCGAAGAAGCGGTAGGTGCTGCGGCCGTCGTTCTTCGCCTGGTACATGGCGGAGTCGGCGCCGCTGATGATCTCGTTCATGGTCCTGCCGTCGCCGTCGAACAGTGCCACGCCGATGCTCACGGACGCGTGGTACTCGCGCGAGTCGAAGGCCACGGGCTCGGCAATGCTGCCCAGGATGTCCTGGCAGGCCTTTTCGGCGGCATGCTTGGCCTGCTCGAACGCCGGGCCCAGATGGTTCAGCACCACGATCAGCTCGTCGCCGCCAAAACGCGCCACCACGTGCCGCGGATCCAGCACCCGGCTGGTGCGCGAGGCCACATGCTTGAGCACCTCGTCGCCGCACTGGTGGCCCCAGTGGTCATTGATCATCTTCAGATGGTCGATATCGACCAGCAGCACCGCCCCATAGCCATCGCGCGCGGAGTTGTCCTCGATCAGGCGCGATGCAATGGAAAGGAACTGGCGCCGGTTGGGCAGGCCCGTCAATACGTCGAAATAGGCCAGCTGCTGCACCTGCTGCTCGGCGCGCGTTCTTTCGGTGATGTCGCGCGACACCACGATGAAGCTGGGCGGCGTGCCCACCACGCCCTGCTTGCGCGCCACCGAGAGCTCGAAGCAGCGCTGCTCGCCGTGGACCTCGGTTTCAAGGCGGTTGCCGGTGCTGCGTCCCAGCACATGCGCTTCCCTGATGGCATTGAGCAGCACCTGCGCGGCCTTCGGAGGCAGCACGTCATGGACGGTGCTGTGCAGCACCTGGTCCGCAGGCAGGTTCAGGCTGGCCTGGTTGCTGGTGCGGATGGCGAGGTAGCGCCCTTCCAGGTCCATCTCGAACAGCAGATCGGGAATCGCATCGAGCGTGCCGTTGAGCTCGGCCGTGGTCTGGCGCAGGCTCGAGGTCATCTCCAGGGCCAGCGCGCGCGCGCGGTCCCGCGAGGTCAGCAGCAGGAACAGGATCAGTCCCAGCGAGGCGCTCAGCAAGATGCCGATGGAGGCGATCCAGTGGTGCGTGGACTTGTGCTTGTTCTCCAGATAGGCTTCGGTGGGGATGACCTGGAAATACCAGCGCCTGCCGGCAAAGGCCAGGTAATCGGTCCTGGAAAACTCCAGTTCCTCGGCACTGGCGTTCGCCGCTGATGCGCCGGGAGGAAAACCATGCGAGAACAGCACGTTCTTCGAATTCTGCCGTTCGAAGAACACCAGCTGCAAGCCGGGCTCCAGCGTCTTGGCAATCGGCGCCAGCACATCATCGAGCCGGAACGGCAGATCCACCCAGCCGCGCAGTTCCTGCAGCTCGGCGACCTGGGCGGGACCGGGAATGAACGCGGCAAGATACAGCACGAATCCCGGCAGCTTGCGCTGGGTCGCGTCCTGGACCAGCGGAATACTCTCGGTGGAGATCAGGTCGCCGGTCTCGCGTGCGAGTTCGGCGGAAAGCCTGGCTTCCGGGACGGAGAAAATATCGAAACCGATGGCATGTTCGTTGCCCTTGACCGGCTCCATGAAAATGATGGGCGCATAGGACGGGCGCTCGCCCGCCGGCCTGATCGAATATGCGCTGCTGCCTTGCTTGCTGCGCACGAGCTCGAGGGCGCGCGCTGGCGCGTCTTCCCCGGTGACCCAGCGCACGTAGCCCACGCCCTGCAATCCCGGTGAAATCATCTGCAGGTTCAGGGAATCGATGAAAACGTGGAATTCCTGGGCCGTGACGTTTTCGGAGCCATCGATGAAACCCTTGACGCTGCGCGCGATGAGCTCGAAGCCATTGAACTGGTTTTGCAGCAGATACTTGATGTTGCTGCTTTGCATGGCGATGCCGCTGCGCAAGTCCTGGTCGGCAAGCTGGTTCCTGGAAATCCAGTAAACCGACGGCAGCACTGCCGCCACCAGGGTCGCCAGCACCGCGACCGCCAGCGCCTTGACGCTGAATGCCGGCCGCACCTCGAGAAAATCCCCGCGGGCGCGCGCCTTCCCCCGGGACGGGCTGGCATCGGCTGCGGCGCGAAATATCACTAATGCATCCTTCTAGACAAGGAGGGATCCAATCCATCCTGGATTTTCTGTCCAGCCCAATATTACGGTAAATGCCCACACATGCCATCCATTGTCAATGGCTTGTCGTTATCGTAGAACGCGGTCCATGCAGCCGATGTAATCCAATGCGGACGGTTGGCGGCCATGGCGCAGGCAGGTCAGCGCATGGGCTTGAGGCCGGCCAGCTCCTGGGCCCGCTGCGCCGTCATCTGCAGCTGGCAGGAATTGGCGGCCACGCGCGCCAGGCTGCCGCCCTCGGGGTCCATGTAGAAGCTGCAATTGGCCTCGCGGTACTGCAGCCACAGCCGCTGCGCCGCCTGCAGCTGCTTCTTGCGTGGCGGCTCGAGCGCGGCCATCAATGCGGTGTAGACGGTGTTCAGTCGTTTGTCCTGGCGTCCATGCTCGGCGACGATGCACTCCACCATGGACAGCGTGACACCGCCGGCCTTGTCCATGCAGGCCGTGTATTGCGCGGACATTTCGCTGTCTTGCGCCAGCGCCGGCAGCACGGCCGCGGCGCCGCACAGCAGCAGGAGGGAGGAACGCAGGGAACTCGGGAATGGCAGGGGTAAGTGCATGGTAGGGGCCTCGATTGCCCACATCCTACCCGCGCGCGTGCTTCACGATTCGCTGGGCGCGGCCAGCGCATCCACCTCGATGCGGTTGCGCCCTTCGCGCTTGGCCTGGTAGAGCATTTCGTCGGCGCGCTGCAGCACCTCGGCCATCTTCGCGCCCCTGCCGGGCCAATGGGCAATGCCGATGGATACCGTCACGCCGGGCACGGGCGACATGTCGGCGCGCTCGACCTGCTGGCGCAGGCGCTCGGCCACCCGCAGCGCCACCTGAGGTCCGGTGCGCGGCAGCAGCACCAGGAACTCCTCGCCGCCGACGCGGCAGAAGACGTCGTCCTCGCGCGCGCATTCGCGGATGTGCTGCGCGAGCTGGCGCAGCACGCCATCGCCCACGTGGTGGCCATGGGTGTCGTTGACGCGCTTGAAGAAATCCACGTCCACGCTCATCACCGTGAACGGTGTCTGTTCGCGCTCCCAGGACTGCAGCGTCTGCTCCAGTGCGCGGCGGTTGCCCAGGCCCGTCAGCGGATCGGTGTGCGCGTCCTGCCGCAGCCGGGTGATGTTCTTCTGCAGCAGTCCGATGCCCAGGAGCATGGCCTTCTTCAGCTCCGCGGATTCGTAGTACCAGGACTTCACACGCTGGATCTCCTCGGCCGTTGCCGGGTCGTCCATGGCGCGCGCGCCGCTGGCGAGCTGCTGCAGCGGCCGCGCGATGCGGCATGCGCACCACCAGATGAACAGCAGCGAAGCCAGCGCCAGGGGCAGCGAGGCGAGCAGGACCCGCAGCATCAGCGCGTCGAGCGCCGCCAGCGTGGCCTGCAGCGGCCGTTGCGAGACGACGCCCCAGCCGGTCGCCGGGATGGTGGCATAGCCCGCAAGCATGGCAATGCCCTGGCTGTTGACGACCTGCATCCTGCCGGAGATGCCGTCGATGACCTCTTCGATCGCGGCATTGCCTTTGACGGCCGTGCCCACGCGCTCGTTGTCGGGGTGGTAGATCAGGCGCCGCTGCTGGTCCACCACATAGAGGTAGGTGCCGTCTTGGGAATAATGCGAGGCCAGCAGCCGGCTGAGGAAGTTCTCGTGCTTGAGGTAGATCGTGCCGGCCACCGCTCCGAGGTAGTTGCCCTGGGCGTCGACCACTGGCTGCGAGATGAAAACCAGCAGGTTGCCGACGGCGGACAGGAACGGCTGGCTGATCACCGGCTTGCGCCGCGCGTTGGCCTCGACCGGACCCGGCGTGTTGAGCTGCCGGCCCACCAGCTTGAGGCTTTGCGGCGAACTCGCCAGCACCTGATTGTGGCTGTCGATGATGGCAATCGAGTTGAAGCTGTCGGTCTGCAGGAACAGGCGCTCGGATTCTGCCGCGAGGAAGCGTGGGTTGTCGAAATCGGTCCCGATGATCTGCGCCGCGTAGCCAAGCTGCTGCATGACCTCGTCGAAGAAGTCATCGGTGCTGGCCGCCATCTTGGCGGCATAGGCGTGGTTGCTCTTGAGCTCGGCGTCGATCAGCTGCTGGCGCTGCACCTGGTAGCTGGCATGCAGCGCATTGGCCAGCGAGACCAGCACGCTGGCAATGGTCAGTGCCAGGATCAGGCGCCCCAGATCCATCTTGGCGATCGACTTCAGGTTCATGGGCGATATAGGTGGGTCTTGAGGAAGAAGGGGAAGGGACCGCGGCAACTGCCGGGCATACAGCGTGGGTTACATGATGTTACACCACCAGGCGTGAATACCCCACTCCACCTCCCTTTTCCACGCGGATCTGCGCCGGAATGCGCTGCTTGAGCGCGTCCACATGGCTGATGATGCCGATCATCTTGCCACTGGCGTTGAGCGCATCGAGCGCCGTGAGCGCCACCTCCAGCGTATCGCCATCGAGCGTGCCGAAGCCTTCGTCGAGGAACAGCGAATCGATGGAGGTCTTGCGGCTGACCAGGTCCGACAGCGCCAGGGCCAGCGCCAGGCTGACCAGGAACGACTCGCCGCCCGAGAGCGTGCGCGTGTCGCGCGCGATGTCGCCCTGCCAGCCGTCGACGATGTCGAGCTCCAGCGCGCCCGTGGGCTTGCGCAGCAGCCGGTAGCGGCCATGCAGCCGCAGCAGATGGCGGTTGGCCAGGTGCAGCAGATGGTCGAGCGTCAGCCCCTGGGCGAACTTGCGGAACTTGTCGCCGCGCGCCGAGCCGATCAGCCCGTCGAGGTGCTGCCACAGCTCGCAGTCGCGCGCCTGCAGCGCCATCTGTGCCAGCAGTTCCTGCTGGCCCGCGCGGCGCCGGGCATCGTCGGCCAGGCGGGCGCGGGCTTCGCCGCGCTGCGCCGCCAGCTCGGCACGCTGCTCCTCGAGCCGCTGCAGCGCTTCGCTCAGCCGTTCGGCAGGCGCATCGGTCAGTGCCTGCGCCTGGAGCTCCGCATGGCGCGCATGCGCCGCGGCCTGCAATGCCTGGCGCTGCTGCAGCGCGGTCTGCAACTGCTCGTGCAGCGCCGCCAGCCGCGTGCGCTCATGGGGCGCCAGCAGTGCCTGCAGGTAGCCGGGCTCGTCGGTCCAGGGGCTGTCGCGCAGCGCCTGTTGCCAGGCGGCTTCGGCCTGGGCCGCGCCGGTGTCCTGGGCCTCCTGCATCGCCTGCGCCTGCTGCGCCTGGCCCTGCAGGCCGGCAAGCTGCTGCGCGCCCTGCTCGATCAGCTGCACACAGGCGTGCAGATCCGCGGCGGGCGTGGGCGCCGGCCCGGTGGCTTGCTCCCGGTGCGCCTGCCAATGTTCGGCCCAGCGCAGCGCCTCGGCCTGCGCCGCCGCGCATGCGGGCTGCTGCTGCGCGATCTGCGGCGCCAGTTGCTGCAGCTGCGCCTCGCTGCTCTGCCACCGCTGCCAAGCCTGCTGCCGGGCCTGCAGCCACTGCGCAGCCGTCTCCGGCGCCGGCAGCGCGGCATGACCGGCATCGGCCAGCGATGCCTGCAGCTGCGCGTCAAGCACCGCGCCCGCCTCGGCCTGGGCGTGCAGTGCGGCTGCTGCCGCCTGCGCGCGCGTTGCCAGCTCCCGCGCCGCCTGCTGCGCCAGGGCATCGGCGCTGCGTGCGGCCAGCAGCGCGTTGTCGCTCTGGCCGAAGGCATCCTTGGCGGCGCGCAGGCGCTGCTCGGCGCGCTCGGCCGCCTGCAATGCCTCGCCCAGCGCACCCAGCGCCTGCGCGCACTGCGCCTGGGCCTGGCCCAACTGATCGGGCTGCATCCAGGCATCGGCATCGGGCCGCTGATCGGGCGGCAGCTGCTGCAGCAATGCCGTCCAGGCCGGCAGCCAGCGCGACTGCAGATCGTCCGCCAGCTGCCCGCGCTGCTGCTGCAGTGCGCGCTGGGTGCTCTCGCAGCGCGCCAGCGCCGTGGCTGCGGCTTCGCCCTGCTGGCGCAGCAGATCGAGCTCGGCGCGGCGCTGCGCCAACTGGGTGCGCGTGGCCGAAGGATCCAGCGCCGCATAGCTGGCGACGGCCGGGTGCTCGAGCGCGCCGCACAGCGGGCAGGCCTCGCCGGGCTGCAGCGCCTGGCGGTGCTCGGCGAGGCTCTGGATCAGCTGCTCGCGTTCGAGCAGCTGCTGCTGGCTGGCGACCAGCTCGTTCAGCAGCTTCCACTGGCTGCGCAGCTGCGCGCGCTCGGCGCCATGGGCCTGCAGCGCCTGCGCGGCTTCGCGCTCCTGCCGTGCCAGGGCCTGCAATTGCTGCGCGATCAGTTGCCGCTCCTGCGTACGTTGTTGCACGTCCTGCCAGATGTGCGCCTGGGCCTGCAGCTGCTGCCAGCGCGTGCGCAGCAGGCTGCTGTCCTCGGGGGGCACGGCAGCCTGCGCGGCGCGCAGCGCGGAATCGGCATCGGCCTGTGCCTGCGTGGCGGACGCAATCCTGCCTGCCGCGGCCTGCGCCCGCTGCTGCGCCTGCTCCAGCTGTTGCTGCAGTGCCTGCAAATCCTGCTGCCCTGCCTGGTGTTGCCGCTGCAGTGCGGCACGCTGCGCGAACTGCTGGCGCCAGCCGCTCAGCTGCTCGCCCAGGCGGGCATCGGCCGCGTGGCTTCGGCAGTAATCCTGCAGCGCCTGCTGTTCGGCCAGCAGGCGCTGCAGGTGCAGCTGCGCGGCCTCGGCAGCCTGGGCCGAAAGCGCGGCCGCATGGCGGTAATGGTGGGCCTGTGCCATGCGCTGCGCCTGCTGCGCAGCGGTCAGTTGCTCGAGCCGCACCTGGCCCTCGGCACGCGCCGCCCGGGCACGCTGCCAGGCCTGGTGCATGGGCTGCAGCGCCTGTGCCGGCGCGTCCAGCGCCAGCCGCTGCAGCTCGGGCGCGGCCGCGGCCAGCGCATCGCCGGCCTGGGCGCAGTCGCTGCCGGCAGCGCGCAGGGCAGCCTGGGCGTGCGCCAACTGCTGCTGCCACTGCTGCTGCCCCAGGGCTTGCGCATGGGCCTGCTGCACCTGCGCGAGTTCCTGCTGCAGCCGCGCGTCATCGGCCTGCAGGGCCGCGCGCTCCTCGTCGGACAGCAGCTGCACGCCATCGGCCTGCGCCTGGTGCTGCTGCAATTGCTGGCGCGCGGCGCGTGCGTTCTCGAACACGGCAATCGAGATCTCGCCGTAGATTTCCGTGCCCGTGAGCTCCTCGAGCAGTTCCGCGCGCTCGTTGGCGCTGGCCGTGAGAAAGGCGGCGAATCCGCCCTGGGCCAGCAGCATGGACTTGGTGAAGCGCGCGAAGTCCAGCCCGGTGATCTCGGCGATGCGCCGGCGCTTGTCGTTGATCTGGGTGCTCAGGATCTGCCCGTCACGCGTCGCCAGCTCCACCTTGGGTGCCTGCAGCGCGCCATCGACGCGGTCGCGCGCGCGCCGCTGGCTCCAGTAGGCG
This sequence comes from Comamonas endophytica, assembly GCF_023634805.2. NCBI lineage: Bacteria > Pseudomonadati > Pseudomonadota > Betaproteobacteria > Burkholderiales > Comamonadaceae > Comamonas > Comamonas endophytica. The sequence continues at coordinate 225,391 of NZ_CP106882.1, forward strand.
CGGTAGTGCTGTCCTTTGACCTCGAATTCCACTTCCGCCAGGCAGTCGCTGGTGTGGCGCGTCATCAATTCGTTGGTCAAGGCGCTCAGGGTGTTCAGGCGCGGGGTCTCGTGGTAGAGCGCCACGCAGATCGCATCGAGCAGCGTGGATTTGCCGGCGCCCGTGGGGCCGGTGATGGCAAACAGGCTGTTGTCGGTGAACGGCGCCCGGGTGAAGTCGATTTCCCACTCGCCCTTGAGCGAGTTCAGGTTCCTGAAGCGCAGCCGGGTGATTCTCATGCGCCCGCTCCCTCGCCGTGCAGGCCGGCCAGCACGTGCCGGTAGCGTTCGCTGAGCGCGGCATGCAGCTCGGGCGCGAGCGCCTCCTCGGCCAGGCGGCGCGCGAACACCTCCTCGGGGGAGAGCTCGTCCAGCGATTCGCGCGCCGCGCCGCCGAGCTGCGCCGCCGCAGCGCCGCGCGCGCGCCGGATGCGCAGCAGCTCGAGCGGCAATCCCTGCAGCAGCGCCTCGACACGGCTTGCCAGGTCCTTGAGATAGTCATCGCCCTGCACCGTCACTTCGAGCCATACCGGGCGCTCGGCGGTACCCTGCTGCGCCGCGGCTTGCAGCAGCGCCGGCAGCGCGCCGAAGTCTGCGGCCAGCGCGGCCATGGGCTGGAACACCGGCACCGGCAGCGCCGTGACCGCCTGCAGCCCTTCGGGCCCGACATCCACCAGCAGCATCTGCTTGGCCTGGCGGGCTTCGTCGAAGCCTAGCGCGATGGGCGAGCCGCAGTAACGGATGTGCTCGAAGCCGCCCACTTTCTGCGGCTGGTGGATATGGCCCAGCGCGATGTAGTCGGCCGCGGGAAAGGCGCTGGTGGGAAAGGCCTCGAGCGCACCCACATAGATCTCGCGCACCGATTCGTTGCTGCTCGCGCCCACGGTGGTGAGATGCCCGGTCGCAAGGATCGGCAGCCGGCGTCCGAGCGAATCCAGCAGCTGCGCCTGCAGCGCCTGCGCCCTGGCGTGGACCGCCTGGTAGGTGGCCTGGATCGCGCGCTGCAGCGCCAGCTGCTTGTCCTCGGCGCTCTGGCCCGCCTGGCTCTGCACCACGTCGCGCGCGCGGATGAAAGGCAGCGCGCAGACGATGCAGCCGGGCTGGCCGCCGCGCTCGGGCAGGGTCACGACATGCGCATTGGCGTCGCCGACGGCCGCGATCATTGTGGTGTTCAGGCACGCCAGCAGCGCGCGGCTGTCGTCGAGCACGCTGACCGAATCATGGTTGCCGCCCAGCAGCAGCAGTGCCACGCCCGCCGCATGCAGCCGCGCCACCAGCTGGCTGTAGAGCGCGCGCGCATAGCTCGGCGGCGCGCCGGTGTCGAAGATGTCGCCGGCAATCAGTACCGCATCGACGGCCTGGGCCTCGACCTGCACCAGCAGCCAGTCGATCAGCGTCTGGTGCTCGGCCTCGCGGCTCTTGCCCATGAAATGCTGGCCCAGATGCCAGTCGGAGGTGTGGAGGATGCGCATGGAAGGGAAAGAAAAGGCGCCGGCGGGCGCTGCGCCCGGTGCTCGGTGGCCGGGCAGAAAACGCCTATTGTGCCCTGCCCACCCGCGCCAGCCCTCGGCGCGGTTGGGCTATTTGCCGCGCAGCCACCAGCCCATCCAGCGTACCAGCCGCGGCATGACCACATACGACATCAGCGAGACCACCAGCACCGTCACGAGCAGGATCCGCGCCAGAAAAGGCCATGACTGCAGCAGCGGCGTCAGCAGCCCCAGGCTCACTGCCACCAGCGGAAAGATGCCCATCCAGCTGACCACCGTGAGCTTCCACTTGGGTGGCACCGCCACCGGCACCGGGGGCGCGGTCCAGACCTGCAGGCCTTCGATCGGGCCTGCATCCACCACCTCGGCCATCTGCTCCAGGCGCTCGCGCCACTGCGCATGCCCGGCCGACTCCTGCCAGCGCGCAAGATCCTGCAGCGTGGCAAAGCGCTGAACGAACTGATGGGGCTCGCGCTCGGCGGCCGGTGGAATCAGGCTGGCGAAGACGCAGCCGGGGATCTGGCGCGAGCCCTGGAGCAGGCCTTCCAGCAGCGCCATGCAATCTTCTGCGCGGCCAGGCTTGGCGTGGCAGCGCAGGATGCGCGCCACGGGGGTTTTCTCGATCAAACTTGCACTCCGTATTCAGCAAGCGCGTGATTCTATGCGCCGGTCGGATGCGGCGTGCTGCCGGCAGCCCGCAGCATATCGACATGCGGGATGCCATCTTCGTCATAAGCTTCGCCCACGGCGTCGAAGCCAAACGACCCATAGAACCTCCGCAGATAGACCTGCGCGCCGATCTGTATTGCCGCGCCAGGGTATTGCAGCTCCGTGAAACGGATGGCTTCTGCCATCAACGCCCGGCCCAGCCGGTGGCCTCGGAACCTTGGCAGCGTCATGACGCGGCCGATGGAAGGCTCGGGATACTTCACCCCCGGGTCCACGACCCGGATATAGGCCGCAAGCTCCCCCTCCAGGCGCATGCGCAGATGCCAGGCCTGACGGTCCATGTCGTCCACCTCCTGGTACGGGCAGTTCTGCTCGACGACAAATACCGCGACCCGCGCCATGAGGATCTCATGCAGCTCGAGGGCGGTGAGCGATTCCAGCCGGGACCAGTGAAACTGTGCTGCCATGACGACCCCTTCGGCGGTTCGAACTTCAGGTGTTTGCCGCCGCGATCTGGCGCCGCGGCCAGCCGTAGCGCGCGAAGTGCATGATTGCCATGCCCGCCACCGCAATGCCGCCACCGATCAGCAGCGAAGGATGCAGCGCCTCACCCAGCCAGAGGCTGGAAAACAGGATGCCGAACACCGGCACCAGCGAGATATAGCCGGCCGCGGCCCCTGCGCCCAGGGTCTTCACGCCGTCGAAGAACCAGGCGTAGGCCACCGCCGTCGCGCCCAGCGCCAGCGCTGCCAGGCAGGCCCAGGAGGTCCAGGGCGTGGCGGCCAGGCGGCCCCAGCTGGCGGTGCCTTCCATGGCCAGGCTCGTGCCGCCCAGCATCGCGGCGCCGATCAGCGAGGTGACGGTGGTCGTGGTCAGCGCGTCCAGCCCCTTGAGCACCACGCGCCCGATCAGGGTATAGGCCACCCAGCTGGCAACGCAGCCCAGCAGCAGCAGCTCGCCGCGGCCGGAATGCTCCAGCCAGCTGTCCATGGAGACGCCGCCGGCAATGGCGATCCAGGCGCCGACCACGGCCAGCACCATGCCCAGCGCGATGCGCGCGTTGAGCCGCTCGCCAAACAGCAGCGCCGCCAGCAGCAGCGTGGCCGCGGGGTTGAGCGTCACCACGATCGAGGCCTTGCCGGCCGGCACCAGCTGCACGCCCAGCATGAAAAAGGTGGAATACCCCAGCACGCCGAACGCCGCGGCGCAGGCCAGGCCCAGCCACTGCTTTGAGGTCAGGCGCAGCAAGGGCTGCAGGCCGCCGCGCCAATGCATCCACAGCAGCAGCGCCAGGCTGGCAAGGACGAAACGCAGGCTGGCGGCGGCCAGTGGCGGCATGGTCTGGGCGATCACCCGGCCCCAGGGCCAGGAGGCGCCCCAGAGCGCGGCCATGCCGAGCAGGCGCAGGTGGGTGGTGCGGATGGAAGCGGAAGTAGAGGGCATGGTCGGGCTCGAGACAGGCGCCTGCGGGCAATAGCCAGTCTTCGCAGGCAGGGCGCAAGCCTAACCGTTTCGGGCGCAGGACGAAGCGCTCCCGCGCTTTATCTGACTGCGCCGCTGGCCTGCAGTCGCGGCGTCAACGCCCAGCCAGGCTTTGCGCCAGATACGGCGCCGTGCGCGAACCCCGATGCCGCGCCACCTCCTCCGGCGTGCCGCTGGCGACGATGCTGCCACCCTGGGCGCCCGCGCCCGGCCCCATGTCGATCACCCAGTCGCTGCGCGCGACGAAATGCATGTCGTGCTCGACCACCACGACGGTGTTGCCGGCCTGCACGAAGGCATCGAGCTGCTGCAGCAGGCGGTCGATATCGGCCGGGTGCAGCCCCGTGGTGGGTTCATCGAGCACATACAGCGTATGGCCGCGCTGCGTGCGCTGCAATTCGGTCGCCAGCTTGATGCGCTGGGCCTCGCCGCCCGAGAGCTCGGTGGCCGGCTGGCCCAGGCGCAGATAGCCCAGGCCGATGTCGCGCAGCACCTGCAGCGGGCGCAGCACCGCCGGCTCCGAGGCAAAGGCCTCGCAGGCGGCTTCCACCGTCAGGCCGAGCACATCGGCGATGCTCAAGCCGTTCCAGGTGACGGCCAGGGTCTCGGGGTTGTAGCGCGCGCCATGGCAGGTCGTGCACGGCGCGTAGGCCATCGGCAGGAAGGCCAGCTCCACTTTCACGAAGCCCTCGCCTTCGCAGGTCGGGCAGCGGCCCTTGGCGACATTGAAGGAAAAGCGTCCTGCATCGAAGTGCTTCTTGCGCGCAGCGGGAGTTGCGGCAAACAATTTGCGCACGGCATCGAACAGGCCGGTGTAGGTTGCCAGATTGGAGCGCGGCGTGCGGCCGATGGGCTTTTGATCGACCAGCACCAGCCGGCGGATCTGGTCGGTGGCGCCGCCCAGCGTGCCGCGCATGGCATCGTCCACGGCGGACAGCGCGCCCGGGTCGTCATCGCCCGCTGATGCATCGGGCGGCATATCGTCGGGACTCTCCTCCTGCGCGACCGGCGGGCGCTGCCCGAGGTGCGCGCTGACAAGCTCCAGCAGCGCCTGGCTCACCAGGCTGGACTTGCCCGATCCCGACACGCCGGTCACGGAGGTCAGGCAGCCGATGGGAAAGGCGGCATCGATGCCGTGCAGGTTGTTGCGCTGCACGCCCTGCAGCAGGAGCCAGTCCCGGGGCGCGCGCCGGGAGCGGCTGGGCCGCGCGTCGGTGGCAAAAAGATATTTCCGGGTGCGGGATTCGGAGATCTTTGCGAGGCCGGAGGGCGCCCCGCTGTAGAGCACCCGCCCGCCGCGCTCGCCGGCGTCGGGCCCCACGTCCACCAGCCAGTCGGCGCGGCGCATGGTGGCGATGTCGTGCTCCACCACGAAGATCGAGTTGCCGGCGGCCTTGAGGCGCAGCAGCGCCGTCAGCAGCGCCTCGCTGTCAGCGGGATGCAGGCCGGCCGAGGGTTCGTCGAGCACATAGACCACGCCAAACAGCTGCGACGCCAGCTGCGTCGCCAGGCGCAGGCGCTGCAGCTCGCCGGGCGACAGCGTGGGCGTGGCGCGGTCGAGCGACAGGTAGCCCAGGCCCAGCCCGGTCAATGCGCCAATGCGTCCCAGCAGCTCCTGCGCGATGCGCTGGGCGACCAGTTGCTTTTCCGGCGGGAGGTCAGCGCCCGCGCCCTCCGCAAAGGGGCGCAGCCGCTCGGCGAGGGTGTCCAGCGGCAGGTGCGTGAAGTCGCCTATATCGAGGCCGTCGAAAGTGATGGACAGCGCCTCGGGCTTGAGCCGCTTGCCATGGCACACCGGGCAGGCCGTGCCCACCATGAACTGCGCCACCTTGCGCTTCATCATCGCGCTCTGGCTGGTGGCGAAGGTCTGCATCACATAGCGGCGCGCGCCGATGAAGGTGCCCATGTAGCTCGGCGGCTGCTTGGCGCGGCGCAGCCGCTGCACCTCGGCCAGCGGCAGGCCGGCGTACACCGGCACCTGCGGCTGCTCGTCGGTGAACAGGATCCAGTCGCGCAGCTTCTTCGGCAGGTCGCGCCAGGGCACGTCGATGTCGTGCCCCAGGCTGGTCAGGATGTCTTTCAGGTTCTGGAACTGCCAGGCGCCGGGCCAGGCGGCCACGGCGCGTTCGCGCAGCGTGAGCGAGTCGTCGGGCACCATCGACGCCTCGTTCACGTCGTAGATGCGCCCCAGGCCATGGCAATGCGGGCAGGCGCCCTGCGGCATGTTGGGGGAGAACTCGGTGGCCACCAGCAGCGGCAGGCCCCGGGGGTAGGTGCCGGCGCGCGAATACAGCATGCGCACCAGGCTGGAGATGGTCGTGACGCTGCCCACCGAGGAGCGCGCCGTGGCCGCGCCGCGCTGCTGCTGCAGCGCCACCGCCGGTGGCAGGCCCTCGATGCTCTCCACCTGCGGCACGCCGACCTGGTCGATGAGCCTTCGCGCATACGGCGCCACCGACTCGAAGTAGCGGCGCTGCGCCTCGGCGTAGATGGTGCCGAAGGCCAGGGATGACTTGCCCGAGCCCGAGACGCCGGTGAAGACAACCAGGGCGTTGCGGGGGATGTCCACATCGACGTCCTTGAGATTGTGCTCACGGGCGCCGCGGACCTGGATGAAAGCATTGGGTTGTGGCGAGGATTTGGTGGACAAGCGGGACCTCCGTTCTGGTCCCAGTATCCACAGCCCGCGGCGCCCTGCGCGTCATCCAATGCCGAAGGTTGACGATCCTCGCCGGGCGCATGCCCTAGCCCGCCGCAAGCCGCGCGGGCGGCGGCGCCCTCTCGCCGAGCGCGATGTAGATCCTGTAGCGTGCGATCTCCAGGTACTCATGCAGCGCGGCATCGGCCAGCACGAAATTGTGTGGCCGTGGCAGCAGCGACTTCTGCGCGCACAGGTAGTCCGCGCGTACCTGCGTGGCCTCGATGCCGAAATGCGCGAAATACAGCTGGCTGCGGCGCAGGTGCACGCCCGAGGACACCAGCACCACATGGTCGGCACAGAAGTGCTGCAGCACGTCACTGGCGTAGCGCGCATGCTGCCAAGTGCTCATGCTGATGGGCTCGATCAGCACATCGTCGCCCGCCAGGCCGAGCGCCAGCAACGCCTGGCGGTAGACCATGGCCTCGGAGCTTCCGGTGCGCTGCGCGTCGCCTCCGCTCAAAAGGATCTTGCACTGCCCGCCGCTGCGCACGCATTCGCGCTGCAAGGCGGCAGCCTCGACCAGGCGTGCATAGGAGAACAGGCCGGGCTCCAGGCCGCCGGTCGCTGCGACGCGCTCCATGCCTCCGCCCAGCACCACGATGGCATTGCGCTGGCCCCAGGCATGGGATGGCTTGACCTCGTATGCGCTTTGCAGATCCTGCAACAGCCACGCGGGAACCACGCCGCAGCCCACGGCGAAGAACAGCCCCAGCGCCAGCGCGTACAGCATCTGCCCCATCCGCTTGCGGCACCGGGCCATGCAGGCCGCGCCTAGCAGGGCGAGGATGATCAGCAGACTCAGGATCATGGGCACCTCGCGGTCATGGGAAGGAAAAAGGGGCGGATGGCTCGCATGGGGACTCCTTCGATGGAAGACAGGGAAGCCAGGCTCAGGACAACTTGAGCAGCAGCACGCCCAGCACGATCAGCGCAATGCCCGCCCAGCCGCGGCGCGCCAGTGCCTGCTGGAAGAACAGCCGGCCGGCGGCAGTGGTGAGCACGATGCCGGTGCCGCCCCACAGCGCATAGGCCACGGACAGGTCGATGCCCTTGACGGCCTGCGACAGCGCGGTGAAGGACGCCAGCACGCAGCCAATGCCCAGCACGCCCCAGACCTTGCGGCGCCAGCCGGCCGAGCATTTGATGAACACGTTGGCGGCCACTTCCAGCAGCACTGCTAGCCCCATGAAGGCGTAATGGATGAATTGGGCGTTCTGCATGCGTCACTCCTTTGCCGCGTGGCCGCCCGCGTTGACCAGCACCACGCCCGCCATCAGCAGCGCCATGCCCAGCAGCTTCAAAGCTCCCAGGCTTTCGCCAAAGAACTGCCAGCCGATGAAGGCCACGGCCGCAAGGCCCAGCGTTTCCCAGGTGGCATAGGTCACTGCCATGGGGATATGCTCCATGGCCGTGGCCAGCAGGAAGAACGACAGGCCGATCATCAGGTACATGAACAGCAGCGCCGTCCAGGCCGTCTCCTGCGACACCAGCTTCATGACGCTGACACCGACAATCTCGGTGGCGACGGCGGCCAGCAAAAAGATCCAGGGACGCAAGGTCATGGCAATCCTCCATGTGGAAAAGGGCGCATCGGTCAGTGGGTTGGCACGGGCTTGCAGCGCGTTGAGGGAATTTTCCAAGCTCCATCGGAATCGAAAAAGTCAACATCCATCTAAAAAATTGATATAACGCGCCATGCAGTGGACCCTCGACCAGCTTCGACAGTTCGTGCTGACGGCCGAAAGCGGCTCGTTCAGCGAAGCCGCGCGCCGGCTGGGGCGTGCGCAATCGGCCGTCAGCACGGCCATCGGGCTGCTGGAAGCCGACCTGGGTGTGGAACTGTTCGACCGCTCGCGGCGCAATGCGCAGCTCACCGATGCCGGCGCATTGCTGCTGCTGGAAGCGCGCGAACTGCTGCGCCAGGGGCAGTCGCTGGAGCAGCGCGCGCTGTCGCTCAGCGCCGGCGGCGAGGCCAAGCTCACGCTGGCGCTGGACGAGGCCCTGCCCGACACCGCGGTGGGGACGCTGATCCGCGAGATCGCGCAGCGTTTTCCCGATCTCGAGCTGACGCTGCTCAACGGCACGGCCACCGAGGTGGCGGAGTACGTCGACCAGCAGCGCGCGCAGATGGCGATCCACTTCGTGCGCGGCGCCCTCCCCGCACGCTTCGACCAGCGCCACATGGGCACCGTTTCCCAGGGCCTGTTCGTGCCCATGGGCCACCCGCTCACCAGGAACGAGACGGTGCAGCGCAGGGACCTGGTGCCCTACCGCCAGCTGATCCTGCATGCCGATGACGTGCACGAGACCGCCTACAGTCCCAAGGTCTGGCGCGCGGACAGCTTCTACGCGCTGGCGCGGATGGTCGCCTATGACCTGGGCTGGGCTATCCTTCCGGTCAACATCGCGACCCATGACTCCTATCGCCAGCCGCTGCAGCAGTTGGACTGCCCGTCGCTGGCGCTGCCGCAGCTGTCGGTGCGCGTGCTCTGGTGCCAGGGCTGGCAGCCCGGCCCGGCGGCGAACTGGGTGCAGGCGCGCTTCACCGAACTGCTGCGCTAGCCACCGGAAATCGGGCGCAGGACGGGGTGGTTTCTGACGTGATTGGTAAAAACCCGCCTTTAGGATGGGTTCACAACCATTCCGGCCTTGCGCTTGCAGCAAAGGCCGGCCAGACCAAGGACCCACGCCCATGAATCACCCCGCCGAATTCACCCTGTCGCGGCGCGGCCTGCTGCAGACCGGTGCCGTCTCGCTGACGGTGCCTGCGCAGCTGGCCGCGTCCGCCGCGCCCGCCTCCGCCCCGGCCGCTCCCGCGGAGAACGGCCGCCCCGGCGTGCCGATGTCCGTCCATCTCAAGGTCAATGGCAAGGAACAGCGCCTGGCCGTCGACCCGCGCACCACCTTGCTCGATGCACTGCGCGAACACCTGCACCTCACGGGCACCAAGAAGGGCTGCGACCACGGCCAGTGCGGCGCCTGCACGGTGATCGTCAACGGGCGGCGCATCAATTCCTGCCTGACGCTGGCCGTCATGCAGGAGGGCTCCGAAGTCACCACCATCGAGGGCCTGGGCCAGCCCGGGCAGATGCACCCGCTGCAGGAAGCCTTCGTCAAGCACGACGGCTACCAGTGCGGCTACTGCACGCCCGGGCAGATCTGCTCCGCGGCAGCCGTGCTGCAGGAGGTCAAGCAGGGCATTCCCAGCCATGTCACGGCGGACCTCACGGCCCAGCCGCTGCTGTCGGCCGCCGAACTGCGCGAGCGCATGAGCGGCAATATCTGCCGCTGCGGCGCCTACAGCAACATCATCGATGCGATCAGCGAAGTCGGCGGGGTGAAAGCATGAAGGCCTTCACCTATGAACGCGCGGCCTCGCCCGCACAGGCGCTGGCCGCGGCCGCGCGCACGCCCGGCGCCCGCTTCATTGCCGGCGGCACCAATCTGCTGGACCTGATGAAGCTGGAGATCGAGACGCCCCAGCACCTGATCGACGTCAACGGCCTGGGTCTCGACAAGATCGAAGCCACGGCCGAAGGCGGCCTGCGCATCGGCGCGCTGGTGCGCAACACCGATCTCGCGGCCGACGCACGCGTGCGCCGCGACTATGGCGTGCTGTCGCGCGCGCTCCTGGCCGGTGCCTCGGGCCAGCTGCGCAACCAGGCAACGACGGCCGGCAACCTGCTGCAGCGCACGCGCTGCCCCTATTTCTACGACACCGCCCAGCCCTGCAACAAGCGCGAGCCGGGCAGCGGCTGCTCGGCCATCGGCGGCATCAGCCGCCAGCACGCCGTGGTGGGTTCGAGCGAGGCCTGCATCGCCACGCACCCCAGCGACATGGCGGTGGCCATGCGCCTGCTGGACGCGGGCGTCGAGACGCTGCAGCCGAACGGCGCGCGCCGCACCATTCCCATCGCCGACTTCCACCGGCTGCCGGGCAATACGCCGCATATCGAGACCGCGCTGGCGCCGGGCGAGCTGATCACCGCGGTGACCCTGCCCGCGCCGCTGGGCGGCAAGCACATCTACCGTAAGGTGCGCGACCGCTCCTCCTATGCGTTCGCGCTGGTGTCCGTGGCCGCGGTGCTGCAGCCCGACGGCTCGGGCCGCGTGGCGCTGGGCGGCGTGGCGCACAAGCCGTGGCGCGTCGAGGCTGCCGACCAGGCGCTGCCCCAGGGCGCGAAAGCCGCCAGCAGCCTGCTGCTGGCCGGCGCCCGCCCTACCGAGCACAACGCCTTCAAGATCACGCTGGTCGAGCGCACGCTGGATGCCGTGCTCGCCACCGCACGGAGCCAAGCATGAAATTCGACACCCCCGCCACCACCAACCCGATCGACCAGCTCAAGGTCGTCGGCCAGCCCGTGGACCGCATCGACGGGCCGTTCAAGACCACCGGCACCGCGCCCTATGCCTACGAACGCCACGATGTGGCGCCCGACGCCGCCTATGGCTACGTCGTGGGCGCCACGGTGGCCAAGGGCCGCATCGCCTCCATCGACCAGAGCCGCGCCGAGGCCGCGCCCGGAGTGATCGCCATCGTCACCGCCAGGAACGCCGGCAAGCTGGGCAAGGGCGAGAAGAACATCGCCAGGCTGCTGGCCGGACCGAATGTCGAGCATTACCACCAGGCCGTGGCGCTGGTGGTGGCCGAAACCTTCGAGCAGGCGCGCAGCGCCGCAAAGCTGCTGGAAGTGCGCTACGAAAGCACGGCCGGCAAATACGACCTGGAGCAGGCGCGCAGCTCTGGCGCCAAGACCATCGACAAGGACAAGAAGGTCGGCGATTTCAACAGCGCCTTCGCGCGCGCCGAGGTGCAGCTGGACCAGACCTACTCCACGCCGGACCAGTCGCACGCGATGATGGAGCCGCATGCCACCACGGCGATGTGGCGCGGCGAGCGGCTCACGGTGTGGACCTCCAGCCAGATGGTGGACTGGTTCGCCAGCGACCTGGCGAAGACGCTGGGCATCCCCAAGGACCGCGTGCACCTGATCTCGCCCTATATCGGCGGCGGCTTCGGCGGCAAGCTGTTCCTGCGCACCGATGTGCTGCTGGCCGCCCTGGGCGCGCGCATCGCGCAGCGCCCGGTCAAGGTGACGCTGCAGCGCCCGCTGATCGCCAACAACACCACGCACCGCCCGGCAACCATCCAGCGCGTGCGCCTGGGCGCGTCCAAAAGCGGCGAGATCACCGCCATCGCGCATGAAAGCTGGTCCGGCAATCTGCCCGGCGGCGAGCCCGAGGAGGCGACGCAGCAGACGCAGTTCCTCTACGCCGGCGCGCACCGCCTGACCGGCACGCGGCTGGCGGTGCTCGATCTGCCAGAGGGCAATTCGATGCGCGCGCCGGGCGAGGCGCCGGGCATGATGGTGCTGGAGATCGCCATCGACGAAATGGCCGAGCGCCTTGGCATGGACCCGATCGAGTTCCGGGTGCGCAACGACACCCAGGTCGACCCGTCCAAGCCCGAGCGCCGCTTTTCGCAGCGCCGCCTGGTGGAATGCCTGCGCACCGGCGCCAAGGAGTTCGGCTGGTCCGAGCGCAGCGCCAAGCCCGCCAGCCGGCGCGAGGGCGATGCCTGGATCGGCATCGGCATGGCGGCGGCCTTCCGCAACAACCTGGTGATGAAGTCGGGCGCGCGGGTGCTGCTCGACAACCGCGGCATCGTCACGGTGCAGACCGACATGACCGACATCGGCACCGGCAGCTACACCATCATCGCGCAGACCGCGGCGGAGATGCTGGGCGTGCCGCTCGATCGCGTGGTGGTCGAACTGGGCGATTCGAGCTTTCCCGTCTCCGCTGGCTCGGGCGGCCAGTGGGGCGCCAATAGTTCGACTTCGGGCGTGTACGCGGCCTGCATGAAGTTGCGCGAGGCCATCGCGCAGCGCGCCGGTTTCCCCGCGGATGCAGAGTTCGCCGAGGGCATGGTGCGCGCCGGCGGACAGAGCCGGACGCTGGCCGAGATCGCGGGCGACAAGGGCTTTTCGGTGGCCGACAGCATCGAGTTTGGCGACCTGGACAAGCGCTACCAGCAGTCGACCTTCGGCGCCCACTTCGTCGAGGTGGCCGTCGATGCCTACACCGCCGAGGTGCGCGTGCGCCGCATGCTGTCGGTGTGCGCCGCGGGCCGCATCCTCAACCCCAAGTCGGCGCGCAGCCAGGTGATCGGCGCCATGACCATGGGCGTGGGCGGTGCGCTGATGGAAGACCTCGCCGTGGACAAGCGCAAGGGCTTCTTCGTCAACCACGATCTCGCCGCCTATGAAGTGCCGGTGCATGCTGATATCCCGCACATGCAGGTGATCTTCCTCGACGAGACCGACCCGATCTCCTCGCCCATGAAGGCCAAGGGCGTGGGCGAGCTGGGCCTATGCGGCGTGGGCGCGGCGGTGGCCAACGCGATCTACAACGCGACCGGGGTGCGCGTGCGGGACTATCCGGTGACGCTGGACAAGCTGCTGGAGAAGATGCCGAAGGCTTGAGGCTGAGGGACGGGCGGCGGCTGCGTTCTGTCTGAGGGCAGGCCGTCCATCCTTCGACGGGGCCGCCCAGGCAAGCTCGGGACGAACGGTTTTCTGGCGTGCTTCATTCCAGGCTCCGTCCGCTGATCCTCGCACGCCCCTTTCCCCGTTCGCCCTGAGCCTGTCGAAGGGTGTCTCCAGATCCAATATCCAGGACGACGCCCGTAGGCTCAAGAGTACGCCGCCCATCTTTCGATCCTTCGTCGAGCCCAGGATCAGAACGAACGGTTTGTTGAATTCCCGCCCCCGCCAGCGTCCTACAAAGCATCAAGAACTGATCCTGCCCGGGTTTGCCCATGCATGCGCAGGATAGAGCGCTGTAGCGACCGATACGGCCCTTCAACCCTTTTTACCCTCCGTTTCATATGACACAACGCCCTCCCACCTCGGACTTCCAACGCCTGCGGGCCAGCGCCGCTGGCCTGCTTCTCGCGGCAATTGCTGTCTCCGCCAGCGCGCAATTGCAGCCTGGCGATGGCCCGGTCCAGGTCACGGCTGGTGTGGTCGAACCCACGCCTGTGCCATTCAATGAAAACCTCCTGCCCAACCTGCGCGTGCCCGCAGGCTTCAGCGTCTCGGTGTTTGCCAAGGACCTGAAGAACGTGCGCTGGCTGGTGGTGGCGCCGAACGGCGATGTCTACGCCAGCCGCCGCGAGCAGGGCGACGTGCTGCTGCTGCGCGACACCAATGGCGACGGCAAGGCCGACGAGCAGAAGATCGTGATGCAGAACGTCATGTACGTGAACGGCCTGGCGCTGCGCGAGGGCCGCCTCTATGCCGTGACCGACAAGAAGATCCTGATGGCGCCGGTGCTGCCCGACGGCACGCTGGGCATGACCACCACGCTGGTGGACGACCTGCCCGATGCCGGCCAGCACCCCAACCGCACGCTGGACTTCGGGCCCGACGGCTGGCTCTATGTGACGGTGGGCTCGACCTGCAACAACTGCCGCGAGCCCAACCCCGAATCGGCCACCATGCTGCGCATGCGCCCCGATGGCTCGGCGCGCGAGATCTACGCCAAGGGCCTGCGCAACACCATCGGCTTCGGCTGGCATCCCACGAGCGGCCAGCTCTACGGCTTCGACCATGGCTCCGACTTCCAGGGCGACAACGAGCCGCCCGAGGAACTCAACGCCATCAAGCCCAACCAGCACTATGGCTGGCCCTTCTGCTGGGGCGACCGCAAGGTCACGCCGATCCAGTTCAACGAACCGCCGCAGACCACCAAGGCCGACTTCTGCCCCACCACGACGGCGCCGGCGCTGCACTACACCGCGCATGCCGCGCCCCTAGGCTTCGTGTTCTACACCGGGCAGCAGTTCCCCAGCGAGTACCGCGGCGATGCCTTCGTGGCCTTCCGCGGTTCCTGGAACCGTTCGCAGCCCAGCGGCTACAAGGTGGTGCGCGTGCGCTTCGACGCCAATGGCCAGCCGCAAGGCAGCGAGGATTTCGCCACCGGCTGGCTGATGTCGCAGCTGCCCCCGGCGCTGAATCAGCCCGGCGCGGCCGGCACGCCCGCGGAAAAGGCCAAGTCCCAGCGCCCGGCGCACTTCGGCCGCCTGGCAGGCCTGGTCCAGGCACGTGACGGCTCGCTGCTGCTGGCCGAAGACCAGAACGGCGTGATCTACCGCATTCGCTACGCGGGCCGGTAAATGCCTGTGCCCACCCAACGAACACTCCAGGAATCTGCCGCCATGAAACAACGTCCCTTCGTGTCCGCCAGCAGCGTGCTGGTCTCTGCAATCGCCGCCCTTCTCGCCGGCTGCGCCGCCAGCGGCAACTACGACATGCCCGCGGCCGGCACGCCGGCGCCGGTGTCCACCACGGCCCCCCTGGGCAGCGCCACGCCACAGACGCCGATGGCCCAGGCCCAGATGCCCCAGGCCCGTGTGGCGCTGATGACTCCCGCCGGCCAGCCCGCCGGAAACGCCATGCTGCGCGAGCTGCCCAATGGCGGCGGCGTGGAAATCGCCATCGAAGTGCGCGACATGGCGCCCGGCCCGCATGGCTTCCACATCCATGCCCATGGCGCCTGCTCCCCCGGCCCCGATGCCGCAACCGGGCAGATCGTTGCCTTTGGCGCCGCCGGCGGGCATTTCGATCCGCACATGACGCGCAACCACGGCCGCCCCGGCCAGTCCCCGCACGAGGCCCATGCCGGCGAGGCGCCGAACATCTCGGTCGGCGCCAACCGCCAGGGCACGCTGCGCTTCACCAATCCGCATGTGACGCTGCAGCCGGGCAAGACCTCGGTCATGGGCCGCACGCTGATCGTGCACGAGCGCGAGGACGACTACGCCAGCGATCCGGCCGGCAACTCCGGCGGCCGCATTGCCTGCGGCATCATCGAGTCCACCGCACCGGGCATGGTCCAGGGGCGCACGATCTTCGAGGGCGCCAATGTGTTCCCCGAAGGCATTGCCATCGACAGCCGCGACGGTACCGCCTATGTGGGCTCGAGCACCGAAGGCCATATCTACAAGATCGCCAAGGGCGCCACCAAGGCCGAGATGCTGCAGATGGGCGGCTCGGCCGGGCGCCTGAACGCCTACGGCATGAAGGTCGATGCCTCGGGACGCCTGTGGGTTGCGGGCGGCCCGTCCAACGCCGTGGCCATCGTCGATCCTCAGCGCGCCGCCACGCTGGCCGTGGTGAAAGGTCCCAAGGAAGGCCAGCCTTTCCTCAACGACCTGGTGCTGACCTCGACCCATGCCTATGTGACGGATTCGTTCCGTCCTGTGCTGTGGCGCATCAATGCCGCGCCCGGCGCCGCCATGGTGCTGGAGCCCTGGCTGGACCTGCGCAACACCCCCGTGCGCTACCAGCCCAACCAGTACAACTTCAACGGCATCGTGGCATCAAGCGACGGCCGCTGGCTGCTCGCAATCCAGCAGGCCACCGGCCAGCTCTGGCGTATCGACACCGGCAACCGCGCCGTGAGCGAGGTGCGCGTCGAGGGCGGCTCGCTGGTCAACGGCGACGGCCTGGTGCTGAACGGCGCCAACGAGCTGTATGTGGTGCGCAATGCCGACGACGAACTGGTGCGCGTGTCGCTGGCCAATGGCTGGGGCAGCGCGCGCGTCGAGCAGCGCCTGCGCGACCATCGGCTGAAGTACCCGACGACGGCGGCCATGGCCGACAATGCGCTGATGGTGGTCAATGGCCAGACCGACAAGCAGAAGGACCCGCCGCCCCTGCTGCCCTTCGACGTGCTGAGCATCGGCCTGCCGCGCTAGGCCCCCTCGCCCGACTGCGCATACCACTGCGCATAGGGCGTGTTCTTTGCCAGGAAGCGGTTGAAGTCCGGCGCGCCATCGGTCCACCATGGCGCGCCGCGCTCGCCCAGGCCCAGCTTGGCCTGATGGACTGCAGCGCGGGCCGCCGCCAGGCGCGGCGCATCTTCCTGCGCCAGCGCCGCCTTCACTTCCCGGCGCGCGGCGGACAGCGCATGCACCAGCGCCGCGCGCTGCGCTTCATCCAGATGCGGATTGCTGGTGCGCCACAGGCGCCCGCGCACCACGATATATCTTCCGTCGGGGGTTTTCAGAGGCGGCACGGGGTTCCAGGGGGATGCAAGGGCTTCCTTTATCGCCCATTTCGCAGAGCACTTCCCGGGTTCTCGCCGCCGTCCTACAGCGCGGCCCCGGCACGGCGCATACAACCTTTGATGAACACCGCAGCGCCAGCAGCCGGGGCATTGGCGTCCCGGCAGCGTCTCATTTCTCCTTTTCACCGAACCACACCATGACTCAAGCAGAACCCCATTCCGCCGGCCTCGTCGCCGCCCATTCCCCGCTGGTGGTGGTGATCACCGGCGCCTCCAGCGGCATCGGGCATGCCACCGCGCTGGCCTTTGCCGAGCGCGGCGCGCGCCTGGTGCTGGCGGCGCGCGACGCCGACACGCTCGAGCCCGTGGCCGAGGCCTGCCGCAGCGCGGGCGCGGCCTCGGCGCTGGTCGTGCCCACCGATGTCACCGATGCCGAGGCCGTGGGAAAACTGGCGCAGGCGGCGATCACCCAGCACCGGCATATCGATGTCTGGATCAACGGGGTCGGCGTCGGCGCCGTGGGGCTGTTCGATGAAACGCCGCTGGCCGCGCACCGCCGCGTGGTCGAATCCAACCTCATCGGCCACATGAACGGCGCGCATGCCGCGCTGCGCCACTTCCGCCAGCGCGGGCGCGGCACGCTGATCAATCTGATCTCCATCGGCGGCTGGGTGCCGGCGCCCTATGCCGCGGCCTACACCGCCAGCAAGTTCGGGCTGCGCGGGCTGTCCGAGGCGCTGCGCGCCGAAGTGTCCGACCTGCCCAAGGTGCATGTCTGCGACGTGGCGCCGACCTTCGTCGACTCGCCCGGCCTGCTGCATGGCGCCAACTACACGGGCAGCAACATCCGCCCGCGCATTCCCATGGTCGACCCGCGCCGCGTGGCGCGTTGCGTGGTGGCGCTGGTGAACCGTCCGCGCGCCCTGACCTGGGTGGGCGCCGCCGCCGCTCCGGGCCGCCTGGCGCATGCCATTGCCCCGCAGTGGGTGGGCGCCACCATGCACCGCACCATGCGCTGGGCGCTGGGGCGCGCGAATCCGGCCGCGCGCACCGACGGCAATCTGTTCGAAGCCTCCAAGGGCACGCAGATCGACGGCGGCCAGCGCCAGGCCAACCAGAAGGCGGCAGGCACCGTGGTGGCGCTGGGCGTGCTGGGAGTGGCCGCGGCGCTGTGGCTGGGCCGGCGCTCGCCGCGCCGCCTGCCGCACGGGGAATAGGCTTCAGCGCGCGGGCCCGAAGCCAAAGAAGCTGGCTTCGCCGCCCGCATGGCCCGCCGAGCGCTGTCCGGCGCTTTCGCGCGGCCCCTGGTCCAGATCCTCGGTCATGGCCTGCAGCGCCAGCAGCCCGTCGGCCATGGCCCCGTGGTAGCTGTCCGCATGGTGGTGGGCGCGCTCGATCTCGCGCCAGGTGTCGGCGTTCTCGCGCTCGATCAGCACCCAGGCGAAGCTGCCCCGCTTGGGTTCCTCGACATAGACGGCAATGGAGCGCAGCAGCTTGGACATGCCGCCAGCATAGGCCGATCCAGCAAGGACGCGAAGGGCATGCCGCCTACTGGGCATGCAAGCAAAGGCCTACAGATGCCCCTACAGGCCCGCCGCACACTTTGACCAAACGAAGTCCCAAAGGAGTCGCACCGCATGGCCACTGGAAGCCGCATTCTCTGGAAAGGCGCCATCAGCTTCGGCCTGGTGCATATCCCCGTGGGGCTGCACACCGCGGCCACCGAGCAGGGGGTGGACTTCGACTGGCTGGACAAGCGCTCCATGGACCCGGTCGGCTACAAGCGCATCAACAAGCGCACGGGCCGCGAGATCAACCGCGAGAACATCGTCAAGGGCGTCGAATACGAGGAAGGCAAGTACGTGCTGATCAGCCCCGAGGAGATCGAGGCGGTCTTCCCCCGCACGACGCAGGTCATCGACATCGAGCGCTTCATCGACGCCCGCGAGATGCCCTTCATCTTCCTCGAGAAGCCCTACTACGTCGCGCCGATCAACAAGAGCGACAAGGTGTATGCGCTGCTGCGCGAGACCCTGATCGCGACCGGCAAGATCGGCCTGGCCAAGGTGGTCATCTCCACCAAGCAGCATCTCGCGGCGCTGGTGCCCTCGGGTCCGGCGCTGGTGCTGAACCTGCTGCGCTGGGGCGATGAGGTCAAGACCCTGGAATCGCTGGACCTGCCTCCCGAGGGCAGCAAGAGCATCAGCGCCGCCGAGCTGAAGATGGCCAAGCAGCTGGTGGCCGAGATGTCCGGGAAATGGGACCCCGAGGATTTCAAGGATGAATTCCGCCACCAAGTCATGAAGCTGGTGACCAAGAAAGCCAAGGCCGGCGAGGGCCGCACCGTGATTGAGCCCGAAGAGGAAGCGCCGCAGGGTGGCGAGGTGCTGGATCTGACGGCGCTGCTGCAGCGCAGCCTGCGCGGGGGCAAGGCGCCTGCGAAGGAGCCGGCCAAGGCGGCGGCGAAGAAGAGCAGTGGACGGGCTTCCGCGACCCAAAAAAAGGCTGCTTGAGGTTTTTTAGGGCAGGACGTCCATGGTTCGACAAGCTCACCACGAACGGTCGATTCCGTTCGTCCTGAGCCTGTCGAAGGATGAACGACCTGGCCGACAAAGAGACGTCCGTGGTTCGGCACGGCTCACCATGAACGGTTTGTTCAAATTTGCCTTAACTTTCAACCCCAAGGAGCAACCATGGCAGACAACAAATCCCAATCCGGCGGCCAGGATCGTACCCGCATCAGCCTCAGCGAGGACTATGAAGTGCGCGACTGGTCGAAGAAGTTCAATGTCTCGGAAGAACAGCTCAAGGCCGCCGTCAAGGCGGTGGGCAACGAGGCCAAGGATGTGGAAGAGCATCTGAAGAAGCAGCGCTGACACCCCATGCCCCGCAAGAGCGCTCCCGCGGCCGGGCCGCTGGCCGATTACAACGCCAAGCGCGATTTCGGCAAGACGGCCGAACCCGCGGGAAAGCTCGCGCGCGGGGCCAGGGATGCGGCGCTCAAATTCGTCATCCAGAAGCACTGGGCCTCGCGCCTGCACTACGACTTCCGTCTCGAGCTCGATGGCGTCATGCTCAGCTGGGCCGTGCCCAAGGGGCCGTCCTTCGATCCCGCCGTGAAGTCGCTGGCCATCCAGGTCGAGGACCATCCGGTCAGCTACAACACTTTCGAGGGCGAGATCCCCAAGGGCCAGTACGGCGGCGGCACCGTCATCGTCTGGGACCATGGCACCTGGGAGCCCGTGGGCGACCCGCGCGCGGGCCTGGCCAAGGGCAAGCTGGTCTTCTCGCTGGACGGGCACAAGCTGGCCGGCCTGTGGGAGCTGGTGCGCATCTCCAGGAAGGGCGACACGAGGCAGAACCAGTGGCTGCTGTTCAAGAAGCGCGACGAGTGGGCGCGCCTGCGCCATGAATACGAGGTGATCACGGCGCTGCCCGAGAGCGTCATCAAGAACCCGCTGGGCCTGCTCTCGCAGCGCGAGCCGCGCGCACCGGCAGCGCCCGTGGCCCGCAAGGCCCCCCTGCCCGCCACCCTCGAGCCCCAGCTGGCCACGCTGGTCTCGGAGATTCCCGAGGGCAACTGGCTGGTGGAGAGCAAATTCGATGGCTACCGCGTGCTGGCGCGCATCGAGGGCGAGGACGTGCGCCTGTTCACGCGCAACGGCAACGACTGGACGGACAAGCTCAAGCCGCTGGCGCGCACCGTGGCTTCGCTGGGCCTCACCAATGCCTGGCTCGACGGCGAGATCGTGGTGCTGGAAGACAACGGCGTGCCCAACCTGCACCGTCTGCAGAACGCCATCGACAGCGCCCAGGCCTCGGACATCGTGCT
This sequence comes from Comamonas endophytica, assembly GCF_023634805.2. Lineage (NCBI taxonomy): Bacteria > Pseudomonadati > Pseudomonadota > Betaproteobacteria > Burkholderiales > Comamonadaceae > Comamonas > Comamonas endophytica. The sequence continues at coordinate 245,677 of NZ_CP106882.1, forward strand.
GTTCGCCTTCGACATTCCCTACCTGGGCGACAGCGACCTGCGCGACCTGCCGCTGCGCGCGCGCCGCGTGGTATTGCAGCAGCTGCTCGAAGGCCGCGAGAGCGCCAATCTGCGGCTGAGCCAGGTCATCGACGCCACGCCCGACGATCTGCTGAGCGCCGCCTGCAAGCTCGGCCTCGAGGGCGTGATGGTCAAGAACGCCGACGCCCCCTATGTCTCGGGGCGCACCGAAAGCTGGCTCAAGCTCAAGTGCCAGCTGCGCCAGGAATTCGTGGTGATCGGCTACATGCCGCGCACCGGCGCCGCGCGCGAGATCGGCAGCCTGCTGCTGGGCTATTACGAGGATGGCGTGCTGCGCAGCGCGGGCGCGGTCGGCACCGGCTGGGATTCGGTGGTCGGCAGGCAGCTGCACGATCTGCTGCATCCCTTGGAGATCCCCAAGTCCCCAGCTGGCGTGCAGCATGCCGGCTCCGGGCGCTGGCCGCGGCGCAAGGCCGGCACCGAACGCTGGGTCACTCCATCGATAGTGGTCGAAGTCGCCTTTGGCGCCTGGACCCCGGACCACCAGGTGCGCCACGCCGTGTTCCGCGGCCTGCGCACCGACAAGCCGGTGCACGAGATCGTGCGCGAATATGCAAGAAAAGCCGAGGCCCGCACCGCGCCAGCTCGCACTGCGCCGGCGCCCGCACCGGCCCGGCGCGCAGTGCGCACCGACTCCGGCCCGGTCACCGTCACCCATGGCCAGCGCATCATCGACCCCAGCACCGGCCTGCGCAAGATCGACTTGGTGCGCTACTACGAAAGCATTGCCCAATGGATGCTGCCGCACCTCCAGCAGCGCCCGGTCTCGCTGGTGCGCGCGCCCTCGGGCATTGCCAAGGCGCTGTTCTTCCAGAAGCATGCCGAGGGCAAGCTCACCGGCATCAAGGAGCTCGATCCCGCGCTGTGGCCCGAGCACGAGCCGCTGCTCGCGGTGGACAGCGCCCAGGCGCTGGCAGGCGCGGCGCAGATGAATGTCGTCGAGTTCCACACCTGGAATTCCAAGGTCGCGCGCATCGACCGCCCCGACCGCTTCGTGCTGGACCTCGACCCGGGCGAAGGCGTGGACTGGGAAATGCTGGTCGAAGCCGCCGGACTCACGCGCGTCATGCTGACCGAGCTGGGCCTCGAGAGCTGGCTCAAGACCAGCGGCGGCAAGGGCCTGCATGTGGTCGTGCCGATCACGCCGCGCCGCGACTTCCCCCAGGTCAAGGCCTTCACCCAGGCGCTGGTCAAGCACATGGCGCGCGTCATCCCGTCGAAGTTCGTCGCGGTGGCCGGCGACAGGAACCGCGTCGGCAAGATCTTCATCGACTACCTGCGCAACGGCCAGGGCCAGACCACGGTGGCCGCCTTCTCGGCGCGCGCGCGCCCGGGCATGGGGGTGTCGATGCCCATCTCCTGGGAGCAGTTGCCCACCATCACGGGTGGCGCGCACTGGACGGTGCTCACTGCCCTCAATTACCTGCAACAGCGGGAGCAGGACCCGTGGAGCGCGTATTGGAAGACGAGGCAGACCATCACTGAAGGGCTGCGCCTGCTCAAGTAAGCCCTGCTGCCTGGCGCCTTAAGACGGCGTTAAGCTCGGAGTCCAACACTCCAGGGCATGAACAGATACCTGGATCGCCAGCGCCTCGGTGCCTTGGCCGTTTTCTGCCTGATCGCCCTGTGGGATGCCTCGGGCCTCGATACTTCGCTGGCCCGGCTGGCGGGCTCCTCCGCCGGATTTCCGCTCAGGGACAGCTGGATCCTTTCAGCGGTCTTCCATGACGGGGCAAGGCATCTGGCCTGGCTGGGCGTCCTGGCCCTGGCGGCATCGACCGTCTGGCCCTGGGGCCCGTTCCGGGATCTCCCCTTTGCGCGCCGGCTCCAGCTGGCCTTTGTCACCCTCGCCGCCAGCGGCGTGATCGCGCTGCTCAAGATCGGCAACCACACCAGCTGCCCCTGGGACCTGCAGCAATTCGGCGGGGTCGCCACTCCTGTCTCGCACTGGGCGGGATGGCTGCGCACGGATGGCGGCGGCGGGCATTGCTTTCCCGCGGGGCATGCCTCCACGGGCTTTGCTTTCATTGCCGGCTATTTTGCGCTGCGCGCAGACAAGCCCGAGCTGGCAAGGATCTGGCTGGCCTGCTCGATTGCCCTCGGCCTGCTGCTCGGCGGTGCGCAGCAGCTGCGCGGCGCGCACTTCATGAGCCATACCCTGTGGACCGGCTGGATCTGCTGGCTGCTCGGCTGGATCACGGACCCGCTCTTTTCACGCCGCATGCAGGCTGCGCCAGGGAGCCGCTGATGACCAGGCGCAAAATCCATTCCCTGTGGCTTGTCCTTGCCGCCAGCCTGTGGATGACCCTTGCCGGCAACAGCGCCCTGTGGCAGAGGCTCGCCGCCCTGGGGCTGATGAAAAGCCTCTCCGGCCTGGGCTTCGTTCTGGCGCTGGGCGGTCTGCTGCTGGCATCGCTGGCCGGTATCCTTGCGCTCTTTGCATGGAAGCGCTCGCTCAAGCCGGTATTGACCGTGCTCCTTCTGGTGACGGCTTTTGCCAGCCACTTCATGAACAGCTTCGGCATCGTCATCGACCCCAGCATGGTGACCAACGCGGTGCAGACCGACGTGCGCGAAACCAGCGCCCTGCTGAACCTGGGCCTGGCGGCAAACGTGCTGTGTCTGGCGCTGATCCCCATCTGGCTGATCTGGCGCCAGCCGGTCGCCTACGGGACGCTGGGCAGGCAGCTCTGGAAGAACTTCGCCGCCGTGGCGCTGTCACTTGTGGCGATCATGGCCTTGCTCGCGCTTTCCTACCAGTCGATGGCCTCGACCATGCGCAACCACAAGGACCTGCGCTATCTGCTCAATCCGCTGGCCGGCGTCTATTCCGCGGCCCGCGTCGCGCTCAAGCCTTGGGAGCTCGACCCCAGCGTGCTGCATCCGATCGGAGAGGATGCCAGGGCGCGCGCCAGCGCCAAACCGCTGACCCTGCTTCTGGTGGTGGGCGAGACCGCGCGCAGCGACCACTTCAGCCTCAATGGCTACGAGCGCGAGACCAATGCCGAATTGCAGCAGCGCGGCGTGATCAGCCAGCAAAGCGCCTGGTCCTGCGGCACCAGCACCGCGGAGTCGCTGCCCTGCATGTTCGCTCATCTCGGGCGCGAGGACTTCAACAGCCGGAAGATGAACTACGAAAACCTGCTGGACCTGCTGCAGAAGGCCGGGTTGAACGTCCTGTGGGCCGAGAACCAGTCGGGTTGCAAGGAGGTCTGCAATCGGGTGCCGGTTGTGAAAGTCACCGACACCTGCGGGAATGCGGAATGCTTCGACGAAGCGATGCTCGACGCGGTGCAAAAGCGCCTGCAGGCGATGGATGAACGCCAGCGCAGCAAGGGCACGGTCATCGTGCTGCACCAGATGGGCAGCCATGGGCCGGCCTACTACAAGCGCTCCCCGCAGGACTTCAAGGCTTTCCTGCCGGAATGCACGACCAACGCGCTGAAGGATTGCAGCCAGGAGTCGGTGCGCAACGCCTACGACAACTCCATCCGCTACACCGATCACTTCCTGGCCAAGTCCATCGACTGGCTCAAGGCCCGCGGCGGCAACTCGGCCATGATGTATGTCTCCGATCATGGCGAATCCCTGGGCGAGTCCAACGTCTACCTGCATGGGCTGCCATATGCCTTCGCGCCGGCCACGCAAAGGAAGGTGCCGTGGATCACCTGGCTGTCGCCGGAATTCGAGCGCGAAAGCAGGCTCTCGTCCGAATGCCTGCGCAGGAAGGCCGGCGAGCAGGTCACGCATGACAGCTACTTCCATGCCGTGCTGGGCCTGGCGGGGGTCACGGCCAGGGAGTACCAGCCGGCGCTGGACTTCTACCAGCCATGCCGGGGGTAGAAATCTCTGCCCTGGGGCCCTGGCTCAAGCCCCGTGCGAAAGCCCGATGATGCCCCAGGTGGCGCAGGCCATGGCGATCGCCAGCAACACCGCGGCGCTGCCCAGGTCCTTGGCCGCCTTGGACAGGGGGTGGTATTCGGCACCCACGCGATCGATGGCGGCTTCGATGGCGGTGTTCAGCACTTCGACCACCAGCACGGCAACGACGGATGCCAGCAGCAGCACCTGCTCGACCGGGCCTTTTCCGACCCAGAACGCTGCGGGCACCAGGACCGCAGCCGTCGCCAGTTCCAGCCTGACCGCGGGCTCCTTTGCAGCGATCTGCATGCCGCTGAGCGAATGGTTCAATGCAAACCACAGCCGGGTGAGCCCCTTGCGCTTGGGCGGGACCTGGAGCTTTCGTTGTGCGGCGATCATGAATATTCCTTGAAGCTTTTGAATAAAAGGCCTTGCCACGCAAGGCCACAGCTTGGAGATTCGCGCGCGCAGCTTAAGCCCGCATTAATCATCGCTCTGTATCCGCCGGTTTCTTGCGCCCTGCGCGGCCGTGCGGGTACGCTTGCGGGCATCCTTTCAGAGATCTCGATGAAATACCGACCCTCCTTGCAGCGCGAGCTGCTGGCATGGACCCTGGGCGGCCTGGTGGCGGTCTGGCTGGCCTTTATCTATTTCGGCTATCTCACCGGCGAGCATGAAGCCGACGAGCTGACCGACGGCCACCTGGCCAGCGTCGCCTCCCTGCTGCTGGCCCAGCGTGCCGAGGCGTTCAGCAGCCGGCCGGACGCGGCCGCGCTCAGCAGCCCGGGCCTCAAGGCCCACGACTACCAGCACTCGATGAGTGTCGTGATCTGGGACGGCAACGGCCGGGTGCTGGCGCGCACCGGCGAAGCCCCGATGCCCGATTTCCAGCTGGCCGATGGATTCCAGACCGTGGAGCTGGGCCCGCAGCGCCAGCCCTGGCGCCTGTTCGTGCGCTGGAACGAGGGCGAGCGCGCGCGGCGCGTCGCCGTGCTGCTCTCGATCGAAGAACGCGATGCGCTGGCCACGGACATCGCCGAGCAGGTCGCCACGCCGGGGCTGTGGCTGCTTCCCGTCGTGGCGCTGGTATTGGTGCTGGCCGTCAGGCGCGGGCTGCGGCCGCTGAACCGGCTCAGCGAGCAGGTGCGCTCCCTCGAGGTCGGGCAGGCCTTCGAGCTGCAGGCTCCGCCGCATGAGGAGTTCCAGGCGATGGTGAAGGCCATCGAGACCCTGTCCAGCCGCTATACCTCGGCGCTGCACCGCGAGCGTGCGCTGGCCAACGAGTTCGCCCATGAACTCAGGACACCGCTGGCTTCGCTTCAGTTGCAGGTCGAACTGCTGAAGACGGCGGAACCCGGCGCTTTGCCCGCGATCGTGCAGCAGCTGGACAAGGATGCCCAGCGCAGCGCAGCGGTCATCCACCATCTGCTGGCGCTGGCGCGCGCCAGCCGCACGCAGCTGGCAGAGGCTGCCGCCAGCTTCGACCTGGCGGATCTCGTCAGGAAGATCGCGGCCGACTATGGCGAGAAGGCTTACAAGTCACGCCATGAGCTTTGCGTATCGGCACCGGATACGGTGCTGCTTAGGGGCTACGGCACCCTGCTGGAAATCGCCATCCGCAACCTGATCGAGAACTCGCTGGCCCATACGCCCGCCGGCACCCTGGTGGAAGTGCGCGTGGAAGCGGACCCGGTGTCGGTCGAAGTGCGCGATACCCCGCAAGCCGGGCTGCAGGCTGCTCCAGCGCAAGGAATTCTCGGCCTCGGCCTGGGCCACCAGGTCGTGCAGAAGGTGGCGGCCATCCATGGCGCGGACTTCGTCAAGACCTCCCATGCGGATGGCGCCGTGGCCGGCTACAGGATGGGCCCGCTGCGGGATATAGGGCAAGGCGGTTGACACGCCAGCCGCCGCGCATCTTCTACGCTTCGCTTTCCCAGGGAATGAAATAACCCACACCGCGCATCGTCTGGATGCGCTCGTTGCCCAGCTTGCGGCGCAGGTGATGGACATGCACCTCGATGGCATTGCTGTCCAGCGAAGTCTGCCAGCTGTAGAGCCTTTCCTCCAGCTGCTGGCGCGAGAGCACGCGCCCGCGCGCTTCGAGCAGCACCAGCAGAACGGAAAATTCACGCGGCGACATGTCCACCGGTACCCCGGCGCGGTGCACGGTCCGGGTCGCTGGATCGACCGTGAGGTCCCCGTGGGTGATCGTCGGGGACGCCCGGCCCGCGGAGCGCCGCAGCAGCGCGCGCAGCCGGGCCTCGAGCTCCGCCACATCGAAGGGCTTGGAGAGATAGTCATCGGCACCCGAATCCAGCCCGGCGATGCGCTGATGCACCTGGTCCCTGGCCGTCATGATGAGCACGGGGGTTGCCCGATCGGGCAAGCGCTGCCCTCCCGGCGGCGCTTCAGGGCTGCTGCGCAGCCGCTGCAGCAGCGCGGCGCCATCCTGGTCCGGCAGGCCCAGGTCCAGCAGCACCGCGGAAAAAGGCTCGGTGCACAGCGCGCTCCACGCCTGCGCCACGTTGCCGCAGACATCGACCGCGTAGCCGCGCTGCTCGAGGTTTTCCTGCAATCCCGCGGCAATGCCGGGATCGTCTTCGACAATGAGGATTCGCATGGGCGGATTCTGCCCGCAGGTGGCGTGCCGCGGCAGCTATCGCTGCTGCGTCCCGGGCTCCGCCGCAAATCCGCGGCTCAGGAAGCGCGAGCCCCTGAGCCCGAAGCGCCAGGGCACATCCACCGCCTTGGAAATGCCGATGCGCGGCCCGGTCAGCACCTCGATCTCGCCCGCCTCGCGCGCCAGCAGCTCGAAGGGTGGTTCGGACAGAGACTGCCCATTCAACCGCGAATCGATGCCCAGCGCCTGCGCCAGCCGCCCCGGCCCGGCGCACAGCAGCTTCAGCTCCTGCAGGCCGCGGCGCGCGCGCATGGTCTCGATGCCATGCGTCGGCTCGATCGCACGCAGCAGCACCCCCGCGCCATGGCCCGCCTCGCGGCACACGGTGTTGAAGCACCAGTGCAGGCCATACGAGCGGTATACGTAGGCATGGCCCGGCGGGCCGAACATGGAGACATTGCGCGCCGTCTGCCCGGCATAGGTATGCGAGGCCGGGTCGGTCTGGTCATAGGCCTCGGTCTCGACGATGCGGCCGCCCACGCCATCGATCAGCAGCGTCACGCCGATCAGCAGGCGCGCGACTTCGTGGGCGGGGGCGGAAAAATCTATGGAAGCAAGCATGCAGGAATCGTTGAAGCAGAGGCAGGACAGTTTGCGCCGCCATCTTCGTTGACCTGCAAGCGAAGGTCAAATGCGGTGAAACCGTTCGTTCTTAGCTTGCCTGGCCGGCCCGTCAAGATCCGTTCGTCCTGAGCCTGCCGAAGGATGACGGGCCTGCGGTCAAGTTTGAGGACAGGACGTCCATTGGTTCGACAGGCTCACCACGAACGGTTTTCGACAGGCTCACCACGGACGTGTAACTCGACTCGCTCTGAGCCGCCTGGGCGGCCCGTCAAGATCCGTTCGTCCTGAGCCTGTCGAAGGATGACGGGCCTGCGGTCAAGTTTGAGGACAGGACGTCCATGGTTCGACAGGCTCACCACGAACGGTTTTCGACAGGCTCACCAAGAACGGTTAAATCCTCTCACTCTGACTCAATGCCCGCCAAACACCAGCGACCGATGCGCCGCCACCCCCGCAAGCGTGCCATCGCCCACGGCCAGCGCCACCGAGCCGCCAAAGCGGGCGGCATCGCCGCAGGCGAACACACCGGGCACTGTCGTAGCCTTCATGGCATCAGTCTGGATCACCGCCCCCATCGGGCCTTCGCTGAACTCGCAGCCCAGCGCCGCCGCAACCGGGCTGGCGACATGGCTGCGCGGAGCGATGAACAGGCCATCGAATGCCTGCACCCGGCCATCCTCCAAGATGACATCGGCATGTCCGGTGATCTCGCGCACCGCAGTGGCCTCGATGGTTACACCGCGTGACTGCAGCTGCGCCCGCTGCTGCGCATCGGGTTCGAAGCTGCCGTTGAGCAGCAGCGTGGTCGCGCCCCAGTCGGGCAGCAGCAGCGCCTGATGCAACGACAGCTCCGAGGTGGCGAGCACGCCAATGCGGCCCTGCTGCAGTTCGTAGCCATGGCAATAGGGGCAATGGAACACATGCTGCCCCCAGCGCTGCGCCAGGCCGGGCACCTCGGGCAGCGTATCGACCACCCCCAGGGCCAGCACCAGCCGCTTGGCCATCCGCGCGGGCCCGCCCTCGATGTCGACCTGGAAGTCCTGCCCGTTGCGCTGCGCGCCCAGCACCATGGCATCCAGCCATTCGACGGTTTCATAGGCCATGAGCTGCGCGCGCGCCAGCGCCGCGATATCGGCAGCCTTGCTGCCGTCCTGGGTCAGGAAGCCATGCGAATGCTCGGCAAAGCGGTTGCGGCGCTGGCCGGCATCGACCACCAGCAGCTTGCGCCGTGCGCGCGCCAGGGGCAGTGCGGCAGCCAGACCGGCGTAGCTGCCACCAATGATGAGTGCGTCATAGACCATGGGAAATCCTCTCAAGAAACTTTCGTAGTTTCATGATAAGCCCAATGCCGATTTTCATGCAACCTACAATGCTTCATGACATTGAATTGGAATGCCCATGAGAAGCGATAGCCGCCTGTCCCGCATGCTGCATGTGCTGCTGCACATGGCGCGCCAGGAGGCGCCCTTCACCTCGGAACAGTTGGCCCGGATGCTGGACACCAACCCGGTTGTCGTGCGGCGCACCATGGCCGGCCTGAAGAAAGCCGGCTATGTCCAATCGGAAAAAGGCCATGGCGGCGGCTGGAAGCTGTCGTGCGATCTCGCCAAGGTCTCGTTGCTCGACATCCACGAGGCCGTGGGCGGGCCGCGCATCTTTGCGATCGGCAATACCACCGACAACCCCGAATGCGGTGTCGAGAAGGTGGTGAACGCGGCCCTGGACGATGCGCTGGCGCAGGCCCAGGCACTGCTGGTCAAGCGGCTGGCCGCGGTGAAGCTTGGCGATCTGGCCGAGGAATTCGATGGGCTGTGCAAGGCGCAGCCGGCGCATGCCCGGGGCCAGCAGCACGGTCACTGACCTGCAAAGTGCCCGGAAAGCTGCTTGCAGACTTCCGGCGTGATTTTCTCGAACATCGGTGGCGCGCCCTCCAGCACCCAGGGCGCGTCGACGCGCTCCAGGCTGCCGGCAAGTGCAGCTGTTGGCGCCACTCCCTGCACCGTGCCCTTCTGTCCCAGGAAGTGCCAGACCGCCGCAGCCGCATCGGGTATGAATGGTGCGGCAAAGGCCGCGCCGAGGCGCAATGCATGCAGGCACATCGCCAGGGTGCGCTCGGCAGCCACAGGATCGGTCTTGACCGTGCGCCAGGGCTGTTCGCGCGTGATGAACCCGTCCGCCAGACTCCAGATGCGGCGCAGCGCCTGCTGGGCTGGCGCAGCTTGATAGCGCTCATGGCGGCCAGATAGTTCTCGGCCGTGCTGCGCAGCTGCAGCAGCAGTGCCTTCTCACTCTCCGCAAGCGGCGCACCGCATGGCGCAATACGCCCGCCGTAATGGCGCTTGGCCAGCATATACACGCGGTGCAAAAGGTTGCCAAGCCCGTCGGCAAGATCCTTGTTGATGGCGGCCGCAAAGCGTGCAGACGAGAAGTCCGCATCGTCCGACTCGGGCAGCATCGAGATCAGCGCATAACGCCAGTAATCGGCGCTGAACAGGCCGATGGCGTCGTCGGTGAAGATACCGCGTTGTTCGCTGGTGGAGAACTTGCGGCCCTCGTAGGTCAACCAGCTGTAGCCCTTGATGGTGTCTGCCATGGTCCAGGGCTGGCGCGTGCCCAGCATCATCGCCGGCCAGAAGATGCTGTGGAAGGCCACGTTGTCCTTGGCCATGAACTGCACCAGGCGGACTTCTTCAGGCCGCTGCCACCATTGCCGCCAGGCCTGCGGATCGCCCTGCTTTCGCGCCCAATCCTGGGTCATGGCGATATAGGCGATGGGCGCATCGAACCAGACATAGAAGACCTTGCCCTCCCAGCCCTCGAGCGGGACCGCGACGCCCCACTCCAGGTCCCGCGAGATGCTGCGCGAATGCAGCCCGGCATCGAGCCATTTCCTGGCAATGGAGCGTACGTTCTGCGGTCAGCATTTGCGCGTGCTTATCCAGTCTTGAAGCTCCGGCTGCAACGCGTCGAGCTTCAAAAAGATATGCCGGCTCTCGCGCAGCTCCAATTCTCCATTCGGGTTCAGCCAGCACCTTGGCTGAATCAGTTCCAAAGGATCGAGCAATTGGCCGCAGCCATCGCACTGGTCGCCGCGTGCCGCCCCATAACCGCAATGCGGGCAGGTCCCGACGATATAGCGGTCAGAAAGAAAGCGATTACCCACTTTGGAGAAGAACTGCTGGCCGATTCGCTCCTACATGAAGCCGTTCTCGCGCAGGCGCAAAAAGATCTGCTGCGTCAGCGCATGGTTGGCTGGCGAGGAGGAGCGGCCGAAATGGTCAAAGCCGATATTGAAGCGCGCATAGATATCCGCCTGGCGCGCATGCCACTGGTGATGAGGTACCGCATGGAAAAAGCGTTGATCTATCGATAAACGACTGCCGATTTACTTGGAACTCACTTCAATCTATAGCAACGGCAGCTTCCGGTGCATAAGGATTGCCAGCATTTCTTCCCATGCTTTCCCCAATGGAACCAACTTCCAGGAAGACTGAAGCGGATTAATCAGACCCGTCATTTCCTGCCCGGCTTGGCCACCAAGCACGCAAAACCTTGATACAAATTTTCAACTTGGTCGATATACTGTGGTTAAATACAGTATTCGATCATGAACGCCATTGTCCACACCCTGCCCCCCACTGCCAGCGGCTTCGACCGCTGGCAGCTGCCTGCGCATGTGGCGCAGGCGGTCTGGCGCGGAACGGAGCTGGGAGGCACCAACGGGCGCGCTTTATCCACGGGCTACGAAGCGCTGGACGCAGCCCTGCCAGGAGGCGGCTGGCCCACCCAGGGCCTGAGCGAGGTGCTGCTGGCGCAAGCCGCGCTATGCGAATGGCGGCTGCTGGGGCCCGCGCTGCCGGGTTTTCTGGCGGACAGGAACAGCCGCATCTACCTAGTCGCCCCGCCAAAAGCACCGCATGCCATGGGCCTGGCGCAGCTGGGCCTGGCGCCCGAGCAGTTGGTCTGGATAGACGTACAGGGTCCGGCCGACAGCCTGTGGGTGACCGAGCAGTTGATCAAGTCCGAAGCCTCGGGCGCAGTGCTGGCCTGGCTGCCGCAGGCGCGGCCCGAGCAGGTGCGGCGGCTGCAGGTGCTGGCGCTGCATTGCGATGCGCCGGTATTCCTGTTCCGCCCCGAGTCCGCCCTGCGCGATGCCTCGCCCGCGCCGCTGCGGGTGTCGGTGGCGCTGGGCGAGAGCTGGGGGCTGGAGGTGCGCATCCGCAAGCGCCGCGGCGCCAGCACCGACGCGGTGCTGCATCTGGAGGCCGTGCCCGGCAACCTGCATTCCGTTCTTCCCCCCCGGCTGCGCGCCCTGCCCGCGCCCGGGATGCAGCCCCAGGAGGAGACCCATGCACTGGGCCGCCCTGCTACCGCGACCGCTGCCCGGCTGCGCATCGCCCATTGAGCCGCGGGCGCTGGCCGTGTGGGCGCTGCAGTTCACGCCGCGCGTGGCCAGCGTCGAGGAAGCGGTGCTGCTGGAGGTCGAGGCCAGCCTGCGCCTGTTTGGCGGGATCGAAGCATTGCATGCATTGGTGGAAAGCGGCGCCAGCGAACTCGGCGCGCAGGTCGCCTGGGCGCCCACGGGCCTGGCGGCGCTGGCCCTTGCGCGCCAGGGGCGGGACGATGGCTTTGCCGGGCCGCTCGCCACGCTGCTCGACGCGCTGCCGCTCGAACACCTGAGCGCCGTCGCGCGCCACCAGGCAACCCTGGCGCGCGTCGGCTGCCGCACCCTGGGCCAGGTGCGCGCGCTGCCGCGCGGCGGCATGGCGCGGCGCTTCGATGCGCAGCTGTTGGCCGCGCTCGACCAGGCCTATGGCCTGCGCCCCGAGGCCTATGACTGGACCAGCCTGCCCGAGAACTTCGAGGTGCGGCTGGAGCTGATGTCGCGCGTGGAAACCGCGCCCGAGCTGCTGGCGGGCGCACGCGTGCTGCTGCTGCAGATGGCCGGCTGGCTGCGCGCGCGCCAGCTTGGCGCCACGGCCTTCACGCTGCGCTGGCTCCACGATGCCATGCGCTCGCGCGCCGCGGGCGAAGGCGGCGAACTTCAGATCCGCACCGCCGAGGCCACGCAGAACGTCGAGCATTTCGCGCGGCTGCTGGGCGAACATCTGGACAAGACCGAGCTGCTGGCGCCCGCGGGCGAGCTGATCCTCGTCGCCACCCAGGTCGAGCCACTGGTCGAAGCCAGCCGCTCGCTGATCCCCGACGCCGCGCACCAGGGCGCCTCGACACGGCTCGCGCTCGAGCGCATCCAGGCGCGGCTGGGCGAGGATTGCATCCGCCGCCCGCAGCTCGGCGCCGACCATCGCCTGGAATGGATGCAGCAGTGGACCTCCGCCGAGCCGCGCCGCAATGCCAGGCCCCAGCCGCTGCATGGCCTGCCGCTGCCGACCTGGGTGCTCGATACCCCGCTGCGCCTGGTCGAGCGCTTCAACCGTCCGCTCTACCAGGGACCGCTGCAGCTGCTGCTCGGCCCGGACCGCGTCGAGGGCGGCTGGTGGCATCGCACGCAGGCGGACGGCAGCGAGATCAGCTGCAATGTCCAGCGCGACTACTGGCTCGCGCGCAGCGAGCACGCGGGCCTGCTGTGGGTCTTCCAGGCGCGGCTGGCCGGCGACGAGACCGCCTGGTTCCTGCACGGCCACTACGGATGAACGGCCATGGACCACGCCCTGCCCGCCTATGCCGAGCTGCGCTGCATCTCCAACTTCACCTTCCTGCGCGGCGCGAGCCAGCCCGATGAGCTGGTCAAGCGCGCCAAGGCGCTGGGCTACGGCGCGCTGGCCCTCACGGATGAATGCTCGCTGGCCGGCATCGTGCGCGCGCATGTCGCGGCCAAGCAGGAGGGCATCGCGCTGCTGGTCGGCGCGCAGTTCTGCATCCAGCCGCGCAGTGAGGATGAAGCGCCCTTCACGCTGGTGGTGCTGGCGCAGAACCTCGATGGCTATGGCAACCTGTGCCAGTTCATCACAAAGCTGCGCCGCGCATCGGACAAAGGCACGTACTTCCTCGACCTCGACAACATCACCGGCCAGGAGCTCGAAAACTGCGTGGTGCTGCTGTGCCCCGAGCGCCAGGCCAGCGGCGCGCAGCTCGAAGCCATGGGCCGCTGGACGCTGACCGAATTCACCGGCCGCTGCTGGATCGGCGTGGACCTCGCGCGCCGCCTCGACGACGAGCTCTGGCTGCACCGCATGCGCGAGCTGTCCGCGCTCACCGCGCTGCCGCTGGTCGCCGTGGGCGACGTGCATATGCATGTGCGCTCGCGCAAGCCGCTGCAGGACGTGCTCACCGCCACGCGCATCGGCCGGCCGCTGACCGAATGCGGCTACGCCCTGCTGCGCAGCGCCGAGCGCCATCTGCGCAGCCGGCTGCGGCTGGCGCAGACCTTCACGCCCGATCTGCTGGAGCAGACGCTGCAGGTCGCCGCGCGCTGCCGCTTCAGCCTGGACGAACTGCGCTACCAATACCCCGACGAGGTCGTGCCCGCGGGCCACACCGCTGCCAGCTACCTGCGCCAGGCGACCTACGAAGGCGCGGGCCGGCGCTGGCCCGAGGGCATTCCCACCCCGGTGCAAACGCAGATCGAGCACGAGCTGGAGCTGATCTGCGAGCTGAAATACGAGCCCTACTTCCTCACCGTCTATGACATCGTGCTGTTCGCGCGCTCGCGCGGCATCCTGTGCCAGGGCCGCGGCTCGGCCGCCAACTCGGTGGTCTGCTACTGCCTGGGCGTGACCGAGGTCGACCCGGCGCGCATGTCGGTGCTGTTCGAGCGCTTCATCTCGCGCGAGCGCAACGAGCCCCCGGACATCGACATCGACTTCGAGCACCAGCGCCGCGAGGAGGTCATCCAGTACCTCTACGGCAAATACGGCCGCGACCGCGCCGCCCTGGCCGCCGCCGTGACCAGCTACCGCCCGCGCTCGGCCATCCGCGACGTCGGCAAGGCGCTGGGCTTCGAGCTCGACACGCTCGATGCCATCGCCAAGGGCCAGCAGTGGTTCGATGGCGAGAGCATCCGCCTGGAGCGCTTCGAGGAGCTGGGCATCGCCACCGACACGCTGGCCGTGCAGCAGCTGATCGCGCTGACCGAGCAGCTGATCGGATTCCCGCGCCACCTGTCGCAGCACACCGGCGGCTTCGTGCTCACGCGCGGCCTGCTGTGCCGCATGGTGCCCGTCGAAAACGCCTCGATGGCGGAGCGCACGGTCATCGAATGGGACAAGGACGACCTCGACGCCGCCGGCCTGCTGAAAGTCGACGTGCTGGCGCTGGGCATGCTCTCGGCCATCCGCCGCGCGCTGGATTTCATCAGCCGGCGCCGCGGCTTCGACTTCAGCATGCAGGACATCCCCGCCGAGGACCCCGCGACCTACGAGATGATCAGCCGCGCCGACACCATCGGCGTCTTCCAGATCGAAAGCCGCGCGCAGATGAGCATGCTGCCGCGCCTGCGCCCCAAGGAGTTCTACGACCTGGTGGTCGAGGTCGCCATCGTGCGCCCCGGCCCGATCCAGGGCGGCATGGTCCACCCCTACCTGCGCCGGCGCCAGGGCCTCGAGCCCGTGACCTATCCCAACGACGCCCTGAAGGAAGCGCTGGGCCGCACCATGGGCGTGCCGGTGTTCCAGGAGCAGGTCATGCAGATCGCCATGATCGCCGCCGGCTTCACCCCCGGCGAAGCCGACGGCCTGCGCCGCGCCATGGCCGCCTGGAAGCGCAAGGGCGGCCTGGAAAAATACCACGGCAAGCTGGTGGACGGCATGCTGGCGCGCGGCTACGAGCGCAGCTTTGCCGAGCAGATCTTCGAGCAGATCAAAGGCTTCTCGGAATACGGCTTTCCCGAAAGCCACGCGGCGAGCTTCGCGCTGCTGGTCTACGCATCGAGCTGGATCAAGCGCCACGAACCTGCGGCCTTCCTGGCGGCGCTGCTCAACAGCCAGCCCATGGGCTTCTACTCCGCCAGCCAGCTGACCCAGGACGCGCGCCGCCACGGCGTCGAGGTCAGGCCCGTCGACGTGATGCACAGCGCCGTCGATTGCACGCTGGAAGACATCGACCACCACCCCGCCGTGCGCCTGGGCCTGCGCATGATCGCCAGCCTGCGCAGCAGCAGCGCCCAGGCTATTGAAGCCGAGCGCCAAAAGGCCCCCTTCGACAGCGCGCAGGAGCTGGCGCAGCGCTGCGGCCTGGACCAGCCCGAAATGAAGGCCCTGGCCGCTGCCGGCGCCCTCGCAACCCTTTCCGGGCATCGCCGCCAGCAGGTGTGGGATGCTGCAGCACTGCACGCACCGCCCCGGTTGCTGGCCCAGGCGTCTGTCGACGAAACGCTGCTGGAACTGCCCGAGGCGCCCGAGGGCGAAGAGGTGCTATGGGACTACGCCTCCACCGGCCTCACGCTGCGCAGCCACCCCATGCAACTGCTGCGGCCCAGGCTCGACAGACACAAGCTCAAGACCTCCCAGCAACTGCGCCGCACCCCCGATGGCCGCGTAGTGCGCACCGCGGGCATCGTCACCCTGCGGCAGCAGCCGCCTACCGCCAAGGGCACGCTGTTCATCACGCTGGAGGACGAGCATGGGGTGACGCAGGTGATCGTCTGGAAGGACGTGCGCGAGGACCATCGCCAAACCTTGCTGGGCGCCCGGCTGCTGGCTGTGGAAGGGCGGTGGCAGCGGGAGGGGATGGTTTGCAATCTGGTTGCCAAGCGGGTGGCGGATCTTTCGCATCTGCTGGGCCGCTTGCGTACCGAGAGCCGAAACTTCAAATGAGTTACTACCCATGAACCAAAGCAGTTTATTTGGCAATGAGGAGGTGCACGCCTCGATTCCGGGGTTGGTTTACCAGCCGGAATTTCTGAGCGTCGAAGAGGAGCGGGAACTTATC
The DNA here is from genome assembly GCF_023634805.2 of Comamonas endophytica. NCBI lineage: Bacteria > Pseudomonadati > Pseudomonadota > Betaproteobacteria > Burkholderiales > Comamonadaceae > Comamonas > Comamonas endophytica. The sequence goes on from NZ_CP106882.1 coordinate 261,752, forward strand.
GACACCATCTGCACGCTGCCTCTTCACGCGGCCAAGTACAAGCAATACCTGGCGCGGCGGCGAGTGATGAGCTTTGGCGGGTCCTATGACTTCGATACCAATCAGCTCCTCCCCGCTTCTTCGCTGGATGCGCGTTTGCTGCCGCTGCGGGATCGCGTCGCCGCCTGGCAAGGGGTTCCTGCCGAATCGCTGGTGCATGCGCTCGTGGCCGAGTACGCGCCAGGCACACCACTGGGGTGGCATAGGGATGTGCCTAACTTCGAGCGGATTATCGGGATTTCACTGGGGAGCGAGGCTACGCTGCGGTTTCGGCCTTATCCGTATCGGGCTGAGGTTCCGCGGCAAGTGGTGGAGCTTTGCGTGCAGCCGCGGTCTGTCTATGTGATGGCTGACGAGGCGCGGTGGGGGTGGCAGCATTGCGTAGAGGCTACGCGGGGGTTGAGGTGGTCAATCACATTTAGAGACTTTCGAGGGAGGACAGTTGAAGGATGATTTTCTATCGACGATTGGCAACTCAATGGCCATGGATATCACCACAAGCATTATTTTGGAAACGTGACGCCAGAACCCTTTGTTAGCTTTGAAGATACAGAAGAAAAATTTGAAGCTGACTGGCTTGTATTCAAGGAAACAAGATGACCCAGTTGAAAACCCAAACCGGCACCGAAGCCGAATTCTTCAAGCGTGGTCGCGACATCGCCAAGGCTGCCGATGCAGGCAAAGCCATTCCAGAGACCCATCTCCTGACCTTTGCAGACCCTGCGGATATGCTGGCGGTGTCCACACCAAAGCGTCTGGAGCTGTTCAAAGCGCTTCGAGTCCAACGGATTCCATTACGGCACTCGCAGAGCGCGTCAATCGCGACCGCAGCTCGGTAAGCAGGGATCTGACCATCCTGGAAAAGGCTGGAATCGTTTCGGTAAAAACGCGTCCGCATCCTGGTCACGGCATCATTTAGAAAGCTCAGGTTGTCGCTGAAAAAATCACGCTCAGCGTCGTACTTTAAGCAAAATTGAGGAAAGATCGTCGTGCTTGTCGCGCATGGATTCGTTTCCAGAACCATTCGTGCGCTTGCTCGCCAGGACTTCTCCGATTTCTTCGACTGGCAGTTGGGCAATGGGGAACTGCTGAAGCTCATGCTGCTGGACCGATTGCCTGTGCGCCTTGGCCAGATGGAAAGCACGATGCGCAATCTTTGAGTTCTGCATCGGGCCCCGCACCGCCCCCGCCCAGCACCACCCTCAAAGAAAATACGCCGCGTCCGCCTGCACCCGAGGCGCCACCACCGCATCCACCCACTCCAGCCAGGCCCGGGTCTTCGCATCCATGAAATGGCGCGTCGGGTAGAGCGCATACACGCCAATGTCCGGCGAGCGCCATTGCGGCAAGACCCTTTTGAGCTGGCCGGCGCGGATTTGGTCGATGACCGAGAACAGGGGCAGCAAGGCAAGGCCGCCGCCGCGCATGGCCACCTCGACCAGCAATTCCGGCGTGTCCGCAATGACCTGGCCTTTGGGCTCCAGGGGGGTGACCCGGCCGTCGCCAGTGGTCAGCCGCCATTCCGTGGTGATGGAGGGGTTCACTAAACGGATGCAGTCGTAGCCGTGCAACTGCTCGGGATTGCCTGGTTCGCCATGCAGGGCCAGGTATGCCGGCGACGCGCACAGCACGGCGAAAGTGGTGCCAATGCGGCGCGCCACCGTGCCGGAATTCTGCAGGGTCTCCGCGAGGTAGAGGCTGACGTCGGCGCCGCGCGCCAGCAAGTCGGGCTCGTATTGCGACGCGCTGTACTCCACCACCAGCTCGGGATGGCTCGCGCAGAAGCCGGCCAGGGCCGGCGCGACATAGTGCTGGCCGAAGCTGGCCATGCATTGCACCCGGAGCCTGCCCCGCGGGCGAATCGTTGCGCCCGATGCATCGGCCTCGGCATCCTGGACCAGGGCTATGACCTCCCGGCAGCGCTCGGCGTAGGCCTGACCCGCTTCCGTCAGCGCGCGCTGGCGGGTGGTGCGCTGCAGCAGCTTGATGCCCAGCCGCTCCTCGAGATCGGACACGAGGCGCGAGATCTGTGCGGTGGTCAGGCCCATTTGATGTCCGGCAGCGCTGAAGCTCCCGCTGTCCACCACACGAAGAAAGGCCTGCATCGCATGCAACAGACCGGTATCAAGTTTTTTACGCATTACGCAATATTCATTCAAGCGAAGTCGCATTGTTGCTTCCACAGAATGTTTGGACAATGCGCCCTTTGGTCCAGCTCAGTGTTTTCCCTATGTTTCGCTCATCCAGAGGTGCCTTCAACGGTGCGCCGCGCCTCCTGACGCTTCTCGCGCTGCTGCTTCCGCCCCTGCTGTGGGCCGGCAACTTCATCGTGGGCCGAGGTATACGCGACGACCTGCCCCCAGGCACCCTGGCGTTCGCGCGGCACCTCCTTGCCCTGGCTTGTCTACTGCCCTTTTGCTGGCGCAATCTGCGCAAGGATGCGGCCCTGTTCTGGCAGGCCCGCCACGCGCTCGCGCGCACTGCGCTGTGCGGCATGGTCCTGTTCAACGTGCTGCTCTACTTCGGCCTGCAGTCGACCGAGGCCAACAATGCCGTTCTGTTCAACTCCGCCATCCCGCTGCTGATCGGTGCCTTGTCGCTCGTCCTGCTGCGCGAGCGTCTCACGCTCAGGCAAGCGGCGGGGCTGGCCGTCTCCACTGCAGGCATCCTGACCATCGTCGGACGGGGCGACCTGCAGACGCTGCTGCATCTGCGGTTCTCCGGAGGAGACCTGCTGGTGCTTGCCGGCGTGGCCTCCTTTGCGCTGTATTCCATCTGGCTGCGCGACATACCGCCGGCGCTGAACCGCCTGAGCGTGCTCTGCGCCCAGATCTTCATCGCCACCGTGCTCATGCTGCCACTGGCTCTGTTCGAGCTCTACAGCGGCAAGGCCCCTGCATGGAGCTGGTCCGCCGGTGCCGCGATCGCCTATGTGGCCGTGGGCAGCTCGATCGTGGCCACGCTTCTCTATGCCTCGTCGGTCCGTGCCTTCGGTGCGAACCGGGCGGGCCTGTGCATCCACCTCGTGCCGGTGTTCGGCATCGTCCTCAGCTCCGTGCTCCTGGGCGAGACAGTGCGCCCCTATCACCTGCAAGGCACGCTGTTGATCCTGGCAGGCCTTGTCATCTGCACTGCGAAGCTGCCGCTTCAAGCCGTGATGAAAGGTCTTCGCCGCCGGCCGCTGGAGCCATAGAAGCACAGGCGGCGCCTGCCTGCACCATCACTGCGGGCAAGCGTTGGACGCTGGATCACGTTGAAATTGTTCTGGACGCCAAAGGTCAAGCCCCAGGCTTGAAATGCATGGACAATTTCTTCCTTATGAACCATCCGAAACGCCCTGATCCAGGCCAAGCCAATTCATCGCGCCCAGACGATGAAGGCTCCAACCCAGGCGATACACGAGGCTCGTTTCTCGAAGTCTTGCTGGTGTTTCTCAAGCTGGGCCTGACGTCATTTGGCGGGCCTGTCGCTCACCTGGGATACTTTCGTACGGAGTTCGTGGATCGCCGAAAATGGCTTGACGACAGAAGCTACTCGGATTTGGTGGCGTTGTGCCAGTTTCTGCCTGGCCCCGCCAGCAGCCAGGTAGGCATGGCATTGGGATTGGGCCGTTGCGGCTGGGGCGGAGCCCTGGCCGCGTGGCTCGGGTTCACGCTTCCCTCGGCAATTGCACTCATTCTTTTTGCCATCGGGGTTTCGCAATGGGCAGTGCTTGCGCAACCCGGAGCCCTGCACGGGCTGAAAGTCGTGGCGGTCGCGGTCGTTGCGCAAGCCGTGTGGGGAATGGCCAAATCCCTCTGTCCCGACCGTCTGCGCGCCGGCTTGGCTATTGCGGCAGCCCTGCTGGTGCTTGCCGTACCTTCGGCCGTCGGGCAGATCACGGCCATTGCCCTGGGTGGTGCGGTCGGCAGATGGATGCTGAAGCTGAACCAGCTGCCCATGGCGCAGCACCGCGACTATGGAGTGAGCAAGATGGCAGGAGCTGCCTTGCTGGGAATCTTTGTGCTGCTGCTTGCGCTGCCGCCTCTCATAGACTCGTTGGGCCATTCTCCAGCCCTGAGCGTTTTCAGTGATTTCTACCAGGCGGGAGCCTTGGTGTTCGGCGGCGGGCATGTCGTGCTCCCCTTGCTGCAAGCAAGCGTGGTGCCAGACGGCGGGGTATCAAACGAGGCATTTCTTGCAGGTTACGGTGCGGCACAGGCCGTGCCAGGCCCCTTGTTCACGTTTGCCGCCTACCTGGGTGCGGCCATGCCCGCTCCTTTCGGCGGGTGGATGGGTGGTCTCGCTCTGCTGGCAGCGATTTTTCTTCCCGCTTTCCTGCTGGTCATTGGCGCACTGCCCTATTGGGAGCCATTGCGCCGGCATGCGGGGGTGCAAAGATCCATGGCAGGCGTGAATGCGGCGGTGGTCGGGATTTTGGCCGCGGCACTTTATGACCCAGTGTGGACGAATGCAATCCATTCGAGAACCGATTTCGGCTTGGCTCTGGCTGCCTTTGGGCTGCTGGTCTACGCCCGGCTATCGCCGGTGCTCGTGGTGCTGCTGACGGCGCTTGCTGGGTGGCTGCTGTCACTCTGAGGCCAGTGAGCGCCGAGGGCGCATACCGGCAGTGCAGCCTGGCCGCAAGCCGCTGGGGGACTCCAAGACCTGCCCCGATGCGCCATTGGACCGCACGCCGCCGGGAACTTCGCGACGCCACGCTGCCGAACTGCAAGCACAAGCATTGAAGGCACAGCACCCCATCCGCCGCCTGCCTCATCCCGTCAACATGATCGACGTGAACAGTGGGAGCACGACGATGGACTGGAAGAGCACTCAGGAGCGCATCAACATGTGCCAAAAACATCCAGGCGATGATGAGCCCGGCACGCTCCTCGCCAGCGGGCCTGGGCGCGAGGCCCGCATGGCCGGTCACCTCATGGCCACCCCCAACGCCGGCCCCAAGCCCAGCGCCACGCTGGTGGCCATGCAGCGTGCCGCGCACCAGCTGCTGGACCGGCCCCTGGTGCTCGACGACCCCGTCGCCCTGGCCTTGCTGGATTCGGCCGAAGCGCAGTCGCTGCGTGACAATCCGGGCAGCTTGCGCCATCAGGCGTCGCTGGATCTGCGCGGCGCCGTGGTCGTGCGCGGCCGGCTCGCCGACGATGTCTGGCTCGAGGCGAACGGGCGCGGCATCGGGCAGTACGTCATCCTCGGCGCAGGGCTCGATACCAGCGCCTATCGCCAACCCGGCATGGCGGGCCGCATCTTCGAAGTCGATCTGCCCGCCATGCAGCAATGGAAACAGGCGCGACTGCAGGCGGCAGGCATTGCCCTGCCCCCGTCGCTGCGCTTCGTTCCGGTCGATTTCGAGCGCGTCGGCCTTGCGCAGGGCTTGGCACTTGCCGGCTTCGACACGGACGCACCCGCCATTTTCAGCTGGCTCGGCGTGACCATGTATCTCGACCTGGCCGCGGTGCAGCAAACCTTGCGCTTCATCGGCGGCTGCGCCAAAGGCAGCGCCGTGCTGCTGGAGTACGCCCTGCCGCTGCAGGGCCTGCCGCCCGCCGTGCGCACTGCCATGGAACAGCTCATCGCGCAGATCGCCGAGCGTGGCGAACCCTGGAAAAGCTTCTTCGAGCCGGCTGCCCTGTCCGCGATGCTCACCGCATCGGGTTTCAGCAACTGCCATGCCTGGACCCCCGAGGAGCTGAACCAGCGCTACCTGGCGAACCGCTGCGATGGGCTGCGCATCGGAGGAGTTTCAACGCGTCTGGTGCTTGCCACCGTATGACCTCATGGCCTGAGGCCCGTCGACCATCTGGATCGCCATCTTGCGCAACCGCTGCATGGCAGCTGTCTGCGGGCAGCTTACGAAAGCTTCCGCCCAGAAACAACCATGAGAAGATTCGCTTCCTCTTCAGGATTTTCCATGGGCATCGGCGACAACCTCAAGGTATGGGCAAGGCGCATCAAGCGCGACGGCGTGACGCTCTGGTTCGCGGGCAGGCACCCCAGCACGCCTTGGCATGCGAAGGCCCTGGGCCTTTTCGTGGTGGCCTATGCGCTCAGCCCCATTGATCTCATCCCGGATTTCATACCGGTGCTGGGATACGTGGACGACATCCTGCTGCTTCCGGCGCTCATCTGGCTGGCGGTCAAGCTGTTGCCACCAGCGGTGCTTTCCGAATGCCGTCTTCAAGCCGATGCATGGATGGCTGAAAACGGCAAAAAGCCCAGCAGCAGGGCGGGCGCCGTCCTGATCATCGCGCTGTGGATGGCAATGGGAATCGCCGCGTGGCTCTGGTGGTCGCCCTTCCTGCGTTCGTGAAGGGCCGCCCAGACCGATTGGAATCCCGGCCACGGCCAGCGCACCCGCACCACGGCCGAATGCATCGTCCCATGGTGCAGCTTCGCGGCTACCGGGTGAGCCAGGAGCACAGATAGGCCAGGACAAAAAAAACCGGCCTGCGGGGGCCGGTTCTTTTGACCGAAGTTGGTGGCTCAGTAGCGGCCGCCGCCAAACCCGCCGTTGCCATAGCCCACACCGGAGCGCTTGCTGGCAGTGAAGCCACCATCGTTGCGGCCGCCCGAGCGGCCTTCTTCGCGGGGGCGGGCCAGGTTGACCGTGATCGCGCGGCCGTCGACGGACACGCCGTTCAGCGCATCGATGGCCGCCTGGGCGGTTTCGGCAGTGGCCATCTCCACGAAGCCGAAGCCCTTGGAGCGGCCGGTTTCGCGGTCCATCATGACCCTGGCGGAGGAAACGCTGCCGAACTCGGCGAAGTTGCTTTCCAGGCTGTCATTGGTCACGGAGTAAGGCAGGTTGCCAACGTAGATTTTGGTGCTCATGGAAATGCTTTCTTTGATGCTGGTGCAGGGCGAACGATGCACCGTGGGAACAGCTGTGCGCAGGGGAGTGCGCAGCGGGGATGGGACGCCGGCCATCAGCACTCGGCGGTCTGCGGCATGCTGATTTGCAGCCAGCCCTGGGTCACCGCGAAGATCCGCGCGGCTTCGCGCGAGGCAAAGGTCTTGTCGAAGCGGAACACGCGGCAGTAGCTGCCGTTGCCCTTTGCCCGCTGGACCGCGAAGGAGGCGCGAAAGCGGCCACATGCGGTCTGGTGTGTCGCGGGCGTGACGACGTACTTGCCCATGGAGATGAAATTCTGTGGAATCTGCTTCAATCAGGAACACAGCATGAATCGGCTGCGTGAGCTTCAAGGATTCGGTTGGCTGCAGCTCTACAGACAACGGGCGACAAGGTCGCAAGGGACCGTGCATTGGCGCAGCGGTACGAAGAAGGCGCTGTACGACGATCAACATCGCATCGTGACACCTGGCTCAATTATACCAAGTTTTATATAAAACTGTTTATCTATATTATTACTGGTTAAAAGACTTGTCTTCATGGCTGCTTGAAAAGCGCGGCTTCATGCCTGCCCCGCCGCCAGCACTCCCTGCGAGCACCCAATGAAACTCCGCAGCGTAGGCGGGCAATAAGCCGGATTCCACACCAGCATCGCCGGCGCCAGCACCTGCTCGCCCTTGATCTTCACGAACCGCACCCCGTGCACCCGCGAGCGCGCCAGGGTGCTGGGCACCACCGAAACACCCAGCCCATTGGCCACCATGGCGATGATCGTCAGCCATTGGCGCGCCGCGTGGGCGATCTGCGGGTGGATGCCGGCGCGCGAGAAGATGGCGATCACGTTGTCGTAGTTGGCCGGCGCCACGTCCCGCGAGAACATCACGAAGCGCTCGTGCTCCAGCTGTTTCAGCTCCACCGAACTGCTGCGTGCCCGGGGATGGCCCTGCGGCAGGCAGATGACGAACTCGTCCTCATGCATGGGCAGGCAGGCGAGCTGCGGCGGCACCGTGGAGGCATTCACGAACCCGGCGTGGATCTGGCCGCGCAGCAGCTGATTGATCTGGTCGGCGCTGGACATCTCGTTGAGCACCACATCCACATCCGGCATCTGCGCGTTGAACTGCCGCACGATCTCCGGCACCTCGCGGTAGACCTGCGAGCCGGTCATGCCGATCTCCAGCCGCCCGCGCATGCCCCGGGCAACGATCTTCGCCACGCTCGACGCTCGCGCCACCTGCTCCAGGATCTGGCGCGCCTCTTCCAGGAAGGCTTCTCCGGCCTGCGTCAGCTCCACATGCTTGCTGTCGCGTATCAGCAATTGCACCTCCAGCTCCTCCTCCAGCGACTTGATGGCGCTGCTCAGCGGCGGTTGGGTGATGGCCAGCTTGCTGGCGGCGCGGCCGAAATGCAGCTCTTCGGCCAGGACCACGAAGTAGCGCAGGAAGTGAAGCTTCATGGCCTGATTGTCTCCCAACGATTCACGAAATGAATCGCACTAACCAAAAACAGGATTGGACGCGAATGATCGCGCCAGGGAAGATGGCCACGCACCGCATGACGGGACGGTGCGCCAACAAATTACAACGGAGACAAGACATGCAACTTCTTCCTCGCGTCCTGGCCCTTGCGGCCAGCCTGCTGGCGGCCTCGGCCGCGCTCGCCCAACCCTACCCTTCCGCGCCGGTCACGATGGTCGTGCCTTTTGCCGCCGGCAGCGGCACCGATGCCGTGGCGCGCGTGGTGGCCAAGAAGCTCGGCGAGCGGCTCAGGCAGCCGGTGCTGATCGACAACCGCGCCGGCGCCAACGCCCAGATCGGCGCCCAGTACGTGGCCAAGGCCAAGCCCGACGGCTACACGCTGTTCATGACGACCAACACCTCGCACTCGGCCAATCCCAGCCTGACGCTCAACCTGAAGTACGACCCGATCAAGGATTTCACGCCGGTGGCGCGGGTGGGCGAGCTGCCCTTTGCACTGGTGGTGAACAAGGACAACCCGGCCAGGACGCTCAGGGAGTGGATCACGCAGGTCAAGGCCCAGCCCGGCAAGCTTTCCTACGCCACGCCCAACAGCACCTCGCTGGTGGCATCCGAGACCATCAAGCGCATTGCCGGCCTGGATGTGGTCGCCATACCCTACAAGTCGAGCCCGCAGGCGCTCACCGATCTGATCGGCGGATCGGTGCAGATGTATGTGGTCGATCTGGGCTCGGGCATGGGCATGATCAACGCCGGCAGCGTGAAGGTGCTGGGCGTCACAACCAAGGAGCCGCTGAAGTCGATGCCCAATGTGGTGCCCATCGTCAAGGAGGTGCCGGGCTTCGACCTCACCTCCTGGAACGGGATCTTCGGGCCGGCCGGCATGCCCAAGCCCATCGTCGACAAGCTGAACCTGGAGTTGCAGGAAGTGCTGGCCGACCAGGAGGTGCAGAAGTCGCTGGGCCAGCTGGGCTTCGAGACCTGGCCGACCAAGACGCCCGAGGAGTTCGCCAAATACGTGTCCGACCAACTGGCCCACTGGACCACCCTTGTCAAGCAGGCCGGCATCACTCCCCAATGAACATGGCCGCTGCACAGACATCTGCCGCCGGACCGCTGGCCGGCGTCAGGATTCTCGATCTCACCTCGGTGGTGATGGGCCCTTTTGCGACCCAGATCCTGGCGCAGCTCGGCGCCGAGGTCATCAAGGTCGAGACTCCCGAAGGCGACAACATGCGCCATGTGGGGCCGATGAACCACGCCGGCATGGGGCCCATCTTCCTGCATGCCAATGCGGGCAAGAAAAGCATCGTGCTGGACCTCAAGCACCCCGAGGGCCGCGAGGCCGCGCTGAAGCTGGCCGAGCGCTGCGACGTATTCATCAGCAATGTGCGCCCCCAGGCGCTGGCGCGGCTGGGACTGGACTACGAGGCGGTGCGCGCGCGCAATCCGCGCATCATCCATGTGAGCTGCTGCGGGTTCGACCAGGACGGGCCCGATGCCGCCCGGCCCGCCTATGACGACCTGATCCAGGGCGCCACCGGCGTGCCGTGGCTGACGCAGCAATACGGCGCGCCCGAGCCAGCCTATATGCCGACCACGCTGGCCGACCGCGTCACGGGCCTGCACACCGTGTACGCCGTCACTGCGGCGCTGTATGCGCGCAGCCAGTCCGGCACGGGCCAGGCGGTGGTGGTGCCGATGTTCGAGGCCATGGCGCAGTTCATCCTGGGTGACCATATGGCTGGCCTGACCTTCGATCCGCCCATCGGCCAGCCTGGCTATGCCCGGCTGCTGACGCCGCACCGCAAGCCCTATCTGACCAGCGACGGCATGCTGTGCGTGTTGATCTACAACGACAAGCACTGGAAGGGTTTCTTTGCCGCGATTGGCGAGAGCGAAGGCCTGGCGCGCGACCCGCGCTTTGCCACGCACGGCGCGCGCGCGGCGCATATCGACGAGGTGTATGCCGAAGTCGCGCGTCTGATGCGCACGCGCACCACTGCCCAATGGCGCGCGCTGCTCGACAGCGCCGATGTGCCCAACATGCCGATGAACAGTCCGCAGGACCTGCTGGACAACCCGCAGCTGCGCGCCACGGGCTTCGTCAGCGACACGGTGCATCCGACGGAAGGCCCGATCCACGCGCTGGCCCACCCCACCAAATGGTCGGCCACGCCGCCGGCGCGCAGCTTCTCGCCCGCGCCGCAGTTGGGTGAACACACCCGTGAACTGCTGGAAGAAGCCGGCTACACGCCGGAGCTTATCGACAACCTGCTCGCGCAAGGCGCTTGCCGCGCAAGCACCTGAAAGAACCATACCCCATGCACCCCAATTACCTCGTGCGCCTGGCCGATGTACCGGCCTACCAACCCGCCAACCACCACCACACCTACAACCAGCGCCTGATCGGCCCCGAAACCGTGGGCGCGAAGCAGATGGAAGTGCTGCTGGGCACGCTGCACAAAGGCGGCGGCGCCCTGCCCCATGCCCATCCGGGCATCGAGCAGTCGTGCCATCTGCTCGAAGGCACGGCCCATGTCGAGGTGGCAGGCCAGTCCTTCGACATGGTGCCCGGCGACACCTGCTTCTTTCCCGCGGACGAGATGCATGTCTTCACCGTCACCAGCGACACGCCGGTGAAGCTGCTGGTGATCTACAGCCCGCCCTACGGCGAATCGCCGGACAAGGTGATCCGCCCTGCTGCCACGGGAGTTGCCGCATGAATTTCGCACTGACTCCCGAGCAGGAACAGATCAAGGGCGCCATCGAGCGCGTCTGCGCGCCCTTCGATGCCGACTACTGGCTGCGCAAGGACCAGGAAGGCGGTTTCCCCGATGATTTCCACCGCGCGCTGGCCGATTCCGGCTGGCTGGGCATCGCCATGCCCGAAGCCTATGGCGGCGCGGGCCTGGGCATCAGCGAGGCGGCGCTGATGATGCACACGATCTCGGCGACCGGCGCCGGCCTCTCCGGTGCATCCGCGGTCCACATGAACATCTTCGGCCTGCACCCGGTCGTGGTGTTCGGCACTGACGAGCAGAAGCAGCGCTGGCTGCCGCCGCTGATCGCCGGCACCGACCGCGCCTGCTTCGGCGTGACCGAGCCCAACACCGGGCTCAACACGCTCAAGCTCAAGACGCGCGCGGTGCGCGATGGCGACCACTACGTGGTGCACGGCCAGAAGGTCTGGATCAGCACGGCGCAGGTGGCGAACAAGATGCTGCTGCTGGCGCGCACCACGCCCATCGAGGAATGCCAGGGCACGGAAGGCCTGAGCCTGTTCTACACCGACATGGACCGCAGCAAGGTCGAGGTGCACGAGATCGAGAAGCTGGGCCGCAAGTGCGTGGACTCCAACCAGGTGTTCATCGACGGCCTGCGCATTCCCGCCGAGGACCGCGTCGGCGAGGAAGGCAAGGGCTTCAGCTATATCCTGCACGGCCTGAACCCCGAGCGCATCCTGATCGCCAGCGAGGCCGTGGGCCTGGGCCGCGCGGCGCTGCAGCGCGCCGCGGGCTACGCCAACGAGCGCGAGGTGTTCGGCCGTCCCATCGGCCAGAACCAGGGCATCCAGCACCCGCTGGCCAGGTCCTGGATGGAGCTCGAAGCGGCGCACCTGATGGTGCAGAAGGCCGCCTGGCTCTATGACCAGCACCTGCCCTGCGCCGCCGAGGCCAACAGCGCCAAGTACCTGGCGGCCGAGGCCTGCTACCACGCCTGCGAGAACGCCATCTTCACGCACGGCGGCATGGGCTATGCCAAGGAATACCACGTCGAGCGCTACCTGCGCGAATCCTGGATCCCGCGCCTGGCGCCCGTGAGCCCGCAGCTGATCCTGTGCTTCATCGCCGAGAAGGTGCTGGGCCTGCCCAAGTCGTATTGAGCCATGCCATGAACTATCAGAACCTTGAAGTGCAAATCCAGGGCCCGGTCGCCACGCTCTGGCTCAACCGCCCTGCCGTGCGCAATGCGCTCGATGAAGTGCTGCTGGCCGAGATGACCCTGGCCGTGAATGAACTGGAGCGCAACGACGCCGTCCGCGTGCTGGTGCTGGCCGGCCGGGGCAAGGCCTTTTGCGCGGGCGCCGACCTGAACTGGATGAAGCGCATGGCCAGCTACAGCGACGCGCAGAACCAGGCCGACGCGATGGGACTGGCCCAGATGCTGAAAACGCTGCACGGCATCGGCAAGCCGACCATCGCCCGCGTGCATGGCGCGGCCTTTGCCGGCGGCATGGGCCTGGCGGCCGCGTGCGATGTGGTGGTGGCGGAGCCCACGGCAGAGTTCTGCCTTTCCGAGGTGCGCATCGGCCTGATCCCTTCGACCATCTCGCCTTACATCCTCCAGGCCCTGGGCGTGCAGGCCGCCAAGCGCTATATGCTCACGGCAGAACGCCTGAGCGCGCAGGAAGCGCACCGGCTGGGGTTCGTGCAGGCCCTGAGCGAGGAAGGCGCGATCGACGCCACCGTCGCGCGCATCGCGCAGGCCCTGGCCGCCGGCGGCCCCCGGGCGCTGGCGCGGACCAAGGCATTGATCCACAGCGTGGCCCATCGCTCGCTGGACGAGGAGCTGATCACCGAAACCGCCGGCCTGATTGCCCAGGTCAGGGCTAGCGATGAAGGGCGGGAGGGGGTGGCGGCTTTCCTGGAGAAGCGGGCAGCCGGGTGGGTGACGCAATGAGCTGGGGTGCCGGCAGATAGAGACGAGAGAGGTATTGAATATCTGCAGGCTTCATGAAACGAGGGTCACGAACCCTCGACGCCCGCCAGTGCAACAACACGTGCCGCATGTCCCTGCTCGATGGCCTGACGCGGCGTCCGGCCGTCCAGGGCGCCCAGCGGCGTCTCGAGGAAGGTGAGCAGTGCCCAGCCCTCACGGGTGCCCAAGGCCCTGGAAAGCTGGGGCACAGCCTCCCAGACGGCGGGTTCGAACTGCCAGCTGGGCAGCTTGAAACCGCGCCGGGTCTGGGTCAATCCAATGGCCCGCCCTTTGGCGATCCAGGCATTGATGGTCACCCGGGTGGTACCCACCAGGTCGGCGGCCCCATCGGTGCTGAGCATGTCATCGGATTCCAGGCGGGCCATCCGGGCAGCCAGGCTACCGGCCAGCAGGGTCCTGGTCGGGGCGACAGGTACAAAGGAAGACGGATCGGCAACCGCATCGGGATCGCAGGGCGAACGCTGGGGCCCGGTCACGGTCGATGTTGGGGAAAGTGTTTTCATAAGATCTTCATCAAGAGCGCTTCCAAGCGCAAAGCTGCCTGTATCGGTGACCACAACGCCACAAGCCGTTTGTACTGATCCTGAGTTTGCCTGGGCGGCCCCACCGAAGGATGAACGTCCCGGTTCAAGTTCTGGAGGCAGGCGACAGGGCCGCTGCGCAAGCTCATCACATGCCCTCACCTGCGTTCGATGCACCGATCCGGCACTGCCTAAAGCCAGTGGTGCTGCCGCATTCTCTCGCTCACATGGTTGGCCAGCACGCCATAGAAAAACGGTGTCGGATGTTCGCCGTCGGCACAGGCATGGCGGCTGACATCGCCCGCCTTCAGGCTCGAGGCACTGCTGCCCAGCGAGCTGCGCAAGGGGTTCTTCTGCGAAAACAGGTCGCAAGCCGTATCGGGGATGTTGGTCGGCCCATAGGCCGCGGGGTTGGCCGCGGCAGCCTGCGTCAAGGCATAGGCATCCACCAGCAGCACCCGGGCGTCCTGCGCCAGCGCGTTGCGCAATCGCGCGTTGAAGGTCTGGCATATGTGGGCGATCAAGGCCTGGATCTTGGGCCCCATCGCGCGGCCCGCGGGCGTCAGGGCTGCATCCGGCAGATTGTTGACGACCACGTATTCGGCGCCGTCGGAGAGAATCTGCTCTTTCACCGATACGGCCAGTTCGGCACCTGCAGTGCCCATTGCGGCCACGAGCGCCTGCATGGCGTCTCTCAGGCACTGGTTGCCCGCCAGCTCTGCGTCGCTTTTTGCCTTTGCCACCATGGGCACGTGCAGCGTTGGATTGGCGCCCACCGCATTGCCGGGCAGGCCAGTGGCGGAGGCAATGGTGGCCCGACCCACGTTTTCCTCGGTGCTGCCCGGCACAGCGCGGGCGCGTGCCATGGCTTCGCGGATCGCCAAAGCCGCCACGGCGGGATCGAAGGCATTGCAGGCCAGCGCCGCGTCGCCATCCAGGCCGCTCTGGGCAGCGCACGGTGCCTGCAGCTCCACCAACCTGGCCAGCTGTCCCACCCAGTTCTGTCCGCTCAGCGCCGGATTGACGGCGCTGTGGTCGCCATCGATGGTGAATTTGCCGCCACCCAGGGCTTTGACGGGCCCGACCGCATAGGTGTCCACATCCGAAAGGCTGTCGCCAGACACGATCTGGGTGGCAAAGCGCGGTTCGTCGCGCGGGATGACGGCGGGCTCCACCGGACCGGGGTGCAGGGCCACGGTTGCACCGCCATCGGCTGTGGAAGATGCGGTCAGCGGAGTGTCCAGGCAAGCATCGCGCATGATGACTCCTTCTCCAATCGGAAGCACACCGACCACACGACCGACAGTGGCCAACGACAATTGATCAATGAAGCCGGGGACTTGGGCCCCGAAACCGGAACTTCGGACGTGAAAGCAGTTTAAACAGAAGTTACCAAATGATACAAATGATTTTTGGCTCTGTGGTTTGTTTTCCAAGCGGGATGCCGCGGTTCATTGTCGCCCGGGAGACGGTGCCAGGGCAGCCTCTCCAATCCTCAGCGTGTTGACCAGCAGCGCGTGCAGGCTGTCCACGGCCTTCGATCCGCGCGAGGCACGGCTTCGGTAGACAGCCACCTCCATCGGCTCCAGCGGACCCAGCCCATGCTGGCTGCCCAGCACCTGCAGATGCGGTGGCGCGCTGCATTGCGTGAGCACCGCCACCGCCAGCCCGCTTTCCACCGCGGCGATCTGCCCTGCCAGGCTGGAGCTGTTGTAGACCACGCGGTGGTTGCGCCCCTGCAGTGCCAGCGCCTTCAGGACGCTGCGGCGCGCCAGGCTGGCTTCCTCGTAGACGGCAATCGGCAGGGGGTCGCGGCGCCACAGCTCGAACTGCTCGGAACCCACCCACACCATGGGCTCGTGGAACAGCAAGGTGCCGCGGCGTGCGTTGTCGCGTGAAATCAGCGCCAGGTCCAGCTCGCCCGCGGCCACGCGTGGAATCAAAGCGGTGGACTGCTCGCAGCTGAGCACGATGTCGACTCCCGCATGGCGGGGCGCAAAGCGCCTGAGCACCGGCGTGAGGTATTTGGCGGCATAGTCGTCGGGCACGCCCAGGCGCACCGATCCCGTGAGCTCCTCGTCCTTCAGGGCGGCCTGCGCTTGCGCCTGCAGGTCGAGCATGCGGCGCGCGTAGCCCAGCAGCTTGTGCCCTTCGGGCGTGAGCTCCAGACTGCGGCTGTCGCGCTCGAGCAGCCGGTGGCCCGCAGCGTCCTCGAGCTTCCTGAGCTGCATGCTCACTGCCGATTGCGAGCGATGGATTTCTCCCGCCGCGCTGGACAGCGAACCCGCATCCACCACGGCAACAAAGCATTTGAGCCAGTCGAGCTGGAAATCGCGCTGCGTGACGTTCATACGGTTTCGATAATCAGATGGTTGCCAGCAAAATTATGCGCTTTTCGATTCCTTGTCCGCGCTGCAGACTGCGGGCATGAGCACAGATCGACTTGACGCGGGCACCGATGTAACGGCCCGCAGGCAACAAAATGCAAGGGCACGCCCTGGCAGCCTCGCGGGGGTGCTGCCGTTTCTTGCCGGCAACGCGCTGCTGGGAACGATTGGCGTGTTCGTCCACATGGCCCAGACGAGCGCACTCACGGCCACTTGGTTCCGCTGTGCGTTCGGGCTGCTGGGGCTCACAGTCTGGTTCACGTGGCGCAGGCAGCTCGGAGCCCTGCGCCCCACCCGCTCCACCGCGCCATGGCTGCTTCTTGCTGCGGCCCTGATGGTGATCGGCTGGGGGCTGTTCTTCAGCGCCATCGAGCGCACCTCCGCCGGAGTGGCCGTGGTGCTCTACCACACGCAGCCCATGTGGGTAATGCTGCTGGGCGCGCTGTGGCTGCACGAGCGCCCGGGAAAGCGCAGCCTGGCGGCGGTGTCCGCGGCCATGGCCGGGCTGTTTCTTGCGACCGGGGTACTGGAGCAGTTCTCCGCCGCCGAAGCGCGCGAGAGCCACACGCGCTACTGGGCTGGAGTGGCGTTCTGCCTGCTGGGAGCATTCCTTACCGCCTGCGTGACGGTCACTGCGCGCCGGCTGCGCGAGCTCCCCGCGGGAGTTCTGGCGTGGTGGCAGTGCGCCGTCGGCGCGGCGGTTCTATGGGTATGGCCGATGCAGCACGGCTGGCCAGCGTTGGGAACTTCCTGGCTCTGGCTTGCAGGCCTCGGGCTGATCCACACCGGCCTGGCCTATACCTGGATCTATGCGGGAATGGCCCGGCTCGGCACCGGCCGCATCGCGGTGCTGCAGTTTGCCTATCCCGCCGTGGCGATCCTCATCGACTGGCAGTTTTTCGATCGCCGCCTGAGCGGTCTGCAGATGGCCGGGATCGCGCTGATGGGGCTGGCGATCTGGTATGCGCAGCGCGAGGCGCGCGCGCGGGCCGGGAGGTGCGGCGAAGCTGCGTGCCGCACCTCCGCTTCCGCTTAAGGAACCTGCCTCAGTGCCTGGACGATGGTATTGGCCTGGCTGGTGAGCACTTGCGCCGCGGTGGTGGTGAGCCGCTCTTCATCCACGGCCTTCTGGGCCAGCGCCGTGAAGCGCTCCAGCGATGCGATGGCGAAGTTGCGGTCATAGGCGGCAGCAGCGCCGGTTTCCGTCTCGCTGGCGGCGACCCAGCGGTGGGCATCGTCCACCGCCTGCATCAGGTCCTCACCGCGCACGACGCTGTAATAGGCCAGGTTGTCGCGCAGCAGGCCGGTGGTCGAGTAATCGGCGCGGAAGTGGCCGGCGCTCAGGCACAGCGCGCCGCATTTCAGGTTCCGGCCATACAGCGCAGCCTGCGCGTCGGCCACCGTCCTGGCGGCATCCTCGGGGAGAACGAAGCCGGCGGCAATCGACGATTGAACGGCGGTGTTGACCTTCGACACGTAATCCGCGTGCGTCGGATAGAGCGCAGCGATCTGCTCGTCGCTGAAGGGTACCCATGCACCGATATTGCCGCACTGGATGCCGTCGGCGCGCGCCACGGGCACCTCCATCGCTGCCAGGCGGATGCCGCCAAGCGCATTGCCGTAGACGTCGCGCGCCACCGACTCGGGTGCCGTGCCTGCGAGCGTCAACGCCGGGGCGCTGGGCGGCTGTGCGCCGGTCTCGATCTGCCGATTCAGATGATGGACCGCGGCGCTGACCACATGGCTCAGCGGCGTGCGGGTGCGCGTTGCCACCGTGCCGTTCAGGCAGTTGTCATTGCCGGTCTTTGCCGGGCCCAGGTCGCGCAGGCGCACCGCCGTCCGGCCGATGCGCTGGATCGCGTCGCCGTGCGCGCTGCCTGCGATCCACCATGTGCGCCGGGTGGGCGTATCCGGCTGCGTGCGCACCAGGTTGGCGGCATTTGCCTCGGACTCGCTGAGCACCTTGATCATGGGCGTGGGCAGGTCATCGCGCACGACCGGATTGGATACCTGGATCAGCATGGCGTCGACGATCGGCGCGCGCAGGTGAACGTAGTTGGCGTAGGTGCCCATCCGGCTGCCGGACTGCGACATGCCGGCGGCGATGACGCGCTTGACCTCGAGGCCGCCCATCACGCCAGGGAGGGTGCGGGCCGCTTTCACGGCCTGGGAGTAGATGTCGAACGACAGCGCATCCTGCGCCACCGCTGCGCCGTTGGTCACGTCCAGGGATCCATAGCGTTCGGGGCTGAACTGCTTGAGTCCCAGCGTTGGGTTGGAGATGGCGTTGTTCTGCGCGGACACGCCCACATACGCATAACCGGCACGAAGCAGGTAGTCCTTGGCCTGCACCCAGAAATACTCGCCATCGAATCCATCCGTGACATTCAGCCATTCCACCACGACGGTGCCGTTGAATTTCGCTGCATCCACCGGCCGCCGCACGACGAAGCGCGTCTTGTAGGGGATATCGGAGGCGATGACCTCGGCATTCTGGACGGGTTCGGTGGTACCGGCGTTGGTGATCACCGGGGTGCTGCTGGGTGTGCCGTAGGCCTTCGCGCGGCCCTCGAGGTAGAACTCCTCTTCCTTGTACCCCAGGCTTCCGAGCGCGATATCGGTGGCAAAGAAGGTGTAGTTCCTGCTGGCGCTGGAGAAACTCTCGCTGGGCAGCGGCGCGGACACCTTGGGCGTCTCGATCAGCGGATAGGCATCTGCCACCGGCCCCGGCACCGGGGTTGGCGCGGGTGCCGGAGCTGGCGCCGAGCCGTCCCCATCGCCCCCGCATGCAGATAATCCCATGATGACCGCGACGAGGAGAGTTGCGTGCTTCCACTGCCTTGAAATCGGTTTCATATATTTCCTCTGGAATATGACATTGATATCGAAACAGTCAGGGTAGCGCTATCCCGGAAATTGGGAGAATTTCAAGGACGCACTTATCCGCGACCATCACGCGCATTGCGGGCTGGCCCGATATATTCTTCGAACCGCAGTTACCGGCCGGAGCATTTAAATGGATAGCGCTATCCCAACCGATATGCGCATCCTAATTTCCATATCACGAATCAGTTATAGGGTATACCTTGATCGAGCCATTGCCCTGAACTCTCGCATCGATGCCAGCAGCGGCTGGCAGAACCGGAATCTGCAGTTTTTCGCCTGCCGACAGAGGTAGCAAACAGTAATCTGCCTATGGGAAGCAACGGGCCGCCGCAATGGAGCTGTGACAATTCGATGCAATTTGCCCATCGAAACGCATATGTCTTGCAATGAAACAAGCGATATCAGCGCATGCTTTCTTCGCAGCACTTTGGAAAATAAAAGCCGTCCTGGTGGAAAAATCCCTGCGCACAGCGCTTGAACACCAACCAATCTCGCATTGAAAAATGATTTTTTCAGGAAATACCCAGCGTCTGTATTATCAAGACTTCTTCTTGTGCGAAGCTTTGACACGCATAGTTCGCGTCGAAGAAGACAGTATCGAACTCGATTCGACCGTTGCCTATCCAGAGGGCAGCGGGCAGGAGTGCGACCAAGGTGCGATATGCCTGGAGAACGGCACACTCCTGCGATTCATCGGAGTCAAAAAGATTTACACGCGCTTGGCCGGATTGAAGGAGTTCCCCGGGCTACAGGTCGACGGCGTGATTCAGCACTTGGTTGCCGAGGGGGACCGGCCGCTGCTTGGCGGGCTCGAGCCGGGCATGCCGGCCACCATGCGCATCGACGTGGAGCGCCGCGCCCGCCTGGCGCTGAGCCACACGGCGTCTCATCTGTTGTACCTCGGCATCGGGAAGATCAGGCCGGATGCGATCGAGTCGACCATCGGCTGCCATATCAAGACCGACGGTGCACGCTTTGATTTCTCGGTGCAGGAATGATTCAGCGCCGAGGACTTGCGCGGCATCGAGCAGGTCGCCAACGGCTATGTCCACAGAAATGCATCCATAACCGTCAGTGCCCACCTCGAGGTACCCGAGGCCCGGCTCTGGCACTGCGAGGACATGGCCATTCCATGCGGAGGAATCCATATCCCCCAAGCAGCCCCGATAGGCCCACTTCAGATTCGCCGGCGTGGATTGGGTGCGGGCAAGGAACGCATTGCTTGTGCCTTCCCTCTGGCAAAGCTTGATCTGGATCGATACCACGCCTGAGAAGCACAAGAAGCACACCGGAAAAACAATTCTTCGAAGAATATGAACGCTCGGCCGGGCTGGGCAGGAAGCGCGCCGCCGTGCAAGGCACTTGCCGAAGCGCCGCGCCAATAGCCCGTTACTGCCTTTTCTCCGTATAAAGCTCCAGCCCCGTCCCCTGCATCCGATACGCGCTCTGCCCCATCTCCGTCTTTTCCCGCCCGGTGCGCAGCACGCCGGTGAGCCAGACCGCGTCCATCGACTTGGCCAGGCGCGTGGGCTTGTCGAGCACCACGTGGATGATCTGGTTGGCGGGCGGCGGGGGAGTGTGGATACAGGCGCCGAAGTACGGCACCAGCAGGAACTCGCGCAGGCCGTTGCGGCCCTCCTCCAGGGGTACCACATAGCCGGGCAGGCGCACGTTGCGCCCGTCCATGGCGGGGTTGACCGGGGCTTCGTCCCAGAGCTTGCGCATGCGTGCCAGCAGCTGCTGCGCGCGCGGGTCGGAGTCCGAGAGCTGGTTGGGGTTGAGGCCCTCGAAACCGGCCGCGGGGTCCCAGCCTGCAGGCACCAGTGCATCCCAGGAAATGGTGGCTGGCGCGGCGCTGCCGGCGCCGGCCGGGGCGGGTTTGGGTGACGCCAGCGCCGGCGCGCCGGGCAGCAGGCCCGCGCAGCTGGCGGCCAGCCAGCGGCAGGCCTGGCGTCGATGGGGGGAGCGGGGAGCAGAGGTCATGCAGTCTTCCGGGGGAACGGCTTCAGCGGCCCAGCGGCGAGGCCGCCATGCGTGGGCCGGAAAAGCTGCGCATCTCGTGTTCGTGGTCGTCGTGCGGGGCCACGCCCTCGCGTGAGCGCTTCAGCCAGACCTGCGCCAGGGTGTCATCCTGCGGCACGCCGTGGCCGCGCGCGTAGTTCTGCCCGAGGGTTTTCTGTGCCATGGGGTTGCCGGCCAGCGCGGATTCCTGCAGCCAGCGCGTCGCTTCGGCGAGATCGCGGCGCACGCCGCTGCCGGCCTCGTACAGGCGATAGAGCTCGTATTGGCTCTTCGAAGCGCAGGGCTCGGCGCTGCCCGCCGTCTTGACGTACCAGGTGTGCGCCCGCTTGGGATCCTTGGGCGCCCCGCCCGTGCCGTCGCGGTAGAAGTCGGCCAGCATGCATTGGGCGGTGACCGAGCCGCCCGAAGCGGCCTTGCCGAACCAGCGAAAGGCCTGCGCGGCATCGCGCGGCGCCGCCGTGGTGCCGTTGAGGTAGGCGAATGCCAGCTCGAGCTGCGCCGGCGTGTGGCCCTTTTCCGCCGACCGTTGCAGCAGCTCCAGCGCGCGCGGCAGGTCCGTTGGGCCTCCGGTCTGGCCGCGGTGGTGGCGGCTCAGCGCATGCAGCGCCGGGCCATGGCCGCTGGCGGCAGCCTGTTCGTAGAGCTGCAGGCTCTTGCTGCGGTCCAGCGCCACGCCCGTGCCCAGGCTGTAGAGGTTGGCGAGTTCGTAGCGCGCCGCGGCGGAGCCCTGCTGCGCCTCGCGCTGCAATTGCGCGAGACTGGCCGGGCCCGCCAGGGCGCTGCTGCAAGCCAGTGCCAGCAACAGCGCCGGCATGCGGTGGCGCAGCCCGCTTCGGGGGGGCAGAGGTGGGGCCATGGTCATCATACGTGCGAGAAAAAAAGACCCCCGCGGCCGGCATTGCGCGGCCGCGGAGACAGATGGCGCACAGGGCAAGCCCTGGCGACCATTTTTGCATCAACGGAAGGTCTGCGCTGGATCGGCCGGCACCACGATCTCGCTGGCCGGTGTCAGCGAAATCGTCACCGTATTGCCGCTCGTGATGCGCGCCAGGATCCGCTGCGCCTCTTCCAGCGTGGCCACGCGCTGCGTGCGCAGCACTTCGGGCGGATGGAAGCTGCCCTTGGCGGCATGCACCGATTCCACCGGACCACCGTTGTAGGTCACGTCGCGGCCCAGTCCCGGGCTGCGCTGCGTGTAGCCCTGGGGGATGAACCCCTTGTAGCCCGGATCCTGCACATCGAGGGTGACCTGCACGAAGTAGCCCGTGGGGTCGTTGGTGTACTGATCGGTGGAGGTGACGATACCGTTGGCCAGCAGCGGCAGCGCCGGGTTCTTGTTCTGCGCGCCGACGAAGCCCTGGATGATCTTGCCGCCGTCAAGCAGCTTGGCCGACACATTGGTCAGGCCGTTCTCGCGTCCCGGCTTGAACGGGCCCGAGGTCTCGATGCTCTTGTACGTGGAGTTGGCAGCGTCGCTGGCTTTGTAGGAAGCCACCGAGCGGCGCTTTTCCAGCTGGTTCGAGAACTCGCCGGTGATCTTCTGGCCGTTGACCACGGGCGAGTCATACACCTTGCGGTTCATGGCGTCGAACATGGTGAGCTGCCTGGAGACGTTGGCCGGATCGCGGTTGTAGGCCTTGAGCGCCTGGAACACCTCGACGATGGGGAACTGGTTCGTGTGCTGGGGCGACACGAAGTCCACGTCGAGATTGTTCTGCAGGTAGCTGAAGCCATGCTGGAAGGACAGGCGCAGCCAGCCATTGGCCGGCGTCGGGCTGGTGAGGCCATTGAAACCATAGCCGCCGTGGTAGCCGAAGGTGTAGAACTGGTTGTCGTTCGGGTTCTTGACCTTGAACAGCATGTTGGTCGTGCCGGGGGTGTGGCCGGGCGACCAGATCACCTTGATCTGCACGTTGCCGTAGTCATACCACTTGTCGTACTCGTAGAAGTTGTTGGTGCGCGCGCGGATCACGGTTTCCGAGGCGGGCAGCGCGCCGGCAATGTTCCAGGTGTTGCCCTGCAGGTCGCTCTTGACGCCCTCGACGTCCTCGCGCGAGGCCCAAAGGTTCATGGGCTTGCCAGCGTTGTCCATCATCTTGAGCTGCTCGACTACCGTGCCGTAGTGGTCGCCGTGCCCGTGCGTCAGCCAGACGTCGGTGACCGAGCGCGGGTCCACGCCCATCAGCTCCATGTTCTTCCAGTACTGGTAGCCGCTGTTGGGCCAGCCCGCGTCGATCTTGATGACCTTGTCGTCCGAAGGATCGCCCGGCGTGCCCATGTCGGCCTTGAGAATGTACGAGGCCACTTCGTTGTCGCCCACGTAGTACATGGTGTTCTTCACCATCTCGAAGGGCTCGGTGCTGCGCGTGTAGGGCGCATTGGTCACGCCCGTGGCGTTGATGCTCATGTACGGTTGGCCGGACACCGGGTCGTTGCCCTTGCCGTCGAGCATCGGGCTTTGCGAAGGCACTTCCCAGACCGGCTTGCCGTCCGAAGTCGACTGGGGTGTGAAATACCAGATGGCCTTGACCTTGGCGTTGTCCGCATTCTCGAAGTTGTCGTCGAACAGCACGTAGACCGCCTGGCGCGAGGTCGTGGCGTAGTCGTAGTTGGCCGTCACGGGAAGGTTGGCCAGCGTCGAGACCCGGCTCTTGCTGT
This sequence comes from Comamonas endophytica, assembly GCF_023634805.2. NCBI lineage: Bacteria > Pseudomonadati > Pseudomonadota > Betaproteobacteria > Burkholderiales > Comamonadaceae > Comamonas > Comamonas endophytica. The sequence goes on from NZ_CP106882.1 coordinate 285,315, forward strand.
AGTCGGAGGTGTCCACGTTGTAGATTTTCGCGTCTGCCGCCAGCGTGTAGGTTTCCTCGTAGCGGCGGATGGGCTGCTCGTAGGCGCGGCCGGCCTGGTCGGCCGTGACGTTGCTGCCGTCGCCGACGGTGATGGTGCTGCCGGTCTTGTTGTAGACCCAGCCCGCCGCGACCATGCGGCCCGGCGTGCCGTCATGGCGCGTCACGGCCGCGCCATATTTCTTCAGGTTGAACTGGGCGTTGGCCGATTTTCCCTTTTGCAGGATCACATTGAAGGTCTCGGCAGCTTTGGGCGCCAGTGCCACCCGCGAGCCCTCGCCCGGGATCCAGTCGATCAGGTTGCCTTCGACCAGATTCGCCTGTAGTTCGGCGGCCACCGCGGAGGAGATTGACGGCGTGGTCAGGAACTCGACGCCCTTGGCCGACAGCACCGGCACGGTGAGGATCTGGCCGCCCGCCGCATCGGAAGTGACGCTTGCGGCGCCATAGACCAGCCCCGCATCGCGGAAATTCTTCACGACCGGCACCGTGGGCTCGGGTACGGGCGCGGGGCCCGGAGCAGGCCCCGCATTGTTGTCGTTGCCATCGCTGCCGCCGCAGGCGACCAGCGCTGCCGTTGCCAGCGCCACCGGCAGCATCTGCCATTTGAACCGAACCGTTTTCATGTCGTCTCCTTGTTGTAGCGTGGAATACGCTGGGGCTTCACGGCGTGCACCCGCTGCGCGGCTGCAGTACGGGATCTCTCGCGACCGACTTCCCCCACGATAGGGCAAGCAAGTGCTTGCAAGATAACGTTAACATTCATGATTGACGCAATTGTTAACGTTATCTAGCAGGAACTTACTGGTGCAAACCCGCAGATCTCGAACCGAGAGGGCGTACTTCCAAATGGGCTACGACCATCTCCGCGGGACACACTTACGGGCTCGATGAAAGTTTTCATTGCCCAAAGCCTTGCCAAGCCAGACATCGCGCAAGCCATTCGCGTGTCGAAACGGTCAACGGCATCAACCACCATCGACATATCGATAGATATAGACTATCATTTGGCCAATTTGATAGAAACCTCTGGCAAGCAAGCGGAAGGTGCCCGTTCATCCCCGTACTTGCTCCCTGAAAAACTGCAATGGCCTCTGGATCCATCCGTTTCTATTGATCGCCAGCGTCGTTTTGCCTCCGCTGGCTGTGGCCCGGTCTTCCCGACTGCTGCGCTCCCCCATCCATCGGCCGCCGTGCATGGCGGCCTTGCCCGATGGGGCAAGCAAGGCAACAAGGGTTCAGACTGGAATCACTGGTACGCAGGCAAAAAACCAAGCTTGACCAAGGAGCCAGCATGCTCTGGGTGCGACCTGCCAATACGTTCGATGCGCCCGTGCTGGGAAATCTGCATGTGGCCAGCTGGCGCAGCGCCTACCGCAATGTCCTGAGCGATGCCTTCCTGGCGGACGACGTTGCCGCCGACCGGCAGGCACTGTGGACGCGCCGCCTTGCCCGGCCCGCGGCCAACGAGCATGTCTTCATTGCCGGAATCGGCTGCGCAGCGCTCGGCTTTGCCTCCATATTTGGCAATGAAGACCCAAAGTGGGGCTCGTTTCTCAACAACCTGCATGTGCGCGATTCCCATCAGCGGCGCGGCATCGGTACCCGGTTGATCCATGCCTGTGCCCGCGTGTGCGCGGAAAGCTACAGCCATGCGGGCCTCTATCTATGGGTGACACAGGTCAACGTGAAGGCGCAGCGCTTCTATCTGCGCCATGGTGCGCAAAACCGCGGCGAGAGCACATGGCAATCGCCCGAGGGAAGGGAGGTGGCTCTGTACCGCTTCGCATGGCCGGATGTGGAGCAGCTGCGCCGGGTGTCGGCGCGCCCGGATGGTTGACCCGCCAAACAGGGCGTGTTCAAGGACGCGCAACGATCTCCGTCTGGCCCCCATGTTCCTGCAGTCGCACCGGCAGCACCTGGGGAAGCGAGCGCCTGAAGTTCTCGAGGTGGCGTGGATCGAAGGTGCCCGATACGCGCAGCGCGGCCACGGCCGGATCGTGCACCACCATGCGCGTCGGCCCATAGCGCTCGAACTCCGCCAGCGCCCGGGACAGCGGCAGGTTGTCCAGCGTGATGCGCCCGTCGCGCCAGGGTGCGATGCCCGAGGCCGCCACGGCGCCCACCGTGCCCGCCGCTCCGCCCACGAACTGCTGGCCCGCGGTCAGCAGCACGGCCGCAGCTGCGTCTGGATCGGAGGCTGCGGCCACCCGGACCCGGCCCTCCTCCACCGCCACGCTGACCGGGCTGCCCACGGTATTGCGCACCGAAAAGCGCGTGCCCACGACCGTGACCCGGGTATCGCCCGCCAGCACGTCGAACGGCCGCGTGCCGTCGCCCTGCACGGCAAACGCCACCTGGCCCTCGGGCAGCCGCACTTCCCGGCGCTGTCGATACAGCAGCACTTCGACACGCGTGGCGGTATCGAGGCGCAGCTGGCTGCCGTCGGGCAATTGCACGTTCAGCTGCTGTCCGCGCAGCGTCTCGAAATTCTGCGCAAATACCGGTTGCCGCTGCCAATGGTCCCAGGCCATGTAGCTGCCGCCGCCGGTCAGCGCCAGCACCAGTGCCGCCAGCGCGGCTTGTGGCGCCAGCGCCGGTAAGCCCGGCCGCCAGCGGCGCCGGCCCTGCGAAGTACCGGCGGCTGCAGCCTTGTCGGCCTGGAGCTGGCGGCGCAGCTGCTCTACCCCCGAAGCGGGCAGCGCATCGAGCTGGCGCCAGTCGGCCTGCCAGCGCGCGAATGCATCCGCGCGCGCGCGGTCCCCCGCCAGCCACTGCTGCAGGGCCGCATCCGCGCCGGCCGCGTGCGGCGCGCCGCTGAAGCGCACGAACCAGTCCAGCGCCTCGGTATCGAGGTCGCTGCGGGAGGAAGTGGCGTGGGATGGATCAGTCATTCGAATGCGCAAGGCTACATCGAAGTAGACGCATGGAACGCAAGAAACCCAACCCCGTCGGGAAATGAAGTGGGCCGCGGCTCATTGTTTCGGCTCCATGCCCTGCATCTTTTCCTGGCAGGCGCGGCAGGCCTGCATGCCCAGCTTGAGATGGCGCTCGACCATGGTCACGGAAATGCCCATGCGCCGCGCGACTTCGGCTTGCGACAGTCCATCGAACTTGTGCAGTATGAAGGCTTCGCGGCAGCGCGGCGGCAAGGCGGCAATGGCCGTGAGCAGCGCCTGCACCGATTGGGCCGACATCGCGGCCGCCTCGGGTTCGCTGGCCTCGGGCCCCACCGCCTCGTCGGCATCCGCGCTCTCCTGCACTGCATGGATGCCGCGCACCTCGTTGCGCCGGTGCTGGTCGATCACCAGGTTGCGGGCGGTGCGATAGAGCAGCGCCCGCGGCTCGGCAATGGTCTCGCCCGACCGCTGCGCAGCCAGCACCCGCGCATAGCTTTCCTGCGCCAGCTCGGCTGCGGTCTCGCGGTCTTTGACGGCGCCTTGCAGGAACCTCAGCAATTCTCGGTAATAACGTGCGACCACGGGGCAGGAAAGGGATCGGGAATCAGGGTCCGCGCCGCAAGGGCGGTGCAGCAAGGAACCGAGTATATGCCGTAAATGATTTTCACTATCATTTACCTTCGGTGCGGTGTTTCACATGGACCAAGCGCTTGCGCTGGTCGCCCTGCCTCCTGCGGGCTCCTGGCCTGCCCTGCTCAGACGCCGCTTCCGGCACCGCTCATCGCACCCGCTCGAGCCTGTAGCCCTCGCCCTTCATGCACAGGTCCAACAGGCCGGACTGCTCGACCAGTGGAATTTTCTGCAACTGGATCTGGTAGTTGCATTTGGCCTTGGCAGCTTCCATGTCGCGGGCCGAGGCCCCGTCCTTTACATACACGTGCCTTGGCAGAGAGGAACAGGCTGCAAGCAATGCAGCGGCTCCCAGCACAACCAGTGAAATCTTCATGGCTTCAGTCCCTATTCGAGCACCCGCGAAGTGGGCCCCAAATAGTAAGCTTTTGTTTCAGGCCTGTCGATCGGCATTTGCCGGCAGCGCACCGGCGCGCGCCAGCGCATCGGCAACCGCATTCCTGTGGCGTGGAATCCATTGCACGCGCAGGCTGTCGAACAGTGGCACCAAAGCGCGCGCCTGGTCGTAGACGGCAGCCAGGCGCTCGATGCGCTTCGGACTTGGCCGGCCCAGTTGCTCGGCAAGGATGCTGCTGTCCGTATGCAGCAGCACCGCGCGCGCGCCCTGCGCATGCAGCCACTGCAGCATGTGGATCGCTGCCAGCGCCTCGGCTTCGTTGTTGCAGCCGGACCCCGCCAGCGCCTGGCTGAAGCTCCGGGAGCTGCCATCGGGCGCATGGGCTATGCCGCCAATGCACATCCGTCCCGGGTTGGGAAAGGCGCTGCCATCGATATACACCGTCCAGAGTCGCGCATCCATGCGGCAAGCTTAAACGCAAAAACCGGCATCCACAGCGCCGGTGGGCACGCGCTCGAAGCCGGTCGGCAAGGGTCCCGATGGCCGCTGTTTTCCTACAGGAGCGCGTCTGTCCAGAGACTACATTGGTTTTCAGCGCCGCCCTGCAAAGCCTTCCGGTCGCCGGCAGCGTCCCTCCACAACGAGCATGCTGCGCCCTGCAGCTTCCAGCTCCAGCCATTTTTTCAGGAAGAAACCGCCATGAAGAAAACCGACAAGAAATCCAATGCCCCCGCGGAAAAGAAGCTTGCCAAACCCAAGGGTTCCCAGAGCAAGCAGGAGACCGGAGCCGTAGAAAAGACCGTTGCCAAGCAAAAGGACATCCAGGCCAAGCAGGACGCTGCGGACAAGAAGCCCAAGAAAAGCAAGTCCTCCGCAGCAGCGCCAGGCCCGCACCGCGAGGAGCCCACCACGCCCATGAGCGGCCAGCACCTGGAAAAGCCCGGTCACGAAAGCCAGATGCAGCAACAGCCCCACTATGACGCCCCTGGCTACAAGGGCAGCGGCAAGCTTCAGGGCATGACGGCCTTCATCACCGGTGGCGACTCCGGCATCGGCCGTGCGGTGGCAGTGCTGTTCGCGCGAGAAGGCGCAAACGTGGCCATTGGCTACCTGAGTGAACATGAGGATGCCGAGAAGACCTGCGCGCTGATCGAAGCCGAAGGCGGCCAGAGCCTGGCGATCTCGGGCGACGTCAAGGACGCGCAGTTCTGCGCCCGGGCAGTGCAGCAAGTGGTGGACCGCTTTGGCGGCCTCAACATCCTGGTGAACAATGCCGCCTTCCAGGAGCATGCCGAGTCGCTCGAAGACCTGACCGAAGAGCGCATCGACGAAACCTTCCGCACCAATATCTTCGGCTACATGCACATGGCCAAGGCTGCGCTGCGGCATCTTTCCCGGGGCGACTGCATCATCAACACCGGCTCGGTCACCGGCCTGAGCGGCAGCAAGCAACTGCTCGACTACTCGGCCACCAAAGGCGCGATCCATGCCTTCACCAAGGCGCTGGCCTCCAACCTCGTGGACAAGGGCATCCGCGTCAACGCGGTGGCGCCCGGCCCGGTGTGGACCCCCCTCAATCCCGCAGACAAGAGCGGCGAGGATCTGGAGAAATTCGGCGAAAGCACCGACCTGGGCCGCGCTGCCCAGCCCGAGGAACTCTCGCCGGCCTATGTGTTCCTGGCCGCTCCCTCCTGCTCAAGCTACATCACCGGCATCGTGCTGCCGGTGACGGGCAGCGTCGGCGCCTAAGCGGCCGTTGGCACAGGCCCTTGGGGAGCCTGTGCTGCCTGCCTGAAACGCCTGTGTCTGCGGTTGCAGTTGCCTGCACGCCTGCGCGCCGCTGCAGCCCAGGCATGGTGCCGGCAGGTCCAAGGCGTCGGCGCTCTATTTCGCGGTGCCGTGGCCCGGCTCAGGTTGCCCTGAATAAGCTTTTGTCAAGCCCGGCTTGCATAGATCGGGAAACTTGTCACGCATGATGCCGGCGGCCATTTGATACTTCTTGTTTTCAAGCTTCTGTCTTGTGGCGATCGCCGACTCCAGCCACTTCATGCCAATGCAGTGGCCAGCGTCTTTCGATCTGCATCGCGCCATCTGCGCAGGGATCATCTCTGCCGGCAAGACGGTGATGCTTCTCATCGCATCGCCGTCGAGAATCTCGTAGAGGGCCAGCAACGATCTGATTTCGGCAGGGATTTTTTTCGCAGCGAAGCGGATTCAAGCTGCCTCTCGAACAAGGCTGTCAACGCCTGCAGATACCCATCGTCAACGGCCGTCAGATCGCTTGGCCGGGTCCCATCGAGCTTGTGGCTCTGAAGCAGGGCGCGATCGGCTGCGCTGACGTCGGCCAGCAGCAGGAGGAAGAATCTGCTCTGGCGCAGATATGCCAATGCCGCGGCTGCCATCCAGGGAGCTTTCTGTCCCGTGCTGGGATCCATGAACCCAGCAGCAATTTCCGTTTCCGCGCTCTCGAACGACAGATACTCCACGAAATCAGCGTATCGGGGCGAATCCATGATGCGGCGAATCAGGCCGATCTGTGCAGCTGTCAAGGTGTTTTGCATCCTTGCCATCCGCAGCTGGTCATCGGCCGTGAAAACAGTGAGCGCCTGCGGATCGGACGAACCAATACCCTGGAGAATGGCCTCTGCGAATGCGTCAAACCGTGCCTGCGCCGCCATTTCGCGGAACCTGGCGCACCTGTTGAGCACCAATGTCCGGTAGGCAAGCTCGCGCGCCATTGCCAGGTGCTGTATGCGATGCTCCAGTTTGGCGCGGGCCTGTGGAGAACCTAGAACGACATCGCGCAGGAACATTGGGATGTCTTGTGCATGAACGGTGCCGCAAAAAGCCAGCGTGGCAAACACTGCCACTGTGCAGTGAAGTTTCGAAAAAATCTTTCGCATACTGCTCCCCTTATGCCGGTTCGGGGGCAGCGGCGAAGCTGCTCACGGACCAGGAAAAAGGCTTCGGCATGAAGCCGGTAGCGGCGAATTACGGCCGGAACCTGTCACTTGTGGACGCACTGTGCCGAGTGTCGAAGCGGCTGCCCAAGAATCCCTTTAGCCGCTAAATTTCAGTGGTTCAGCGACTGCTTTGCGCTGTCGCTGCGCCGCAGCCTTCTGGCTGGTGCGGCATGACCGTGAACCCACCTTTTTCGGCGGCCTGCGACGTGCTCACCAGAATATGGCCTCTTCCACATGGCATGCGATGGCCGTGCTTTTCACCCCATTTTCAAGCCGTGTCTTGCCCTGGAAGCTTGCCTCATGCATGAAAGCAGCCGGGCCAGACCGCCTTGAAGTTTCATGCCAGCAGATCGATGCTGCCGCCGATCCCTGGAAACCACATGCAGGCGCAACCCCCCGCTTGCGGCCATCAAAAAACCCTCCATCCGGAGGGTTCGCAAGCCGGTAGTGCCAGCGCATCGCGCTGGCACGGGTCACTCCTGGCGGGCTGCCGCGCGCTTGGCGAGCTCAAGCTTGGCAATGGCGTTGCGGTGGACCTCATCGGGGCCATCGACGATGCGCACGGTGCGCTGGTGCGCATAGGCTTCGGCCAGCCAGAAGTCCTGGCTCACGCCGGCCGCGCCATGGGCCTGGATTGCCCAATCGACCACTTTGCACGACACGTTGGGCGCCACCACCTTGATCATGGCGATCTCGGCGCGCGCCTCCTTGTTGCCCACGGTATCCATCTTGTAGGCGGCGTTGAGCGTGAGCAGGCGTGCCTGATCGATCAGGCAGCGCGACTCGGCGATGCGCTCGTGCCAGATCGATTGCTCCGACAACGGACGGCCAAAGGCGACGCGCGCGTTCAATCGGTCGCACATCATCTCCAGCGCGCGCTCGGCGGCGCCAATCGAACGCATGCAATGGTGGATGCGGCCGGGGCCCAGGCGCCCCTGGGCAATCTCGAAGCCGCGGCCTTCGCCCAGCAGGATGTTTTCAGCCGGCACCCGCACGTTCTCCAGCAGCACTTCCATATGCCCATGGGGCGCATCGTCGTAGCCGAACACCGACAGGTGGCGCAGCACCGTGACCCCCGGAGTGTCACGCGGCACCAGCACCATCGACTGCTGCGCATGACGCGGCGCTTCGGGATCGGTCTTGCCCATGACGATGAGAATCTTGCAGTGCGGGCTGCCCACGCCCGAGGAGAACCACTTGCGGCCATTGATCACGTATTCGCCGCCCTCGCGCCGGATGGTGCATTCGATGTTGGTGGCATCCGACGAGGCAACGGCTGGCTCGGTCATCAGAAAGCCCGAGCGGATCTCGCCGCGCAGCAGCGGCTCGAGCCACTGCTCCTTCTGTGCCTCGGTGCCGTAGCGCTCGATGGTTTCCATGTTGCCGGTATCGGGCGCCGAGCAGTTGAAGACCTCACCCGACCACATCACGCGGCCCATCACCTCGCACAACGGCGCGTAGTCGAGATTGGAAATGCCGGGCACGCCGCGGTACTCGTGCGGCAGGAACATGTTCCACAGCCCTGCGGCGCGTGCCAGCGGCTTGAGCTCCTCGATCAACGGCGGCACCTGCCAGGCATTGCCCGCGCGGCGCAATCCCTCCATCTCACGCAGGTAGCGTTCCTCGTTTGGATAGATGTGCTCGTCAAAAAACGCGTTCAATCGCTGAAGCAGATCGCGGGTTTTCTCGGAGGGTTCTGCAAACATGGGTGTCCTTGTGAAGTGGCGGGCAGCTCGCCCGAGCCACCCGATGAAAATATTGGAGCACTGCCCCATGGCAAACGGCGTCACGCATGTGACGTGAATGCTCGCCAGCCCGTCGCGCGCAAACCGGATCCGGTGGCAGCAGCTCGCGCCACGCCGTCCCAAGGGGCAATGGCGCCGCCGCGCACAGCAGCGCAGTACGCCGCTGTGCGCTGACCTGGAAGGCTCGGTGCTGCCGAGCCATGCCGGCGTCAGCCCAGGCGCAGGCCGCTGCTCCGGGCCGCCGATTGCGCCTGTTGCTGCGCCACTGCCTGCAGGCTTTTCCTGGCCACTGCATCCTGTACCAACGTGCGCACCTGGCGGTCCAGCGCCTCCTTGCCCAGGACGCTGCGGTTGGCCAGGTCGTTGAAGCTGGTCGCCCGCTTCATCTGCTCCAGCGCGTCCACCTGCTCCTCGCTCAGGGCATCGCCCGTGCGCAGGTGCTCGCGGTACTTGAGCGGCGTGATGGGCGGCAGATGCGCCGGGTAGGTGTTCTCGCCCGCGGCAAAAATCGGCACCAGCACCGTGGCGCCCGTGCTTTTGGCAGCTTCATGGGCCTTGGCCTTGCCGGGGTTGATGCCCTGCGTGAGCTCCAGGTGGCGGTCATCGTCGGCGGCAATGACCACCGGCTTGTCCGGGAAGCGCGCATGCAGGGCCTTGGCCACGGCCGGCAGGTTGGCGGGCTCGAGCGCAGCCACGGTGGCAAAGCCCAGCGACTGCGACAGACTGCCCGCAGTGGCATACCCGGCGCCAATGACCAGCGCAGGCGCCTTCGCCAACGCGTCCAGCCCGCCCACCGCATGGAAACACCCCTCCTTGCGGCTTTTGGGCGCAAAGTGCTTGTTGCCGTTTGCCTCGATGGTCTGCATGGACCATTGCCGGCCCTGCACATCGATGACCGGCACGCAGGTGCGCCTGCCTTCGCGGTCGGTGAAGATCCCTGGCTGCGGGGCCAGGCCCTTGGCCTGCATGTAGGGCGTGGGGCGGGCCACGGGCTGCAGCTCGGTCAGCTGCTTGCGAACGCGTTCCGCCGCCTGCTCCTGGGCCTGCAGCCGGGCAGCGGTGCGCGCCTGCAGGCTTTCACTGGCCTCTGCCAGCAAGCGTTTCCTGTCATCACGCTCGAGCCTGTAACCTTTTGACTTCCACTGCATCTCGATGCCGGTGTCGAGATTCTTGATATAGCCGCTCGCGCGCTTGTCCAGGTGCCCGATATAGAAACCTCTGGTCTCGCCCTGCGCCCCACCCTCGACTGCGATCTCATGCTTCTTGCCATCCATCACCGGATGCTCGCCGCCCACCACACAGCCCATGGCGCGCAGCGCCTGGGCGAACTCTTCGTGCGGGCGCATGGCCGGGCTCTGCTCGTGGTCCACATTGCCGGGCTGCCAGCGCGCGAGTTTCTGCGCATCGCCGCGCGGGCCCACATACCAGGACTTGGCCATCGAATCCCACGCGGCACCCGCGGCCTTGGCCGCCTTGCGTTCTCCATAGGGCACGGCCAGATACTCGCGGCCGGGCTGCAGCTGGCGCTCCTGCCCGGCCGGCACAGGCCTGGGATGGCTCCAGCGCGAGAAAGCCGCGGTATCGACGCCCGCGGGCACGAACCAGGCCTGCGCCTGGCGGTGCCACTTGGCGCCCAGGGCTTTGGCCTCTTCCTTTTCTTCGAAAGGCACATGCAGGAAAGTGGCGCGCGGCGCCAAGGGGTCGCGCAGCGAAGCGGCTTCGGCTTTGACTGCCGCAGGCGCGGGCGCCTGCGCCTGCTGCGTAGCCTGCTGCTCCTGCTCCTGCTCCTGCTGCTCGAGCCCCAGCACATAATCCTGGATCTTCTCGGCATCTGCGGCCGCGCGGACGATTTCCAGCGGATCGTTGCGCAGCAGCATCATCCAGTTGTCCACATAGGCCGCGTGCTGGCCCGGATCGTGCCCGATGCCCAGTTCCTCCCCAAGCATCATGCTGGCAATCTCGGCACGCAGTTCCTCCCTGGCGTAGCCTTCGCTGCCGTAAGGATGCACCTGGTCGCGGTCCAGACGCGACGGGTGGCCGCTCCAGTGACCGAGTTCGTGCAGCGCAATCGCGTAGTACTGTGCGGGCGTGGCGAACTGCTCGCGCAGGGGTAGATGGATGCTGTCGGCGTCACTGTCGTAGAACGCGCGATTGCTCTCCTCATGCTGGATATCCGCGCCGGATGCCCGCAGGATCTGCTCGACGCGCTCGATGGGATGCCACTTCTGCGGCGGCAGCACCATCGGCGTCAGGCCGTCGATCTGCTCGGCATTGAAAAGCGTGGCGATGGATACATGCGGCCGTTCCTTGAGGATCATCTGCGCGGCTGCCGGGCCGGCTCTCTCGTCGAACTGCCAATACTGGACCGTGGTGCCGGTCTCTCCTGGGCGTACCTGGGCACCCAAGCCCTCGGCCTGCTTGTAGGTCATCCAGCGCGGGTCTGCATACCCCTTGCTCATCAACTGAACGGCATTGCAGCCCCTATAGCGCTTGCCCGTGCTGGGGTTGACGGGAAGAAAACTCGGTGGCTCACCGTCGCGCCAGGGCTTTTGCCAGGGTGCCGTGCCCGCCTCCAACTGGGTGATCAATCTCTCGGCCACGGTTTCATATAACGGCTTTTGCAATTCCATCTTTGTCTCCTGTTCATGGCTCTGCGGCCACATGGCGGATAAGGCAGATAGGGCAGATAAGGCAGGCATGGCGGTGGGCGTCGCGCCCTTGCGGGCGCAGCCCTCAGGGCTTGGCGTCCTTCATGTCGACGGCGCTGGCCAGCACATCCTCCAGGCTCAGTGCGTCTTCGACGAACGCGCCGGCGAACTCGGCTTCCTCTGGATCGAATTCCACACAGAATCCCGGAGTGAGCGCATCGAGGAATTTCTCGCGCACGATGGCGCGCAGCTCGTCAGCGGTTCTGCCGGTGGGCTCGAACGACAGAGGCTTCTTGTATTGGGTCATGACATTTGCTCCTTTGGGTAGTGATGGCGAAAATCGCCGGGGTTTGCAGATATGGCCTGGCAAGGCCCAGGCCTTATCTGCAAATACGTGGTGCCGCGCCGGATGGCGGCGCGGCGGTGGGAAATGGAAGTGGCTGTGCATGGCGGGCTTCAGCGGTGCTGCCAGGTCAGCAGCGGCACGATGACGCCTTCCACCTGTGCCAACGGCACCGGGCCGAAATAGCGCGCATCCCATGCCGTGCGGCGGGTGGACATCAACAGCACCTGGTCCGGGCCCAGGATATGGGTGCCTTGCGGGTAACGCGGCAGGCGCCGCCCGCCCTGGTCCATCGGCAATGCGGCGCTTGCGTCAAGCAGCCGCCCGTTGACGCGTACGCCCTCCATGGCAAAGCCCACCTCATCGCCTCCGGCGGCTGCCACCTGCTTCATCAAATAGCCATACCCGCCGGGGCAGAACCCCGCACCCAGATAGCCGCGCTGCAGCGCCAGCGCAAAGGCAGGCGTCTGCGCAGGGCAAAGCAGCACATGGGCGCCACGCGCCACAGGCATGCCGCTCATGCGGTATAGGCCCAATGGAATGCTGGGACTGGTATTGATGCGCAGCCCTGCCAGGCCGCAGGCCGCAGCCCCCAGCAGCAGCGCCATGGCTGCCAGGGCAATTGCGCGCGACAGGCGCCGCAGCCGCGGCATGCCTTGCCTGGGGGCGTTCACAGTGCCACCTCCTCGCCTGCCGCAAGCGCGCGTACCGGCCGCAGCACGTCGCTGGCCGCGGGTTCGGGCACGGCGGCGCGCGCGGCGAAGGTCGGGTCCTGGAAGAACAGCGGCTGGCGGCCATAGATGGCGGGAAAGCCTGCGACATAGACCACCATGTCGCCGGCCTCGGTGATCTGCCCCTGCGCGTCTTTCTTCGGCCCGGGCATGCGCAGGCACTCGTCGGGCGTGAGCAGCGGCCGCTGCGTCTCCTGCGTGGTGCGCGAAACCTGGCCCAGGATGGCGCTGGTGCGCCGGCCGCTGGTGGTGATCTGCTCCTTGGCCACCGTGGTCTGGCCGGTCAGCTTCGACAGGTGCTCGGCGGTTTCGATGCGATTGGGCGGATAGGCGTTCTGGATATGGCAGTTCGAGGTGATGGTTTCGTCGGGGCCATAGCCGGACTCCTTGCTCTTGAGCTGGTTCACGTCCTGGCAGATCAGGTAGAACTTGATGCCGTAGCTGGCGACGAAGGCCAGCGACTCCTGCAGGATCTCGAGCCGGCCGAGGCTGGGAAACTCGTCCAGCAGCCCCAGCAGCCGATGCTGATAAGCCTGGCGCGCGCGCACCATCGCCGTGGCCGGCGCGCGCCCGATGCGCCACCAGCGTCCGGGCGCCGCCACCTCCACGCGCTCGAATTCCATCTTGTCGGCCAGCAGCCGCACGATCATGTTGACCATGACCCGCACCAGCGGCCGCAGCCGCGCCTTGTCGCTGGGCTGCGTGACGATGTACAGGCTCACCGGGCTGCGGTGGTGCATCAGGTCCTTGATGCGGAACTGGGAGTGGCTGACATTGCGCGCCACCACCGGGTCGCGGTAGAGCGCCAGATAGGATTTGGCCGTGGACAGCACCGAACCGCCCTCCTCGTCCGGACGGTCCAGCATGTCGCGCCCCGCGCTGGCAACTGCCGGATGTGCCTTCCCCGCGCAATGTGGATAGCTGGTCATTTCCTGCCACAGCGCGCGCGTGTCCCGTGTGGGGTCGGCCAGCATGGCATCCACGGCGGGCAGGGTGGCCGGCGTGCCATCGGCGCGGGCCTTGTAGAGGACATGCAGGATCACGCCCACCAGCAGCGCCTGGCTGGTTTTCTGCCAATGGCTTTCGAGCCCCCTGCCGTCCGGGTCGACGATCAGCGTGGCAAGGTTCTGCACGTCGCCCACCTCGTATTCGGTGGCAATGCGGATTTCATCCAGCGGGTTCCAGCACAGCCCGGCGTCGGGCGAGGCCGGCTCGAAGCGGATCACCTTGTTATGCGCATGCTTTTGCCGCCAGCCCGCCGTCATGGCCCAAAGCTCACCCTTGAGATCGGTGACCACCGTGCTGTGCGGCCACGACAGCAGCGTCGGCACCACCAGCCCCACGCCCTTGCCCGAGCGCGTGGGCGCATAGGTCAGCACATGCTCGGGGCCGTTGTGGCGCAGATAATGCATGGCGCCGCGCGCATCGACCCAGGCGCCGACGTAGACGCCCTCACCGCTCCCACCAGGCAGGCCGCGCAGCCGCTCGCTCCAGCGGCGCGCGCCCGGCATCAGTCCCGCGCGCCGGATGTCGCGCGCATCGGCCCAGCGCGCCGAGCCATGCAGGTAGGCGCTGGGCCGGGCGGAGTTGGCCTGCAGCATGCGCATGACAGCCAGCGCCACCAGCGCGCCGCCCGCCAGCAAGATGCCCGCGCTGGCCGCGCGCAGGAAGACATCGGGATAGTGGCCATACCACTGCGCCGCCCACAGTACGATGCCCCACGGCGGATACAGCTGGCGCCAATGCGCACCCAGGGACGGGTGGTATTGCAGGTCATGGGCCAGGAATTGCGTGGCGGCCTGCACTCCGGCCAGCAGCGCCACCAGTGCCAGGAGCGGAACCACCTTGCCAGGGCGTGCCTGGCCTGCCCTGACCTGGGGCCCCACTGCGTTGTTGAAGCGATCTTTCATCATGAGCGGCCTTTGGACATGGCCCTTTGCGGGCTTTTGCAGGAGGCGGCGGACATGACCTGCACCCCGTCTGGGGCGGGAGTATAGCCACGCCAGTTCGTTATAACGAAATATTTCGGTGTCATGCCCGCGACATCGACAATGGATTTATCGTTTGTGCTGAATTTTTTAGCCGCTAAAAATTTCGCTATCAGAGGCAGCCCGGCAAAACCCGCAGATTCCGGTGATTTATCGCATATAACGAATAAAAGCACGGCACAATGCCAGCCACGATTTGCGGAGGACTGACATGGCCAAGGTGCATTGCGTGATGCAAGCCAAGGGAGGCACAGGCAAGTCGCTGGTGGCTGCGCTGCTGGCGCAGTTCCTCGCGCGCGGCGGCGCCGAGCCGCTATGCATCGACGTCGATCCGGTGAATGCAACACTCTCTGGCTACCGGGGCCTGGCGGTGCAGACGCTCCCATGGCATGCAAGCAATTTCTTCGATGCACGGGCATTTGACGCCATGCTGCAGCGCATTGCGCAGACATCCCGGAACGTGGTCGTGGACAGCAGCGCCAGCGCCTGCCTGCCCTTGCTGCATTACCTTGCCGGGCCCCGCGCGCGCGACCGGCTGGCGCGCATCTGCCACCGCTGGGTCGTGCATACGCTGGTGGCGGGCGGGCCGGCGTTCCTCGATACGCTGAACGGCTTTGCGCAACTGGCAGCGCGGTGGCCCGAAGCCACACGCTTCGTGCTGTGGCTGAACCCGTACTGGGGCGCGCTTTCGCACCAGGGCCAGGGAGTGGAAGCACTGCCCGCCTACCAGGAGCACCGGCGCCGCATACAAGCCTTGCTGCGCTTGCCGGCGCTGAACCCGGCAACCGACGGCCGCACCCTGGCCGGGCTGCTCCAGCAGCGTCTTACCTTCGACGAGGCCATGGCCATGCCGGAGCACGGCCTCCTGGAGCGCCAGCGCATGAAGCAGCTGCAGCGCGCGCTGTTTGCCCAACTCGACATGGCAATGGTGCGGTGATGGCGCATGCATTCACCCCCATCGAAACGCTGCTTGAAGAGCTGGCCGCGCAGAACCATGTCGCGCTGTCGCCCGACGATCCCATCCTGGTGCTGCACACCATCCACCGCCGCGTGCTGCAGGACGGCCTCGAAGCCCAGCAGGCCCAGCTCGACCAGTACCAGCAGGCCCTGGAAACCCTGAGCCTGCGCTGGAGCGCGGACGCGCGGGACAAGGCCGAGCGCAGCCTGAACGCGGCTTTGGCCGCGGCCCGCAATGCGCTGGCACAAGCGGTGCAAGACAGTGCCAGTGCCTCGGCCGACACCCTGCGTGCCGAGCTGGAGACCGCCCTGGAGCGCGTTGGCGCAACGCTGCAGCATGCGCATCGCATCGCGCTGCTGCAACTGTTGGCTGCGGGTATCACGCTCTGCGCTGCGGCGCTGGCTGGCTGGCGCCTGCTGGGCTGAATGGGCCCCTGCGCTTGCAGTCAGAGCGCGGTCGGCGATGATAGGCACCTTTGACCTCGCTGCCCGGCGCGTCCCAGACGCGCTCCAAGGCTGTGCCCTGTTATGCAATCTTCCGCGCCCTCTTCGTTCATCTCGGTGGAAGCCGGCCTGCAAAGCGCCGGCGTCGGCAAGTTCCAGTACCGGCTTTTCGTGATCTTCGGGCTGGTCTGGCTGGCCGATGCGATGCAGGTACTGTCGATCGGCTTCAGCGCCCCGTCCATTGCCAGGAGCTTCGGCATCACCCTGCCCGAAGCCCTCAGTACCGGGACGCTGTTCTTCATCGGCATGCTGGTCGGCGCCTTTGCCTTCGGCCGCCTTGCCGACCGCATCGGCCGGCGCCCGGTGCTGCTGCTGGCGGTGCTGCTCGACGCCTGCGCGGGCGTGGCCTCGGCCTTTGCGCCCGATCTGGCCTGGCTGCTGGTCCTGCGCTTTCTCACCGGCATCGGCGTGGGCGGCACGCTGCCCGTGGACTACACCATGATGGCCGAGTTCCTGCCCAGCCAGCGCCGCGGCCGCTGGCTGGTGATGCTCGAATCGTTCTGGGCGGTGGGTACGATCTTCCTGGCGATCCTGTCGCTGATTGCCGTTTCCTGGGGCAACGATGCCTGGCGGCTGATCTTCTTCGTGACCGGCATACCGGCGCTGATCGGCGTGGTGCTGCGCTTCTACATTCCCGAGTCGCCTTTGTTCCTCAACCGCAACGGCCGATCGGAGGAGGCGCGCGCGGTGCTGCAGCGCGTGGCAGACACCAACGGGAGCGGTGTATCGATTGGTGCGCTGCAGCCCGAGGCGCTGCAGCGGCGCTCGGCCTTTGCGCTGTTTTCCAGCGAATTGCGCCGCCGCAGCATCGGGTTGCTGCTGGCCTGGGCGCTGATCTCGATTGCCTACTACGGCGTCTTTGTCTATCTGCCGATTGAGCTTTCCGGCGCAGGCTTTGGCTTCATGCGTGGCCAGGAATTCCTGGTGGTGCTGGCGCTGGTGCAGCTGCCGGGCTTTGCGTTGTCCGCCTATGGCGTGGAGCGCTGGGGGCGCAAGCCCACGCTGATCGGCTTTTTGCTGCTCAGCGCCATTGGCTGCCTGCTCTACAGCTTGGGAACCAGCACGCCCGTGGTCGTTGGCTCGACGCTGCTGCTGAGCTTTGCGCTGCTGGGCACCTGGGGAGCACTATATGCCTTCACGCCCGAGGTCTACCCCACCAATCTGCGCGCCAGCGGCATGGGCCTGGCCGGCGCGGTTGCGCGCTTTGGTGGCCTGTTTGCACCGGCCATCATCGCGCCGATCATGACCACGCATTTCACGCTGTCGCTGTTCGTGCTGGCGGGCATGCTGGCGGCGGGAGCGGCGGCCATCTGGACGGTGGATATCGAGTCGCGCAACCGGGTGCTGGATTAGGCGTCAGCCTTCTTGGTTCCGGCGTAACACTGCGCCGCCAGCCTTGTACTAATTTCAGCGTCTGCGCTCTTTCATTCGCAGTGCAGACCTGGGATTTTTTCAGACTTCAACCTCGCTTCATTTTTTCTTCGCGAATGGCAGTCTTCCTATCCTTCTGCGCTTTGAATACCTCCTCTTCGCGACGGAATTCCAAAGAGTTCCCCATAAACCAATCGTCTTTGGAACGGGATACCATGTGCTCCAGAAAATCTTCAGGCCCTGCCAATACAACTCCCTCGCCAACATCACGTATCAATAGAAATTCACATATTTCATCATGATATGGAGTTATCAAAAACGACTCCAACCAAGCTCCATCCAGAATTTTGAATCCAGGAACACTTCTTTGTGGCCCGACCCCCCACAATGCCTGCGATATCCCATTCCAACCTGCATTAAAAACTCTTGCCTTGGAAGAATTTTTTTTCCATAATGAAAAATATGGAAAGTGCAAGCAATTTTTCAATTTCCTTTGTTTTGCAGTATCTAATCAAACTTACGACATCAGACCAGCCAAATCTACCTTCGCGCGAATAGCATACCTTCCAGCCTTTAGGCTCAAGCCAATCCAGCCGCACTTCATCAAATCCCCTGACACTCCCTTCAAGTTGATCCAAAATCCCCCTCTCAACCTTGTCAATCGCTTCTATCTCCAATAGCGGGAATTTCCGCACAACATCTATTTGATTTATCATTTCTGCCCCCTGCCAAAACGTATTTCTTGAATAGTTCTTTTCTTGTTGCCGTCTATAACAATTATTTGCATAGTCGGTGCGCCAGCGCTGCTCCCAGGCCTAATAACAACCTCTACGTAATCTGCCAGTTTTTCACGCTTTCCCAAGCCATAAGTAGTAGAAATATCTTCAACATTCTTTAGACCTAGCCGATCAAACACCCTTTGCATATCTTCAGGTGTTCCATTTTCATACGTACCAATCGAATTGCTGGATTTTTTCCGCTGTTCTGCCGTCGGCAGACTACCCATTGTTTCCTGCAGTCCGGAATTTATTGCCTTTTTTACTTCTCCAGGTGCAGCAAGCATGAGGAGGTCAACCTGCGGCTCAGGCATTGGCGTGGCGCCAACACCTTGCCCCTCAACTCCCCCGTTCATTTGATCACCACCAGTATGCGAGGGATAAATTGGCTTTTCCGCAGGAAACTCCGTCGACGAACCTCCCGCTACCGGATTGTCCAAATCATTGTTTCCCGTATGATTTGGCCCAATATCCGGCTGATTTCCGCCGGCATAACCAGGAAACTGATCCGCCAGGCTCTGTAATGGGCTGCCCGGCATATTTTATCCAGCAAACCACGCCAGCGCGCCTGCCGGCAAGGCGGACTCTACCATTGCCTTGCAGGATGGATTACCGATGCAGCGCTGCACGACCGCAACCTGGGCTGCAGATAATCCGCCAGGCCCCATACGCAACGCAACCTCAACTACCCGTCCCAGTGCCAGAAGAACAATATGATTGTTTGATGCCTCGTTGAATCCCGCCGCCCCTCCCTCCTTGCCTCCAATCGCAGCCCCAAGCCCTGCACCGGCACCCTGCACCAATGCCAGCTTGAAATCGAACGGCAAATCCAGTTTTGCGATTTCCTCGGCCAGCACCGGGGTGCCCAATGAGCTGGCGCCTGCTCCCAATGCTCCACCAAGGCCGGCGGTAAGCCCCCCGCCCAGGGCATGCATGCCGGTGCGCTTGATACCGCACTCGCCCCAATTCTTTGCCTCCTGGGTCAGACTGTCTTTTTCAGCGCCTTCCGCGCCAGCGGCACTTTGAAGCAGTTCGGCTTCTCTCTTGTTGGAATACTCGCCCGCCCACTTGCCTGCCTGTCTGCTTGCCTCCTGCATGGCGCCGTAGGAATCCCCCTGCCTTCAGGCTGGGGAGGAAGTCAAGAAGGACAGGCCGTCGATCACCAGGCCCGAGGGATTGGCAATGACCACATCGGCCCTTTGCCCGGCGACTTCCAGCGGCCCCATCAGCCGCGAGCTTGCCTGCGACTGGACCTCGTTGACGATCACCCGCGCGCTGCCCCGGGCCAGCCACTCGTTGCCCTGGAGCCTGCCGCCGATCTGGCTTTGCACCGGCGTGCGGCTGTTGTTGAGGATCGCGCCCTTAGCGCCGATGTCGAACTGCTGGTAGCGGTTGCGGCTAACGCCCGCGGCCGATGGTGTCTGGATATTGACCGTGGGCGTGCCGTTGGCGGAATTCAGCACCGTCGGGCGCTGGGAGCCGGGCGCCGAGCGCTCGGGAATGATCTGCGCCCCGCTCACGGGGATGCAAAGCGTCGGCGCCAGCGCCGCGGCCAGCCGCTTCAGGGCAAAGCCACGCGCGCGGGTACTGCGGGTACTGCCGGCGCGGGCATTCCCATGGCCGCCGACGCTTGTTTCCTGAACCGCCATGTGGATGCCCCGCGACCGATTGAAGATGACACGAAAAAGATGCCGGTCCATAGCACCTCCTCAGAAGCCATAAACGAGATTGAAAGCCAGGTGCGCATGCGCCGTCTGGAAATGCTCCGGCTTCCTGATCGGTGCGCCCACCAGCAGCTCATAGGAAAGGCCACGCCCCGTGCCGCGCAGTCCCAGCGCCGCGCCGGTCAACGGGCGCCCGGCCAGGTACTGCGCCGACGGCCCGCTGACCCGGCCGGTGTCCAGCGCCACGAAGGCTTCGGCGCCAACGGCAAGCGGCAGCGCGACCTCATTGCGCCAGTAGCGTCCGCGCTCGGCCAGCAGCGTGCTCTCGCCATCGAAGCCGCGCACCGTGTAGCGACCGCCGATGCCGATACGGTCCTGCGGCGTGAGCGGCGTGCCGTTCCACTGGGCATGCCAGGCCGTGGACCAGCGCAGGCGCGTGCCCGCCAGCGTGAAGGGCCGCGACAACGCCAGGTCGACGACATGGAGCTTCATGCGCGAGCTGCCTTCGCCCCAGGGCTCCTCGGGCGCGCGCAATGCGCCGAACGCGCCGGTGCCGCGCTTGAAGGCCAGACTGCCTTCGAATACCGCGGTGCCCAGATAGCTGCGCTGTGCCAGGCCCAGCTCGTAACCCGAGGTGCGCCGGCGTTGCACCTCGACTTCGGTGTCGTCGATGAAGTTGGAGGATGCGCGATGGAAGGCGCGCACGCTGGCGGTGGTGCGGGTGGTCGCGCTGCGGTGGATGATGCGGCCGATCCGGACATCGATCTGGCTGGATCTGCCGCTGTAGCGGTAGTCTTCGTAGGCACCCGCCACGGTCTGGTGATAGCGGTTGCTGGACGCCGTCAGGCCCAGCAGCCAGTAGTGCAGCGGCACCGAATAGTGCACCACCGCATTGCGCGTGCCGCGGCGCTCGCCGCCGCGCAGGCCGCGGCCCAGGCTCAGATAGGCCAGATCGTTGCGCTGGAGCGGGTTGTCCCAGGAAAGGGTGGCCGTGCCCTGGAGCCTGCCAGTCGACCGGGTCCCGCCATCGTCCAGCGCCAGCTGCATGCGCAGGGGCCTTGCCCTCCTGTAGCTGACCACCAGATCGCTTTGCCCGGGCAAGGCCTCCGGCCCCTCGCTGGGAACGATCTCGATATCGGCATCCGCGGTCGGCACGCGCTTGAGGTTTTCCAGCCCCTGCTCGATATCGCGCAACTGCAGCAGCGCGCCGGGGCGGGACGGCAGTGCGCCCAAGACCGAGGCATTTGCGGGACTGTCCGGGCTGAGGCGCACCTCGCGCAGCACGCCGGGAATGAACGCGATCTCCAGCACGCCGTCCTGCAGGTTCTGCGGCCCCACCAGCACGCGCGAGGTGATGAAACCGCGCTCCACCAGCGCATGCTGCATGCGCGCAAGGATGACCTGCACGCCCTGGGCGCCAATGCACGGCCTGCGTTGCAGATCCAGGCCCGCTGCAGTTTCGAGCCAGGGCAGCGCGCCGGACTGCGCGCCCGTGATGCGGATCGCGTGCAGCGCAAAGCACGGCGACTCGTTCTCGGGCAGCTCCAATGCCACTGGCGCAGCCGGCCCGGGCAGCGCATCGGCTTCGGGCAGCATGCGTTCGCGCAGCGCCTTGTCGCGTTCCTGCTGGCGCTGGATCTGCTGCTGCTCGAGCTGCTGCCCGGCTGTCGGCTGCGCATGGACCGCGCCGCCGGCGCACCAAGCCCATGCAAACAGGAAAATCGCGGGTCCTTTGCTCATCATGCCCAGCCCCTGAGTTGTGCTGGCCAGCTTATCTCCCGCATAGACCTTGCCTTGTAATCGACGATCCTGAATAGCTATTTTCTTAAGCTGCTGCCATGCCGCAGCGCGGGACTGATAAGCTGAGCGGGCGCGGGTTCGCCAGCCCGCAAGGAGGCCCGATGCCGCTGGATGCCATTGACTACCAGATCCTCGAGCTGCTGCAGCGGCAGGGCCGCAGCAGCGCGCGCGCCATTGCCGAGCGCGTGCACCTTTCCCCGCGCGCCACGCTGGCACGCATCCGCGCGCTGGAGCAGCAGGGCCATCTGCGCGGCTACCACGCCGAGCTCGACCGCGCGCTGCTGGGCGCGCATGCCGCGGTGTTTGCCGAGGTTGCATTGAAGGACCAGCGGCCCGCCACCGCCGCGCTCTTCGAACGCCACGCGCTGGCCTGCCCCGAGGTCGTCGCCTGTCATCTGGTCAGCGGACGCTTCGACTATCTGGTGCGCTTTTGCTGCCGCGACCTGGCGCACTATCACGCGCTCACCAATGCCTGGCTCGACCAGCCGCTGCTGGGCATCGAGAAGATCGTCACCAGCACCGAGCTGAAGACGGTCAAGGAATTCAGCGGTTTTCCGCTGCTCGGCGCGCCGCGCCGAAGCGGCTGAGCCGGGACGCGCCTTCAGCCGTTTCGGCTGTGCCGGCAGCGGTTTTGCGCGTTTGCTGCATGCATGCGCGTCCTAGACTGGAACGGCAGCCGCGCGGGGCGGCAGGAGGCAAAAATGACCAACTACCTGGGCGTTGCACAACTGCAGCGCATGCTGGCGCAGGTCGGCGCCGAAACCATGATGGAGCGCATTGCGGATGGCATCCGCGACGACTTCCGGCGCTGGCACAGCTTCGAGAAATGCGCGCGCACCGCCAACCACTCGTCCCTGGGCGTGATCGAGCTGATGCCGGTCTCGGACGAGAAATACTTCGCCTTCAAGTATGTCAACGGCCACCCGCGCAATCCGCTGCGCCGGTTGCCTACGGTGATGGCGTTCGGCGTGCTGGCCGAGGTGGCGACCGGCTATCCGCTGCTGCTGAGCGAGCTGACCATCACCACCGCGCTGCGCACCGCGGCGACTTCGGTCGTGGCAGCGCGGCAGCTGGCACGCGCCGACAGCCGCAGCATGGCGCTGATCGGCAACGGCGCGCAAAGCGAGTTCCAGGCGATTGCCTTCATGCAGGCGCTGGGCATCCGCGAGATCCGCGCCTATGACGTGGACCCCGCGGCCACCGAGCGCATGATGGCCAATCTTGCGCCCTACGTGCGCGCAGGCCGGCTGCAGGTGCGGGCCATGGGCTCGGTGCGCGAGGCGGTGGCTGGCGCCGATATCGTCACCACCATCACCGCCGACAAGTCCCGCGCCCGCATCCTGGCGCTGGACATGGTGGAGCCCGGCATGCACATCAACGCGGTGGGGGGCGACTGTCCGGGCAAGACCGAGCTCGATCCTGGCATCCTGGAGCGCGCCACGGTGGCGGTGGAATATGCGCCGCAGACGCGCATCGAAGGCGAAGTGCAGCAGATGCCCGCGGATTTTCCCGTGGTGGAGCTGTGGCAGCTGCTCGATGGCGGCGGCCGGCGCTCGGACGACGAGATCACGGTCTTCGACTCGGTGGGCTTTGCGCTCGAAGACCTGTCGGCGCTGCGCTACCTGCACCAGACCGCGAGCGCGCTGAACCTGGGGCAGCCGTTGGACCTGATCGTGCGCATGGACGACCCCAAGGATCTCTATGGCTGCGCGCTCGGCAGTGCCGCCGCGCCTGCCGCCGTGCCTACCGCCGTGCCTAACGCCGTGCCTAACGCCGTGCATTGAGGAGCGGCAGCATGGACCAGGCGCGCAAACCATTGCACATCGTCAGCGCGGCCGTTGGCGAGGGCGCCGGCGACAGCGGCTGCAAGTACGCGGCCAGCGCGCTGCTGGCCTCGGGCATGGCGCAGGCCCTTGCCGATGCGGGCCGCGAGGTCCATGCCGGGACCGCGGTGGCGTCCGACCCGCTGCAGGCCAGCGACCGCATGGACACCATCGCGCGCTTCAACCACGCGCTGGCCGAAGCCGTGCTGCCGCTGGCGCGCGGCGGCGCGCAGCTGCTGGTGCTGGGCGGGGACCATTCCTGCGCCATCGGCAGCTGGAGCGGCATGGCCCAGGCGCTGCGCCCGCAGGGCCCGCTCGGGCTGATCTGGATCGATGCGCATCTCGATGCGCACACGCCCGATTCCTCGGAGTCCAACGCTCCACATGGCATGCCGCTGGCGGCGCTGCTCGGCCATGGCTGCGCGGCATTCACCCAGCTCTTTGGCTGGAGCGGCAAGATCCGCCCCGAGCACCTGTTCATCATCGGCGCGCGCAGCTATGAGAGCGCCGAACGCATCCTGCTCGACTCGCTGGGCGTGCGGGTGTTCTTCATGGAGGAGGTCGCGCGCGAAGGCTTCGAGAGCTGCTTTGCGCAGGCGCGGGAAAAGGTGGGCGCGGAATGCGCCGGCTGGGGCGTGAGCATGGATATCGATGGGCTCGATCCGCTCGATGCGCCCGCGACCGGCACGCCCGTGGCGCACGGCATTTCGCTGGCCGAGGCCACGGCCGCGCTGCGCGGCTGCCGCGATGATCCGCGTTTCATGGGCCTGGAGATCGTCGAATACAACCCGCTGCACGACTTTGGCGGCAAGACCGCGCGCGCGGTACGGGCGCTGGCGGTGGCGGGGCTGGGGCAGGACGGGCCGGCGGCCGGCGCGGCGGCGGCCACCCCCGGCGCCTGAAGACGGGATCAGACGCTGCCGTGCACGGGCAGCGCGCCACCGCGCAGGGCGGTGGCCAGCTCGGACTGCACCTGGTCGCGGCTCCGGTCCTGTGCGGTGGACCGGGCCGGATAGTTGCCCGGCACCAGTTCATTGGCCTTCAGTCCGGTCATGCCATCGACGGGAACGCGCCGCCTGTCTTTGACCGAGGCAGGCCAGAGCTATCTGAGCCGGGTGCGCAATATCCTGCAGGACATAGACGAGGCCGATGCCGTGACGCGCAAGGTGATCGAGACCCACGCGATCCTGGTGGCGTCGCCCGCCTACCTGCAGCGCTGGGGCGCGCCGCGCTCGATGGCGCAGGCATTGCCGCGGCGGCGATGGACACCGTGGCTTCCTGGCTCGCGCGTGGCGAACTGGTCCGCGTGCTGAGTCCGTGGATCACCGGGCGCCTGGTGATGTACGCAGTGCTGCCCAGCCGCAAGTTCATTCCGCAGCGCACGCGGGTGTTTCTCGACGACCTGACCGAACAGGCGCGCGCGCAGGCGGGCACGGCGCTGCAGGCCTGTGCCGCTGGCCCCGCCCAAGCGCCGTCTCAATGACAGGCGCACGCCTCCCCGTGCGCCGCCCCCACCAGTTCCTTGAGGATGCCGCAGCTTTGATGGGCATGGTCGCCGCTGCAGGAGCGGCGCAGCTGCAGCAGTTGCCGCTCCAGCGCCTGCATGCTCAGCAGCCGGGCGCGCACGCGCGCCAGCTGTGCGTCCACCAGGGCGTCGACATCGAGGCAGGCGGCGCCAGGCGCGTCGATGGCTTGCAGCAGGCGCCGCACATCGGGCAGCGCGATATCCAGCGCCCGGCAGTGGCGGATGAAGGCCAGCCGCTCCAGATGCAGCGGGGCATAGTCGCGGTAGCCATTGGCCAGCCGCGCGGGCGCGGGCCACAGGCCCTGTTTTTCATAGAAGCGGATGGTTTCCATGTCCACGCCGGTGGCGCGCGCGAGTTCCTTGATCTGCATGGCATTCCCCATTGCCTGATGGGCGTAAGTGTAATTCGCCAGAGCACTTGACCCTGTAGCCGCTCCAGGGTTTTCAATGCGGGAATTCACTTCAGGAGTCCACCATGTCCAGCCATTGCTGCCACCATGAAACCCCGCAGATCAAGGATATCGAGAACCTGGGCCGCATGCGCCGCGTGCTCTGGGTCGCGCTGCTGGCCAACGCCGCGATGTTCGTGGTCGAGATCGCCAGCAGCCTGGGCTCCGGCTCGCTGTCGCTGTTGGCCGATGCCATCGACTTTGGCGGCGACGCGCTGAACTACGGCATCTCGCTGGCGGTGCTGGCCTCGGCGCTGGCCTGGCGCGCGCGCGCCGCGGTGCTCAAGGCGCTGTGCATGCTGGGCTTTGGCGCCTATGTGCTGGGCAGTGCGCTGTGGGCCGTGTGGAGCGGCAGCGTGCCGAACGCCACCACCATGGGAGTCGTGGCGGTGCTGGGCCTGCAAACCAATCTGGGCGTGGCCTGGATGCTGTATGCGTTCCGCCAGGGCGATGCCAACATGCGCAGCGTCTGGCTGTGCTCGCGCAACGATGCGATCGGCAACCTGGCGGTGCTGCTGGCCGCGGCCGGGGTGTTCGGCACGGGCAGCGCCTGGCCGGACCTGCTGGTGGCCAGCCTGATGGCGGCGCTGGCGCTGCATGGCGGCGCCAGCGTGCTGCGCCAGGCGCGCGCCGAACTGCGCGCCCCGGCCCCGGCGCGCTGATGCCTCAGCCGACGATGCCGGTATGCGCCCGCAGCAGCACCGGCACGGCCTTGGAGGTCGGCGTGCCCGCTCCCACTGCCGTGGCCGCCAGCGGCACCAGCGGGTTGGTCTCGGGATAGTAAGCGCCGATATTGCCGCGCGGGATGTCGTAGGCCACCAGGCGGAAACGCTCGGCGCGCCGCTCCTGGCCGTCGTCCCAGGCGGAGACCAGGTCCACCCAGTCACCGTCCTTGAAGCCCAGTTCGCGGATGTCCTCGGCGTGGATGAACACCACGCGGCGCTGGCCGAACACGCCGCGGTAGCGGTCGTCCATGCCGTAGACGGTGGTGTTGTACTGGTCGTGCGAGCGCATGGTCATCAGCGAGAACACCTGCTGATCGGGCAGACGCTCGGTGGCGCGGTGCACCGGCGTGTCGCGCGGCACGGCATGCGCCATGAAGCCGGCCTTGCGGCTGGCGGTATTCCATACGCGCTCGCTGGCGGTGTTGCGCAGCCTGAAGCCCCCGGGCTTGGCCACGCGCGCATTGAAGTCGTGGAAATCGTCGAACACCCGGGCGATCAGGTCGCGTATGCGCGCGTAGTCCTCGATCAGCCACAGCCAGGGCGTGCGGCTGCCCTTGCCGCCGGGGCCCGCCAGCGTGGCCGCGGCCAGGCGCGCGACGATGGCCGGCTCGGACAGCAGCAGCTCCGAGGCCGGCGCATTGATGCCGCCGGACAGGTGCACCATGCTCATCGAGTCCTCGACCGAGACGCTCTGCACGCCGCCGGCCTGCACATCGATCTCGGTGCGGCCCAGGCAGGGCAGGATCAGCGCGTCGCGTCCATGCACCAGGTGGCTGCGGTTGAGCTTGGTGGCGACATGCACCGTGAGATCGCAGCGGCGCAGCGCTTCCCAGGTGGCATCGGTGTCGGGCGCGGCGGCCGCGAAGTTGCCGCCCAGCGCGATGAACACCTTCCCGCGGCCTTCGAGCATCAGCCGGATGGCTTCCACCGTGTCGACTCCGTCGTCGCGCGGCGGCTCGAAGCCGAAGACCTGCTGGAGCCGGTCGAGCAGCGCCGCCGGGGGCTTTTCCCAGATGCCCATGCTGCGGTCGCCCTGCACATTGCTGTGGCCGCGCACGGGACAGGCGCCCGCGCCCGGGCGGCCCAGGTTGCCGCGCAGCAGCAGCAGGTTGACCAGCATCTGCACCGTGGCCACCGAATGCATGTGCTGCGTGATGCCCATTCCCCAGCAGACGATGGAGCTTGCCGCGCCGATATAGACCTCGCCGGCGGCGCGCATCTGCGCTTCGCCGAGCCCGGATTCGCGCTCCAGCACGGACCACTCCTCGGCCTGCAGATCCGCCGCCAGTGCCTCGAAGCCGCTGGTGTGCTCGGCAATGAAAGCGTGGTCGAGGACCCCGCCGCGCGCCGCCTCCTGCTCCAGCACATGCTTCATCATGCCCTTCACCGCCGCCAGGTCGCCGCCCGCGCGCACCTGGAAGTAATGGGTGCTGATGGGGGTGGCGCCCAGCGTTGCCATCTCCAGCTTGCTTTGCGGGTCCTGGAAACGCTCCAGGCCGCGCTCGTGCAGCGGGTTGAAACTGACGATGCGCGCGCCGCGCTTGTGCGCCGCGCGCAGCTCGCCGAGCATGCGCGGGTGGTTGGTGCCGGGGTTCTGGCCGAAGATGAAGATGGCCTCGGCATGCTCGAAGTCGTCCAGCGTCACCGTGCCCTTGCCCACGCCGATCTGCGCGCGCATGCCGTTGCCGCTGGCTTCGTGGCACATGTTCGAGCAGTCGGGGAAATTGTTGGTGCCGTATTCGCGCACGAACAGCTGGTAGAGAAAGGCCGCCTCGTTGCTGGCGCGCCCCGAGGTGTAGAAGATCGCCTGGTTCGGGTCCGGCAGGGCCTGCAGCTGCTGCGCAATCAGCGCAAAGGCCGCGTCCCATTCGACGGGCAGATAGCGGTCGCTTGCGGCGTCATAGCGCATCGGGTGCGTGAGCCGGCCCTGGTCCTCGAGCCAGAAGTCGCTTTGCGCCATCATCTCGGCCAGCGTATGGCGCGCGAAGAACTCGGGGCCCGCGCGCCGCGCGGTGGCTTCGGCGGCCACGGCCTTGGCGCCGTTCTCGCAGAACTCGAAGCTCGACGCATGGTTGCGGTCGGGCCAGGCGCAGCCCGGGCAGTCGAAGCCATCGGGCTGGTTGGCGGACAGCAGCGTCTTCGCGCCCTTGAGTGCGATGTCATGCCGCAGCAGTGTGTTCTTCACGCTGCGCAGCGCCCCCCATCCTCCCGCGGGGCCGTTGTAGAACTCGATTTTTTGCTCTGCCATGTGTCTAGCGATCCAGATGAAGGGCCACGCACCGCAAGCCGGAGCAGCCCGGACAGCATCCTATACGGATTGGACAGGCCGAATGCGACCCATGCAACTTGCGTGAAATAGTCAAATACTATTAAGATATAAATTCAGTTGATATAACAAATGCATCGAGTGTGGCGATGTACTTCCCACACGGCTTGCCTGAGGGCCAACTGAACCAGACACGACCGGCGCATCGCGCCCGCCGTTCCTCCCGCTTCTTCAGTATTGGAAAACCTATGCCTACCCCACCTCCGTCCCGCTTGCCCCCGGACTTCGACACCTTCGAGCTTCCTCCCTCCGTCTTCGGACTGGTGGCGCAGGAATTCGGCGGGCTTCCTCGTCCAGCCGACTTCAGTGCCTGGCTTGCCAGGCACCGGGAAGGCGGCGCCCCGGCCCACCACCCCGCGGCGCAGGCCGCCGAGCAGCCCGCTGAACCCAACCCGCCCGGCGCATGGAGCCCGGAACCGGCAGAGGTCGCCTATCGCGAGTTTCCCGCCTCGGCCGATGCCCGCCTTGCAGCCATGGAAAGCCTGGATCTCGGCCTCTCAGGCCATGAATGGGCGCGGCGCGAACTCGACTCCGAGGATTCCAGCCACACGTCGCCGGCCGCCGCGCAGCCGGGTCCAGCAGCGGAGCCCTATTATCTGACCCGATTGCAACTCCTTCAGGCGGCTATCGGACAACGGCAGGTCGAGCCCGGCGCCGACGATGCAGCTGCCGCCGGGGAAGTCGCCGAGATGGCGGATATGCCCGAGCTGGACGGGCTCGCGGCACCTGAAGCCCCCGAGGTGCCTGAAGGGGCTTTTTCACTGGATGCGCTCGATGCGCCGGAGGGGCCTGACGCTCCCATGACGCCCGATGCTCCCGCCACACCCGAGGCAGTGCTCCTGGAGGATGCAGCCGAGGCGCCTTTGACGCCAGTGGCAGGACTGCTGGGCGCCATGGCCCTTGCCGGACTGATCGGCCTCCAGCCCGAGGGCTTCAGCGGTTTCTGAAGGCGGCGCTGCGCGGCGCGCGGACTTTATCGGCGGCGGGGGTGCAAAGTTATCCAATAATGCACGCCATCCGCCCATGCATCCGGAGTGCGTCCGCCGCACCGCTGGGCATCCACCCACCCGAGGAAGAAATCCATGAAATCCCGCGCCGCCGTTGCCTTTGCCGCAGGCCAGCCCCTGCAGATCGTCGAGATCGATGTCGAGCCGCCACGCAAGGGCGAGGTCCTGGTCAGGATCACCCATACCGGCGTGTGCCACACCGACGCCTTCACGCTGTCCGGCGAGGATCCCGAGGGTATCTTTCCCGCCGTGCTGGGCCATGAAGGCGCAGGCATCGTCGTGGAAGTCGGCGAAGGCGTGACCAGCGTCAAGCCCGGCGACCATGTGATTCCGCTGTACACCGCGGAATGCAAGGAATGCCTGTTCTGCAAGTCCGGCAAGACCAACCTGTGCGTCGCAGTGCGCGCCACCCAGGGCAAGGGCCTGATGCCCGACGGCACGACGCGCTTTTCCTATGAAGGCAAGCCGATCTACCACTATATGGGCTGCTCCACCTTCAGCGAGTACACCGTGGTGGCCGAGGTCTCGCTGGCCAAGATCAACCCCGATGCCAACCCCGAGCAGGTCTGCCTGCTGGGCTGCGGCGTGACCACGGGCCTGGGCGCCGTGAAGAACACCGCCAAGGTCCAGCCCGGCGACTCGGTGGCGGTGTTCGGCCTGGGCGGCATCGGCCTGGCCGTGCTGCAGGGCGCCAAGCAGGCGCAGGCCGGGCGCATCATCGCCATCGACACCAACCCCTCGAAATTCGAGCTCGCGCGCACCTTCGGCGCCACCGACTGCATCAACCCCAAGGACTACGACAAGCCGATCCAGCAGGTCATCGTCGAGATGACGGGCTGGGGCGTGGACCACTCCTTCGAATGCATCGGCAATGTCAACGTGATGCGCGCCGCGCTCGAATGCGCGCACCGCGGCTGGGGCCAGTCGGTGATCATCGGCGTGGCCGGCGCGGGCCAGGAAATCTCCACCCGCCCCTTCCAGCTGGTCACCGGCCGGCGCTGGCTGGGCACGGCCTTTGGCGGCGTCAAGGGCCGTTCGGAGCTGCCGGGCATGGTGGAAGAGGCGATGCGCGGCGATATCCAGCTCGAGCCCTTCGTGACCCACACCATGCCGCTGACCGAGATCAACGAGGCCTTCGACCTGATGCACGAAGGCAAGTCGATCCGCTCGGTGGTGAACTACGCCTGAGGAAGAAAGCGGCGCCGCAATGGCGCCGCAGCTGTCGGGCGCTCAGCTCGGCAGCTTCATGAGCAGCAGGCCGGCGACGATCAGCACCGCCGCTAGCAGGCGCATCGGGCTGGCGGCCTCGCCCAGCACCGCGATGCGAAAACGCGCCCACGGCGCCAATGCCGCTCCAGATGATGTAGGCCGTGCCCAATGGAAGGGTGCGCATGGAAATCGACAGCAGCGCAAAGCTGACGAGCATGACGGCTTAATAGCCAGGATGGCCAGCAATGGCGGAGGTCGTCCCCAACCTCGAATTCCAGCGTCTTGGCCGCGGATGGAACGCAATGGCAGGCTCTTGAACCGAATGTTGCATCCTGTGCTGGGGGTGCGAGTTTTACCCTGGGGACGGCGGCCTGTTGTCTGACTTGGGCGCCAGTGGCACAGGCGTACTTTCAAGCTCGGGCCTCGGATCGGTTCCCCGCTCATCCGAGGCCTGGTCTGCCAAAAACACATCCACGCGTTGCCAAAACTACATGAAAGCCGAGCGCATGAGCCAATCCTTCGAAGCTGCCGACCTGCTTTTGCACCGCCATGTGACCGACATCAGCTGCTCCTGGGACGAAGGGCTCGCCGCCTGCTGCGTCGAGTCGGTCAATGAGGCCAAAGACAGCACCACCAGCGCCATCTGGATCTATCCAGCCAACGGGGACGCCCCCTGGCAGATGACTTCGGGCAACAACCAGGACAACCACCCGCGCTGGTCCCCCGATGGCAGCCAGCTGGCATTCATCTCCAACCGCAACGGCTCGATGCAGCTGTTCCTGATACCGCGCGATGGCGGCGAGGCGCGCCAGCTGGGTCTGCTCGACGGCGTCACCACCACCTCCGAATGGAGCCTGGATGGCAAGACCCTGCTGGTGATCGTCTCGGTGCAGGTGGACCCCAACCTGCGCGGCGCACGGCCCGGCCCGGATTCGCCGAAGCCGTCACAGGGCGACCCGCAGGTCGCCTGGAAGCTGCCCTACAAGGCGGACGGAATCGGCTACCAGCTCGGCAACGAAAGCCATCTCTTTGCCGTGGACGTCGCGACCGGCAAGGCCACACAGCTCACCGACGGCCCCTTCGATGTGAAATGCGCGCTGTTCTCCGCCGACGGCAAGCGCATCCTCTACACCCGCTCGCGCGAGGGCGACGAGTCGCACCGCACCGACCTGTGGATCATGGACCGCGATGGCTCCAACGCCCGGCAACTGACCACGACGCTGGCGCAGGTGCTGTTTCCCGCCTGGTCGCCCGACGAGCGCTGGGTGGTGTTTTCGGGCACGGTGGAAGAAGGCGACGCGCAGGTCCGGCTGTGGAGCCTGGAGCTGGAGTCGGGCGAGCTGCAGCCGCTGGGCGATGACTCGATCGAGATTTCCAACGAGGGCAGCAGCGTCCAGTTCGTCGGCAAGGACAGTTCGCGGGTGCTGGCGTTGATTGCCCGGCGCGGCGTGCATGCGATTGCCGAGATCACGGTACCGCAGGGCGAGATCAAGTGGCTGGTGGAAGGCGAGCGGCAGCTGTCGCAACTGATCGCCACGCGCGATTTCCTGGTCTACACGGCGGAGAGCATCGTTTCGCCGATGGAAGTGCACGCCTGCCGCCACGACGGCTCCGGGGAGAAGAGCCTGAGCCAGCTGAACCCCTGGTGGCAGGAGCGCAGGCGTGCAACAGTCGAGCGGCGCTACTTCGAGGTGCCCGATGGCAACGGCGGCACCGAGCGCATCGACGGCTGGCTGATACGGCCGGAAGGCACCAAGGGAGCCACGCCGCTGCTGGTGGATGTGCACGGCGGCCCGGCCAGCTTCACCCTGTTTGCCTATGCGCCCGCGGCCTACTGGTCCATGCTGTGGTCCAAGGGATGGTCGATCCTGGCGCTCAATGCGGTCGGGTCGTCGAGCTACGGCCGCGAGTTTGCCGACCGGCTGCGCGGGCGCTGGGGCGACATCGACCTGCCGCAGCATCTGGCTGCGGTGAAGGCCCTGCAGGACGAAGGCCTGGCCGACCAGCGCGTGGCCATGGCCGGCAAGTCCTACGGCGGCTTCATGTCCTGCTGGGCAGCAGGCCATACCGATGTCTTCAAGGCCGTGGTGCCGATGGCCTGCCTGACGCAGATCGACGCCCATTGGGGCACTTCGGACAGCGGCTACTACAGCGACAAATACGCCATGAAGGGAGACGATGCCGAAGCCCGCGAGCGCATGCATGATCAATCTCCCGTGGAGTATCTGCGCGGCTCGATGGTGCCGACGCTGCTGCTGCACGGCAAGGAGGATCAGCGCTGCCCGCTGGGCCAGGCCGAAAGCGCGTTCGTTATGCTGCGCCGCGGCGGCAACCAGAACTGCGAACTCGTGATGTATCCGGAAGCGAGCCATACCTTCACCAAGGAGGCCAAGCCCAGCCATCGCGTTGACGTCATGCAACGCATCGTGGAGTGGGTGACGCGCTGGACCGAGTAGGCCTTGGAGTCGTGCAATGGAGTCGCCAGACCTGTTGCACATAGCCAGCGACGTCATGCCGCCGGCTCCTCTGATCCCCTGCGATATCGCATGGGTCTTCGGCACCCGGCATGGCGTCGAGCAGTTCTGCACGGACACCCACGCGCTGTGCCAACTCGGTCAAAACTTATGCCTTTGTATAAGTATCCGACCTTTTTATTGGCTCCAGGCCTACAATGCCTGTAGGTACAACCTCTATCGACCGTGAACACCGGCTGTGTCACGCCGCTACAGGCTGAACATACTGTTGCGGGGCACCGCACCGGTTCTGCCCAAGGATGCCAACCCATCCCCACGCGGCAAGCTCTCTGGTCTTCTGCACCAGAGCCCGTGCGCACACCTCCACGATCGGTTCGCCTTGAACTCCAAGCTTTATTGCATCCTCTACCACAGCCGGCTGGCGCCCGATGCGCCGCTGTCCTGTATCTCCGACATCATCAAGACCGCGCGCAGCTTCAATTCCGCCCATGGGCTGACCGGCGTCCTGGTGTTTGACGGGCAGCACTTCCTGCAATACCTCGAAGGCCCGCAGATGGTCGTGCAGGACCTGCTGGTGAGCATTGCCCGGGACCCGCGGCATATGAATTTAACCCTCCAGCACCAGGGCCCCTGCCCGGGCGAGCGCCTGTTCAGGAACTGGTCGATGGGCTATGCGCTGGTCGACGACGCCGATCCCCTGGCCGACCTGGGCGAAGTGGTGGGCGAAGAGGCGCTGGCGCAGTTGCATGCGCTGGTGCCTACGCTGGATATTGCCTGAGAATGCTCACCCATCGCGCCCGCTCCAGGGCAGCGCGGTCACGGTCCCATCTCCCGTCGCATAGCAGCACAGCGTCCGCGCCGGCAGCTCCAGCGTGGTGCCGGTGAAGGCGCCAAAGGCAGGCAGGATCAGCAGCCCCGGGGCCTCGCAGAAGCACGGCAGGCGCGCGCGATCATAGGCGCGTCCGCGCAGCTGCACCGCCGGGTGCAGATGGCCGGCCAGTACCTGAGCCCCCTCCACCGTCT
Organism: Comamonas endophytica; assembly: GCF_023634805.2. NCBI lineage: Bacteria > Pseudomonadati > Pseudomonadota > Betaproteobacteria > Burkholderiales > Comamonadaceae > Comamonas > Comamonas endophytica. The sequence continues at coordinate 319,331 of NZ_CP106882.1, forward strand.
GCGGATGATGGCAGGCGGCAAAGGGGCCGATGCGAAAGGGCTCGTCCACGATATCGAAGCGCAGCGCGGGCGGCGGATCGCCCGCGTGGCTGTCGTGGTTGCCGCGCACCAGCACGCAGCGCAGCGCCGCATGCCGCTCGCGCCAGGTCGCCACCGGCGCGATGACCTGAGCCTGTTGCGCCGTGGCCGCATGCAGGAAGTCGCCCAGTACCACCAGGCTGCGCGCATCGAGCGTATCGATCAGGGTGCTCAGACGCTCCAGATTGTCGCGCGTGGTGCCCGAGGGCACGGGCTGGCCCAGCGCTCTGAAGCTGGCGGCCTTGCCCAGGTGCACGTCGGCGACGAACAGCGCGCGCTCGCGCGGCCACCACAGCGCGCGCTCGGGCAGCAAGGCCACGGTTTCGCCCGCCAGCGACAGGGCCAGCGCGCCTTGGGGGGGTTCATAGGGTTTCATTTTGTCGTGCGGCGCGTGCGCTCGCGCTTGCGCCGGGTGGGGGTTTCACTGCGGGTCTCGAGCGCCAGCGCGGCGTCGATGGCCCATTCGGGCGACTCGCGTTCGGCAAACACCTGCTGCGCCGGCGCATGCGCCGTGCCCACCGCCTCGCCGCCGGCGCTGCGCTCGAGCTCGGCCACCATGCGCGCGATGCGCTGCGCCAGCGGCTCGTTGCTGAGCTTTTCGCGAAAGCGCTCGACCATCAGCGGGAAGGCCAGTGGCGAGGGTTTTTGCAGTGCATGCAGCGACAGGCGCTGGCCCTGGATGCGCCCGAGCGCCGCCGCCAGCTGGCGCACATCGAGTTCCTGCGTCAGCAGCTCCTGCTCGGCCTGGGCCAGCAGGCCGTTGCGCGGGTCGTAGCGCTGGAACACCTCGTAGAACAGCGCGGCCGAGGCCTGCAGCTGGCGGTTGCTGCGGCGCTCGCCGGGGTGGCTCTGGAAGATCAGCCCGGCAATGCGCGCGATTTCCCTGAAGCGCCGGCGCGCCAGCTCGGTGGCATTGAGGCTGCCCAGCACCTCCACGAGCAGCTCATCGAGCGGCGGCAGCACGAGCAGCGAGGGCAGCCGCTCGGCCCAGTCGATGGGCGTGGCGCTCAGCAGCTCGAAGCCATAGTCGTTGAGCGCAATCGAGAAGGTGCCGGTCTGAGGCTGCGCGGCGCGCCAGGCGATCAGGCTGGCCAGGCCCAGGTGCACCTGACGCCCCGCAAACGGGTAGACAAACAGATGCCAGCCCTCGCGCGACTTGAAGGTCTCGGCCACCAGCGTCTGCGGCGTGGGCAGGCCCGACCAGCGCTGCTGGATCTCCAGCAGCGGCTGAACGCATTGCATCTCGGGGCTATTGAAACGTCCCTCGTCGGCAGCCTGCAGCTCGCGCAGCACCGCATCGGCCAGCGTGTTCGACAGCGGCATGCGCCCGCCATTCCAGCGCGGCAGTGCCGCGCGCCCGCTTGCTGCGCGGCGCACCAGCGCCGTCATCTGCTCGACGCGCACGAGTTCGAGCAGCCGGCCGCCGAACATGAAGGCGTCGCCGGGCTTGAGCCGCGCGATGAAGCTTTCCTCCACCGTGCCGAGCTTGGCGCCGCCCAGGTACTGCACGCTGATCGAGGCGTCGCTGACGATGGTGCCGATATTGACGCGGTGGCGCCGCGCCAGGCGCGCATCGGGCACGCGCCACACGCCCTCCTCGTCGGGCACGACGCGGTGGTAGTCGGGATAGGCGGCCAGCGACGGCCCGCCCTGGCGCACGAAGTCCAGGCACCACTGCCACTGTTCCTCATCGAGCTCGGCATAGGCCACGGTGCCGCGCACCTCGGCGAGCAGTTCCTCGGGCTTGAAGCCCCCGCCCAGCGCCACCGTCACCAGGTGCTGGACCATGACATCGAGCGGCGCGCGCGGGCTGGTGCGCGCCTCGATCTGCCCGGCATGCACCGCGGCGCGCGCCGCCGACGCTTCCAGCAGCTCCAGGCTGTGCGTCGGCACCAGGGTGATGCGCGACGGCCGGCCCGGGGCGTGGCCGGCGCGGCCCGCGCGCTGCACCAGCCGCGCCACGCCCTTGGCAGAGCCGATCTGCAGCACCCGGTCCACGGGCAGGAAGTCCACGCCCAGGTCCAGGCTGGAGGTACATACCGCCGCCTTCACGCGCCCTTCCTTGAGCCCGACCTCGACCCATTCGCGCACGCCGCGGTCCAGCGAGCCATGGTGCAGCGCCAGCACGCCGGCCCAGTCGGGCCGCGCCTCGAGCAGCGCGCTGTACCAGCGCTCGGCCTGAGAGCGCATGTTGGTGAAGACCAGGCAGCTGGCGCTCTCCTCGATGGCCTGCACCACCTGCGGCAGCATGCGCAGCCCCATGTGGCCGGCCCAGGCGAAGCGCTCGGCAGCGGCCGGCAGCAGCGTGTCGATGACCAGCGTCTTGTCGGTCTCGCCCTGCACCAGCACCGCGGGCCGGCCGTCGGTTTCGGGCGCAGAGCCCAAAAGCGTGCGCAGCGCCTCGTCGAGATTGCCCAGCGTGGCCGACAGCCCCCAGGTCATCAACGCCGGCTGGAACGTGCGCAGCCGCGCCAGCGCCAGCTGCGTCTGCACGCCGCGCTTGTTGCCCATCAGCTCGTGCCATTCGTCGACCACCGCGACACGCACGTTCTTGAGCAGCTCGCGCGCATCGGCGCGCGACAGCAGCAGCGTAAGGCTCTCGGGAGTGGTCACCAGCACCGTCGGCAGCCGCCGGTCCTGCGCGGCGCGCTGGCTGGAGCTCGTGTCGCCGCTGCGCAGGCCCGCGCTCCAGCCCGGGCACAGCGCCTGCATCGGCGCCTCGATGGAGCGCAGCGTGTCGGCAGCCAGCGCGCGCATCGGCGTGATCCACAGCACTGCCAGCGGCGGCGGCTTGCCCTTGGCGCCCTCGGGCGCGATCTCCTGGCGCAGCGCGCCCAGTGCACCGAGCCATACGGCCAGTGTCTTGCCGCTGCCGGTGCTCGAATGCAGCATGCCGCTGGCGCCGCGCGCCATCTCCGCCCAGACCTGGCGCTGGAAGGGGAAGGCCTTCCAGCCGCGTTCATCGATCCAGGCTTCAAGGGCAGGGTCGGTGTTCGGCTTCTTGCGCGCCGCCATCAGCCGGCTCCCGGCAGAAGCGCCTGCAGGGTCGCCAGCGTATCGGCCTCTTCCACCGGCTTGTCCTCACGGCGGCGCAGCATGCGCGGAAAGCGCACCGCGATGCCGCTCTTGTGCCGGCTGCTTTTGGCGATGCCCTCGAAGCCCAGCTCGAAGACCATAGTCGGCGTGACGCTGCGCACGGGTCCGAAGGTCTCCTGCGTGGTCTTGCGGATCACGGCATCGACGGCGCGGATCTCGGCATCCGTCAGCCCCGAGTAGGCTTTGGCGAAGGGCACCAGCTGGCGCGCGGGATCGTCCTGCGGCCCGTTCCACACGGCAAAGGTGTAGTCGGTGTAGAGGCTGGCGCGCCGGCCGCTGCCGCGTTGGGCATAGATCAGCACCGCATCGACCGACAGCGGGTCGATCTTCCATTTCCACCACACGCCCACATCCTTGGTGCGGCCCACGCCATACTGCGCATCGAGCCGCTTGAGCATCATGCCCTCGACGCCCAGCGCGCGCGCCTGCTCGCGCTGCACCGCCAGCTCCTCCCAGCTGCCGGCGCGCAGCAGCGGGCTCAGCTCCAGCTGCGGATGCGGGAAGGCCGCGGCCAGGTGCTCCAGCCGCGTGCGGCGTTCGTGCTGGGGCAGCGCGCGCAGATCGGCGCCGCCTTCTTCCAGCAGGTCGTAGACGCACAGCACCACCGGCAGATCGCGCAGCAGCTTGGGGCCCAGCGTCTTGCGGCCGATGCGCTGCTGCAGCTCGGCAAAGGGCTGGGCCCGGCCGTCGCGCCAGACCAGGATCTCGCCATCGAGCACCGTGCCGTCGGGCAGGCCCGCGCCCATGGCCTGCAGTTCCGGATAGCGGTCGCTGACCAGTTCCTCGCCACGGGTCCACACGGCCACCTGCCCTGCCCGCTTGACCAGCTGCGCGCGGATGCCATCCCATTTCCATTCGACCAGCCAGCCATCGGACGGCCCGAGCGTGGCATCGAACTGCGCCAGCGGGATGTTGAAGGGATGCGCCAGGAAGAACGGATAGGGCTGGCCGCCCTGCGCGCCGGTGCCGGCCTCTGCGTCCGCGGGCGCGACCAGCGCCGCATAGTCCTCGGCCGAGGGCTGCGCGCCGATGTGCGTGTAGCCCATCAGGCGCTGGGCGATCAGCTTGGCATCGATGCCGCTGACGGCGGCCAGCGCCTGCGTCACCTGCAGCCGCGATACGCCGACGCGGAAGGCTCCCGTGATCAGCTTGAAATACACCAGCCGCTGCCCGGGGGCCAGCATGCGCCACTGCGCCTGCAGCAGGCCCGCCAGTTCCTCGGGCGATTTGCCGCGCAGCGGCAGCAGGTGCTGCTGCATCCAGTCGGCCAGCGGCAGCTCCACGGCTTCCTCGGATTCGGGCAGCAGCAGCGCAATCGTCTCGGCCAGGTCGCCCACGGCGTGGTAGCTCTCATCGAACAGCCACTCCGGCAGCCCGGCCGCCAGGCGCGCCTGCTCGCGCAGCAGCTTCACCGGCACCAGCTGGCGCGGCTTGCCGCCGGCCAGGAAATACACCGCCCAGGCAGCGTCGCGCGCGGGCGCGGCGCGCAGGTATTGCTGCAGCGCGGCCTGCTTGGCCAGGCTGGCCGTGGAGGCGTCGAGCTGGCGGTAGAGTTCGGCAAAGGCTTTCATTCGGACGCGGGCGCCTCCTCGGCATCGGCGCGCGCCGCGGCATCGTCCGATTCGTCATGGTCGCCATATTCGGTGGTGAAGCCCTGGGCCTGCAGCCCCTGCTCGCAAAGCCAGCGCACCATCACGGCGACGCTGCCATGGGTGACGAAGATGCGTTCGGCGCCGGTCGCGAGAATCGCGGACTGCAGCCCGGGCCAGTCGGCATGGTCCGAGACCACGAAGCCGCGGTCCACGCCGCGGCGGCGGCGCGTGCCGCGCAGCTTCATCCAGCCGCTGGCAAAGGCATCCGAGGGGTTGGGAAAGCGGCGCATCCAGCTGGTGCGCCCGGCCGAAGGCGGGGCAATGACCAGCGCGCGCGACAGCATGGCTTTGTCCAGCGCCGGATCGGTCGCATGGAAGGTCGGCGGCAGCGCCACGCCGGCTTCGCGGTAGATCGCGTTGATCGGCTCGACGGCGCCATGCGCGACGATCGGCCCTATCGAGGCATCGACGCCATATTGCAGCCGCTGCGCCTTGCCCAGCGCATAGGCATAGAGCACCGACGCGCGCCCGGCCTCGGCGTTCGCGCGCCACCAGGCGTTGATGTCGGCAAACAGCTCGGGCTGCGTGGGCCAGCGGTAGATCGGCAGGCCGAAGGTGGATTCGGTGATGAAGGTATCGCAGCGCACCGGCTCGAAGGGCGCGCAGGTGCCGTCGTCCTCGAGCTTGTAGTCGCCCGAGGCGACCCAGACGCGCCCGCCATGCTCGAGCCGCACCTGCGCCGAGCCCAGCACGTGGCCCGCCGGATGCAGCGACAGCCGCACGCCGTGGTGCTCTATGGCCTCGCCGTAGGCCAGCGTCTGCAGCGTGATGTCCTGGCCCAGGCGCCGGCGCAGGATCGGCGCGCTGTCTTGGTGCGCGAGGTAATGCGCGCTGCCATAGCGCGCATGGTCGCTGTGCGCATGGGTGATGACCGCGCGCTCCACGGGCCGCCAGGGGTCGATATAGAAATCGCCGGGCGGGCAGTACAGCCCTTCGGGGCGGGCAATGATCAGGTCCGCTTCAGCACGCATGCTGTGGATGCTATGCGGGCCCTGGCAGGCGGGCTGTAGGACGGCGGCACGAAGCTCGGCAGTGCGCCACGGCGCTTGCAACCCGCAGTCCTCAGGCGATGCGCTCGATCCGCTGCATGGCCTGTTCCAGCTGCTCGGCAGTGGCCGCGACGCAAGGTGCGAAGCGCGGGCTCAGGCGCTTTTCGCCGCGCAGGCGCTCGGCATAGCGCAGCGCCAGCGCGTGCGCTTCGCGCCATATGGCCCCGCTGATCGCGGCAATGATGCGAGCGGGACGCAGCGTATCGGCCATGGCACCGCCAGTACGCGGCGCAAATGCCATGGGCGTCATGTCATAGGCCGGTGCCAGTCTGTAGGGCCGGCCACTTTCCGAGGTGAACGACAGATTGCCCGCATGCATGTCGGTGTTGCCGATGAGCACCCCATAGGCCCACAGCAGCTGGACCTGCGCCACGGCCTCGGGCAGCACCTGGCCCTCGCGCGCCAGTGCCTGGGTGCTGTCGAACCAGTTGCCGCCCTGGCCGACGAACTCGGCATCGAGCGCGGCCAGGGACAGCAGCGCCGACCGGCCCAGCGCGCCAATGCGGTCGAAGCGCACCACTTCGAGAAAGCGCTGACCGGCGCTGTCCACTATCGCACTGCGCGCCGCGGGCACGCCGGCTGCATGCAGTGTCTCCAGCGCGTGATGCTCGGCCAGCAGCAGATCGCGCCAGCGCTCGGCCACGGCATTGTCCTCACGTGCGCTGAACTTGACGATCACGTGGGCCGGACCGCCCTGCGTCTGCACATAGGCCGTGAACTTGGGCTGCTCCCCGCCTGCCGAGGAACCGGGCAGCTCACCAGCATCGGCACTCGCCGCCAGCGCGACATAGGTGCGCGCCCGGCCCTGCAGCGCCACGGGCTCGGGCGCGGGCAGGTCTATGAACATCTGCTCGGCGCGTTCGCCCACCAGCAGATTGCCCGCAAGATCATGCCCATGCTGCTGCAGCGCCTGGATCACATCCGCATCGCTCCAGTCGCCCAGCCGTTCGGGCAGACGCAGGACGGCGGCATTCCTGCGCGCATACGCACGGCCCAGATAACCCTGCGGGCGCATATCGAACAGCCACCAGGGCAATCCGTCGGTATAGCCGCTCTTGCCGCCCTCGGCAACCAGCACGAAGCCCTCGGGGCGCACCGGCCGAAGCACGCCCAGGCGCTGCAGCTGTCCTTCGGCCGTCACCCGGGAAACCGGGGCAACGAGATGCGCGCGCGCCTTGTCCTGCAAGGCATAGTGAATAGCACCTTGAATAGCGACTTTCAAGACGTCTGTAGCGATGCTTTTGAGCACACGGGACATCGTGGGCTGGCTGACGGCGAGAGCGACGCAAAGCTCCTGGCTGGTGCGAGGACCGGAAGCCAGCAGCTGTTCGATACGTTGGGCATGGAGGTTGTTCACCCACGCATGATGCCAGAATGAATATCGCCTTGAATAGCTATGTGAATAAGCGATGAATAGCGATGTTCAGTCAGTGTCCACGATTTCCACCCAGTTGGCGCCCTTTCCGGCAGGCGCCGAATCAGCGCGCCGCAGCGCACCCGTCTCGAAGTCGATCGCATAGAGCCCGACCTCAGGGCTTTTCTCGCCCGTGACGACCAGCCAGCGCCCGCGCGGATCGATGGCAATGCCGCGCGGCTGCTTTTCCACTTGTAAATACCCGCTGTAAATGAGCTCGCCGGATAGGGGATTGGCGCGGTACCAACTCACGGTGCTGGTGGTGCGCTCCGTGGCATAGACAAAGCGGCCATCGGGCGAGACCTTGATATCCGCGGCCCAGATGCGCGGTGTGTCATCGACTGGCCCACCCGCGCGGATCATGCCCTTTGGCAGCTGCTGGAGCAGCGCTGGCTCATTGGCTGCCGATCCCAGCAGGCGCAGCGCCCCGGTGCCGCGGTCGATGGCATAGGTGCTCACGCCGCCGGACAGCTCATTGAGCACATAGAGAAAACGGCCGTTGGGCGCCGGCGCGATATGCCGCGGACCCGTTCCCTGCTCTGCCTGGACAAAGCCCGTGCCAATGGGGGTCAGCGCGCCGTTGCGCTCATCGAAGGCCAGTTGCAGCACCCGGTCCGCGCCCAACAGGGCCACGTAGGCAAAGCGATTGCTGGGATCGACGACGATGGAATGTGCGTGTCGGCCGGTCTTGTGCAGCTCCAGCGGCTCACCCTGGACCACGCCACCCGGGCCGATGGGGCTCACGCTGATCTGGTCGCCGTCATAGGAGGCCGCCAGCAGGTAGCGCCCGCTGCGGTCGGTGGCGATATGGGGCATGTTCTGCGGCAGCCCGGTGGTCGCCACACGATCGAGCGCGCCGCTCGTGCCGTCGATGCGATAGCTGACCACCGCATGGGGCTGCGCGTAGAGGCTGGCATAGAGATGGCGCCCATCGGGGCTTTGCGCCAGCGGCATCACCAGCGGCCCAGCCTCGGTCGTCGCCAGGGGCTGCAGCCTGCCCTGGGCGCGGTCGATGCGGTAGCTGGAGATGGTGCCGTCCTCGGCATTGGAGACATAGGCAAAGGTTCCCGCCTGCGCCGCGAGGCTGCACGCTGCTGCCACTATCAAGGCAATGTGTTTCATAGTGAGCAGCAGTGTAGGTCGGCTGCTCGCTGCCGGCCTGCAGCGAGCTTGCGCGTGTTGCGGTTATTGGCTCGGCGGGTTCAGGCTGCCACGCTCTGCGCGAGGGTGGACATATCCACCACGAAACGGTACTTCACATCGCTCCTGAGCATGCGCTCATAGGCTTCGTTGATCTGCGACATGGCAATCACCTCGATGTCCGAGACGATGCCGTGGCGCGCGCAGAAGTCGAGCATCTCCTGCGTCTCGGCAATGCCGCCGATCAGCGAGCCGGCCAGGCGGCGGCGCTTCATGATCAGGCTGAAGACCGAGGGCATGGGATGCGGCGTGGCGGGTGCGCCGACCAGTGTCATGGTGCCGTCGAGCTTGAGCAGCGCGAGGAATGGGTCGAGGTCATGCGAGGCCGCGACGGTGTTCAGGATGAAATCGAAGCTGTTGGCGTGCGCCGCCATCTGCGCCGGGTCCCTGGACACCACCACTTCCTTGGCGCCCAGGCGCAGTGCGTCCTCGGTCTTGCCGGGCGAGGTGGTGAACAGCACCACATGCGCGCCCATGGCGGCGGCGATCTTCACGCCCATGTGGCCCAGCCCGCCCAGGCCGACGATGCCGACCTTCTGGCCCGGGCCGACCTTCCACTGGCGCAGCGGCGAATAGGTGGTGATGCCCGCGCACAGCAGCGGCGCCACGGCCGCCAGCTCTGCTTCGGCATGCGACACCCGCAGCACGAACTTCTCGTGCACCACGATGTGGTCGGAATAGCCGCCCAGCGTGTTCTCGCGCGACACCTGCTCCGGGCTGTCGTAGGTGCCGGTGAAGCCGTTGTCGCAGTACTGCTCCAGGCCGTCGGCGCAGGGCTGGCAGCGCTGGCAGCTGTCGACCATGCAGCCCACGCCGACGATGTCGCCCACCTTGAACTTGGAGACGCCATTGCCGATGGCGCGCACGCGGCCGACGATCTCGTGGCCGGGAACGCAAGGGTACTTGGCCGGGCCCCATTCGCTGCGCGCCGTGTGCAGGTCGGAGTGGCAGACGCCGCAGTGCAGGATGTCGATGGCCACGTCGCGCTGCTGCGGCGCGCGCCGTTCGAAGGTGAAGGGCGCCAGCGGCGTGGTGGCGGACTGGGCGGCATAGGCGTGGGCAAGGGTCATGAAGGCTCTCCGTGGTTGAACGCCGGAGCCGGCGCAAGGCCTTCAAGAATATCGGCATTGCGTGAAGGGCCAGCGGTTTTTAGCGGCTAAAACCCGTCACTGCGTGTTGCCTCCCCCTCCTGGCGCTTCATTTGCGCAGCACGCGCCGGTAGAAGAATGCGAACAGCGCCGCAAAGCAGCCCATCCCCAGCCACATGGCGGGCGTGAAGCCCTGCTCCACCAGCGCCAGCGGCGCATCCCTGCCGCTGAAACCGATCAGCGCGGCGATCAGCAGGCCGGTCAGGCTCTCGCCCACGATGAGCCCCGAAGCCAGCAGCAGTCCGCGCTCGCTGGCCGTGTCGATCCACGCCTTGCCGTGGCGCGCACCGTGGCGCTGGATGGCACGCTGCACCAGCCAGCCCAGCAGCGCGCCCAGCGCCAGCGTCATGCCGATGGTCGGCGGCAGGTAGATGCCCAGCCCCACGGCCAGCGGCGGCAGCGCGCCCTTGCCCGCGCGGCGCAACGCCACGTCGGCGAGGATGACCAGCACCCCGAGCGCCATGCCTAGCCCCAGCATGGTCCAGTCGAGGCCACCGGTGAAGATGCCGTTGGCGATCTGCGTCATCAGCGTCGCCTGAAGCGCGGCCAGCGCCTGTGCTGCATCCATGCCCTCGCGCGGCATGGCGCCGGCAAAGCCATAGGCGTTGTAGAGCAGATCGAGCACCGGCGGGATGACCAATGCCCCGACCAGCACGCCGATGATCAGCACCGCCTGCTGCCGCCAGGGGGTCGCGCCGACGAGATAGCCGGTCTTCAGGTCCTGCAGGTTGTCGTTGGAGATCGCCGCCATCGCCAGCACCGACGACACCATGAACAGCACCAGCGCCACGCCCAGCTGGCCCGAAACGCTGTCCGCATAGGCCGGCGCCAGCGCATGCAGCGCCAACAGCGACAGGCCCATCAGGATGGTGGCGATGATGCCGATGCCCGAGATCGGGCTGGCCGAGGAGCCCACCAGCCCCGCCATGTAGCCGCAGGCCGCGGCCACCAGGAAGCCGAACACCGCAGCAAACACCACGCACAGCGCCGACAGGCCATGGCGCGCCGCGGCCGACAGCCCGGGCATGTGCTGGGCGATGAAGTAGTCCACCACGGCAAACAGCACGCCCAGCGCCGCCAGGCCGATCAGCAGCATCCAGCGGCGCGGCATGTCGCGGTCGGTTTCATCGGAGGCTGCCGGCGCGTCGGCGCGCCGGGCCGGCTGGTTGCGCATCGCCTGCAGGATCGGCCGGGCCAGCGTGGCCACGGTCCACAGCGCGGCAACGCCAATGACGCCCGCGCCCAGGAAGCGTGCCTTGCCGCTCCACAGCTGCAGGGCCAGGGCCGATACCGCCTGGCCCGCCTCGGGCGTGGCCTGCGCCGTCAGCCATGGCACCACCAGGCCCCAGCACAGCACCAGGCCCAGCAGCACCGCCGCGCCCGCCGCTGCGCCCATCAGATAGCCCGCAGCCAGCAGCGCCGGCGAGAAGCCCGCGGCAAAGCGAAAGGCCACGCTGCCCGCGGGTATCCATACGTTGACCGCATCGCCCAGCACACGAAAACCGCTGCCGAACAGCCCGAACAGTGCCGCCAGCCCCGTGCCCCAGGCCAATTCGCGCAGGCCGCTGCTGCTGGGCGCGTCCTCCTCCTGGTGGCGCTGCGCATCGCCCACGCGCAGCACCTCGGCGGCCGCCAGGCCCTCGGGGTATGGCAGGTGCGGCGACTGCACGACCATCACGCGGCGCAGCGGCACGGTGAACAGCACGCCCAGCGTGCCGCCCGCCGCGCAGAGCAGCGCCGTCTGCCAGAACGGAAACCCGCTCCACAGCCCCAGCATCAGCAGGCCCGGCAGCACGAAGATCACCGAGGACAGCGTGCCGGCCGCCGAGGCCTGCGTCTGCACCATGTTGTTCTCCAGGATGTTGGAGTCCTTGAAGCGGTACAGCAGCGCCATGGAAATGACGGCGGCCGGAATGGCCGAGGCGAAGGTCAGCCCGACCTTCAGGCCGAGGTAGACATTCGCAGCGGTGAAGGCCAGGGTGATCAGCGCCCCGAGCACCACACCGCGCAGCGTGAACTCGCGCAGGGGTTGGGTGTTTGTCATGCGCTGAGATGTTAAGACCTGCAGCCGGCACCACTGCCATCAAGCCCATTGGCGCGTGCGCACGCGTGCGGCGAGCCCCGGCGCCGCCGCAGCGCAAGTGAGCGCCCCTTGCGAAAAGCGCCGCGAGCGCAGAGCCGATGCACATTGCCCGCTGGCGCATGACACGGCCTCGCTGGCGGCAGCCCAAGCCGTCACTGGGCAGCTGAATGTCTGCCGCTGGAAATTTCGAATCGACGGCTTCGATCCTTTGCAGTCACCGCTCCCGGCGGACCGACGCCATTCCTGTGTTTGCCAGCGCAGCGCCGAACATGCCACGGTAGGCCCTGGGCGTAAGGCCCAGCCTGGATTTGAAGTGATGCCTCAATGCCTGCGCACTGCCGAACCCCACTTGCATGCCAATGTCGTCCAACGGCATCGAACTGCTTTCAAGGAGCCGCTGTGCTTGCGCCACGCGTTCGGCGTTGAGCCATTGCCCTGGAGGCAGACCTGTTGCTGCGATGAAGCGGCGAAGGAATGTCCTTGGGCTCATGAGCACGATTTCCGCCATGCGGTCAACTGTCCAGTGGGCTTGGAGATCCGTCCGGATCTGCTCCAGCAAGTCGGAGAGCCGGCTCCATCGATGCGGCTGCACGGGGCGTTCGATGAACTGTGCTTGACCACCGCTGCGGTGAGGTGGCATCACCAGACGCCGGGCCACGCTGTTGGCGGCTGCCACGCCATAGTCGCTGCGCACGATGTGCAGCATCAGATCCATGCCGGCAGCGCTTCCTGCCGAAGTCAGAATGCGGTCTTCCTCGGCATAGAGCACTTCGGCATCGACCTCGATGGCCGGATGCCGACTGCGCAGTGCCTCGGCATAGCGCCAGTGCGTGGCGGCCCGACGGCCATCCAGCAGCCCGGTGGCGGCAAGGACGAAGGCGCCGGAGCAAATGGACGCCAGACGGGCGCCACGTTCCCAGGCCATGCGCAGGCGCTGCGCCAACTCCTCGGGTACTGGAACTTGCGGCCCCTTCCACCCGGCCATGACGATCAGGTCCGCATGCTCCAACAGATCGGCTTGTCCGTCGGCCATGACGCGCAGGCCGCCGTGCGCGCGCAAGACGCCAGGCTCGACGGCAGCACTGGCAAAGCGATACCAGCCAGGACCCATCTCCGGACGTGTCAACCCGAAGATTTCGGCCACGATGGAGAACTCGAAAGTACACAGGCCGTCATAGACCGGCGCCACGACCAGAGGTCCATGGGTGGAAACCGCAGTTGGCGTGATTTCATCGATGGCTGTCATATCCGCCAATTGTGACTTGCCTGCCGCCAAGGCAAGATCAGCTTCATTGCACAAACACATCATCCCTGCCATGTCGACCAAACCCACTGAAGTCACCGCAATTCCTGCCGCGCCGCCTGCCGTCGCAGAAGCCCATTTCGCCGCAGAATTCAGTTTTGAAACCGATTGCTGGGATGTCCATGACGGACTGCGGAAGGGGCCCGATTTCGTGCTGCTCGACGTCCGGTCTCCGACGCTATTCGCCATGGGACATATTCCAGGAGCCATCAATCTGCCCCACGGCAAGATCGTCGAGAGCAAATTGATGGATTGGCCCAAGCAAACGCTTTTTGTCACTTACTGCGCTGGACCTCATTGCAACGGGGCAGCCCGTGGAGCCTTGCGTTTGGCGCGCCTGGGGCGGCCGGTGAAGATGATGGCTGGTGGTGTCAGCGGATGGTTGGATGAGGGTTTTGAACTGGATAGAACAATGGCTGAAGTGCCTTCTGTCTGAAGATCACCGACCAATGCCGACCGGCGACCTGCCGTCATCTCTTGCCATCAATACCTCCCAGCACTCCGAACCCGAGCACAGCCCGGCAACACCCTCCCCCTAAGCCGTCCGTTCTCCCAAACTGCACAAAACCCGCGCGCTCGCTCAGCCGCTCGTAGCACGCCCTGCCGATCCGCTGGTCCACGCGGGCGCGGGCCTGCGCGTGGGGCGGATACAGGGCCGGCGGTGGACTGGAAACCCGCGCCCCCGTCTTCCTGCGCGAAGGGAATGTTCGGCTCGGCGCAGGTCCACGGCACCTTGCGTACGTCGATGGAGCTTGTCTTTCCCAGGATTCGCAGCATGTGTCGTTCCTTTTGCCTGATGGCCTGGACGGTGATTGCGCCGCTTAGGCAGCGGCGATGCCCAAAGGGCGATCCGGCGTCGAATGCCGAGCGCCCCGTGGAATCTCAGACGGCAGCTCCCTGCATTTCCAGGCTTCGAGCGTGCGACCACTCCACGCGGTTGCGCCCGCCGGCCTTGCCGCGGTAGAGGGCCACATCGGCTTCCTGCAGCGCGCCGTCCAGGGCCTGGGCGCTGCCGAACTGCTGCGAAACCCCGATCGTGGCGGTGACGCGCAGCACGGCGGCGCAGCCGACGACTTCGATCGCCTGGTTTTCGATCTCCGCACGCAAACGCTCCGCGAGCCGCGCCGTGCCGGCGGCGTCGGTGTCGCTGCAGATGGCGACGAACTCCTCTCCGCCGATGCGGCCCGTCAAGTCACCCTGCCGCATCGCGCCGCGCAACACCTGCGCCACCTGGCACAGCACGGCATCGCCGGCGTGGTGGCCATGGGTGTCGTTGATGCGCTTGAAATGGTCGACATCGATCAGCAGCAGGCATACGGGAGCCGCACCGGGGGCGCTGAAATGCAACTCGAGCGCCTGCGCCAGCCCGCGCCGGTTGAGCAGTTGCGTCATGGGGTCGCAGGCCGCCATCTGGCGCAGCTCGTCCGTCAGGCGGCGCAGCACCAGCCAGACGATCGAGGGCGGCAGCACGGTGGTGAGGGAGCACATGTAGACGTAGAACACCAGCTGGAAGCGGCTGTCCATGTGCAGCGCTTCCAGCCCGCCATCGACGATGCGCAGGAACTTGAGCGCGTTGAGCACGCAGATGCCGCCGATCAGCAGCGCGAAGAAGACCATCTCGCGCTGCAGGTCCCGCGCAAAGCTGCGCGCGCCCCGGACGACCGCGATGCCCATGACCAGGAACAGCAGCGCCGACACGCCGGCCAGCATGGCATAGCGCGCCACCGGCCCCAGGCTCCACTGCACCAGGACCTGCGCGGCGGCATAGGCCAGGGCAAATGCCGTCAGCGGGCGTACCAGTGCTCCGCCATACCCGAAGAAGCGCATGGCTCCGCAGGCATAGGCCAGGGGCGAGGCGATGGTGAGCGTGTGATTGACCACGCTCATGAGGCTCCAGGCAGGGCCGCCTTCGGCGAGCTGCAGCACATAGGCCAGGCCCAGCAGCAGGTTGCCCAGGGCAAAGAAATCCATCCCCAGCTTCCTGCCGTGCAGCCTGGTGCTGATGAGCAGGAACATCGCCGCGAAGAACAGCAGATGGGCACACAGCATGCCAACAAGAATGGATGCAACCATGGTGAAACAATGACAGAGGTCTGCGCAGCGGCGGGGGACGGCCTGCGATCCAAGGACCAGGCGGTGGATGCACGGCAATCCGTGCCATCGCGGGCTAGCGCGAGAACCGTCGAAGTTTAAGCAAATTGGCTGGCGCGTTGGCGCCGCGTTCAACGCAGCGCACGGAGCACCCTCTCGTTGAATGCCTCTGGTTGGTCGAGCATCACGAAATGCCGGCTTCCGTCGATCCGCACCAGGCGCACCTGGGCCAGCCCCGCATAGGCCGCGGCAAATGCCGCATCGACCTGCTCCGCCGGACCATAGGAGGGGTGGTGGGCATAGATGACGGTGGTCGGTGCCCCAATGCGCGGCAGCTCGGGGCGCAGGTCGGTGGTGGCCAGCTCATACATGGCGTCGGCCACGGTCCTGACATCGGATTGGCGGCCCCAGCGGCTGATGGCCGCGCGGCTGTCGGCGCCCAAGGACAGGCGCGCGGCGCCCGACTCCTGGATCGCCGCGCGCTGCGCATCGGTGGCCGCCAGCAACGTCTCGCGCCCCGCGCGGGCACCAGGCTCCGCGCTTTGGGCCGTTGCCGCCGGGTCGAACAGCAGACTGTAGAAAGGCAGCGCATCGACCACCACCAGCCGGCCGACGGCTTGCGGCTGCCGCGCACCCAGCATCAAGGCCACCGCGCCGCCAAAGGAATGGCCCACCACCGCCGGGCAGGACAGTCCATTGCGTGCGATGTAGCCAGCCAGCGCGGTGGCCAGATGGGCGGCCAGCGGCGCGGCGCCGGGCACCCGCGCGCGGCCGGCAAAGCCCGCGACGTGGATCAGATGCACGCGGTGGCGCACCGTCAACCGCGCCGCCAGCGAGGACCAGACTTCGGGGCTGGAAGCCAGGCCGGGAAGCAGCAGGACGTCGGGGCCGCTGCCCTGGATTTCCACACCGAAAAGCGTGCTTTCGCCAGCGGCCGCACAGGCCGCTGCGCCCAGGCAAGGCCCCAGCAGCAGGGTGAGGACGGCATCGCGGCGCGAAATGGGACGGTTGTTCATGGGTACTGGTCAATGCGGGACGCCGGCGCATGCCGGACCCGGATGGCCACGGCATGGAGATGGGCGGCCATCCAGAAGGGTGCTTCATTGTGCCTGCGCCAGCGCTCACTCGCACGCGGCGCCCATGCCGGCGGCGCCCAAGTCTGCGGGCTCAACGCGACCTCGTCCTACGGAGAAATCGCAGGACGAATTTAGTCTAAGGAATTCCCCACCCTCCACGAAAGATCCCATGACGAAAGAAAGCACAAGTTCGGGCGCCCAGGGCGCAAGTGCCGACAAGGCGGCGGCGAGGAACACCGACAGCGGCCCCTCGGCAATGGGTCCAGGCGGCGGCGACGCGCTGGCCGTGCAGGCGGTCGAGACCAACGACCTGGTGGCCGCCCGGCCCTACAACCCCAACAAGGCCGGCGAGCACGGCTTCAACAATGGCCTGGCACCGGCTCCGGGCGCCACCGCCGAGCCCGCATCGCGCCTGCCCACGGCCAGCACGCTGTCCGAAGGCAATTCGAACGAGAAGGTCGGCACCGTCGCGCCCGAGGGTGTGAACGCCACCATCGCGCCGCTGGACCGCGTGCGCGTCGATTCCTCGGGCCAGATCCTGACCACCAACCAGGGCGTGCCGATCGCCGACAACCAGAACTCGCTCAAGTACGGCGTGCGCGGCCCGGCGCTGCTGGAAGACTTCATCCTGCGCGAGAAGATCACGCATTTCGACCACGAGCGCATTCCCGAGCGCATCGTGCACGCGCGCGGCTCCGCCGCCCACGGCTTCTTCGAGGCCTATGAGTCGCTCAGCGACCTGACGCGCGCTGCACCGTTCCAGGAAGCCGGCAAGATCACGCCGGTGTTCGTGCGCTTTTCCACGGTGCAAGGCGAGCGCGGCTCCAAGGACACGGCGCGCGACGTGCGCGGCTTCGCCGTCAAGTTCTACACCGACGAGGGCAACTGGGACCTGGTGGGCAACAACATCCCGGTGTTCTTCATCCAGGACGCGATGAAGTTCCCGGACCTGGTGCATGCCGTCAAGCCCGAGCCGCACCACCAGATGCCGCAGGCCGCCAGCGCCCACGACACCTTCTGGGACTTCGTCTCGCTGATGCCCGAGTCCACGCACATGCTGATGTGGCAGATGTCGGACCGCGCGATTCCGCGCAGCTACGCCACCATGCAGGGCTTTGGCGTGCACAGCTTCCGCTTCGTCAACGCCGCGGGCGAGTCGGTGTTCGTCAAGTTCCACTGGTCGCCCAAGGCCGGCACGCATTCGCTGGTCTGGGACGAGGCCGTGAAGATCTCGGGCGCCGACCCGGACTACCACCGCCGCGACCTGTGGGAGCGCATCGAGGCCGGCGCCTATCCCGAGTACGAACTGGGCGTGCAGGTGTTCACCGAGGAGCAGGCCGAGCAGTTCAGCTTCGACATCCTCGACGCCACGAAGATCATTCCCGAGGAGCTGATCCCCGTGCGCCCCATCGGCCGCATGGTGCTCAACCGCAACCCGGACAACTTCTTCGCCGAAACCGAACAGGTCGCGTTCTGCACGGCCCATGTGGTGCCCGGCATCGATTTCTCCAACGATCCGCTGCTGGCCGGACGCATCCATTCCTATGTGGACACGCAGATCACGCGCCTGGGCGGGCCGAACTTCCACGAGATCCCGATCAATGCGCCGGTGGCGCCGGTGCACAACAACCAGCGCGACGGCTTCCACCGCCAGGCCATCCACCGCGGCCGGGTGAGCTACGAGCCCAATTCGCTGGCCGGGGGCTGCCCCTTCCAGGCGGGCGCCCAGGGCTTTGTCTCCGTGCCAGCGCGCATCGAGGCCAAGGAAGCCCAGGGCAAGGTGCGCGCCAAGCCGGAGAAGTTCGCCGACCACTACACCCAGGCTACGCTGTTCTATGAAAGCCAGACTCCGGTCGAGAAGGCGCATATCGCTGCCGCCTTCCGCTTCGAGCTGAGCAAGGTGACGGTGCCGGCCATCCGCGAACGCACGGTGGCCATGCTGCGCAATGCCTCCGAGGAGCTGGCGCAGAAGCTTGCGGATGACTTGGGCATGGAGTTGCCCGAGGCATTGCCGAAGGCATTGGCCAATCCAGCCACGCCCGAGGTGACCCAGTCGCCGGCGCTGTCGCTGTTCGCGCGTCCTGGTGACGGCTCCATCATGGGCCGCAAGATCGCGATCCTGGTGGCCGACGGCATCGAAGGCCAGAGCGCCGTGGCGCTGCACGCGGCGCTCACCGAAGAAGGCGCGGTGCCGCGCTTCGTCGCCCCGCGCATCGGCCCGGTGAAGACCGCCGACGGCGTGGCCATCGATGCCGATGCCTCGCTGGAAAACGAGCCCGGCTTCCTGTTCGACGCGCTGGCGCTGCCCGATGGCGAAGCCGGCGTGAAGAAGCTCGCGGCCGATGGCCACACCATGGAGTTCATCACCAACTGCTACCGCCATTGCAAGGCCATCCTGGTGATGCCGGCCTCGCTGGAGCTGGTGCGCAAGGCGCAGGTCCCGGCCGAGCTGCCCTCGGGCGATCCGGATCCGGGCCTGTTCGTGGGCGCCGACGCGGCGCAGTTCGAGGCCTTCATCGAAGGTATCGCGCGCCACCGCCACCCCGAGCGCGAGACCGATCCGCCGATGGTCTGATGCATTCAGGTAGGCTGAAATAACCGAAGGGCCGGGAAGCATGACTTCCTGGCCCTTCGGCGTTTTGGGTCGCCTTTTATCGTGCAGGTGGCCCGTCATCCTTCGACAAGCTCAGGACGAACGGTTTTACGGATGCCCCGGGGCAGACTTCACGCCTCCCCCTCGGCGATCTCCACCAGCAGCACCACAAGGATGCCGACCCAGATGAGGTCGAAACCCGCGAGCTGGATCATCGGCAGCACGACGGCGCTGGTGAACGAAGGCCGGCAGGAGGATTGGGCGGCAAGGCGCCGATCATTCGGTCGCGGCTTCGGCGGCCATCAGCCGCAGCGCCAGCGCTGCATCGATGCGCGGCTGCTCCTGAGCGGAAAACAGCTGCTGGCGCAGCTGCAGCGCGGCGCCGTCGCGGCCCGGCTGTGCCAGCGCCTGGCTGTACTGCGCGAGCCGCTGCTGCCAGTGCTGCTCCTCGCGGTCCAGCGCCGCCAGCGCCTGCGCCGCGGCCTCGCCCCAGCGCGCGCTGCGCACGGCATGGCGTATGGCGGGATCCGCGTTGCGGGCGTCGAAGGCGGCAGTCTGCTCGGCGGCCGCCAGATGCTCGGTGATGGCGCTGTACTCGGCTCGCTTTTGCGTCGGCAGCAAGGCGTCCGCCGCCTGCAGCGCCAGCCTGCGCTGCTCAGGGTCCAGCCCGGAAGCCAGCGCGGCTTCCATCCGCGCCAGGGCATGGCGCTCCGTCTCGTCCTCGCGCGCAAAAAGCGCATCGTATTCGGCAATGTCGAAGTACCGCAGGCGCGTCGCATCGCGTGCCCGCAGCGCATGGCGCAGCGCCTGCGGATCGTCTGGGTCCTGCGGCGCGTTCAGCTGGCCCAGCGCGACGCGGTAATCCACATAGCGTTCGGCCAGCGCCAGCGCGCGTGCCGTCAGCCCGGCCGGGAAATGCGCGCCCACCAGGGCTGCGATGCGCTGCTTGAGCTGGGGCGGGTCACCGGCCTCCCCGGCTTCCAGCAGCAGCATCTCCAGCGTATGGCGCAGGCCCGGCGCGAGCAGCGGATCGGAGACAGGAGTGGCTTGCATGCGCGGTGCGCGAGCGGGCGGATGCACCGGCTGGATGACAGCCGTTTCGCCCATCCTCGACAGCCGGACCTCGCCCCCGGGCGGTGCCGGCCGTGCCTGGCGCCAGAGCACCGCGGCCAGCGCCAGGGCCAGCGCGATGGCAATTGCCGCCCAGGCATGCGGATGGGTTGCCATGGCTACAGCCCCAGCAGCTTCAGGCGGTTGGCATGCTGGCGGTACAGCGCCACCGGATCGACCGAGAACCAGCCGCGCAGCCCCAGCATCTGGTTGATCTGGTCCAGGTGGTTGTGCGGATAGTCGCCCAGATGGGTTCCCAGCCGCGCGGAGCAGGCAGTGACCAGCCCGTCATTGGGTTCGTCGAACACCAGGCCCAACAGGCTCAGCGGAAGGTCGGAGGGGTCAAGCGGGTTGGTCAGCAGCCTGGTGCCGGTCCATGAGTAGTAGCGCACACCGTCCACCAGCTCCTCTCCATGGCCGCAGCCGCTGGGCACGCCCTGCGGAAAGCGGCGGTTGAAGTCGGCAATGCCCGCGGTGGTGAATGAATTCAGCGCCGCTGCGGGCATCTGCGGCAGGCGCTCGCCACCAGAAAACAGGCCGATCAGCCCGACCAGCGCCCTGGCGGCGCCCTTGGCCACGGATTCCGACACCGAGCCCGGCGGCGTGGCGTTGCGCACGATGTCCGCCAGGCGCGAGCCCCGGTTGGGCGCGGCAATGGCCGTGACCGAGGCCACCAGCTGCGGCGCCACGCCGGCCACATAGCGCGCGGTCAGCCCGCCATGCGAATGCCCGATCAGATGCACCTTGGCCGCGCCCGACAGCGCCAGCACGTTCCTGACCTGCGCCAGCAGCTGCTCGCCGCGCACCTCGGTGCTGTGCGCGCCCGATACACGCGCCACGTAGACCCGCGCCCCGCCCTGGCGCAAGGCGCCGGGAATGCCATAGAAATACTCCATGCCCAGCGTCGTGTCGAAGCCGAACAGCCCGTGCACCAGCATGATCGGATAACGCGTCTGCGTATAGCCGTCGCCGCCCTGCGCCTGCGCCATACCCGCCAGCAGCAGCCCGGCCGCTGCCATGAAAAGCAGCCGGCGCAGGACGCGGTGCAAACATCCAGTCATGGGATTGTCTCGGTTGACGAAACAATTCTAGAAGCCGGCTGGATGGCTGCCCTGAATGGCAGGACACGCAGTGATGCCAATAGGCCGAAGCCGGCGCGGCGCCCGGGCCGCACCCGGCTGCTAGTTCGCGTTGGGCACGCCCGCCGCCGCCTTGAAACCCAGCGCCGCCGAAAGCTGCTGCGCTTCGTGCATCAGCATCGCGCCATAGCGCTGCACCAGTTCCTCGCTGAGCCGGGCGCTGGGGCCGAACAGGCCCAGCGAGCCCACGACGCGGCCGCTGCTCTCGAAAAAGGGCGCAGCGATCGCCACCGCGCCCTGGATCAGTTCGTCCCGGCTCATCGCGTAGCCCTGCTGGCGGATCTGCCCGAGCTGCTGCATCACGCGCTTGGCATCGGCTGCGTTCTGCGCACCGTAGGTGCTCAGGTCGGCGGCCTTGGGGTCGAGCCACGCCAGGATGGAGCGGCCGCTGGCGCCGCGCACCAGCATCTCGCGGTAGCCCACGCCGCGCCGAAAGCTCAGCGGCTGGGTGCTGGGAAGCTCGGCGACGCACACCCTGTGGGTGCCTTCCTGCACATGCAGCGAGACCGTCTCGCGGGTGCTTTCCCAGAGCCTGCGCATCATGGGATGGGCCACGGTCTCGTAGCTCGTGCCCGAGGACCATGCATGCGCCAGCTGGGCGACGGCCGGCCCCAGCCTGAAGCGCTGGGGCTCGCCCTCGGAGACCAGGAAGCCCTTGGCATCGAGCGTGTCGAGCAAGCGGTACAGCGTGGGGCGGCTGAGGTCCACGCGCTTGAGCAATTCGGAAACCAGCAGCCCATCGTCCGCCGGCTTGAATGCCAGCAGGATGTCCAATGCGCGCTGGACGGCACGCACGCCGCCTTCGGATTTGTCGGATTCGGCCTTGTCGGCAGCGTTGTTGTCGGTCATGGCAGCACTTTACCCTGAGTGTCCGCCAGACGGACAATGGCGTATAGCCTTCATGCTGCGGCCTCAGCAGTCCAGCACCAGCGTGCCCGAGCGGCAGCCCGAGACGCAGATCATCATCGACCGGTTGGCCGCCTGCTCCTGTTTCGTCAGGATCAGGTCGCGGTGCTCGACATCGCCCGAGATCACCTTCACCTCGCAGGCGCCGCAGACTCCCTCGCGGCAGCTGTAATCGGGGTTCAGGCCGGCGTCGATCAGCGCATCGAGCAGCGCCACGCCGGGCGCGACATGCACCGCCTTGCCGGAACGGCGCAGTTCGACGCAATAACCTTCCCCGGGCGTTTGGTCCGGCGATCGCGGCCCGGCCCCGAAACGCTCCAGGTGCACCTGCGCCGGATCGCGCGCGGCGCAGGCGCGCTCGTAGTCATCGAGCATCGACTGCGGGCCGCAGCAGTAGAAATGCGCATCCGCGGGCTGGGCCGCCAGCAGCTGGTCCAATGCGGGGCGCACGCCGCGCTCGCTCCTGAAATGCCAGTCCACCGTCAGCAGGCCCTGCGAAGCGGCGGCCAGCGCCCCGATCTCGGAGACGAAGGCCGCGCCCTCGCGGCTTGCGGCGCAATAGATCAGATGCGCGGGCCGGCCCAGCGCGACCAGGCGCTGCGCCATGGCGTAGATCGGCGTGATGCCGATGCCGCCCGCCAGCAGCACGCTGCGCGGCGCGGCCTCCTGCAGGGCGAAATGGTTGCGCGGCGCGCCGATGGCGATCGTCTGTCCGACGCGCAGCCGCTCGTGCACATGGCGCGAGCCGCCGCGGCTGGCGCGATCGAGCGTGACGGCCACGACATAGCGGTGGCTTTCGCCGGGGTTGACGAGCGAGTAGCTGCGCACCAGGCCCTCGGCCAGATGCAGGTCGATATGCGCGCCCGCTTCCACCGCCTGCGCGAACCCGGTAGCGGGCGCCAGCGGGCGCAGCTCGATGCTGACGATGCCCACTGCTTCGTGGCGCAGCTGGTGGACCAGGGCTTGGAGGGTATTGGAAGACATGGCAATCACATGATGTGCAGGCCACCATCCACCATCAGCGTAGTGCCGGTGATGAAGGAGGCTTCGCTGGAGGCCAGCCAGACGATCGGCCAGGCGATCTCCTCGGGCGCGGCCCAGCGGCCGATCAGCGAGGTGTCCTTGCGCTCGGTCTTGAGCTGTTCGATGCTCTTGCCCTTGTCCTGCGCGCGGCCGACGTGGAAGTCGGTCAGCGTCGAGCCCGGGCACACGGCATTGGCGCGCACGCCATGCGCCGCCTCCTCGAATGCCAGGCTGCGCGTATAGGCCAGCTGCGCGGCCTTGGTGGCGTCGTACAGCGCCATGCCCTTGCGCCCGGTCACCGCGTAGCAGGATGAGACGTTGACGATGCTGCCCGCGCCCGACGCACGCAGCGCCGGCAGCGCCGCGCGGCAGTAGTTGGACATGCCGACCAGGTTCACGCCGACCATGGCCTGCCATTCGGCCGCAGTGGCGTCGGCGGCGGCGCTGTAGTTGCGCATGGCGGCGTTGTTGACCAGGATGTCTAGGCCGCCCCACTGCGCCGTGCATTGCCGCACCGCGGCCAGCGCGGCGGCCTCGTCGGCCACGTCGGCGGCCAGGCAGGCCAGGCGCGCATCGGGCAGCGCGCCGCTGATCGCCAGGCGCGTGCGCTCGAGCGCCTGCGCGTTGGCATCGACCAGCAGCACGGCCGCGCCCTCGCGGCAAAACAGGTGGGCGGCCGCGGCGCCGATGCCGGCGCCGGCGCCCGTGATCAGGGCGGTGCGTCCCGCCAGTCTGGAGTGGTTCATGGCTAGTCCGCCTTCGCGCCGGTGGCCTTGATGACGCTGCCCCAGCGGCCGATCTCGGTGCCGATCCAGTCGCTGAATTGCCTGGGCGTGCCCGCCACGGTCTCGAATTCCATTTCCTGCAGGCGTTTGCTGATGTCGGGGGAGTTCAGGATGCGCACCATCGCCTGGTGGTAGGTGTTGATGATGTGCGGCGGCGTGCGCGCCGGCGCCAGCAGGCCGATCCAGGAGGTGGCCTCGAAGTCCTTGAGCCCGGACTCGGCCAGCGTGGGGACGTCGGGCGTGCTGGGAAAGCGCTGGGAGCCGGTCGAGGCCAGCAGCTTGAGGCGCCCCTCCTTGACGAAACCCTGCACGTTGCCGGGCACGAAGAAGCCGGCGTGGATGTTGCCGGCAATCAGGTCCGTCACGGCCGGCCCCGCACCGCGGTAGGGCACGTGCGTCATCTGGAAATGCGCCGCCGACTTCATCATCTCCATGGTCAGGTGCGAGGCGCTGCCCACGGCCACCGAGCCATAGGTGTACTTCTTCGGGTCGGCCTTCACCTTGGCGATGAAGTCCTTGATGTCGGTGAAGCCGCTGTCCGGGCTCACCACCAGGAACTGTGGCGACTTCACCGCCAGCGTGATGGGGGCGAAATCCTTTTGCGGATCGAAGGGCATCTTGTCGAACAGCGTCACGTTGATCGCCATCGGCCCGTTGTAGCCGATGAGCAGCGTGTGGCCGTCGGGCGCGGCGCGGCTGACCTCGTAGGCGCCGATGTTGCCGCCCGCCCCGGGCTTGTTCTCCACGACGAAGGGCTGCCCCAGCGCCTCCTGCAGCTTGGGCGCGATCAGCCGCGCCAGCACATCGTTGGTGCTGCCGGTGATGGGCACGACAATGCGCACGGGCTTGGTGGGGCGCCACTCGGGCGCGGCCTGCGCCGCGGCCGCGGACATGGCGCAGGCGCATAACGCCAGGGCGGCGCCCAGCTTGCGGTGGATCTTCATGGGTCTGTCTCCGTTGTTCTAATGGATCCGGCAGGGTCATGCGCCCTGCCGGGCGCGGGCATCAAAGGCTGAAGACCGGCTTCTTCGTCGCGTCGGCCAGTTCCTCGCGCGCCCAGGCCACGGGGTCCTGCTCCTTCGGCAGCAGCACGCCCGCGGGGCGCACGTGCTGCGCGCCGGCGTCGAGCGCCGGCGGGGTCTGGCCCTGCTCCAGTCCCAGCGCGGCTTCATGCAGCATGCGCCGCGCCATGACGATGGCCTTGTCGGTGGGCAGCAGCCTTTCGGCCTCGTGGTCCTGGATCGTGCCCATGCTCTCCTGCAGCGAATAGTCCTGCGCCGAGAAGCCGAAGATGCCGCTGTACGAGCGTTCCTCGCGCTGGGCCACGCGGTCCATGCCGTAGTCGTTGTCGCGATTGGCCTTCGGAATGAAACTGCCCGGCGCCTCGTATTCCACGTGGATGCCCTTGCCCTCCTCCATGGCCTGGCGCTCCTCGTCGGTCAGCGGCTGGCCCGGCTGCCAGTTGATGCTCCAGGCCCAGCAGCTGTGGTCGTCGATGGGCACCCAGACATGGCCGCCCAGCGCATGGTTGCCGAAGGGCGCGATCAGCGTGAACCAGGGGAACAGCCACTGCGTGATGCGCCAGTAGTAGGAGTCGGGCTCGCCATTGCGCCGCCCGAACAGGCTCAGGCCGAAGGGCGTCTGCTCGATCTCGAACTTCACGTTGCCGTCGGCCTTGATGTAGTCGAGCGCCTTGACGCCCTGGTGCATCGGGTCGGTGTCCACTTCGTAGCGGTGCACATAGGACACGTGCGCGGTGTCGATGCCGCCCTCCATTGCCTGCAGCCAGTTGCTGTACTGCAGGCGCTTGGAGACGAACACATGCTCCGGCGGCAAGGTGCACCACTCGAGCTCGGGCGGCGCGGGCTGCTCCTCGGCCGGGCCCATGTAGGCCCAGACGATGCCGCCGCGCTCGACGCAGGGGTAGCCCTTGATGTGCATGCGCGAGCAAGCCTGCGGCGACGAGGGAACGTCCACGCACTGCCCACGGCCGTCGAACTTGACGCCGTGGTAGGCGCAGCGGATGCCGTTCTCCTCGTTGCGCCCGAAGTACAGCGACACGCCGCGGTGCGAGCAGAACTCGCCGATCAGGCAGGCCTGGCCATCCGTGTTGCGAAAGGCCAGCAGCTTCTCGCCCAGCAGCTGCACGCGCACCTGCGGGCCGTCGGGCTCGGGGATTTCACGCGATGCCAGCGCCGGCACCCAGTAGCGGCGCATCAGATTGCCCATGCGCGTGCCGGGACCGACGCGGGTGAGCGTTTCGGACATTTCTTTGTTCAAGGTCGTCTCCGTGGGACAGTTGGAATAATTTGTTCGTCTGGCAAGACTGCTGTCCATTTTATGGATAGTTTGTCTTGTGTCAAATTTTCATAAGACTGTCCATCTGACGGACATCTCGAAGCGACCCGAGATGGATTCCAGAGCAACGAGGGGAAGAATGGCTGCACCCTGCCACGCAGCGGAGTGCGTGAAAGCTTGGGGGCCGGAGCAGCCACGGACAGGACTGGCTGTCTGGCTGGCTGGCTGGCTGGCTGGCTGGCTGGCTGGCTGGCTGGCTGGCTGGCTGGCTATGAAGGATGCTGCTGGCGCGGGCTGCGGGAAAGCAGCGGCAATGGCTGCGCAGCAGGCAGGTGCGCAACAGCCGGAAGGAGGAAAGGAGGACAGCTGCAGCCCGAGGGAACAGGCAGGCTTGTTTCAGGGAGCGGGATGTGGGCCAGCGAGGCTGGCGCCCGGAGGCTGGAGCGCCACGGCTCCCATTGCATCGACGGCCCCCGCCCCTGGAGGCCGTCGTTCCTTGGGTGAAACGCCGGCGAATGCCGGCGCCCGCCGCTTACTCGGCGCGGATATTGCCGTCGCGCATCACCTTGCCCATGCGCTGCACCTGCAGGTCGATGAACTTCTTCACTTCGGCGGGGCTGCCGGTGAAGGGCTCGCCGCCGACGCTGGTGATGCGTTCCTTGACATCGGGCGCGGCCAGCGCGGTGTTCAGCGCCTGGGTCAGCTTGGCGGCGACTGCGGGCGGCACGCCGGCGGGCATGAACATGCCGTTCCATTCATAGGCTTCGGCGTTGGGCACGCCGGCTTCAGCCAGCGTCGGCACGTCGGGCAGCAGCGGCGAGCGGCGCGCGGCCATCACCGACAGCGGGCGCAGCTTGTTGGCCTTGATGTTGGACAGCGAGGAGCCGATGTTGGCGACGTAGACCGGCACATGTCCGCCCATGACGTCGGCCATGGCCGGGGTGCCGCCCTTGTAGGGGATGTGCGTCATCTTCACCTTGGCCTGCTGCAGGAACTGCTCGGTGGCCAGGTGCTGGGTCGAGCCCGTGCCGGGCGAGGCGTAGGAGATGGAGTCGGGCGCCGAGCGCGCCATCTGCACCAGGTCGGCAGTGGTCTTGGCCGGGTGGTTCGGCGTCACCGTCAGCACCAGCGGGAACACGCCCAGGATGCCGACCGGCGTGAAGGCCTTGGCCGGATCGTAGGGCAGCTTGGGGAACAGCGTCGGGTTGATGGCGTAGCCACCGCCGTCCACCAGGATGGTGTAGCCGTCGGGCCGCGCCTGCGCCACATAGCCCGCGCCGATCTGGCCGGCGGCGCCGCCGCGGTTCTCGATCACGACGGGCTGGCCCAGCACCGCCGCCATCTTCGGCGCCACCAGGCGCGCCAGCATGTCGGCCGCGCCGCCGGCGGGATAGGCGACGACGATGGTGACCGGCTTGGCCGGCCAGTTGGTCTGGGCCGAGGCCGCAAAGGGCAACAGCGCCGCGAGGGCAAAGGCAGGGAATTTTAGGCGGAATGCCATGGGGATATCTCCAGTTTTTGAAAAATGATCAGTGCGGCTCTGCGGCCGCATCGGGCAGGGCGCGGGCGATCTCCAGATCGAGCCCAGCCTCGCGCATGCGCTGCGCCGCGGCTTCGGACAGCGTGTCGTCGGTGACGATCAGGTCGAACTCGCCGAGGGCCGCCACGCGGTAGGTGCCGTAGGTGCCGTATTTGGCATTGGTGGCCAGCAGCACGCGCTGCGAGCCGATGGCCATGGCCGCGCGCTTGACCTCGACCTTGGGCGCCGAGGGCGTCGTGACGCCGCGCTCCAGGTCCCAGGCGCTGGCCGAAAGAAAGGAAATGTCGGCGACGAGCTGGCGCAGCGTGGCCGCGGCCAGGGGGCCGATGCTCGAGCCGTTGCGGTGGTCGAGCACCCCGCCGGTGTGCACCACCGTGACCTGGGGCGCCTCGGCCAGCATCAGCGCGACATGGAAGTCGTTGGTGATTACCGTCATGTCGGCCAGCTCGACGATGCGCGGGATCAGGCAGGCCACCGTGGTGCCCGCGTCGAGGTAGACCGTCATGCCCGGCTTGAGCAGGCGCGCGGCCTGCGCCGCGATGCCGCGCTTTTGCGGCAGCTCGGTGACCGACTTGGCCTGGTGCGTGGGCTCGACGGTCTGGTGGCTGGCGATGCGCACGCCGCCCGGCACCGCATACACCCGCCCCTGCTCCTCGAGCGCCGCCACATCCCGGCGCACCGTCATGTGCGAGCAGCCCAACAGCTCGGTGAGCTGGTGCATGCTAAGCACCTGGTGCTTGTGCAGCTGGCGCACGATGGTCTCGCGGCGCTGCGCGGGAATCATCCCGGCAGCCCGGACGCTGGAATGCTCGACGGTCTCGCTCATGCTGCCGCCGGGATCAGTCCTGCAGACCCGCCAGCCAGGCGGCGCGCAGCGCGGGATCGTCGCCGCTGATGTCGTCGAGCGTGATCAGCTCGCCGGCGCGGATCTCGCGCGCCGTCGTGGCGTGTGCCGCGAGGTACAGCGGCGCGACATTGGCGTCTGCCTCGGCGCGTGCCAGCAGCACCGGCTTGACGCCGGTCACGTCGTGGTGGTGGCCGCCCATACGCAGCACCGTGCCGGCGGGAATGTCCTCGATCGCGCGGCCGGCCAGGATCGCGTGCTGGGCCGGCTTGTCGCTGCCCGAGGCGCGGCCGTGCAGCACCGCGTTGAGCAGGCTGATCGGCGTTTCCACGCCCATGAAGTGGTAGGGCAGGTACATGCAGGCGTAGCGGCCATTGCGGCTGACCACATGGCCTTTCTGTGCCAGCAGCTGCCAGGTCGGGCCGTCGCCGGTGCGCACGACGACGAACACGCCGCCGGCGAAGCTGGCCTCGTCGGCCAGGCGCAGCACGTTGAAGACGTCGATGACGCCCGGGCGCTGCACGATGCCGCCGTCTTCGCGCAGCGCGTAGATGTCGGCCAGCTCGGCGGTGCGCGCCACGGGATAGTGCATGGCTTCGACGTCGGCCGTCAGGCCGGTGTTCGATGCCACCACGGCCATCTCGCAGTAATCGGCGGTGGCGCTGGTCTTCCAGCCCTTGAGCGCGGCGCGACGCGCGGCCAGCGTGGCGGGAATGTCGTCGCCCAGCGCCAGCAGATCGCCCAGCTCGGGGATCGAGCGCGTCTCGTCCAGCTGGCGCACCTCGCCGCTGCGCGGATCGAACACCAGGTCGTACTCGCCCGACTTGCCGGCGGCGATGATCTCCAGGCCCAGGGTGCGCGCCCAGCTGACCCAGCCGATCAGGTTGGCGGGCTGGTCGCCGTCGGCGGTGGTGTAGACCACGCCACGGGCCTTGGCCAGGCGCGACATGGTGATGCCGGCGACGGTGTCGACTTCCTTGCTCACCATGGCGACATGGCGGCCGGCCTCGATGGCCTCGCAGGCCACGCGGTAGCCGACCTTGGGATTGCCCGTGGCCTCGACCAGGATGTCATGCGCCACATGGCGCAGCAGGCCGGCATCGGCCACCAGGCAGATGGCATCGGCGGGCAGCGCAGCGATATCGTCGGCGCTGTGGCACTCGACCAGTTGCGCGGCGGGGAAACCCAGCTCCTCGCACATCGCGCGCAGGCCGGGCACGTCCAGATCGCACAGCGCGGACGGCACCAGGCGCGGCATCAGGCGCGTCTGCGCCAGCAGCGTGCGGGCAAAGCCGCCTTTGGCGCCGGTCAGGGTGTAGCGCACCTTGCGCTCGGGTTGGTCGGCAAACAGAAGCTCGAAATTCATAGATGGTCCAGTGCATTGAAGGCAGCGCGTCCATCTATTATTCACAAAACCTCACAAGAAATCACAGGAATAGCCCCAGGTTGTTCAAATTTGTGAAGTCGCGTACCATTTATTCACATTTTTCAAACACCTATGAACAAGCTTCCACCCCTGCTGGGCTGCATCGCCGACGATTTCACCGGCGCCACCGACCTGGCCAACATCCTCGTGCGCGGCGGCATGCGCACGGTGCAGACCATTGGCGTGCCTTCGGCCTCCCTCGCGGCCTCGCTGGATGCCGACGCGATCGTCATCGCGCTCAAATCCCGTACCGCCCCCGTGGATGAAGCCGTGGCGCAGAGCCTGCAGGCGCTGCGTTGGCTGCAGGCGCAGGGCTGCACGCAATTCTTCTTCAAGTACTGCTCGACCTTCGATTCCACCGCCGAAGGCAACATCGGCCCCGTGGCCGAGGCGCTGCAGGAAGCTTTGGGAGCCGACTTCGCCATTGCCTGCCCGGCCTTTCCCGGCGCCGGCCGCACCGTCTACCAGGGCCACCTGTTCGTCAACCAGCGCCTGCTCAATGAATCGGGCATGGAGAACCACCCGCTCACGCCGATGCGCGACCCGGACCTGGTGCGCGTGTTGCAGTCGCAGAGCCGGTCCAAGGTCGGGCTGATCGCCCAACCGGCCGTGGCGCAGGGCGCCGAGGGCGTGCGCGAGCGCATTGCCGCGCTGCGCGCCGAGGGCGTGCGCCTGGCGATTGCCGATGCCATCAGCGATGCCGACCTGGTGACGCTGGGCGAGGCCTGCGCCGATGCGCAGCTGATCACCGGCGGTTCGGGCGTGGCCCAGGGCCTGCCGGCCAACTTCCGCCGCCTGGGCAAGCTACGGGACAGCGACGCCGGACAGCTCGAGCGCATCGACGGCCCGGCCGTCGTGCTCTCGGGCAGCGCCTCCAAGGCCACCAATGGACAGGTCACGGCCTGGCTGCAAAGCGGCCGTCCGGCCTACCGCATCGACCCGCTGGCCCTGGCACGTGGCGAGGACGTGGTCAGCGCCGCGCTGGCCCTGGCGCGCTCGGGCGAGACCGCGCTGGTCTACGCCACCAGCAGCCCCGAGGAAGTGCGCCGCGTGCAGGCCGAGCTGGGCGTGGCGCGCGCCGGCGCGCTGATCGAGGAGGCGCTCGGCCAGGTGGCGGCGCAGCTGCGTGACTCCGGCACGCGCCGCTTCGTGGTGGCGGGCGGCGAGACCTCGGGTGCGGTGATCCAGGCGCTGCAACTGCAGGCGCTGCGCATCGGCCGCCAGATCGACCCCGGCGTGCCCGAGACCCAGTCGCTGGGCGACGACAAGGCGCTGGCCGTGGTGCTCAAGTCGGGCAACTTCGGCAGCGAGGACTTCTTCGACAAGGCCCTCAAGCGCCTCGATGGAGCCGCCGCATGACGGCCGCGTTCGGCGACGAAGTACGGCTGCGCGAGGAGATCTGCGAGGTCGGCGCGAGTCTGCACGCGCGCGGCTACACCACCGGCACTGCGGGCAACATCAGCGCGCGGCTGGAAGACGGCTGGCTCATCACCCCGACCGATGCCTGCCTGGGCACGCTCGACCCCGCGCGCCTGGCCAAGGTGAGCGCGGCCAACGAATGGGTCTCCGGCGACAAGCCCTCCAAGACGCTGGCGCTGCACCGCGGCATCTACGAGCGCAACGCGAAGGCGCGCTGCGTGCTGCACACCCACTCGACGCACCTGGTGGCGCTGACGCTGGCCGGCGTGGCTTCGCCCGAAGCGGTGCTGCCGCCGATCACGCCCTACCAGGTCATGAAGATCGGCCGCGTGCCCCTGATCCCCTATGCCCGCCCCGGCGCGCCCAGCGTGGCGGAGCAGGTCGCGGCGCTGGCGCCCGAGGTGCGCGGCGTGCTGCTCGAACGCCTGGGCCCGGTGGTGTGGGCGCCCAGCGTCACCCACGCGGCGCATGCACTGGAAGAACTGGAAGAAACCGCGCGCCTCTGGCTGATGCTGAACCCGCGCCCTGCCCCGCTCGCGCAGGAGCAGGTGGCGGAGCTGGAAAGCACCTTCAACGTGCGCTGGTGATTCGGGAGGACAGGGCCGAACGCCCTGCGCCATGAAAAAAGCGCCGGCCGCGATCTCCCGCGGCCGGCGCTTTTCATGGGGCAGGTGCTGCCTCAGGGCTGGATGGCGTCTCCCAGCACGATGCCTTCACGGCGCGGATCGGCGCCGCCCTGCAGCAGGCTCTGGCCGTTGCGCTGTACACGGATGATGGTGCCGATGCCGCTGGACTGCGCGCTGGTCGACACCGTGTGGCCCAGGCCGCGCAAGCCCATGATCAGCGGGTCGTCGGCGCCGCCGTTGGCGGTGTTGATGCTCGGATGCTCGCCGCCCAGCGAGGTGGTGGCGCTGTTGCTGGCGCCGAAGTCCACCAGGTTGGTTGCCTGCTGCGCGTCCAGTCCCCAGTCCAGGGCGCCGACCACGGTCTTGACCACGTACTGGATGATGGTGCCGCCGCCGGGCGAGCCCGTGCCCATCAGGAAGTCGCCCATGCTGCCATCGGCGTTCTTCTTGAACACCAGGGTCGGCGCCATCGAGCTGCGCGGACGCTTGCCGGGCTCGACGCGGTTAGCCACGGGGGCGCCGGTGCTGTCCGTCGGCGTGGCCGAGAAGTCGGTCAGCTGGTTGTTCAGCAGGAAGCCCTGCGTCATGTGGTACGAACCCATGCCGGCCTCCACCGTGGTCGTCATCACCACTGCATTGCCCTGCTTGTCGACGATGCTGAAGTGCGTGGTGCCGCGCTCCTCGATCAGGCTCACGCCCGCGGGCGCGGTGCCGAAGACACCGGCGCTGGCCGTGCCCATGCTGCGGTCGAAGCGGATCAGGCCGGCGCGGCTGCGCAGGTAGTTCTTGTCCAGCATCATGGCCGGCGAGCCGCCGGGCAGCGACACGAAGTCGGTGTCGGCCACGTACTTGTCGCGGTCGGCATAGGCCAGGCGTTCGGCTTCGCTCACCAGATGCACGCCCATCACCGTGGGCTTGCCGCCTTCGATGTCGATGGCGGTGGGCTTGTGGATCGACAGGTCGAAGTTCTCCAGGATGCCCAGCGCCGAGGCGACGGCGATGCCGCCGGACGACGGCGGCGACATGCCGCAGACCCAGTAGGCGCGGTAGGTGGTGCAGACCGGATCGCGGCGCTTGGCCTGGTAGTTGGCCAGGTCTTCCATCGTGGTCAGGCCCGGGGTGATGGCAACCGCGGGCGTGCCGCCGCTGGTGACCCGGATCTTGTCGACAATGCCCTGCGCCACGGCGCCGGTATAGAAACCATCGGCACCTTTCTCGGCGATGGTCTTGAGCGTTGCGGCATAGGCCGGGTTCTTGATGGTCGTGCCCAGGGCCCGGGGGCTGCCGTCGGCATTGAAGAAGTAGGCCACGGCCTCGGGGTCGCGCGACAGGCCGGTGGCGCCGCCGCGGATGGCGTCGGCCATGCGGCCGCTGATCTGGAAGCCATTGGAGGCCAGTTGCTCGGCCGAGCCGAACAGGCCATTCCATGCCAGCTTGCCGTGGTCCTTGTGCGCCATCTCCAGCATGCGCACCGCGCCGGGCGTGCCGATGGAGCGGCCGCTGGCGCGCGCGCCTCCGGGCTGGGGCGCCGTGCGCTGGGTATCGCTGACCCAGCGCAGGTAGTTCTCGGTGGCCGCGGCGGGGGCCGTTTCGCGGCCGTCATAGGCCACCACCTTCTTCTGCGCCGCGTCGTAGTGCAGCATGAAGGCACCGCCGCCCAGGCCGGACGATTGCGGCTCCACCAGCCCCAGCACCATCTGCACCGCCACGGCGGCGTCGACGGCCGAGCCGCCCTGCTTGAGCACGTCGCAGCCGGCGCGCGAGGCCAGCGGATTGGCCGTCACCACCATGTACTGCTTGGCATGCACCGCCGTCTTGCCCAGGCGGTAGCCCGATGCCGGTTCGGGCGCCGCGGGATCGCCCGGCAGCCCGGAGCCGACGACCACGGAGCCGCCGCTGTTGACCACCTCGCAGGCGGTATCGGGCACCGCCGGCTCGGTCACGGGCGGGGTCACCGGGGGGGTCACCACGGCATTGTCGACACCGTCGCCGTTGCCGCCGCCGCAGGCGGAAAGCAGCAGCAGGCAGGCTGTCAGGGTGGTGCTGAGGCGCCAGTCGGGGCGCCTGGAAGTGGCTAGGCTCATGGAGTACCTTTTGTGGTTTTTGCAAGGAAAACACGTGCCGTTGTCTCTGCGGCGGCTCAAGCATAAGCGCTGGACAGGTGCTTGGCTGACTTCGGCGCGACATTCGCGCACCGTTCAGGCACCGGTCCGGAGCGTCTGCCTTGCGCCGCGGGCAACGGCCTGCCAGGGCATGCAAGAACCAGGCCATGCGGCGCATGCCGGATCCGCGCTCGCGCCATGCCCGCGAAGGAGCCGCCACGGCAGAAAAATCCCGCGCCGAAGCAAATTTCCGCCGCCATCCGGTTTATCGTGCGCAAGCCTGCGCGGCCGGGGGCTGCGCACCCATCCAACGCATACCGGAGACAACCATGAGCATCACCCGCCGTTCCTGCCTGACCCTTGCCGCCGCCGTGGGGCTGGCGCTTTCCAGCCAAGTGGGCGCGCAGCAGGCGCGCGAGATCAAGATCGGCTACGCCCTGGCGCAGAACTCGCATTTCGGCGCGGGCGCGCTGGCCTGGGCCGACAGCGTGGAGAAAGCCACCGGCAACGCCTTCAAATTCAAGCATTTCGCCTCAAGCGCGCTGGGCGGCGAGCGCGAGCTGATCGAGGGCCTGACGCTGGGCACCGTGGAAGCCGTGGTGGTCTCCAACGGCGCGGTGAGCAACTTCGTGCCCGAAGCCGGGGTGATGGACGTGCCCTTCCTGTTCCGCGACACGGCGCATGCGCGCGCGGTGCTCGACGGCAAGATCGGCGAGGAGCTGCTGGCCAAGTTCAAGAGCCGCGGCCTGATCGCGCTGGCCTGGGGCGAGCAGGGCTTTCGCCACCTGTCGAACAACAAGCGCCCGGTGGTCAAGCCCGCGGACGCCCAGGGCCTGAAGATCCGCGTCACGGAGAACCAGACGCATATCGCCGCCTTCCGCCAGCTCGGCATGGCACCGACCCCGATGTCCTGGCCCGAAGTCATCGGCGCGCTGCAGCAGGGCACCATCGACGGCCAGGAAAACCCGGTGTCGGTGTTCACCTCCGCCAAGCTCTGGCAGGTGCAGAAATACCTGTCGCTGACCAGCCATGTCTACGCGCCGATGGTGCTGATCGTCTCACCCTCGGTCTGGAACGGCCTGAGCGATGCGCAGAAGAAGGCCTTTGCCGACGGCGCGCGTGCCGGCAGCCTGGCGTCGCGCAAGTTCGTCGATGACGTCGAGAAGAGCGGCGTCGAGGAGATCAAGCGCCATGGCGTGCAGGTGGTGAGCGAAGTCGACCAGGCAGCCTTCCGCGCCGCGCTGGCCCCGGCCTACAAGCAGTTCGCCACCAAGTTCGGCCAGAAGACGCTGGACGCGATCGCGGCCGTCAAGTAAGCGAGGGCAGCGCAGTGGGTTCTCAGCCCCGCTGCCCCACCTCTGCCACTTCGCGCGTCCAGGCGCGCGCCTGCTCGCTCAGGGACAGGCCCAGGCCGGGGCGCGTGGGCACCAGCATACGGCCATCCTTGATCTCCAGGCGTTCGTTGAACAGCGGCTCGAGCCAGTCGAAATGCTCGACCCAGGGTTCGGTGGCATACACCGCAGCCAGGTGCACATGCAGCTCCATCGCGAAGTGCGGGCCCAGGCTCAGGCCGGCGTGCTCGGCCTGGGCCGCGATCTTCAGGAAGGGCGTGATGCCGCCCACGCGCGGCGCGTCGGGCATCAGGTAGTCGGCTGCGCGGTGGCGTATCAGTTCGCCATGCTCGGCGGCGCTGGTCAGCATCTCGCCGGTGGCGATCGGCGTGTCGAAGGTGGCGGCCAGCGCCGCATGGCCCTCGAAGTCATAGGCGTCGAGCGGCTCCTCGATCCACACCAGGTTGAATTCCTCGAAGATGCGGCACATGCGCTGCGCCGTGGGGCGGTCCCACTGCTGGTTGGCATCGACCATCAGCGGCACATGCTCGCCCAGATGCTTGCGCACGGTTTCCACGCGCTGGATGTCGAGCGCCCGGTCCGGCTGGCCGACCTTGAGCTTGATGCCGCCGATGCCGCGCTCGATGGAGGCACCGGCATTGACCACCAGCTGCTCGATAGGCGTGTGCAGGAAGCCGCCCGAGGTGTTGTAGCACTGCACGGAGTCGCGCTGCGAACCCAGCAGCTTGGAAAGCGACAATCCGGCGCGGCGCGCCTTGAGGTCGTACAGCGCCACGTCGAAGGCGCCGATCGCCTGCGTGGACATGCCGCTGCGCCCCACCGAGGCGCCGGCCCAGCACAGCTTGGTCCACAGGCGCGAGATGTCGCTGGGGTCCTCGCCGATCAGCGCCGGCGCGATTTCCTTGGCATGCGCGAACTGGCCCGGGCCGCCGGCGCGCTTCGAGTAGCTCAGCCCCAGGCCGCGGTGGCCGTCGCGGGTCTCGATCTCGGCAAACAGCATGGCGATCTCGGTCATCGGCTTCTGGCGCCCGGTCAGCACCTTGGCGTCGCTGATCGGGTTGGCCAGCGGCAGGTAGCAGGAAGAGACGCGGACCCAGGAAATGGCATCACTGGCGGCGGAAGGTGTGGAGGAGGACATGGCAAAGCGGCTGAAAAAGGGAAAACAAGCGCCCGGGCAGTGGCCGATGCCGTGCCCGGAGCATGGGAGGCATCAATCGATGGTGATCTTTCCGGTCTCGATCACCGACTTCCACTTGGCGTATTCCTTGCGCTGGAACTCGGCAAACTGGGCCGGCGTATTGACCACCATCTCGAAGCCGATCGAGACGAACTGGTCCTTGACCTTGGGGTCGTTCAGGGCTTGGGCAAACGCAGCGTGCGCCTTCTCGCGCACTGCCGGCGGCAGCCCCTTGGGCGCGACGATGGCCTGCCAGGAGGTGACTTCGACATTCTTCACGCCGGCTTCGGCCAGCGTCGGCACCTCGGGCAGCACCGGCGAGCGCGCGGCGCTGGTGATGGCCAGCGCGCGCATCCTGCCGCCCTTGATGTACTGGACCACCGCGTTGATGTTCTGGAACGAGGCATCGACCTGCCCGCCCATCAGGTCGGTATGCGCGGGCGCGCCGCCCTTGTAGGGCACATGGATGGCTGAGGTGCCGGTCTGCTGCCAGAACAGCTCGGCCGTCAGATGGTCGCTGGTGCCGTGGCCCGCCGAGGCAAAGGTCATCTTGCCGGGCTGGGCCTTGAGATGGGCAATCACATCGGCCACCGTCTTGTGCGGCGAATGGGTCGGCACCACCAGCACATTGGGCGACTGCACCGCTACCGTGATCAAGTCAAAGTCCTTGAGCGGGTCGTACTGCATGCCCTTGATCAGATGCGGCGTGATGGCCAGGGGCCCCAGCGAGCTGACCAGGAAGGTGTAGCCGTCGGCCGGCGCGCGCTTGACGTAGGTGGCGCCGATGGTGCCCGTGGCGCCGGGTTTGTTTTCCACCAGAAAGGACTGCTTGAGCGCATTGCCCATCAGCGGCGCCACCGCGCGCGCCACCTGGTCGGTCGAGCCGCCGG
This sequence comes from Comamonas endophytica, assembly GCF_023634805.2. Lineage (NCBI taxonomy): Bacteria > Pseudomonadati > Pseudomonadota > Betaproteobacteria > Burkholderiales > Comamonadaceae > Comamonas > Comamonas endophytica. Next base: position 356,751 of record NZ_CP106882.1, read on the forward strand.
GCGGGAACGGCACCACCAGGGTCACGGCCTTGTCGGGCCAGGTCTGGGCGTGGGCTGCCAAGGCGGCGAAACCTAGGCAAAGCGCTGTCAGTGTCTTTTTCATGCTTGTCTCCTTCGTTATAAAAATTGCGTGCTTGAATTCTCTGAAAGGCACCGTCGTTGATTGTTCTTCTGTATGACAACGTTGTCATTTTTTAAAGATCAAATTGTTGCGATGCTGGCGAAGCTTGGCCAACAAACCGTTCGTGGTGAACTCGTCGAACCATGAACGGCCTGGCCCTAAAACTTGAGCTCAGGCCCTTCATCCTTCGACGCGGCCGGCTAGGCAGGCTCAGGACGAACGGAGAACTACCTAAATCCTGTTTTGGCGCCGTTCCCCAAACTGTTCGTGGTGAGCTTGTCGAACCATGGACGGCCTGCCCTCAAAACTTGAGCACAGGCCCTTCATCCTTCGACGGGCTCAGGACGAACGGAAGCTTCCTGGATCCATTTTTTGGCGCGCTTCCCAAATCGTTCGTGCCAAGAAATCCATCTTCAGCCGCATCTTGCGTTCCTAGGCTTACTTCGCTCGCCAAATGATACCGTTGTCATTTATGGATGAACAACGGGTTTTCCCGGTGCCGGTAATACCGGCAACACCAGACACGCTCCGGACCCTGCCGAATTTGTTAAGGTAATGCCCTTCATCCATGCACTCCCTGCATGCCATCCCGCCTTCTGCCTTTTTTGATCCCATGACCGCGCCCCCTCCCTACAAGCCGGCTACCTTGCGCGATGTGGCCAAGGCCGCCGGGGTGTCGCTGATCACCGCCTCGCGCGCGCTGGGCAATCCGGGCGTGGTGTCGGACAAGACGATCGCCAAGGTACGCCAGGCCGTCGAGGCCACGGGCTATATCCCGAATCTGCTGGCCGGTGGGCTCAAGTCCAAGCGCAGCCGTACCGTGGCGGTCATCATGCCGGCGCTGTCGGTGGCCCAGTTCCTGCCCACCGTGCAATCGCTGAGCTCGGCGCTGGCCGCGCAGGGTTACCAGGTGATCCTCGGCGAAACCAACTACGACGCTGGGCGCGAGGAAGCGGTGCTGAATACGATGATCGGCCGCCAGCCCGACGGCATCGTCATGATCGGCCTGGTGCATTCGCCCCGGGCGCAGGAGCGGCTGCGCCATTGCGGCATTCCGGTCGTGGAAACCTGGGACATGAGCGAGCGGCCGGTCGACACGGTGATCGGCTTTTCGCATGTGAAAGTCGGCGGCGCGGTGGCGGGCTACTTTCTGTCGCGCGGCTGGACCAAGGTCGGCATCGCCACCGGCAGCGACCACCGCGCCAGCCTGCGGCGCGAGGGCTTCCTGGCGACCCTGGGCCGCAGCGATGTGCCCACGGCCGTCGTCCCCTCGCCCAGCAGCATTGCGCTGGGGCGGCGCGCGCTGGCGGAGTTGCTCGAGCGCGAGCCCGGCCTGCAGGCCGTGAGCTGCAGCTCCGACATGCTGGCACATGGCGTGCTGGTGGAAGCCCAGGCGCGCGGGCTGCGCGTGCCCGGGGACCTTGCCGTGGTCGGCTTTGGCGATGCTGAGTTCAGCGCGCATGTGCTGCCCTCGATCACCTCGGTGCATGTCGATGGCCCGGAGATCGGGCGCATGGCGGCGCGGCTGATCATTGCGCGCTGCAATGGGGAGGCGGTGGCGCAGCCGGTGGTGGATATGGGGTTTAGGCTGATCGAGCGGGAGTCGAGCCGGGCGCATGCCCCATAGCGGCTTCCTGCCCGTGCTCAGGCGGCCTCAGCGCGCCAGGCGCCCGTCGGCCAGCGCATCCGCCGAGAACTCGAACACGATCTCCGGGTCCGGCGTGACCAGATCCACGTCCTTGCCGGCGTAATCGAGCCGCGAAAGCAGGTCACGGATCAGGTTCAGCCGCGCCAGGCGCTTGTTGTCGGCGCGCACGACGCTCCAGGGCGTCACCGCGTTGTGCGTGTGCAGCAGCATCTCGTCGCGCGCCGCGGAATAGGCCTTCCAGTGCTTGAGCGCCACCGTATCCACGGCGCCGATCTTCCATTGCTTGAGCGGGTCGCGGCGGCGGTCTTCGAGTCTTTCCTTTTGCTCGGACTTGCTGATGTCGAGGTAGTACTTCAGCAGCTTGATCCCGGAGTCGACCAGCATCTGCTCGAAAGGCAGCACCGACTGCATGAACTCCGCATGCTGCGCCTTGGTGCAAAAGCCCATCACCTTCTCGACGCCGGCGCGGTTGTACCAGCTGCGGTTGAAGAGCACGAATTCCTGCGCGGTGGGCAGGTGCGCCACATAACGCTGGAAGTACCAGGCGCTGCGCTCGCGGTCCGAAGGCGCGCCCAGCGCCACCACGCGCGTCTCGCGCGGGCTCAGGTGCTCGATGATGCGCTTGATGCTGCCGTCCTTCCCGGCCGCATCGCGCCCTTCGAACAGCACCAGGATCTTGTCGCCGCAGGCAATGAAATGGCGCTGCAGTTTGGACAGCTCGATCTGCAGCAGCTCCAGCTGCGCCTCGTAGGCCGATGCTGAAATGGAATCGTCCTCCGGCACGCGGGGGGCGGCTTCTGCGTCGGACGCCTTGGATTTCTCGGATTTCTTGTGCGCTTTCTTGCCCATGGTGGCCCTTGTGTGTCGATTGCGAAAGGCTTGGCGCCGGTGCCGCCGCGGCTGTGCTTGTTGGTCCAGAGCTTCATCGATGGTTGCGCTTTGCGCAAGCGCTTCTTTCAGGCGCGGCGATTTTTAGCCGCTAAATTTTTCAACGCGCCGGCTGCAGGAAGGCGGTTTGGCCTCCGGCCCAAGCTGGCGCGCGATGCGCTGCTGATCGGCCTGAGCCTTGGAAGCGCTGGCGTTCGAAGGGGGTACTAGGGTATCGAGGCTTTTCACCACGCAGGGCCTGCGCCCGGGCCCTGGAAACCGCAGCGCGCGCCGCCTCCAGCACAACTAGCATGCGGCCGGCAAGTCATCCGCGGCTGCGAGGGCTTGGCGGCCGGCATGGTGCCCCAGGTTTAGCATTTCCATGGCTGGCGGAATACATGCCGTGCAGCTGCCCCGGCCCGCGGCGCACCAAGCGCCTGCCCAGGTGCTGCGATGCGGGCACCCTTTCAAGGGAGGTCCCATGTACGTCAATCACAGCCAACTGGTTCCGGACGAGGTGCTGCAACGCCTCAGCCGCGAGCCTGCCCCCGGCGCGCAGCCCGAACCATCTGCGCGCCACACTACGGAACAAGCCGAAGCGGCAACGCTCACCCGGCATGCCGAGCTGCTGGTGTTCGACTGCCGGCAGACGCAGAGCCTGCCCGGCCTGCGGATCGAGGACCCCGAGGCCGCGCAAGACGTCGCCGTGCAGCGCTGCGCGGAAGAAACCGCGCAGATGCTCCGCTTCCTGCAGGAGGCGTTCCAGCGCAACTCGATCGACGGCGCGGGCATGACGCTCCTCTCCTCGGTGCACTACGGCCGCCGGTTCAACAACGCGATGTGGAACGGGCTGCAGGCGGTCTATGGCGATGGCGACGGCGCGCTGTTCGTCGACTTCACGCGGGGCGCCGACGTGATCGGCTGCGTGCTGGCCCATGGCCTGACCCAGCACACCCTGCAGCTGGACTATGCGGGCGAAGCCGGCGGCTTGAAGGAAAGCCTGTCGGATTGCCTGGGCGCGATGTTCCGCCAGTGGCGGCTGCAGCATGACGCGGCCGGCGCCGACTGGAGGATCGGCTGCGAAGTCATCGGGCCGGTGCTGCAGCAGCGCGGCTGCACTTGCCTGCGCGACATGTCCGATCCCGGCGGCGCGCATTGCCTTGCGCCACAACCCGTGCAATATGCCCAGCTGCAGCCGGGACTGGATCCGCACAGCGCCAGCGGGCCGCCGAACCTGGCGTTCTGCAGCGCCTGCCGGCAGCTCGGCGGCTACAGCTGGGAGGGTGTGGGCCAGGCCTGGTGGCGCGTGCTGGCCACTACTGGGCCGGCGCCGCGCCTGGGCCTGGCGGAGTTCGCCGCCAGGACCCGGCAGGCGGCCGCCGAGCTGTTCGGCCCGGCATCCGGCGCCGTGAGCGCGGTCGATGCGGGCTGGCGCAACGTCGGGCTGTGACGCGGGCCGGCCTGCTCAGCGGTTGGCTTCCAGTACCAGCAGCGGCGCGATCTTCGCGGCCAGTTCCAGCATGGCCGGCGCGACGCTGTCGATCAGCTTGGTCGTGGACAAAGACGATTTCGCGCCGCCGCAGGTCAGCGCCATGGTCCGGTTGCCATGCGGCGAGATCACTGGCAGGCCGATCGCATTCACATCGCGGTGCGACTTGGCGAAGTTGAACACGAAGCCATGCTCGGCGTATTCCCGGAACGCTTCCTCGAGCTTGCGTTCGATGGCCGGCCACTGCGCAGCGTAATGCTGGCGCAGCTCCTCGACCGCGGCCGCGCGCACCTCGGCTGACTGCGCGGCCAGCCAGGCCCAGCCCAGCGACGAATCACCCAGCTCCAGCGCCGAGCCCACATGCATCTTCAGGTGCAGGATGCTGGGCGCCTCGATGCGCTGTACCACCACCATGTCGGTGCCATGGCGCTCTGCCAGCGACACCGAGATGCCGAAGCGGTCGGCGACTTCGCGCATGAGCGGCAGCGCCGCGGCCGCAATGCCGGTGTGGGTGATCGCGGTGTGCCCCAGCATCAGCACCGCCGCGCCCACGCGCAGCCGGTCGGGCGACTGGCCCGGCACGAGGTAGCCGAGCTGCGACAGCGTCTTGCACAGGCGCCACACGGTGGGCTGCGGCAGCCCGGTCATGCGCGCGATCTCGCTGGTGCCCAGGTCCTTCTGCTCGGCGTTGAAGCAGCGCAGGATCGCCAGCCCGCGCGCCAGCGCGGTCACGAACAGCGGGTCTTTTTCCGCCGCGGCTGCATCGTCCGCAGGCATCTTTGTTGCTTTTTTCATACCGGTGTCATCTTAAACAGGTCTTGACCTACGCCAGCACGCGGCGCAGAATAATTCACAGAGCGGTTCATCTATTCACTAGATGAATTGTACAGGCAGTTTGTGTGCTCAACGTCGTGCGTCCCATTCCATTGAAAGGCCCCACCGTGTCATTGTCGAAATTCGCCTCCTGTACGTTCCACCGCTGGGGCATTGCTTTTGGCCTCGCCGCCCTGAGCCCAGCCCTGGTGCTGGCCGCCGATCCCTATCCCACACGCGCCGTGACCGTGGTCAACCCCTGGGCCGCGGGCGGGCCTTCGGACAGCTTCATCCGCCCCATTGCGCAGGAACTGAGCGCGCGCTTTGGCCAGCCGGTGGTCATCGAGAACAAGTCGGGCGCCAACGGCACCATCGGCGCGTCCTTCGTGGCGCGCGCCAAGCCCGATGGCTACACGCTGTTCTTCTCGCACCTGAACCCGATCGCCATCGCGCCCTCGCTGCAGCCCAAGCCCAGCTACGACGCCATCAAGGATTTCGCGCCGATCTCGCTGATCGCCTCGGGGCCGGCGGTGCTGGTGGTGCGCAGCGACTTCCCGGCGCAGAACCTGCAGGAGCTGGTGGCCTACGCCAAGGCGAATCCCGGCAAGGTGTCCTATGGCTCGGTCGGCATCGGCAGCAACACGCACCTGGCGGGATCGATGCTGGCCAACGCCGGCAAGGTGGAGATGGTGCACGTGCCCTACCGCGGCTCGGGCGCCATCCAGACCGACCTGCTGGGCGGACAGATCACCACCGCCTTTGTCAACCTCAGCGGCGCGATGGGCCTGATCCAGGAAGGCAAGCTGCGCGCGCTGGCCGTGAGCACGCTCAAGCGCTCGAGCGTGCTGCCGCAGGTACCGGCGGTGGCCGAGACGCTGCCGGGCTTCGAGGTCAACGGCTGGTATGGCCTGATGGCGCCGGCGGGCACGCCCGCGGAGGTCATCAGGAAGCTCAACACCGAACTCGTGGCGATCCTGCGCAAGCCGGAGATCGTCGCGCGCCTCAAGGACGGCGGCATGGAGCCCGCGCCGCTCACGCCCGAGGCCTACGCCGCCATGATCAAGAGCGAGATCCCGCGCTGGGCGCTGGCCGTCAAGGCCGCCAATATCGACTGAGGCCGGGCGCGCGCCGCGCCCTTCACTCCCCATTCCAACCGCATGCTTTCCCGCGCCCTGCATGGCGCGGGCGGGCCGCTGCATCCATCACCAGGAGACAAGCATGAGTTACGACATCAAGGCGATCGACACGGTCGTCAATATCTGGACCGAGGAAGTCAAGGCCATCCGCCCGCCGCGCGATGCGTTCTACGGCGGCAAGATGAAGGTCAGCGAGGACACGCTGCGCGGGCTGAGCCACGAGGACATGCTGCGCCGCATGGACGCTGCCGGTATCGAGCGCTCGTTCCTGATCGCCGCCAAGAACGGCCCCTACCAGCACCGCGCGGCCTACCACATCCCCTACGAGATGGTGGCCGAGGCCGTGAACCAGTACCCGGACCGCTTCTCCGGCCTGGCGGGCCTGGACCCGACCGAAGGCATGGCCGGCGTGCGCCTGCTGGAAAAGGGCGTGAAGGAATACGGCTTCATCGGAGCGCATTTCTACCCGCACTGGTTCGAGCTCGCGCCGGACCACGCCAAGTGGTATCCGTTCTACGCCAAGTGCGTGGAGCTCGACGTGCCGGTGCAGCTGCAGGTCGGCCAGTCGATGCTCTACGACCCGAACTACCGCCTGCGCAGCGTCGGCCGTCCGATCTCGCTCGACGCCGTGGCCTGCGACTTCCCCGAGCTCAAGCTGATCGGCATCCACGTCGGCATTCCATGGACCGAGGAGATGATCGCCATGGCCTGGAAGCACCCCAACGTCTACATCGGCACCGATGCGCACAGCCCCAAGTACTGGCCCGAGGCCTTCGTGCACTACATCAACACCTTCGGCCAGGACAAGGTGATCTTCGGCACCGACTTCCCGGTGCTGGACTTCGAGCGCACGCGCGCCGAGATCGAGGCGCTGGACCTGCGCCCGATCCCCAAGAAGAAGATGCTGCGCGACAACGCGCTGCGCATCTACGGCCTGAAGGACTCCGAAGCATGACGCGGCGCATCCCCAACCTTGCCGACCAGATCGCGCTGCACGGGCGCCAGCGCCCGACGCAGGCCGCGCTGATCCAGGGCGAACGCACGCTCGACTTCCGCCAGCTCGACCGAGAGATCACGCAGCGCGCCGCCTGGCTGCAGTCGCGCGGCGTGCAGCCCGGCGCCGTGATCGGCCTGGCGCTCAAGGACCACATCGAGCATGTGCTGATGCTGTTTGCCGTGGCGCGCGCCGGCGCCGTGGTGCTGCCGGTGGACTGCCGCTGGAAGCCCTTCGAGAAGCAGCGCGTGACCGCGCATTTCGGCGCGGCATTGACCATGGTCGAGCCCGAGGGCGCCTTCGAGGGCCAGGACTGTCAGGAGATCGACGCGGCCTGGCTCGAAGCCGTGGCCCGCGCCAAGCCACAGGGCGAGTTTCCCGATGGCGACCGCGGGCTGGTCATGTCGTTGTCCTCGGGCACCACCGGCCGCCCCAAGGGCCCGATGCTCTCGCACCAGCGCCTGATCAACCGCTTCTACACGCAGTGGGCCGACCTGGGCTTCGGTAGCCGCGAGCGCTATGTCAACGCCACGCCGCTGTATTTCGGCGGCGGGCGCACCTTCACGCTTTCGACGCTGTATGCGGGCGGCACCGTGGTGCTGTGCCCGCCGCCCTACTCGCCCGAGGAGCTGGCCGCCGAAGTCGCGCGCAGCGAGGGCAGCATCATGTTCCTGGTGCCGACGCTGCTGCGCCGGCTGCTCGACTGCGATGCGGCAACGCTCGCGCCGCTGCGCCGCCTCAAGACCCTGATCTCCTCGGGCTCTGCGCTCGCCCCCGAGGAACGCAGCCAGATCCGCGAGAAGATCTGCGCCAACTTCTACGAGTACTACGCCTCCACCGAGGGCGGCGGCGTCTCTGTGCTGTCGCCCGCCGACCAGTTGCGCTACGCCGACTCGGTCGGCCGCCCGGCGCTGGGTGTCGAGGTCTCGGTGGTCGACGACCGGCACCGGCCGGTGCCCGCGGGCACCACCGGCCGCATCCGCTACCGCAGCGGCTCGGTGGCCGAGGGCTTCCACAGCGACCCCGAGGCCAGCAAGGAGGCCTTCGTCGACGGCTGGTTCTATCCCGGCGATCTGGGCGCGATGAACGACGAGGGCTATGTGTTCCTTAAGGGCCGCTCCAAGGACATGATCATCCGCGGCGGCGTGAACATCTATCCGCAGGAGATCGAGGCCACGCTGATGAACCACCCGGCCGTGGCCGAGGCCGCGGTCGTCGGCTGGCCCTCGCGCCAGTTCAACGAGGAGATCGCGGCCTTCGTGATCCGCAAGGCCGAGGTCGATTCCGCGACGCTGATCGCGCTGTGCCGCGAGGCGCTCGCGCCCTACAAGGCGCCGCGCGAGATCTTCTTCGTCGACGAGCTGCCGCGCAACTCGCTGGGCAAGGTGGTCAAGGCGCAGCTGTCCGAGCAGCTGCAGCCGGTCTGAGGTGCAACCGCCATGATCGATTTCGAGATCCCCGAAGACGACCGCGCGCTGCTCGACTCCATCGACCGCATGATGGCGCGCGAGTTCCCGCCCGAGGCGCTGCGCAAGGCCGACGAAGCGCACGATACGCCCTGGCATCTGCTGCCGAAGATGGGCGAGCTGGGCCTGTTCGCGCTGCCCTTTCCCGAGGAGGTGGGCGGCCTGGGCAAGGACTGGCGCAGCGCGGCGCTGGTCAACGAGCGCCTGGCCTATCACGCGGGCATTGCCGCGACGCTGTTCGGCACCACGGTGGGCTTTGGCGGCATGTCGCTGCTCAAGTACGGCTCCGAGGCGCAAAAGCGCGAGCTGCTGCCGCGCGTGATGGAGGGCCGCGCGCGCTTCGCGCTGGCGCTGACCGAGTCGCAGGCCGGCACCGATGCCGGCGCGATCATCACGTCGGCGCGGCGCACCGCCAGCGGCTGGGTCATCAACGGCCGCAAGACCTGGATCAGCAACGCCGATGCCGCCGACTATCTGGTGGTCGCCTGCCGCACCGAACCCGGCAGCCAGGGCTCGAAGGGCGTGACCATGCTGCTGGTGCCGCGCCAGACGCCCGGCATCGGCATGACGCCGCTGGCCAAGGTCGGCCACCACTGCATGCCTTCCTGGGACATCGGCTTCGACGAGGTCGAGGTCGGCGAGGAGGCACTGATGGGCGAGGTGGGCCAGGGCTTCAAGCACACCATGTCCACGCTGCACTACAGCCGCGCGGGCCAGGCGGCGAATGCCGTCGGGCAGGCGCAGAAGGCCGTGGACATCGCGGTGGCCTATGCGAAGGAACGGCGCCAGTTCGGCCAGGCCATCGGGTCATTCCAGGCCATCCAGCACAAGCTGGCCGACATGCAGGTGCGCGTCAACCAGGCGCGGCTCGCGCTCTACCATCTGGCCTGGCTGATCGCCACCGGCCGCCCCTGCCGGCTCGAGGCGGCGCAGGCCAAGCTGGTCGCTACGGAAGCCTTCCAGTTCGTCACGCGCAATGGCCTGCAGATCATGGCCAGCGCCGGCTATTCGATGGAAAGCGACATGCAGCGCATGTGGCGCGATGCCGGGCTCTACACCTTCGGCGAGGGCAGCAGCGAGCTGCAGCGCAACCTGATCGCACGGGAGCTGGGGCTGTGATGAACGACCAGGCCCCAGTCCGTATCCGCCGTGGTTTCGTCGATGTCGACGAAGGCCAGATCCACTATCGCGAGGCGGGACAGCGCACGCCGGGCGTTCCCACGCTGGTGCTGATCCATGCCTCGCCGGGCTCGGCGCTGACGCTGGAGCCGCTGCTGCGCGCCTTTGGCCGGTTCCGCCACGTGATTGCCACCGACACGCTGGGCAATGGCGACTCGAGCCCCCTATTGGGGGAAACAGTGAAGGTAGCCCAGTTGGCCGATGCCCATCTGCGCGCGCTCGATGCGCTGGGCATCGGGCGCTTCGATCTCTATGGCACGCATACCGGCGCCAGCATTGCCAGCGAGATCGCCATCGCGCAGCCGCAGCGCGTGCGCGCGCTGGTGCTCGACGGCATCGGCCTCTATGCCGAAGACGAGCAGGCCGAGCTGCTGGCGCACTACGTGCCGCGCGTGGAGATCGACCAGAACGGCAGCCAGATCCACCTGCTGTGGACCTTCGTGCGCGATGCCTACCTGTTCTGGCCCTGGTACCGCAAGGACGCGGCGCACCGCCGCCCGACCGGGCTGCCCGGGGCCGACGCGCTGCACGACAAGTTCGTCGAGGTGCTCAAAGCGGCGCGCAGCTTCCACCTGCCCTACCGCGCGGCCCTGGGCCACGACAAGCGCGCGCGGCTGCCGCTGCTGGCGGTGCCCACGCTGCTGACCTGCGCCGGCGACGACATGCTGCACCAGTACCTCGAGGCACTGGGCCGGCTGGTGCCGCAGGCGCGCTGCGTGACCCATGGCGGCACGGCGTCCACCGAGGCGCTGGCCCAGACCGTCGATCTCTTCCAGCGCCATTTCGCGGCGCAGGACTGACCCTCCCATTCCATTGAAAGCCCCCCGCATGCAAAGCTCCGACAAGACCGCACGCCAGCTGTTCGAAGAATTCAAGGCCAACCCCACGCGCAAACGCTTCGGCTTCGGCAGCCGCCCGGCGCTGATCAATGTCGATCCGCAGAAGGCCTACACCGCCGTGGGCGAGTTCGCCACCGCCTACGAGACCGATCCGCGCCAGATGGAATACACCAACCAGCTCGCGGCGGCGTTCCGCGCCAAGGGCTGGCCCGTGGTGTGGACCTATGTGGCCTATATGGAGTCCGGCGAGGACTGCGGCATCTGGGGCACGCGCAGCGACACACCCGACTCGCTGCAGAACATCAAGGTCGGCAGCCGCCGCAGCGAATTTGACGACCGCCTGGTCATCGACCGCGAGCGCGACATCATCGTCAACAAACGCATGGCCTCTGCCTTCTTCGAGACCAATCTGGGCTCGATCTTCAGCTTCCACGGCATCGACACGGTGGTGGTGACCGGCGGCTCGACCTCGGGCTGCGTGCGCGCCACGGTGGTGGACAGCCTGCAGCGCAGTTTCCGCACCGTCGTCCCCGAGGAATGCGTGGCCGACAAGCACGAGAGCCCGCATTTCGCCAACCTCTACGACATGGCGGTGAAATACGCCGATGTGCTGCCCGTGGCCGAGGTGCTGGAGCAGCTTTCTCGGGTGCCAGCCAAGGTCAAGCCATGAAGCGCGATCCCGGTTTCTACGACTACCTGCCCTACCAGGGCCGCCCGCAGATCCGCTGGCCTGGCGGCGCGCGCGTCGCCTTCTGGGTCGCGCCCAATGTCGAGTTCTACGAGCTGAACCCGCCGCGCAACCCGGCGCGTGCCGCCTGGGCGCGCCCCGCGCCCGACGTGCAGAACTACTCCTACCGCGACTACGGCAACCGCGTGGGCTTCTGGCGCATGCTGGAGACGATGAAGCGCTGCAACGTGCGCGGCAGCGTGTCGCTCAACGTGGCGATGTGCGAGCACCACCCGGAGGTGATCCAGGCCTGCGCCGACAACGGCTGGGAGTTCTACTCCCACGGCACCTACAACACGCGCTACCTGATGGGCATGGACGAGGCGCAGGAGCGCGCCGTCATCCAGGACTCGATCGACACCATCCGCAAGCACACCGGGCAGAAGCTCGACGGCTGGCTCGCGCCCGCGCTGACCTATACCGATCGCACCATGGACCTGGTGGCGGAAATGGGACTGACCTATGTGTGCGACCTGTTCCACGACGACCAGCCGGTGCCGGTGAAGACGCGCTCGGGGCGCCTGACCAGCATTCCCTATTCGCTGGAGATGAACGACACCATCGTCTACAACGTCAACCAGGTCTCGCCGCGGCGCTACGGCGACATCATCAAGCGCCAGTTCGACCAGCTCTACCGCGAGGGCGAGCATTCCGGCACGGTGATGTGCATTCCGCTGCACCCTTATCTCATCGGCCAGCCCTACCGCCTGGCGGCCTTTGAGGAGGCGCTGCAGTACATCACCGGCCACGACAAGGTCTGGCTGGCCACCGGCCGCGAGATCGCGCAGTACTACAACGAACACTACTACGACGCCTTTGCCCAGGCGGCGCACCCCGTCGGAGAGGCCCCATGAGCACGCTGCCCGAAGATTACCTGGACTACCCGCTGCGCCGCTACGGCATGGACCATGCGCGCTACGACTGGTCGATGCTGCCCCAGCGCCCGCCCGTGGCCTGGCCCGATGAGGCGCGCATCGCGCTGTGGATCGTGCCCGCGCTCGAATGGTTTCCGCTCGACATGCAGGGCAAGCCCTTCAAGCCGCCGGGCGCGATGCAGACCGCCTACCCGGATTTGCGCCACTACACGCTGCGCGACTACGGCAACCGCGTGGGCATCTTCCGCATCATGCAGGCGCTCGAACGCCACGGCCTGCGCGCCAGCGTGGCGATGAACGCGGCCGTGGCCGTGCGTTATCCGGCGCTGGTGCAAAGCGTCGTGCAGCGCGGCTGGGAGGTGATTGCCAACGGCCTGGACATGGACCATCTGCACCATGGCGGCATGGCCGAGGAGGACGAGCGCGCGCTGATCGCGCAGACGCTCGGGATCCTGCGCCAGGCCAGCGGCCAGCCGGTGACGGGCTGGCTGTCGCCCGCCAAGTCGCAGTCCTGGAACACCCCGGACCTGCTGCGCGAGGCCGGCATCGAGTACGCCTGCGACTGGGTCAACGACGACATGCCCTACGCGATGCGCACGCGCGCCGGCACGCTGCATGCGATGCCGCACCCGATCGACATCGACGACGCGACCATCCTGGTGCAGAACCACCACACGGAGGACGACTTCCGCGACCAGCTGATCGACCAGTTCGACCTGCTGTACCGCGAAGCGCGGCCCGGCGACGGCCGCGTCATGGCGATTTCGCTGCACCCCTGGGTGAGCGGCCAGCCCTACCGCATCCGCGCGCTGGAGGAGGCGCTGGCGCATATCGTGCGGCATCGCGGGGTGTGGTCGGCGACCGGGGGGGAGATCCTTGAAGCCTGGAAAGCCACGCAGGTCGATGGAAGGAGCGTTGCACTCTGACGCTTGCGCACGATATGGCGGTTAACTATCCTTTAGGTCATTTCAACCTCTGACCGCGCGCGGCATTCAGCAACTCATGGGAGCAGCAGGGCAAAATTCGGCCCCAAAATGGCCGTCCGCACACATTTAGGAAAATATACTGTGGGACGGCCCGCTGAAGCTTTCGACACATCGTCGGCCTGTGCGTAGAGACGGCTCGACAATCAAAGCGCGTGGTAAGTCGAGCGGCGAACCACCGTGTATCTGCGATCATTGCTTTGACAACGTCCAGCTTGTGCTAATTCAATCTCGAAGTTCACAACATGAGTATTGCCGTGGAAACCACACTTACCTGTTCAACGGTGCGCATCGAGACGCCTGAGACCGGGGCGACAGGTACGGGCTTTTTCTATCGTATCCACTTCGGTAACAACATCGCAAAGCAATATATTGCTACCAACCGACATGTAGTAAAGGGGGCCACTTTTATTGATTATGTTTTGACAACAGCATCTGACGTCAGTCAGACAAGCGACAGCGGCGCTTTCGTTGACGAGACGCACCATCTGCTGCGGACAAGCTTAGGGAAATATGTAGATTTCAGCGTCCCGATTTCTATGGACATCCTCATTCCGCATCCAGATCCAGATCCAGACGTGGACTTAGTGTTGATTGACGTTACTATTCCTATTGGGATCTATCTCGCAAGCCGCAAACTGCGTATTGCCTCGTTGGATCGTTCGTGGCTGCCCAAGAAGGGGGACAGGGCACTGAGGAGCATTGAGCCACTCAAGATCATTGGCTACCCCATAGGGATGTGGGACGAGCACAACAATATGCCCATCGCTCGGTCGGGCAGCACTGCTACGCACCCATTGGCCAGCTTCAATGGAGATCGTAACTTCCTGGTGGACGGCGCTGTTTTTGCAGGTTCTTCTGGGTCACCTGTGTTCGGCTACGAGAGTCCGATGTACCTCATCCCAAACGGCGGATTCACGCCAGGGACCAAGGCCGTTCTTTTAGGGATCCTTTGGGGAGTGATGGAGGCGGACACTCTTGGCGAGATGGTCATCGATCAGATTCCTGCCGCCAAGCGCAGGTCGCCACAGCTAAAAACCTCCTTGCATCTTGGCGTAGCTCTACATGCCGACCGCTTGCTCGAGATCGAAGAGTTCATAAGCCCGGGCGTGACCTCGGAATCGGGTACGAATACGAACAGAGCTTAGATCGCAGATTCGACTGGAATCGGCAGCGGAATTCCCGCTTCAGCAGGCGTCAGTTTGATGTACTGGATGTTCAGCGTAAGCACCTGGTCATACTGGATGACGAATGAGTCGCCTTCGACTGGATAGAAGCGAGATTCATCATCGTTGGCTCCTTGACCTCCGGCATCGGCACTTCCCTTGTCCCTGGACAGGGGACGTCTCATCGTCTGTCCAAGAATGAGACGGTCCAAGCTGCCATCGGACTTGAAATAGAAAGAGTCGAGCACCCCTTTGAAGAGGATAGCCTCCCCGGCGATAGAAACCACTGCCGAGGCCACGATCATATCTGGCTGCTCGTCATCCTTGAAGTCAGCTCCAGTTAGAAGGTAATACCACGGGGCATCGTTGAAACGAAAAAGGAAACTGAACAGGCTTTCCTGACGGTCTGCTCGGAAGCGAGTGATCAGATATCGGATTACAGACGGAATAGCGAACGAGGCGACGTAGAGGCTTGCAAAATAAAGCGCGACTTGATGAATCTGCCTGCTGATCGTCTTGAGCGCCTCGCCGTGAAGAGTCAAATTGGAGGATAGAAGCTCCAGTAGCACTCCCAGGTCGACAGTTTTTCCCGCAAGGCGGCAAACCACAACAATCCAAAACAGATGCAGCAGTGCAGCCCAAATAATCGCTTCCGTAGCTACGCGACCAAAAGGGGAATAATCCAGAGATATGCTCTCGACGCGCTTGAGCCGGCTTCGAAAGATGAAGCCTGGCAATAAACATGCAAAGACGACGAGCGCCGGAAGCGCAATGTTCATCTAAAGCGCTCAGGCCGCCTTCGGCACAATAGTCGCCACATAGCGCTTGACCGTCGAAGATTTGGCCTCTCTGACCGTCACTACACTGCGCGATGCCTTGGCTGAAGTAGCCTCTACCGTGACTCGCCGAAGCTGTTCTCTGCTCTCGGGGTTAGCCAGAAGGCTTTTAGCGAGTGGGCTTTTCAGTGCTTTCATCAGGACCTCCGAACTTATTTTGACGGCGGCTGGCGGGCATGTTCGAAATGGCATGCGCCCATAGCTAACAAAGGGATGCTTTGGATCCAGCCCTCCGCTGGCTTTGCACATTGCTGCTGTTGTCAAGGTATCCCACCATCCGCGTTCACATCCTAGCAGCGCACATAGCTATGCTGCAAAAGCAGCATATCCATTCCCACTTCGAGCGGAGCGCCTCTGCGCTCCACCGCCCTGCGCTCCCATTTCTTCTTAGCGCCGCGGATGACTTCATACCCCAACTAGGCTGACGCAGCTTCGCCGAACAAGACGAAAGATGAGTGACCACGAACGCAGGCAAAGTAGCGTTTCATATCAGAGTCTCAAGGCGCCGCCCAGAGCAGCCCGAAGCACAGCGCGGCGCGGCGCACAGGCACCGCCTTAGCGCCTAAATCCCTTCGCCTTGAAAGCCGAGCAATGTGAGTGGCTGACGCTAAGCGGAAATAATAGCGCCCTTCCGTCAGATCCACTCCCTATGAGCTCCCTGCAATCCCCCGGTCCTTCGTCTTCGGAAACAGGACTGCTCTCCCCGGCTTCCACTTCTCCCGAGACCGCCCAGGCCGTCCTCGACTGGCTGGCCACGCAGCAGCAGGCCATGACCGATCTGCTGGCGCAGATCGTCAATATCGACAGCGGCAGCGGCCATGAAGCCGGCGTGCGCGAAGTGGCGGCCGTGCTGCGCGGGCGGCTCGAGTCCGCCGGCATCGCGGTGCAGACGCTGCCCGAGCCCGGCTGGGGCGAGTGCCTGCTGGCGCGCGTGCCCGGCAGCGATGCGGCCGCCGACGGCCACCTGCAGCTGATGGGCCATATGGACACCGTGTTCCCGCTGGGCACCGTGGCCGAGCGCCCCTGGCGCGTGCAGGAGGGCAAGGCCTATGGACCGGGCGTGGCCGACATGAAGTCGGGCCTGGTGATGAACGTGTTCGTGGCCGAGGCGCTGGCGCGCTTTGGCGGCAACGCCCGCCCGGTGCACCTGCTGTTCACCTGCGATGAAGAGGTGGGCTCGCCCGCCTGCCGCCATGTGATCCGCAAGCATGTGCAGGGCGCGAGCGCCGTGCTCAACGCCGAGCCCGGCCGCATCAGCGGCAACGTGGTCAACGAGCGCAAGGGCTCGTACCGCATCGATTTCGAGGTGCAGGGCGTGGCCGCGCACGCGGGCATCAATCCGGCGCAGGGCGCGAGCGCGATCGACGCGCTGGCGCGCAAGATCCTGGCGCTGCATGCGCTCACGGGCTGCGAGCCCGGCATCACCGTCAACGTCGGTTTCATCCAGGGCGGCATGGCCTCCAATGTGGTCGCGCCGCTGGCCAGCGCGCATGTGGACCTGCGCTACTCGGCCGACAACGACGTGCAGGCCGTGCTGGCGCGCATCCAGGCGATCATCGAGGAGGAGTCGCTGCCGCGCACCAGCGGGCGCATCCTCGAGTCGCGCGGCGCGCTGCCGATGGCGCGCACGCCCGCGCATATCCTGGAGCTCTACCAGCGCAGTGCCGCGCAGGTCGGCTTTGCCGTCGAGGCCGAGGCCACGGGCGGCGCGGCCGACAGCGGCATCACCTCCGACATGGGCATCCCCAGCCTGTGCGCCCTCGGGCCCGTGGGCGGCTACCCGCACAGCGAGCGCGAGTTCTGCGACCTGAGCAGCTTCGTGCCGCGCGCCCAGGCGCTGGCGCTGACCCTCATGAACCTGCGCTGAGGCGCGGTCCGATTTCCATTTCAATCCTGTCTATTCCTATGTCCAACTTCTCCCCCATTTCCTCAGCACTGTCGCGCCGCCAGATCCTGGCCACCGGGCTGGGCCTGGCCGGCGCCGCCGCGCTGCCCGCCCTTGCCGCCGACAAGTATCCGACCCGTCCGATCACGCTGGTCGTGCCCTTCCCGCCCGGCGGCTCGGTCGACGTCATGGCGCGCCAGTACACCGAGGCGCTGGGCCGCACGCTGGGCGTGCCGGTGGTCGTGGACAACCGTCCCGGCGCCGGCGGCTCGGTGGGCGCCGGCATCGTCGCGCGCGCCAAGCCCGATGGCTACACGCTCGTGGCCTCGTCGCAAAGCAGCCACCTGGCCAACCCGCTGGTGCAGTCGAACCTGGGCTACGACCCGATCAAGGACTTCGAGAACATCGCCCTGCTGGGCCGCCAGCCCAACGCGCTGGTCGTGCACCCCAGCGTGCCGGTCAAGACCTTCGCCGAGTTCGTGACCTACCTCAAGGAGCGTCCGGGCCAGATCAACTTCGCCTCGGCCGGCGCGGGCAGCATGGGCCAGCTCAATGCCGAAGCCCTGCTGCTGGCGACCAACACCAAGGCGGTGCACGTGCCCTACCGCGGCGGCTCGCCCTACATCACCGCCATCCTGGCGGGCGAAGTGCAGTTCGCGCTCGACAACCTGGTCGTGTTCCTGCAGCACATCATGGCCGGCAAGATGCGCGCGCTGGCCGTGGCCTCGTCCACGCGCCTGCCGCAGCTGCCCGACGTGCCGACCTTTGCCGAACTGGGCTTCCCGGCGCTGAACCAGACCTCCTGGACCGGCATCGCCGCGCCCGCGGGCACGCCGGCCGCCATCGTCAACACGCTGCACCAGGCCATCCGCAAGGCGGCCACCGACCCGGCGATGATCGAGAACCTGAAGACGCGCGGCGTGATTCCTCCCGAAGAGATGACGCCCGCAGCCCTGGAGAAGATGATGTCCGAGCGTCTGGTCTCCTACGGCGAAGTCGTGCGCAAGGCTGGCATCAAGCCGGAATGAGACCGGCAGCCCAGGGCTGTTGTAGGCATACTTCCCGTGCAATGCGGGAAGATGCGGATTTCCTGATCGGGGTTGCCAGGCATCAAGCCCATCCCCTCATAATGGACAAATGCATGCACTGCGCAACTCCCGGCTCCTCGCCAGCCTGGCTCTGGCCTGGCTGGTGCTGACGCTGGGAGTTGCCACCGCATCGCCGCTGGTGCAGCCCCGGCTGCTGGAGATGGTCTGCACGTCCATGGGCGGCATGCAGATGGTCGCGCTCGACAGTGACAGCCCGCTGGCGCAGAGCCCGCATGCGCTGGACTGCCCGCTGTGCCTGCTGGCCGCAATACCGCCACCCTCCCTTGCATTGCATCTGCCGCAGCCCCAGCCCCTCGCGCGGGCGCTGCAGCCGGTGGTTGCAGCGCGCATTGCGGCGCTGGTGGGCGCGCCGCTGCCTGCACGCGGGCCGCCCGCGCTGGTGTGAGTCCTGTGCGCGCATCCGGCTGGTACTGCCGGACGTGCGCTGTCGCTTCCGGACTGGCCTTTCGGTCCGGGCCGCTTCACTCTCATTCGCCCTTCCATGTATCGCTTCATTCCCGTCGCGTCGCCGCGCTGCGCCGCCCGCTTTTCCACGTCCTTTTCCATTTCCCGCCGGGCCTTGGCCCGCAGTCCCTTGCTTGCCGCGTTGGCCCTGGCGGCTGCGCCCGGCTGGGCCCAGACCGACCCCGCGCTCGAGACCGTCACCGTGCGCTCGGCCGGCGATGGTCCGCTCGCGCGCAGCGCGGGCACCGGCAGCCGCCTTGACATGAGCCTGCGCGATACGCCGGCCAGCGTGGAAGTGACCACTCGCGCCCAGCTGGAGCAGCGCGGCGACCGTTCGCTGGTCGATGCCATCACGCGCTCCGCCGGCATCACCCAGCTGGGCCATCCGGGCAACAGCGGCAGCTCGCTGTCGGTGCGCGGCTTCACCGACACCACCTCGGTGATGCGGCTGTATGACGGCACGCGCCAGTATGGCGGCGTGGGCGTGAGCTTTCCGTTCGATACCTGGCACGTCGAGCGCATCGAGGTGCTGCGCGGGCCGGCCTCGGTGGTCCACGGCGACGGCGCCATTGGCGGCGTGGTCAATATCATCCCGAAGAAGCCGACACGCGGGCCGGTGCAGAGCGAAGTGCAGGCCACCGTGGGCACGCTGGGGCAGCGCGCGCTGGCCTTCGGCAGCGGCGGCGCCTTGAGCGAGCAGTGGTCGTACCGGCTCGATGTCAGCGGCAACCGGTCTGAGGGCTGGGTGGACCGCGGCGACTCGAGCAACCGCACCTTCTCCGGCGCGCTGCGCTGGGACGTGGCGCCGGACCTGAGCCTGCAGCTGATGCATTCGCAGGGCCGCCAGTCGCCGATGCGCTACTTCGGCACGCCGCTGATCGACGGGGTGCAGGACCCGGCGCTGCGCAAGCGCAATTACAACGTGCGGGACAGCGACATCCGCTATCGCGACCGCTGGACCGAACTGAGCGCGCAGTGGGCGCCCGGCAACGATGTCATCGTGCGCAGCAAGCTCTACCACATCGGCAGCGACCGCTACTGGCGCAACGCCGAAGCCTATGCCTACAACGCCGCCACCGGCCTGATCGACCGCTCGGACAACACCGAGATCGGCCACGACCAGACACAGACCGGCAACACCACGGATGTGAGCGTCAGCGGCACGCTCTTCGGGCGCGCGAACCAGCTGTCGCTGGGTTTCGACATCAACCGCGCCCAATTCCGCCACACCAACAACACCTACGTCGGCAGCTCGGGCGCGGTTGATCGCTACCGTCCGGAGCCGGGCCACTACGCCAGCGCCATGCCCTTCATCCCGCGCTACCGCAACGAGGTGCGGCAGCATGCGCTGTTTGCCGAGGACCGGCTGGAGCTGACGGACCGCTGGTCGGTGGTCGGCGGCCTGCGCTACGACCATGCCGACCTGTCGCGCCAGGACCTGGTGGCCGGCGCCCAGGCCTTCGACCGCAGCTATTCCCATACCGGCTGGCGCCTGGGCACCGTGTATCAGCTGCGGCCGGAGCTTTCCCTGTATGCGCAGGTCGCGCAGGCCGCGGACCCGGTCGGCGGCCTGCTGATGCTGTCGCCCGCCAACGCCGCCTTCGATTCCTCCCGCGGCCGGCAGCTGGAAGTCGGCCTCAAGCAGTCCTTCTGGCAAGGCCGCGGCGACTGGACGCTGGCCGCCTACTCCATCACCAAGAACAACCTGCTGACGCGCGACCCCGCCAACCCGGCGCTGCGCGTGCAGGTCGGCGAGCGCTCGTCCAAGGGCGTCGAGGGCACGCTGTCGCTGCAGGCCACGCGCACGCTGCAGATCGACGCCAACGTGGCGCTGCTGCGCGCGCGCTATGACGACTTCGGCGAGACCGTGGGCGGCGTGGTGGTCTCGCGCAATGGCAAGGTGCCCACCGACGTGCCGCAGCACGTGGCCAATGTCTGGGCCGGCTGGAAGCTGCAGCCGGACTGGACGCTGTCGGGCGGGCTGCGCCACGTGGGCAAGCGCTTTGCGGACAACGCCAACACCCTGAAGCTGCCGGCCTACACCACGGCCGATCTGGCGCTGCAATGGCAGGCGAGCCCCGACACCACGCTGACGCTGCGTGGCTTC
Organism: Comamonas endophytica; assembly: GCF_023634805.2. Taxonomy (NCBI): domain Bacteria; kingdom Pseudomonadati; phylum Pseudomonadota; class Betaproteobacteria; order Burkholderiales; family Comamonadaceae; genus Comamonas; species Comamonas endophytica. The sequence goes on from NZ_CP106882.1 coordinate 377,435, forward strand.
AATGTCTTCGACAAGCGCTATTACGCCACGGCCTACTACACCACCAGCCAGTGGCTGGTCGGCGAAGGCCGGCGCTATGCGCTGACGCTCAACCACCGCTTCTGACAGGTGGTGCAGTGAAACGGCTGGTGTATCTGGTCCACCGCTGGACCGGGGTGGCGGTCTGCGTACTCATCGCGCTGTGGCTGTTCAGCGGCATCGTCATGCTGTTCGTCGGCTACCCGCGGCTGCTGCCCGCGGAGCGGCTGGGCGCGATGCCGCAGCTGTCGTCCGCGTCGTGCTGCGTCCCGGTGGAGGCGGCGCTGCGCCACAGCCCGGCGCCGCAGGCCGTGCAGCAGCTCACGCTGACGCACATTGCCGGGCGCCCTGGCTACCGCATCAAGGAAGGCGACGGTGCGCTGCGGGTGGTGGATGCCGTGACGGGCGCGCCGGCGCCGCCCGTGGACGAAGCGCTGGCGCTGCGCAGCGCCCAGGCTTTTGTGCCAGGCTTTCCCGGCGCAGTGGTCGGCCGCACCCATGACGACCGCTGGACCCATTCCGGCCTGCTCGATGCGCACCGGCCGCTGATCCAGGTGCAGATGCAGGACCCGGCGCGCACGCTGCTGTATGTGTCTTCCACGACCGGCGAGGTGGTGATGGATGCACCGCGCCGGCAGCGCTACTGGAACTTCGTCGGCGCCTGGCTGCACTGGGTCTATATGTTCCGCGAGGGCTCGAAGGACCCGTCATGGAGCTGGCTGGTCATTGGCCTGTCGGCCGTCGGCACACTGTCGGCGCTGGCCGGCGCTCTGGCCGGCATCTGGCGCTGGCGCTTCAGGGGCAGCTACAGGAACGGCTCCAGAACGCCCTACCGCGAGTTCCATATGCGCTGGCACCACCTGGCCGGAATGGTGTTCGGCCCGGTGCTGCTGCTGTGGATCTTCAGCGGGCTCATGTCGATGAATCCGCTGGGGATGTTCAATCCCTCGGCCCGGCCCGACGCGAAGGCCATGCAGCAGAGGATGCCCGGGCAATTGCAGCCGCGGATCGAAACGCGCGCGGCGCTGGCGCTGCTGGAGGGGGCGGGCTTTGGCGCGCGCGAGCTCGAATGGAAGCTGCTGGGCGGCCAGCCCTATCTGCTGGCGCGCGACGCCCAAGGCGCCTCGCGGCTGGTGCGCGAAGAGGGTGGCGCCTGGCAGGTGCACGAAAGCTTCACCGCGCAGCAGCTCGAGCAGCCGGCGCGCGCGCTGTTCGATGCCGGCGTTGTCCGCAGCGACTGGCTTCGGAAGCACGATGCCTATTACCTGCGCCGCGGCGAGGCCTCGATGTATGCGGGCGCCGCACGCGAACTGCCGGTGCTGCGTTTGCAGTTCGACGATCCGGGGCGCACCCTGGCCTATCTCAGCCCGCACTCGGGCGAGCTGGTGCTGAGCGTGGACCGTGCGCAGCGGCTGGGCCGCTGGCTGTTCAATTTCCTGCACAGCTGGGACCTGCCCTGGATGCTGCGGCCCGCGGCGGCGCGTGATGCGGCGCTGATAGCGCTGAGCCTGGGCTCGCTGGCGCTGGCGCTGACCGGGGTGGTGCTGGGGTACCGGCGGCTGCGTCTGGCCACCGGGCGCGGCTGACACCGCGCCTCACATCGGCTCGAGTCGGACCTTTTTCATCATCGCCGCGGTCAGCCCCATTTCCTTGGTGAAGGCCTGCCGGTAGCTTTCGGCATCCTGGGGCGCAACATTGCCGCCCTGCTCTTCCAGCGCCGCGATCACGGCCGGCTGCCTGAGCGCCTTGCCGAACGCGGCACGCATGCGCGTCACGATCGGCTCGGGCGTGCCCACGGGCACCGACACGCCGCCCCAGGACATCAGCTCCACGCCGTCCACGCCCAACTCGGCCAGTGTCGGCACCTGCGGCAGCTTGGGGTTGCGCCGCGGGCCGGCCACGGCCAGCGCGCGCAGCTTGCCGGCCTGGATATTGGCATAGGCGACGGAGAAGATCGGCGCGCCGAAGGCCACCTGGCGGCCCATGACGGCGTTGACGATCTCCGAGGCGCCCTTGTAGGGCACATGCGTGGCCTGCACGTTCACCGTACTCAGCAGCAGCTCCACCCCCAGGTGCGAGGGCGTGCCCACGCCGCCCGAAGCATAGTCGAGCTTGCCCGGCGCCTGGCGCGCGCGCGCCACCAGGTCGTCAAGCGTGCGGATGTCGGAGGCGGCATTGACGATCAGCACGATGTCCGAGCTGGTCAGGCCCATCACATGCTCGAAGTCCTTGAGCGCGTCGTAGCCCGGTGCCTTGTACATGTGCATGCTGGCGGCCATCGGCGCGCTGGAATAGATCCAGGTGTAGCCGTCGGGCGCGGCCTTGGCGGCGATGCGCGCGCCCAGGTTGCCGCCCACGCCGCCGCGGTTCTCGATGATCACCGGCTGGCCCAGCTCGCGCCCCACTGCTTCGTGAATGACGCGCGCCGTGGTGTCGGGCGCGGTGCCGGCCAGGAAGGGCACGATCCATTTGATGGGCCGCGACGGCCAGGGCTGCGCCGCCTGCGCGCCGTGCAGGCCCGGCAGCGCGGGCAGCAGGCCGGCGGCCAGGGTGCGCGAAAGGAATTGCCGCCGATGCAGCGGGGTGTGGATGCTCATCTGCTTGTCTCCTGTCTTTTTATGGAAGTGATGTCAGCCGCGCGGTGCCAGCAGTTCCTGCGCAATGGTGTTGCGCTGGATCTCGCTGGTACCGGTGAGCACGCGGTACATGCGCAGCATGCGGAACAGAAATTCCACGCGCCGGCCCTGCACGATGCCCTCGCCGCCATGGATCTGCACCGCCCGGTCGGCAATGCGGAACGCCGTCTCGGAACAGAACAGCTTGGCCATTGCCGCTTCGGCGCGCGCCTGGCTGCCGGCATCGATATGCCGCGCCGTATTGAGCATCAGCGCGCGCGCCGCGCTCAGCTCGGTCGCCATGTCGGCCAGCATATGCTGGATCGCCTGGAATTCGCCAATGGCGCGGCCGAACTGGCGGCGCCCGCGCGCATAGTCGCGCGCATCGCGCAGCGCCAGCTGGGCCAGGCCGAGCATCGCCGGGCAGTGCAGCAGGCGGTTGACGGTGATGCGCCCGAGCGCCAGCGCCAGCCCGCGGCCCGGCGCGCCGATCATGTTGGCCGCCGGCACGCGGCAGGATTCCAGCACGATGTCCCCGGTATGCGACTGCCCGGCCATGGTCTTGTAGCCGCACTCCACGCGCACCCCCGGGGCCTTGAGGTCCACGAAGAAGGCCGTGACCTCGCGCTGCGCCGGGTCGCTGGCCGTGGAGGCCATCAGCACCGCATAGTCGGCAAAGGGCGAACCCGAGATGAAGCGCTTGCGTCCGTGGAGCACGAAGTCGTCGCCGTCGCGTACGGCGCGGGTCTGCACTGCGCCCGCGTCCGATCCTGCTTCAGCCTCGGTCAGCGCGAAGCAGATGGCTTTCTCGGCCTGCGCCACGGGGGCGATGAACTGCTGCAACTGGTAGGGCGTGGCATGGCGTGCCAGCGCCCCCACGCGCGGCGGGCCGCTGAGCTCGCCAAACACGTGCGGCGCAAAGGGCGAGCCGCTGGCGTAGATCGCCTCCTTGATCAGCACATGGTCGAGCAGCGAAAGCTCCAGCCCGCCCATCGCGGCCGGCAGGGTGATGCCGTAGAAGCCCAGCTCGTGCGAGCGCTGCCACACCTGCTGCAACAGCGCGCGCTCGGCGCCATGCTCGTGGTCGATGCCATGCGTGCGCGCCAGCGCGGCCAGCTCGCCGCCGAGGAAATCCTGGATGCGCGCGATAAGTTCGCGCGCGCGCTCCGAGCCCTCGAAAGGCAGGTCGAACAGCGGCTCGGGAATGGCGGAGATGGATTCGTTTTTCATGCGGTCGTCCTCCCCTTCAGTTGACCATGCGGCTGTGGCCGCTCCAGTAGCGCGACTGGATCGCCCGGCGCATCACCTTGCCGTTCGGGTTCTTGGGCAGCGCGGCGACGAACTCGATATGCCGAGGGCGCTTGAAGCCGCCCAGCAGCGGCGCGCAAAAGCGCTCGATGGCCGCGGCATCGACGCTGCGCCCGGCCTTGAGCACCACATGCGCGGCCACGGCCTCGCCCCATTTCTCGTCGGGAATGGCAAACACGCAGGCATCGGCAATGGCTTCGTGCTGGTAGAGCACCGCTTCCACCTCCGAGGGATAGACATTGAAGCCGCCGCTGATCACCATGTCTTTCTTGCGGTCGACGATATAGACATAGCCCTCGTCGTCGGCGCGCGCCAGGTCGCCGGTGTGGTAGCGGCCGTTCTTCAGCACCTCGGCCGTGAGCTCGGGCGCGCGCCAGTAGCCGGCGAAGACATCGGGACCGCCGACCACGATCTCGCCGATCTCGCCCGGCGCCACGGGCAGGCCGGCATCGTCCACGATCTCCACCTGCGATTCCAGGAAGGGCCGGCCGCACGAGGCGAGGCGCTCGGGCAGGGCGGCGCGCGCGAACAGATGGTCCTCCACGGACAGCCCGCAGACGCCCGAGGTGGTCTCGCCCGCGCCATAGCCCTGCGACAGCACCGGCCCGAAGACATCCATCGCGCGCAGGATGCGGGCTGGCGCCATCGGCGCGGCGCCATACCCCAGGCGCTGCAGATCCGGCAGGGGGCGGTACTTGCCGTCGAGCTCTGCCAGCAGCATGTTGATCATGGTCGGCACCAGGAAGGTATGCGTCACGCGCTCGGCGCGCATCTCGGCCAGAAAGCGTCCCGGCTCGAAACCCGAGAACAGGCGGATGGTCGCGCCGCTGCACAGCGCCGGCACCAGCTGCATGCCCGAGGCATGGGTGATCGGCCCCACCAGGCCCAGCAGCTGGCCGCTGCGCACGCTGTCCGGGCGCATCAGGAACTTGCGCAGCTGGGCCAGGCGGTTGCCGAAGGTCTGCATCGCCGCCTTGAGCACTCCCGACGAACCCGAGGTGTAGTGCAGCACCGCGACCTCATCGGCCGTGACGCGCTCGGCCGTGAAGGCATCGCTGGCTTGCGCCAATACGGCTTCATAGGAGGAATCGGCCGGCCCGTCGAGCAGCAGCAGGCGCGGCATCGCGCCCTGGATATGCGGGCGGAAGGACTCGGCGCGCTCGGCCGTGGTGACGATCACCGCCGCCCCGCTGTTGGCGGCGATGTCGCCGACTTCGGTGGGCGACAGCCGCGCGTTGAACGGCGCCTTGATGAATGCGCCCTTGTAGCAGGCCAGCTCGAGCTCGACGATCTCGGTGCAGTTGGGCAGGTAGATGCCCACGCGGTCGCCGCGCGCCAGGCCCATGCCGCGCAGGGCATTGGCCAGGCGGTTGGAGCGCCGCTCGAGCTCGGCGTAGGTCAGGCTGCGCGTGGCGCTGATGAGGGCGGTCTGCCGGGCGTAGCTGCGCGCGGCGCGCGAGACGAGTTCGCCGACATTGGCGATGCAGGGGGCGGGCTGTGGCATATGTCTCCTTTTTGGGCGCCCGGTCCGTGCCGGGCGTGGAGCCAATGTCCCAGAAGTCGGCGCCCTGGAGGAAATACCGTTTGCTGATGCCGCGCCATCAAAAAATCTGATGGACTGCCCGGTCTTTTCAGGACAGCAGCTCGGCCTGCCAGATGCCGGCCCGCACCAGCCGCGCGGTCTCCTGGGCCAGCGCATCGGCCACCACCTGGGTCGCGGCATCATTCAGGCGTTCCGCCGAGGTCGCCAGCGTATAGGCGCGCTGCAGCGCGGGCCGGGCCACGCGCGCGACGATCCAGTCCTTGCGGCCCTGGTGCGTGCTTTCGGCCAGCGAGCAGGCGGGCGTGAAGGTGAAGCCCGCGCCGCACTGGTAGAGCGAGCGGATCACGCGCGCCGAGTCGTGCTCGTGCACCACGTTCAGGCCCACGCCCTGGCGGCTCGCCGTCTCCTCCACCGCCTGGCGGATGGAAAAACGCCGCGACTGCAGCACCAGCGGCAGCTGCGCTGCCCGGACAAAGTCGATTTCCGGGTAGCCGCCCGCGGCCAGCCGGCGCAGCAGCGGCGCCACCGTGCCGTCGACGTCATGCCCGCAGATGAAGATCGATTCGCGCGCCAATGGCCGGCAGCGCAGGTTCTCCAGCTGCGGCGTATCGACCAGGATGCCGATGTCGGCACGGCGCTCGAGCATCGCCTTGCGCACCATCAGGCTCAGGTCGTCCAGCACGAACACGCGGATGCGCGGATGGCTGCGCCTGAGGCCGGCCAGCACCGGCCCGAGCAGCAGCGAGGCCAGCAGGAAGGGCGCGGCCACCGTCACCGAGCCTTCGGGCCCCTGTGGCAGGCGCTGGATGCGCTCGCGCAGCGCATCCGCGTCCGACAGCAGCCGCCGCGCATCCTCGTAGAGCTGCATGCCCGCAGGCGTAGGCGTCACGCCTGCATGCGAGCGCTCGAGCAGCTGGGCGCCGAGCTCCGCCTCGAGCTTCTTGATCTGCGCGGTGAGCGCGGGCTGCGCCACATACAGCGAGCCCGCGGCGCGCGACAGGCTGCCGGCCTCGAGCACGGCAATGAAATAACGGAGGGTGCGCAGGTCCATGGCGCTACTCTAGCGCGCGCCGGTCATTGCCCGATCGGGTGCCTGGCCGCTTTTAGCCGCTAAAAATCCTTGCCGGCTGGCCCGCATGCGGCCAGCCACGCACACAGGCGGCCTAGAGAAACGTCAGATCCGGCGCAGTCTCCAGCGCCCACAGCTGGCGCGAAACACTTTGCACGCCATCGGCGCCCAGCACCGGCGTGGCGAATTCCACCAGCTTGGATTGCAGGTCCTCGTCCGTCAGCGGCAGGTCCGGGTCGCCCTTGCGCGTGGGCTGCAGGAAGCCGTGCCGCGTGCCATCCTTGAGCGTGATGTCCACCCGGGCCGCGCGCTGCCCCGGGAATTGCTGGTCCAGTTCGGGATGGACCTCGAGCACCACGCGCTGCATCAATGCGCGCAGCGCCGGGTCGGCCAGGCGCTCGGCATCGAAAGCCGCCAGGCGCACGCTGCCGTGGAGCAGCGCCGTAGCCACCACATAGGGAATGCTGAAGCGCGCCTCCGCTGCCGTGGCGGGCTGCGGGTTGCCGGCCACGGCCAGCGCCGGCGCATAGGTGGCGACCTTGATTTCGGCGATGTCCGCGGCGTTGAAGCCATGCGCCTGCTGCAGCGCCAGCGCACCGTCGATGGGCGCGAAGGTATGGCCGCAGCAGCTGTGGTTCTTGAAGGTCATCGCGCAGATGTTGAAGACCTGGCCCAGGTCGGCAAGCACCGGCTGCCAGTCGGGCGCGTCGCTCATGGCCACGCCCATGCCCATGCGGCCCTCGAAGACATCCAGCGAACCGGTCACGCCCTGCTGCGCCATCGCAGCGGCGGCCACGCCGGCTTCGGCGGCGCGGCCCGAATGCAGCGGCTTGGACATCGAATCCATCTGGAAGGCCTGCTGCAGGCCGGCGGCAAAGGTGGCTGCGGTGCACAGCGCATGCGTGGACTGCGCTGGATCCAGGCGCAGCAGATACGCCGCCGCCGCCGCCGCGCCGAACGTGCCCGCGGTGCCGGTGTTGTGCCAGTAGCGGTAATGCGCGCGCCCCAGGATCTGGCCGATGCGCGTCGACACCTCGTAGCCGACGATGACGGCGCGCAGGAACTCCTCGCCGCCGGCCTGCACCTGCTGGGCCACGGCCAGCGCCGCGGAGATGGTGGGTGCGCCCGGGTGGTAGATCGCGTGCTTGAAGATGTCATCGACCTCGGCCGCGTGCGAAGCCGTGCCGTGGATCAGCGCGGCCGCCTTCACGGTGGCCTTGCGGCCCAGCGCCAGGCGGGCCAGGCCGCGGTCCAGGTCCTCGGCCATGGCCCGCTCCAGCAGGGGCGTGGGGTTCATCGCATACCCGGCAATCAGCGCCGCATACCAGTCGACGACGGCGCGCTTGGCATGGTGGATGACCTGCGCCGCAACCGGCCGGGAGTGGAAGCTGGCGCCGAAGTGGCCAAGGGTTTCGCTGACATGCATGGGATGGCTGGCAGGTGGTGTTGAAGGCTTCGAGCATATGCCGCAGCCGCCGCTCAAGACATATCTTTTTCTCATGTCTGCTCATCCAATTGGAACAACTGGCGCGCCCCCGCGCAGCGATGATCCAGGCATTCCCACCACTTCTTCGCATGGCCATGAATTTCGAACTCTCCGAGGAACACCAGGCGTTTGCCGACAGCGTCGCGCGCTTCGCCCAGGACAAGCTCGCGCCCGGCGCGCTGGAGCGCGCCCACGCCGCAGAATATCCCTGGGAAACCGCCCAACTGCTGGCCCAGCAGGGCCTGCTGGGAATTGCCTTTGCCGAGGAGGACGGCGGCCAGGGCGGCACGCTGATGCACGCCGTGCTGGCCATCGAGCAGATCGCCCTGGCCTGCCCCAAGAGCGCGGACATCGTGCAGGCCGGCAACTTCGGCCCGATCCGCACCTTCGTCGAATACGCCACGCCCGAGCAGAAGCAGCGCTTTCTGCCCGACCTGCTGTCTGGAAAAAAAGTCATTTCTCTAGGCATGAGCGAGCCCGATGCTGGGTCGGCCGCCACCGAGCTCAAGACCAGCGCCCGCGAGGACGGTGACGGCTGGGTGATCAACGGCAGCAAGGTGTTCTCCACCAACAGCCCCGATGCCGAGCTGTTCCTGATCTACGTGCGCTTCGGCCCGGGCGTAGGCGGCATCGGCTCGGTGCTGGTGGAGCGCGGCACCCCCGGCTTCGTCGTCGGCACGCCCTCGGCCTTCATGAACGGCGAGAGCTGGTCGCAGCTCTACTTCGAGGACTGCCGCATCCCCAAGGCCAACCTGCTGCTGGGCCCGGGCGGCTTCAAGAAGCAGATCTCCGGCTTCAACGTCGAGCGCCTGGGCAACTCGGCGCGCGCGCTGGCCCTGGGCCGCTACGCCTTCAACCAGGCGCGCGAGCATGCGCTGACGCGCCGGCAGTTCGGCCGCGAACTGTGCGAGTTCCAGGGCCTGCAGTGGAAATTCGCCGACATGTGGATGAAGCTCGAGCAGGCGCAGCTGCTGCTCTACAAGGCGGCCCTCGAAGGCGAGCACGGGCTGCCCAGCGCGCAGAGCACCGCCATGGCCAAGCTGGCCTGCAATCTGGCGGGCTGGGAAGCCTCGAACGAGGCCATGCAGGTCATGGGCGGCATGGGCTTCAGCCAGGAGGCGCTGGTCGAGTACTGCGTGCGCCGCACGCGCGGCTGGATGATCGCCGGCGGCTCCATCGAGATGCTGAAGAACCGCATTGCCGAAGGCGTGTTCGGCAGAACCTTTTCGCAGCGTCCGGCCAAGGCCTGACGCGCATTTCAAAGCCAAAAAGAAGGAGACAGGAATGCAGGCACGTACATGGATCAAGACCGCCGCGGCCATCGCCGCCGTGGCGCTTTGCGGCTCCGCCGCCGCCTCGGACAACTACCCCTCCAAGCCCGTGAGGATCATCGTCGGCTTCCAGGCCGGAGGGCCGACGGACGTGGTCGCCCGCCTGGTGGCCAAGGCGCTGCAGGACGAGCTCAAGAGTGCCTTCGTGGTGGAGAACAAGGTCGGCGCCACGAGCAACATCGCCTCGGAGATGGTGGCTGCCGCCAAGCCCGATGGCTACACGCTGCTGCTGGCGGCGGCGCCGCTGACCATGAACAAGTTCGTGTTCCCCAAACAGAAGTTCGATCCGCTGGCCAGCTTCGAGCCGGTCTCCAAGGTGTCCTCCGCCCCGGGGGTGCTGGCGGCCAGCCCCAAGCTGAATGTCAGGAGCTACAAGGAGTTCGAGGAGCTGGTGAAGAAGAAGCCCGGCGAGCTGAGCTATGGCACGACGGGCGCCGGCGGCACGCAGCATATGGCGACGCTGCGCCTGGAGCAGCTGACCGGCATGCGCATGCTGCATGTGCCCTATTCCGGCAGCTCGGGCGTGCTCAACGACCTGATTGCGGGCGTGGTGGATGTGGCCTTCATGACATCGACCGGTGCCATGCCCAACCTCGAGGCCGGCCGGGTGCGGCCGCTGGCCGTGGCGGGACCGGTGCGCCTGCCGGGGCTGCCCTCCGTGCCTACCTTTGCCGAGATCGGCATGCCCGGCATGGTGTCCGATTCCTGGAACGGCCTGCTGGCACCCGCCGGCACGCCCAAGCCCATCGTCGACAGACTGGCGGCCGTGGTCGTGAAGGCGGTGAAGTCCAAGGAGTTCCAGGACACCCTGATTCCGCAGGGCGCCGTGCTCATCGGCAACTCGCCCGCCGAATTCAAGGCCGAGCTGCAGACGGAAGTGGTGCACTGGGCCGAACAGTTCAAGAAAATCAGGATCGAAAAGTAATGCGCACCATGGCCCCATCCACCGCTTCCACCGCGCCCCTCTCCTCCATCTGTCAGCCCCTGCTCTACCCGCGCAGCATCGCCCTGGTCGGCGCCTCGGATGACGTCGGCAAGACCGGGGGCCGCCCCCTGCAGTTCCTGCGCCGCTTGGGGTTCAAGGGCACGATCTATCCCATCAACCCCCACCGGGCCGGAGTCCAGGGCGAAAAGGCGTGGCCCAGCCTGAGCGCACTGCCCGAGGTGCCCGAGCATGTGTTCGTGCTCTCGCCCACGGATTCCGTGGTGCCCACGGTGCGCGAATGCGCCGACCTGGGCGTGAAGCTGGTGACCATTCTGGCCAGCGGCTTTTCCGAAACCGGCGCCGAAGGCGTGCAGCGCGAGGCGGCGCTGCGCACCATCGCGAAAGACAGCGGCATGCGCATCCTGGGCCCGAGCAGCCTGGGCGTGGTGAACCCGGGCAACGGCCTGATGCTCACCGCCAACGCCGCGTTTGCCGAACCCGACATGCCGCGGGGCAACGTGTTCGTCGCCTCGCACAGCGGCAGCATGATCGGCGCGCTGGTCTCGCGCGGCAAGGCACGCGGCGTGGGCTTTGCCGGGCTGGTCTCGGTGGGCAGCGAGGTCGATCTGGGCATCGGCGAGATCTGCCTGGCCACTCTGGACGACCCGGCCATCGAGGGCTATGTGCTGTTCCTGGAAAGCCTGCGCCACGGCGACGCGATCCAGGCCTTTGCGCGGGAAGCAGCAAAACGCGGCAAGCCCGTCGTGGCCTACAAGCTGGGCCGCTCCAGCGCCGCCGCCGAGATGGCCATGACGCACACCGGGGCCCTCGCCGGCGAGGATGACATCGCCGACGCGTTCCTCAAGGATCTGGGCGTGGTGCGCGTGGAAATGCTCGAAACCCTGTTCGAGGTTTTCCCCCTGGCACGCAAAATTCCGCTGGCCAGGCAAGGCGGCAAGCGCGTGGGCGTGGTGACCACGACCGGCGGCGGCGCGGCCATGGTGGTCGACCAGCTCGGCATCCGCGATGTCACCGTGCAGCCGGTGTCCCCCGAGACGCTGGTGAAGCTGCAGGCCGCGGGCATTCCCGGCAGCGCCGGCCGCGTGCTCGACCTGACGCTGGCCGGCACCAGGTACGAGGTGATGAAGAAGGCGCTCGATATCCTGCTGGAAGCGCCCGAGTTCGACCTGGTGGTGGCAGTGGTGGGATCGTCCGCGCGTTTCAACCCGGATCTGGCCGTCAAGCCCATCATCGACAGCGCCGGCCATGCCAAGCCGCTGCTGGCGATGCTGGTGCCGGACGCGCCCCAGGCGCTGGCGCAGCTCACGCAGGCGCAGATCCCCTGCTTTCGCTCGCCCGAAGCCTGCGCGGATGCGATTGCCTCGGTGTTCGCGCGCCGCATGCCGGGCACGCAGGCCGCGGTGCGCGCGCCTGGCGACCCGGCCCGCCTGGCGGCCCTGAGCGAAGCCCGAGCCTACGAGTTGCTCGACACGCTGCAGGTGCCGCATGCGCCGGCCGTGACCTTCGATATCGCCACGCCGCCCGCCACGCTGCCCTTCGACTATCCCGTGGTCGCCAAGCTCTGCTCGGCGCAGATTCCGCACAAGACCGAGGTCGGCGGCGTGGTGCTGGGCATACAGGATGCGCAGCAGCTGAGCGAGGCCTTTGCCACGCTGCGCCGCAACCTGCACGAACGTGCTCCCGGCATGGAGTGCAGCGAGGTGCTGGTGCAGCCCATGCGCCGCGGCCTGGCCGAAGTGCTGGTCGGCTACCGCGTCGATGCCGATGCGGGCCCGGTCATCATGCTGGCCGCGGGCGGGATCTGGGCCGAGGTCATGCGCGACCGCAGCATCCGCCTGGCGCCGGTGAGCGTGCAGAGGGCGCGCGATATGATCGGCGAGGTCAAGATGCTGCAGACCGTCTCCGGCCTGCGCGGCAAGCCCCGCGGCGACCTCGAGGCCCTGGCGCAGGCCATTGCCAGCCTGTCGCAGCTCGCGCTGCAGCCGGCGCTGCAGGTCAGCGAAGCCGAAGTCAACCCGCTGATGGTCATGCCCGAGGGACAGGGCGTCATGGCGGTGGACGCGCTGATCATGAAAGCCTGAGGAAAACCGCCCGATGCAATTTCCACCCCACGAGGCCGAAGCCGCCGCCACGCTGGTTGCCGCCTGCGACGCCCGCGCAACGCACCATGCCCTCGACCTCGGAGGCTGCGAGACCCGCTGGCGCGAATGGGGCGAGGGCACGCCGCTGGTGCTGATCCATGGCGGCCACGGCTCCTGGATGCACTGGATCCGCAACATCGAGGCGCTGGCGCTGCACTTTCGCGTGATCGTGCCCGATCTCGCGGGCTTCGGCGACTCGGAGGACTTCGCGCTGGACGCCCATGACCCGGCGCGCCTTTCGCAGCTGGTGCGCAGCCTGCGCCTGGGCGTGGAGCATCTGGCGCCCGCGGGCCCGCTGCACCTTGCCGGATTTTCCTTTGGCGGCGCGGTGGCCGGCCTGCTGGCGCCGCAGCTGCCGCGCCTGCAGCGTCTGGCGCTGCTGGGCTGCGCCGGCCACGGCGGCAGGCGCCGCGACCGGGGGCCGCTGCTCGACTGGCGTGCGCAGGCTGGAGCCCAGCGCTGGCAGGCCCTGCAGCAGAACCTCGAGGCCTTCATGCTGTCCGGTCCAGCCGATGCGATGGCGCTGTATGTGCACGGCCAGTCCTGTGAACGCACGCGCTTTCGCAGCAAGGCCTTTTCGCGCAGTCCTTTGCTGCTCGAAACGCTGCAGCAGGTCGATCAGCCCGTGCTCATGGTCTGGGGTGACGACGATGTCACGGCCGTTCCGGCCGAAGCCGCGCAGGCCCTGGCCCAGGACAAGCCCACGCGCGACTGGACCCTTGTGGCCGGCGCCGGCCACTGGGTGCAGTACGAGCGGCCCGAGGCCATCAATACCCTGCTGACCAGCTGGCTCAAGGCGGCATGACATTCCCGGCAGGCCGGGAGGAGTTCCTCACTGCAGCGCAATCTGCTCCAGCATCCAGTCGCGGAAGGCCGTGACCTTGGAAGACTGGCGCTGCAGCTGCGGGCGCACCAGATAGTAGGAAGCCCCGGTGCGCACCGGCAGATGGAAAGGCGACACCAGCTTGCGGCTCTTGAGATCGTCCACCAGCAGGGCGGTCTGGCCAATGGCGATCCCGAGGCCGTCCACCGCCGCCTGCCAGGTCAGCACCGAGCTGCTGAAACGCATGGACTCGGTGCCCTGCAGTTCCTGCTCGTAGCGGCACAGCCGTCCCCAGGTACTCCAGTCCCTGGGCCGGTAATGCGAGATCAGCAGCCGGGTTCTCAGCAGCGACTGCGGATATTCGGCCTCGGGCGCGTGCCGCTGGAAGAATTCCGGGCTGCATACCGGCTCGATCACGTCTTCGAACAGGAAATCCACTTCCTTGCCCGGCCAGGCACCGTTGCCCATTTGTATGGCCAGATCGACCATGTCGCGGTCGAAGTCCACGTCATTCACCGAGTTGGTGATCACCACCGCGATATCCGGATGGCGCTGGTTGAAGCAGGCCAGCCGGGGTATCAGCCACTTCGCGGCAAAGGTGGTGTAGGTCTGGATGCGCAGCTTGCGGTCCGAACCGCTGCGCATGATCTCGGTGGTGGCCCCGGCAATCGCATCCATGGCCGGCGACACCTCCTGCGCGTAGCGCAATCCCGCCTGCGTCAGCACGATCCCGTGGCGCTCGCGCCTGAAGAGCTCGATGCCGAGATAGGACTCCAGCACATGCAGCTGCTTGCTCACCGCCGACTGGCTGATATTCAATTCCTTGGCCGCCTGGGTGAGGTTCCGGGTGCGCGCGACCACATGGAATACTTTGAGCGGATTGAGCGGCGGCAGTCGCATGGATATCCAGGATTGTATGCAGCACCGTGAATTCGAGGCGCGGCCGCAGCGCCCGCGGCGGCCTGCGGCGGTACATCCGCCTGCGCTGCAGTGCGCGACTCAGCGGGCCGAGCGGGCCGCCGCCTGTGCCGCCATCTCCGCCAGATAGGGCCCGTCCTGACGCGGCTCGGGCTCGGACGCAGGCTGGATCAGGAACTGGTCGCGGTCCTTGCCCGCGATCCATGCCGGCGGCTTGCCGCGGCCGGACCAGGTGGCGCCCGACTTGGGCTCCAGATATTTGCCCGGCACATGCGCCTTGGGCGCCTTCCAGGGGAATACCTGCTGCGCGGTGAAGCCGAACTCGGCAATCAATTCATGCACCTGCTTGAGCGCCTGCGCCTCTGCCACCTTTTTTTCCTGGGCAATGGCTTTTTCAATGGCTGCGCGCTCGGCGAGCAATTCCTTCAAACTTTTCATGGGGACTTGGCTGTCTTGCAAGAATGCAATGGAGAAAACGTCAATGGGCCAGCAGTGATTGCAAGGCTCTGCAACTGCTTCAGTTCTTGGCACCAAACAATGCCAGGTCCAGAATGTGCGATTTTCCGATCCACAGCGCGTGGTCACGGTGGTCGCGCAGACCGTCCCCGGTATTGGGATGCACGAAGACGTCGAGCATACCGTGGTGCAGCACCAGCCACTCGAGAACTGAAAGAAAATCTTGTGACTGAATGCGCAGCTGGAAACTCCACATCGGATGCGGGCCGACCGGCTTCTCATGGAAACGGCCTATTTCCACCTGAGCGGCCAGATGCTGGCCAATGGCCTCGCGCAGCGCCCAGGCCGGTGCGCGGCTGGCGGCGTCGAAATAGACATGGGCATGCCAGTCGTGAATGGCAGTAGAAATCAGGGCACTCATGGTATTGGAATAATTAATCCATCAAAGCATTTGAACCGCTGAAACCCGAATCACCAATTCGCGCTGCACAAAGCGTTTTTCCAACTGGCGCCTATATTCGGCCCACCAGTGGCGGTCGAGCTGGTCGACCATTACCTCATACACCACGATTTCATCGCGGAAAACGCGTTCCCCATCCTCCATCCAGAGTCCGGTGGCCGGCGCCTGGGCATAGGCCGTCAGTCCGCCATGTTTCTCGATCAGCTCCGACCGAATGGCAGCGTACTGCTCGCGTGGAAATGCCTGCCCCGCATTGTCGTAGAGCGGCAGCAGCAGTTGGACGAGGTTCATGTCTGCAGTCCGCCGCATGCCATCTGGGCCGCGCCGCCGACGCCGGGCTGCGCATAGGGCCGCAGATAATGCGCGTCCACATCGATGGACGACTGCCGCCCCAGCTTGGTGCCATGCTCGGCAAGCCACGCCTCGCAGGCGCGCCGTCCGTCCTGGCGCAGCATCTCGAAGAGGTTGCGGTCGACGGTGCGCTTGACCGACGGCTCCTTGCCCAGCGGCGCCGCGGGCTGTGCCGGCATGCTCACGGCATGCAGGCGGATATCGGCGCCGGGCGCATGGCGGTTGACCGTCTGCAGCGCCGCCAGCTCCGCCACCAGGCCGTTGATGGAAGTGATCTCGTTGATGCGGTTGAGGATGTTCTTGGCCGACATCGGCGTCTCGGCGCGATGCGGGGGAATCAGCTCGACCAGCAGGATGTCGGTATCGTGCCTGCCCTCGTACAGCGGCCAGAGATAGGGATTGGCGACGTAGCTGCCGTCCCAATAATCCTCGCCCTCGATGCGTACCGCCTGGTAGACCAGCGGCGCGCAGGCGGAGGCGAGAATCGCGTCCAGGCTCAGCTCGGCCGGCCCGAACACGCGCCCCTTGCCGGTCTGCACGTGCACCGCGTTGACATGCACGCGCGGCGCGGCGCCGTCCTGTCGCAGCAGTTCCACGTCGACCACGCCATCGAGGATGGCGCGCAGCGGCGCCATGCCCAGGGGATTGGCCTGGTAAGGCGATATGAGGGGATGCAGGTCGTCCCACAGCCCCAGGCTGCCGGGCTTGCGCAGCGGCAGCATCAGGAAGGTCATGATCGAGCCGGCCAGCGCCACCTGGTTCCACAGCGAGGCCAGATGCTCCTGGGCCGCCTTCCTGCCGCCGCGCGCCAGTCCGGTGGCGAGCACGGCGCCGTTCAGGGCGCCGGCGCTGGTGCCGCTGATGCGCCCGATGTCGATGTGTTCCTCCTCCAGCAGGCGGTCCAGCACGCCCCAGGTGAAGGCGCCCAGTGCGCCGCCGCCCTGCAGCGCCAGATCGAGTTGCAAGCGTGGACGAGAAATGCGTGGCTGGCGTTTTTCCATGGAGCCTCCTGCCCGAGCAGCGTGTAGGTGACGTTTCTCCACCGGCCCGGCCAGGCGCTAGGCTCGATGTCCTTGGGACTTTTAATGCACTGTGCCGCTGCTCGCTGTAGGACATGAGGATGCAAGCCAGCCACGTGGTGTCCGGCACCATTTTTAGCAGCTAAAAAGCAATCTCGCAGCCAGGCGCGAAGGATGTCACATCGGGCACACCCCTGCGTATTGCAGGACCATATCATCCTACAAAATCGTCTCGATACCCAGTGAGGTCCCATGAACTTCCAACTTCCTCCCGAGATCGCCGAGCTGCAGCAACGCACGCGGCGCTTCATTGCCGAGCAGGTCATTCCGCTGGAAACCAGCGAGACCCATTCGGGGCATGGCCCCAGCCCTGAATTGCGCGCCGAGCTGGTGGCGCGCGCGCGGGCCGCGGGTCTGCTGACGCCGCACGCGTCGAAGGAAATGGGCGGCCTGGGCCTGAGCCATGTGGCCAAGGCCGCCGTGTTCGAGGAAGCCGGCTATTCCTGGCTCGGCCCCACGGCGCTGAACATCCACGCGCCCGACGAAGGCAACATCCATCTGATGGAGGAAGTGGCAACGCCCGCGCAAAAGGAGCGCTGGCTGCGCCCGCAGGTCGAGGGCCGCACGCGCTCGTGCTTCGCCATGACCGAGCCCTCCCCCGGCGCGGGCGCCGATCCGTCGATGCTGGCCACCACCGCGGTGCGCGACGGCGACGAGTACCTCATCAGCGGCACCAAGTGGTTCATCACCGGCGCCGAGGGCGCGGACTACGTGATCATCATGGCGCGCATGGAGGACGGCTCGGCCACCATGTTCCTGAGCGACATGGACCGTCCGGAGATCGTGCTCGAGCGCAGCATGGATGCGATGGACGCCTGTTTTGCCGGCGGCCATGGCGTGCTGCGCTTCAACAACCTGCGCGTGCCCGCCAGCGATGTGCTGGGCGAGGTCGGCAAGGGCTTTCGCTATGCCCAGGTGCGGCTCGCGCCGGCGCGCCTCACGCACTGCATGCGCTGGCTGGGCCAGGCGCGGCGCGCCCACGACATCGCGCTGGACTATGTGCGCAAACGCCAGGCCTTCGGCAAGCCGCTGGCCGAGCACGAGGGCGTGGGCTTCATGCTGGCCGACAACGACATGGACCTGCAGACCGCGCGCCTGCACATCTGGCACACGGCCTGGCTGCTGGACCAGGGCGAGAAAGGCAACTTCGAATCGAGCCGCGCCAAGGTGGTCTGCTCCGAGGCCGAGTGGCGCGTCGTGGACCGCTGCGTGCAGATGCTCGGCGGCCAGGGCGTGACGATGGAGACCCCGGTCATGCGCATCTTCATGGACATGCGCGCCTTCCGCATCTATGACGGCCCGAGCGAGGTGCACCGCTGGAGCATGGCGCGCAAGCTGGTGCACATGGCCGAGAAGGCCGCCGCGGGAGCCCACGCATGAGCGCCGCCGAGCTTTTCAGCCTGCAGGGCAAGCGGGTGCTGGTGACCGGCGCGTCGAGCGGCCTGGGCATGCATTTCGCGAAGCTGCTGGCCGGCGCGGGCGCGCAGGTGGCGGTGGCCGCGCGGCGCACCGACAAGCTGCAGTCGCTGGTCGAGGAGATCACCCGGGCCGGCGGCGCGGCGCGCGCCTATGCGCTGGACGTGGGCCGGGCGCAAAGCGTCAGGGACTGTTTCGATGCGATCGGCGAATGGGGCGTGCCGGATGTGGTCGTCAACAACGCCGGCGTCACGGTGACGCGCGCGCTGCTCGAGCAGACCGAGGAGGACTTCGACCAGGTGCTGGACACCAACCTCAAGGGCAACTGGCTCGTGGCGACCGAGGGCGCGCGGCGCATGGTGGCGGCCGGCAAGGGCGGCGCCATCGTCAACGTGGCCTCGATCCTGGGCGCGCGCGTGGGCGGCGGTGTCGCGCCCTATGCGATCTCCAAGGCCGGCGTGATCCAGGCGACCAAGGCGATGGCGCTCGAGCTGGCGCGCCACGGCATCCGCGTGAATGCGCTGCTGCCGGGCTATGTGGCGACCGAGCTCAACCGCGAATTCCTGGAAAGCCCGGCGGGCGAGAAGCTGCGCCTGCGCATTCCCAGCCGTCGTTTCGGCCAGCTGACGGACCTCGACGGTCCGCTGCTGCTTCTCGCCTCCGACGCCGGCGCCGCGATGACGGGCGCCTGCGTGGCGGTCGATGGCGGCCATCTGGTGAGCGGACTATGAGCGATAACAACCATGGGTTGGCGCTGGAGGCGCTGACGGACTATCTGCGCGCGCAGGGGCTGGCGGGCGGCACGCCGCTGCAGGTCAGCGTGCTGGCCGGCGGCCAGTCGAATCCCACCTTCCGCATCCAGGCCGGCGCCGGCCGCGACTATGTGCTGCGCAAGAAGCCCGCGGGCGCGCTGCTGGCCTCGGCCCACGCCATCGACCGCGAATACCGCGTGATGCGGGCGCTCGAAGGCACCGAGGTACCGGTGCCGCGCATGCTCGGCTATTGCGAGGACGCGAGCCTGCTGGGCACGCCCTTCTATGTCATGGAATTCCTGCCCGGCAGGACCTTGATGGACCAGGCCCTGCCCGGCATGTCGAATGCCGAGCGCGAAGCGATCTACCGCGAGATGAACCGCGTGATCGCGGCACTGCATGCGCTGGACCATCAGGCGCTGGGGCTCGGGGACTATGGCAAGCCCGGCAACTACGTCGGCCGCCAGATCGCGCGCTGGACGCGCCAGTGCCGCGAATCGGCCGTGCCGGTCAATGACGCGATGCAGCGGCTGATGGACTGGCTGCCCGCGCATCTGCCGCCGGGTGATGCCACCACGCTGGTGCATGGCGACTACCGGCTCGACAACCTGATCTTCGATGCGAAGGAGCCGCGGGTCATTGGCGTGCTGGACTGGGAGCTGTCCACGCTGGGCGATCCGCTGGCGGACCTGGCCTACCAGTGCATGGGCTGGCGCATTCCGCACAGCCTGTGGCGCGGCATCGGCGGCGTGGATCTGGCGGCGCTGGGCATCCCGCAGGAGCGCGAGTACGTGCGCTGGTATGCCGAGGCCACGGGGCGCGACGCCAGCGCGCATTGGGATTTCTACATCGCCTACAACCTGTTCCGCATGGCGGCCATCCTCTACGGCATCGCCCAGCGCGCGGCCGACGGCAGCGCCGCGGCGGCCGATGCCGTGGAGACCGGGCGCAAGGCCGGACCGCTGGCGGAACTGGGCTGGCAGGCGGCACAGCGCCACCAGGCCCGGTAAAATCCCGCGATGTCCACTACCCTTGCCGATGCCAGCGCCGCCTTGCGCCAGGAGCCTGCCAGCGCCTCGGACAGTGTCTTCTTCGGCGTCGTCAACGCGCTCGAGGCCCAGGAGCTGGTGCCCGGCCAGCGGCTGGTGGAGATGGAGCTGGCCAGCCACTACGGCGTGGGCCGCAATTCGGTGCGCGAGGCGCTGCAGCGGCTGGAAGCCGAAGGCATCGTCGATCTGTTTCGCAACCGCGGCGCGGCCGTGCGGCTGCTGACCCTGCAGCAGACGCTGGACGTGCTGGACGTCGCCGAGCGCATGACCGGGCTGCTGGCGCGCACCGCGGCGCGCGGGCTGGCCGATGCAGCGCAGGGCGCGCCCCTCGCTGCCGCCCTGGAGCAGCTTGCGCAAGCGGATGCCGCCGAGGATGCCGATGGCTTCGCGCGCGGGCGGCGCCATTTCTACCGCGCGCTGCTGGCGCTGTCGGGCAGCGCCGAGCTGCAGCGGCTGTTTCCGGCGATCCAGATGCCCATCGTCTATGCGCAATACCGGCTGCCGGGCCTGCAGAAGCTGCGGCTGCGCGACTACCAGGCCATTGCCCGGGCGGTGCTGGCGGGCGCGCAGGACCAGGCCGATGCCGCCGGCATGGCGCATGTGGGCCATGTGCGCGCGCTGGTGCTGCGCAAGGCGGGGCAAACCAAGGCCTGAGCCTTGGGGCCCGCCTGGGCTCACTCGGCGCCGCTTCCCAGCTCGACCAGCGCATCCACCACCAGCGCCCCCTTGCCGCGCGCGCCGACCATCACCGGGTTCAGGTCCAGCGAGGCAATGCGCCCGCGCGCTCCGGCAATCACATTGCCCACCGCCACCGCCATCTCGGACAGTGCCGCGACATCGAGTGCCGGGTCACCGCGCACCCCTTCCAGCAGCGGCGCGATGCGTAACCCGCGCAGCGCCTGCTGCACCTCCTGGGCGCTGAACGGCGGCAGCAGCACCGCGCAGTCCTTGAGCGCCTCGACGTACTTGCCGCCGTCGCCAACAACGACCACCGGGCCGAACACCGGGTCCCAGCGCGCGCCGATCATGAATTCATGCTGGCCTCTGTGCATCGCGGCGACGATCACGCCGTCGCGCGCCACCTGCATGCTGTCCATCTTCCGCCAGAACTGCGTGAACAGCTCGCCCGCCTGTTCGCGCGAGGCCACGTCCAGCGCCACCAGCCCATGCTCGGACTTGTGCGGCACCTCGGCCGAGCAGGCCTTCACCACGACCGGGCCGCCGATCGCATCGAAGGCCTCGCGGGCCTCCTCGGCGCTCTTGCACAGCCGCATGCCAATGGTCGGCACGCCATGCCGCGCCAGCAGCTCCAGGCTTTGCGCTTCGTTGAGGAAACCGTCGCCAGCATCGGCCGGCAGCTCCACGGCAGCCAGGTCACCGGCCTGTGCGCGCGGCCGCCGCATCAGCGCGGTGTGGTCCGCCACCTGCGCCAGCACACCCAGGGCGTCGCCTTCATTGGGAAAGGTGGCAACGCTCTGGGCATGGAAGGCGGCGGCCACCGATTCCTGCCACGCCGCCACCGCCACCGGCTTGCCAGCCGCGAGCTCGAAGGCCGCCGTGTCGCGCGCGAACTGCTCCACGTCGTAGCCGGCGCCGGCCACCGGAATGTTGATGAAGAACATGTCGGCCGCCGGGTCGCTGGCCACCGCTGGCAGCACATCGCTGAACAGGCCGCTGTTCGACAGCAGCGCCGCCGTGATGTCGATGGGATTGTGCGTGGTGGCGAAACCCGGCAGCTTGGCCGCCACGGCCTGCTGCGTGGCCGGCGACAGCTCGGCCAGCGGCAGGCGCACGTCGTCGGCGGCGTCCGCGCCCATCACGCAGCTCGCGCCCGAGTTGCTGATCACCACCAGGCGCCGGCCCTCGGGCCGCCAGCCCTTGAGGTAGGCCTGCGCCGCGCGCGCCTGCTCGTGCGGATCGCGCACGCGCCAGATGCCGTGGTGCCTGAAGAAGGCATCGACCGTGCGGTCCTCGTTGGCCAGCGAGCCGGTGTGCGAGGAGGCGGCGCGCTGGCCGCCGGCCGTGCGCCCGGCCTTGATGGCGATGATCGGCACGTCGCGCTCGCGCGCCACGGCGGCGGCCCGCGCCAGCAGCTCGGGGCGGGCGATGTTCTCCAGATAGAGCAGCAGCAACTTCACATCCGGGTCGTGCGCCACCGCCAGCGCCAGCTCGCCCACGGTGACATCGGCCTCGTTGCCCGTGGCATGCACATGGCGCACGCCCAGGCCGCGGCCGCGCAGCAGCCCGTAGCTCATGGCGCTCATGCCGCCGCTCTGGCTGACGATGCCGATCGGCCCGTCCATCGGCGGCACCTCCAGGAACATGGTGGAGAAGCCGGCAATCGCGCCGGTGCCGAAGTTCGCCAAACCCTGGGTGTTGGGGCCGTACAGGCGCATGCCGGCGCCGCGCGCCACGCCCAGCATGTGGCGCTCGAGCTCCTTGCCCTGCTCTCCGGTCTCGCCAAATCCCGAGGCGATGATGACGGCGGACTTCACGCCGCGCGCGGCGCACTCCTCCACCGTGCGCACCGCCTGCTCGCCGCTCACCACCACCAGCGCCAGCTCGGGCACTTCGGGCAGGTCGGCCAGCGTGGCGTAGGCGGTGCGGCCCTGGATTTCCGGGCGGTTCGGGTTGATCGGATAGATGCTGCCCTGGAAGCCGTACTTCTGCATGTAGTAGATGGGCCGGCCGCCGATCTTGTGGATGTTGTCGGAGGCGCCGACGATGGCGACCGAGCGCGGGTCGAGTGCGGTTTGGAGGAGGTCCGTCATGTGCTGGGGTTCGTTGGGGGTTGTCTTGGAGCGCAGCCAGCCATCGGGCCTGCCCAGGCCCCGCTGCCGGCTGCGTCGATGCGCTGGATCAGTCGAGCTTGGCGCCCGAAGCCTTGGCCACCTTGGCCCATTTCTCGACCTCGCTCTGGACGAAGCTGTTGAAGTTGGCGGGCGTGTTCCACTGCGCCGCAAAGCCCTGCGCATCGAAGCGCTGCTTCACGTCAGGCGACTCGAGCACCTTCTTCAGCTCGGCATTGAGCCTGTCGATGACTTCCCTGGGCGTGCCGGCCGGCGCCATCAGGCCGTTCCAGGCAATCGCCTCGAAGCCGGGCAGATCGGATTCCGCCACCGTGGGAATGTCGGGTGCGCTGGGCGAGCGCTGGGCGCTGGTGACGGCGATCGCCTTGAGCTTGCCGCCCTTGACGAAGGGCATGGCGGACAGCATGGTGTCGAACATCACGTCGGCCTGCCCGCTCATCACGTCGGTGAGCGCCGGGGCGCTGCCCTTGTAGGGGATGTGGTTCATCTTCACGCCGGCCATGGCGTTGAACAGCTCCGCCGACAGATGCGTCGACTGGCCATTGCCCGAGGAGGCGTAGTTGATGCCGCCGCTCTTGGTCTTCGCCAGCGCGATCAGCTCCTTCACGTTGCTTGCCGCGAGGCTGGGCGTGGCAACGATCACCAGCGGCCCGGCGGTGAGCTGCGAGATCGGCGCCAGGTCCTTGGTGATGGAATAGCCGAGCTTGGAGAACAGCGAGGGGTTGATCGCATGCGCGGTGGTCGCCACCACCAGCGTGTAGCCATCGGCGGGGCTGCGCGCCACGGCCTCGGCGCCCAGGTTGCCGCCCGCGCCCGGCCGGTTCTCGATGACCATGGATTGCCCCAGGCGCTCGGAGAGTTTCTGCGCCACGACGCGCGCCACGATATCGGTGGGCCCGCCCGGCGGATAGGGCACGACCAGCTTGATCGGCTTGTTGGGATAGTCGCTGCCGGCATGCGCCAGCGGCGCGCACAGCAGCGTTGCCAGGGCAGCGCCGGCCAGCCAGAAGGCGCGGCGCGAAGGCGAATAAATAGCGAATGGCATGTCTTGTCTCCTTGGGTTCTTATGGATGAGCAAAGCCGGGGAAATCGTCTATTCGATCGCAGCGAAGCGCACCAGCGTGCGCTCCTGGTGCCTGAAGAAATGCGCCTTCACGCGGGTGCCGATGGCGATGCCGGCATCGGCATGCCCCATCAGGCGCGGGCCCTCGTCGAGCTCGGCGATCACCAGCGTGTAGGGTGCCAGCGCGCGGAAGGCATCGGAAGGCGCGCGCGAGACCACCGCCGCGGCGCGCACGGTGGCAGCGCCGCTCGCATCGAGCCATTCGAGCGCCTGGCTGCCGCACTCCTGGCAGGCATGGCGCGCCAGCGTCTGCGCCTGGCCGCACTGCAGGCAATGCTGGTAACGCACGACCTGCGCATCGAGGCCGTCGACAAAGGGTTTGGAAAGGGCTGCCATGCTGATCACTCCTCGCGTGCCAGAACCAGACTCACATGCGAGGACATCACGCCGCCATCGGCATGGATGAACGCGCGCGAAGGCGTCTTCGCCAGTTGGCGCTCGCCGGCCTGGCCGCACATCTGGCGCCAAGCCTCCACCACATGCGCCATGCCCCCGGCCACGCCGCAGTGCCCATAGGACAGCAGCCCGCCGTGCGTGTTCAGCGGCTGCGCCCCGTCGCGCGAGAAATGCCCCGCGCGCAGCAGCTCGGCCGCGCCGGCGCGGGGCGCGAAGCCGATTTCCTCGAGCAGCATCACCAGCGTGATGGTGAAGGAGTCGTAGACGCCGAGATAGTCGAAATCGGCCGGCGCCATGCCCGCCTCCCTGAGCGCCTGCCGCGCGGCATGGCCGGCGCCGCACTGCAGCACGTCGGCCATGGCCGTGAGGTGCTGGTGGCGGTGCGCCTGGCCCGCGCCGACAAGGCGCACGGCGCCCTGCGCACCCGGGGTGGCGGAGACGACCAGCGCCATTGCGCCGTCCGAGATCGGGCAGCAGTCCAGCAGCGTCAGCGGCGCCGCGATCGGCTTGCTGGCCAGCACGTCCTGCACGCCGATGGGCTCGCGCAGATGGGCGCCGGGATGCATCGCGGCATGGCGGCGCATCAGCACCGCGAACCCGGCCAGGTCCTCGCTGGTGACGCCCGTGCGGTGCATGTATTCGGAGGCCATCAGCCCGTAGTACGCCGGCACCGAAGCGCCGTTGGGCACCTCGTAGTCGGGATCGCCGACCTGCGCCAGCGTCTGGATCGAGCTGTCGCGCGACTGCCCCGACAGCCGGTTCTCGCCCGCCACCACCAGCACGTTGCGGCAGCGCCCCGAGCGCACCAGCTCGCGCGCCGCCATCAGCATCGCCGCGCCGGTGGCGCCGCCCAGCTGTATGCTGTGCGCATAGTCGGGCTTGAGCGCGAAGCGTTCGCAGAACAGCGTGGCCAGCATCAGATGCGGCAGCGTCGTCGCGTAGCCGCAAAGCACGCCGTCGATCTCGGCATGCTCCAGCCGGGCGCTGGACAGCGCCTGCGCGCTGGCCTGGGCCATGAGATCGAGCGCCCCCTGCCCCTCGTGGCGGCCAAAGGCCGTGCCACCCGCGCCGCGCAGATAGGACTGCGGGTATGTGGTCATGGATCAGTCTCCTGTCTTCTTGGTTCTTTGGGCGGGTGCCCTGGGTTTCGTCGCGGTTTGCCCGGCGCCCGCACCGGCCGCTTCCGCCCAGCGCACCTGGCAGATGCGCGCTTCGTGCTGCAGCGCCTGCGCCAGCTGCGCCTCGCGCGAAAGAATGCGTTCGTTGAGCGCCGCAATGCTGATGGCCGCCACCGGCTTGCCATCGGGCGCGAAGATCGGCGCGGCGATGCCGCCCATGCGCTCCACAACGACGTCCAGCAGCACGGCGTAGCCTTTCTCGCGCGCCTGGTCGATGCGCTCGTGCAGCAACTTCGCGTCGATGCGCGGATAGCGCTGCAGCTGGGTGAGCAGCACCTCCAGCGCCGCCTCGCGCTCGGCCTGCGGCATCCAGGCCAGCAACGCCAGGCTGCCCGCCCCCACGCCCAGCGGCCGGCGGCTGCCCACGCGCAGGTAGTTGGCGCGTATCGGGTAGCTGCCCTCTTCGACCTCGATGCACAGCGACTCGATGCCGCTCGGGATCGACAGCACCACGCTGTCCTCGAACTGGCCGACCAGCCGCATGACGCTGGGCCGCACCAGCGGCCGCGGATCGAAGCGCCGCAGCGCCGCCGCGCCCAGCACCATCAGCTCGGGCCCGAGCGCGAACTGCTTGCTGGCCGGGTCGCGCACGACAAAGCCGTCGCGCACCAGCATCTCCAGCAATCGCAGCGCCGTGGCCTTGTCCAGGTCGGCGGCGGCGGCGATATCCGTCAGCCGGGTATTGGTGCCCTCGGACATGACGCGCAGCACGCGCATGGCACGCTCGACTGACGAAATGCTGCTGCCGGGCAGCCGGGTCATGATCGACTTCTTGCGCTCCGGGGCTTTCTCCTGCACAGGCATCCTTGTTTCTTGGAATGAAACCGTGTTGATGGAAAAAATATAGGGCCCGCGCCATGGCAGGTCAAAAACTTGCGCAGAAGTTTTGCTGGCTGAAACTTCTACCGCTGGCCCTGCTCGACAGCGAACTGCTGCGCCAGGAAATCCACCACCGCGCGCACCCGCGGCGCCAGCGAGCGCCCATGCGGATAGAGCAGATAGAAGCGGTCCTCCTCGCTGCGCTCCTGGAAATCGCCCAGCAGCGCCACCAGCCGCCCTGCTTCCAGTTCCGCCGCGATATTGAAATGCGCCAGCCGCACCACGCCCAGCCCGAGCAGCGCCAGCGTGCGCAGCAGCTCGCCCTGGTTGGAGCTGATCTGGCTGGGAATGTCGATGGTCTTGAGGCCGCTGGCGTCATGGAAGGTCCAGCGGTTCCATTGCGTGCGGATGGAAAAGTTCAGGCAGCGGTGCCGCAGCAGGTCCTCGGGCCGCTGCGGCATGCCGTGCGCCGCCAGGTATTCGGGCGCGGCGGCAATGACCCAGGGGCGCAGCATCAGCGGCCGGCCGACCAGCGACAGTTCGGTGGGCCGGCCGCTGTGGATGGCGACGTCGATGCCCTGCTTCATGAAGTCCGCGCGCTCGGTGCCGAGCACGAAGTCCAGCTGCAGCTTGGGGTGCTTCTCGAACAGCAGCGGCAGGCGCGGCGCGATCAGGTACTTCGCCGTGGTGAGCGCGGTATTGATGCGCACCACGCCCGAGATATCGCAGTCGGCGACATTGACCGCGTTTTCCGCGTCGCGCATGGCCTGCACCACCTGCGTGGCCGCGGCGCGAAAGCGCTCGCCTTCCTGCGTCAGCCGGATCGCGCCGCCGATGCGCTCGAACAGCCGCACCTGCAGCCGCGCCTCCAGCCGCGCCACCAGCTTGCTCACGGCGGAGGGCGACAGCGCCTGCCGGCGCCCGGCCGCGGAAAAGCTGCCTTCCTCGACGACGCTGAGAAAAACCGTGAGCTCGGCGTATTTGTTGTCCATGAGCGTACGTGGCCCTCTGGTTGTTTTGTCTCCGCGTCCAAGCTTAGCTGTGAAACCGATTCACAGGCGCTGAGCGCGATGCTCGATTGCCCTAGCTTTGCTTGCTCTTCAGAATGAAAAAACCGTCCAGACGGCACCAAAGGAGACAAAAGCAATGAGTGAACAGGCAAAACGACAGAAGACGCTGCGCATCGGCTCGGGCGCGGCCTGGTGGGGCGACCGCGTCGAGCCCGCGGGCTTGAATGCGGAACAAGGCGAGCTCGACTATCTGTGCTTCGAGACCATGGCCGAGGCCACGGTGTCCGCGGCGCAGGTGCGCGCGCGGCGCGACCCGGGCTTTGCCGGCTACGACACCTATCTCGACGACCGCATGCGCGCCGTGCTGCCGGGCTGCATGCGCCAGGGCACGAAGATCATCTCCAACCAGGGATGGATCAATCCGCAGGGCGCGGCCGAGCGCATCGTCGAGCTGCTGCGCGAGCTGGGCATTTCGGGCGTGAAAGTGGCGGCGGTGGGCGGCAGCCTGATCACCGAGCGCGTGCTGGCGCTGGCGCCGACGATCATGGAAAACGGCCAGCCGACGGCGACCCTCAAGGACACGCTGATCTCCGCGGAAGCCTATATGGGCGCCGAGCCGATCGTACAGGCGCTGCGCGAGGGCGCGCAGATCGTGGTGACGGGCCGTGTCGCCGACCCCTCGCTGTTCCTGGCGCCGATGATGCACGAGTTCGGCTGGGACGCGCTCGACCACGAGAAGCTGGGCGCGGGCAATGGCATCGGCCATTTGATGGAGTGCGGCGCGCAGGTCACGGGCGGCTATTTCAGCGACCCCGGCCTGAAGGACGTGCCCGATCCCTGGAACTTCGCCTTTCCCATTGCCGAGGTCGAGCCCGATGGCAGCGTGGTGATCTCCAAGGTCGCGGGCTCCGGCGGCGCGGTCACGCTGCAGACGGTGAAGGAGCAGATGCTCTACGAGGTGCACGACCCCGCCAACTACCTCACGCCCGATGTGGTGGTGGACTTCACACAGTCGAAGCTCGAGCAGATCGCCCCGGACCGCGTGCGCGTCACCGGCCTCACGGGAAAACCGCGCACGCCGACGCTCAAGGTGTCCATGGGCTGCACCGAGGGCTTCATCGGCGAGGACATGTTCTTCTACGCCGGCCCGGGCGCGCTGCGCCGCGCGCAGCTGGCAAGGAAGATCCTGGAGGAGCGCTTCAAGATCGTGAAGCTCGAGGCCGAGGACCTGCGCATCGATTTCCTCGGGCTGAACGCGATCCACGGCGCCGCCACGCCGCCCGACGCCCCCGAGCCCTACGAGGTGGCAGTGCGCGTGGCCGCGCGCACCAAGACGCGCGAGCAGGCGCTGAAGGTCGGCCGCGAGGTCGATGGCATGGCCGTCTCCGGCGTGGCCCATACCGGCAAGCGCGTGCCGCACCAGGAGCGCACGCGCGAAGTCATCGGCGTATGGTCGTCGCTGGTGCCGCGCGAGCAGGTCCAGGCGCAGATCGTCCATTTCACCAGCTGAGCGAAGGAGCACTCCATGTCCACCCAGAAAGTCCGGCTCGAGCAGGTTGCCCACACGCGTTCGGGCGACAAGGGCAATACTTCCAATATCGCTGTCTTCGCCTATGAACCCGAGCTGTATCCGCTGCTCAGGGAGCAGCTCACGGCCGAGCGCTTCAAAGCCTTCCACCGCGAGGCGATCACCGGCGAGGTGCTGCGCTACGAAGCCGGGAACATCCATGCGCTGAACTTCGTCGCCCACGGGGCGCTGGGCGGCGGCGTCTCGCGCAGCCTGGCGCTGGACAATTACGGCAAGGCGCTGTCGGCCGCGATCCTGGGCTTCGAGATCGAGGTACCCGAAGCCTTGCTGCCCCGCCTGCGCCAGCGCCAGCCGGCCTGAGGCAGCGCGACAAAACAAGAATCAAGGAGACAAGCACATGTTCACAACGAGCAAGAAAAGCCTGCTGCGCCCTGTTATCGCGCTGTGCCTCGCCGCTGGCTCCACGGCGGCGCTGGCGCAGGCCGCCTACCCGTCCAAGCCGGTGCGCCTGATCGTGCCCTACCCGGCCGGCGGCACGACGGACATCATCGCGCGCCTCACGGCGAATCAGCTGACCGAACGCCTCAAGCAGCCCTTCGTCGTGGAGAACCGCGCCGGCGCCAGCGGCGCCATTGGCGCGCAGGCCGTGGCGCAGGCGGCGCCCGACGGCTACACCCTGGTGATGGGGACGGCCAGCTCGCACGGCATCAACTCGGCGGTGCAGAAGAACCTGCCCTACGACGCGGTCAAGGACTTCGCGCCCGTCACCGTGGTCGCCAGCACGCCCAACATCATCATTGCCAACAACAACGTGCCGGTGAAGACGCTGGCCGACCTGCTCAAGCTGGCCAAGGCGCAGCCCGGCAGGATCAACTTCGGCTCGACCAGCGCCGGCGGCTCGCCGCACATGAGCGCCGAGCTGCTGAAGATGATGACCGGCACCGACATGATGCACGTGCCCTACAAGGGCGCCGCGCCGATGCTGGCCGACCTGCTGGGCGGCCAGGTGCAGATCGGCTTCGACAACCTGCCCTCGAGCATTGCCTTCGTGAAAAGCGGCAAGGTGCGCGCGCTGGCCGTGACCACCGCCCAGCGCTGGCCCGGTGCGCCGGACATTCCCACGGTGGCCGAGAGCGGCGTGCCCGGCTACGAGGTCTCGGGCTGGTTCGGCCTGCTGGCGCCGGCGGGAACGCCCAGGGAGGTGCTCAACAAGCTGCAGTCCGCCGTGGCCGAGGCAATACGCACACCAGAGGTGGCAAAACAGCTGCGCGACCTGGGCGCCGAGCCGTTGGCCAGCACCCCGGACGCGTTTGCGCAGGACATCAAAAATGACGTGGAGAAATGGCGCAACGTGGTGAAGACCACGGGGGTCAAGCTGGAGTGAGCGCCCTGCTCACGGCTCGAACGCAGGAAGCAGCTCCCCGTCCGGCAGCTTCACGAAAAAGCGCTTCTCGATCAGCACGCTTCGGGCCGTCTCCATGACGATGGCCGTGCCCTGGTCGGCCTCGTCGGCGACATACGAGGCGTAGTACGCCACATTGGCGATGGCCGGCGAGGCGGGCAGGCAGCGCAGCTCGCCGCTGGCCAGATGCTCGCGCAGGACCGGCAGCGGCAGCACGGCAATGGCGTGCCGCTCGCGCACCAGGCGCAGCATCAGCGACAGCGAATTGCATGAATTGATGCTCGCGCCTTCGATATTGGCGCTGCGCAGCCAGCGGTGGACGATGGAGTTGAGCGTCGATGGCGGCGAGTTGGTGACCAATGGGAGCCGGGAGGCGATCCGCGGCGTGAACGGACCGTCCGGAATAGGCATCTCGGCGGACGCGATCCAGGCGAAATCGACCCAGCCCAGCAGCTGGTCCGTCACATGCGCGGCCGAGCCGGAATAGGTGTGCAGCGCGATGTCGATCTGCCGCCGGCGCAGCTTTTCCTGCAGCACGCTGCCCACATCCATCGTGATCTCGACCACCAGCCGGGGATGGCGGCGTTTGAGCTGCTGCAGGATCTCCGACAGCGCCACCATCGCCGTCGATTCGTCCGAGCCCAGGCGCAGCACGCCCTCGAGCGGCGGGCCGGTGCGCCCCATGCGCTCGAAGTCGTGCGCCGCGCCCAGCGCCCGCTCCGCCAGCGTCACCGCGTGGCGGCCGTCGTGGGTCAGCTGCACGCGCTGCTTCTCGCGCGTGAACAGCCGCAGGTTCAGCGCCGCTTCCAGTTCCTTGATGCGGCTGGAGATCGCCGGCTGGCTGAAATTCAGGTGCTCGGCCGCGGCATGGATGCTGCCCAGTTTGGCGGTCCAGAAAAAGGCTTCGAGCTGGCGCAGGGTGGTTCTCATGATTCAAAAATCTTATCAACTATTGCTCAAATAAGGCGTTTTCCTGACACAAAACCGGCTGATAAATTGAGCACTGATTCAATTTCATGAGCCAGCCATGTACCAACTCCATCCTCTGCCCGCGCCCATCGACCCCGCGTTGCTGACCCTGCTGGCGCAGGCCGAACCCGCCGTCATCGGGCACTTCCGCTACACCGGTTTCATGAGCCCGGCGATCAAGGCGCATTTCCAGGACCGCCGCATTTCCGGCACCGCGGTGACCGTGCGCGCCCCTGGCATGGACGGCGCGATGGTGCATTACGCCGTGGGGCAGGCCCGCCCCGGCGACTTCCTGATCATCGACCGCTGCGGCGACGAATCCATTGCCGCGCTGGGCGGCGCGGTGGCCTATGCGGCGCGTGCCGCCGGCGTGGTGGGGATCATCGTGGACGGGCTGGTGACCGATCTGGGCGAGCTGCGCCAGTACGGCGTGCCGGTCTGGTCGCGCGGCACCTCGGCGGTGACCGTCAAGACGCTCGGCCTGGGCGGCGAGTTCTGCGGGCACGTAACTTGCGGTGGCGTCTCCGTGGTGCCGGGCGATGCGGTGCTGGCGGACGAGAACGGCGTTCTCGTGCTGCCGGCCGCCGACATCGAAGCCAGCGCCACGCGTGCGCTGCAGATGATGCGCGACGAGAAGAAAACGCTCGCGCGCATCGATGCAGGGGAGAAGTACCCGGACATCATGGGTTCGACCCAGGTGATCGAGAAAGCCATCCAGGCAGCGAAGGCCGCGGCCTAGCGCGCCACCCGCACGCGTTCGACAGCAGACCAGGTTTTCCCATCCATCCCCAGGAGTCCATCGTGTCGTCAGTTCATACCGTTTGCATCAAGAGCCTCTTTCGCCGCAGCCTGCTGGCGCTGCCCTTGCTGGCCGTGGCCGGCTTGGCAGGAGCGCAGCCGGCCTATCCCAAGGGCCCGGTGACGCTGGTCGTGCCCTTCCCGCCGGGCGGCAGCGTCGACATGGTGGCGCGCGCCATCGGCAAGCATCTGGGCGACGCGCTGGGCCAGCCTTTCGTGGTGGACAACAAGCCCGGCGCCTCGGGCAATATCGGTGCGACCGCGGTGGCCAATGCCAAGCCGGACGGCCAGACGCTGTTCGTGAGCAGCTCGGGCGTGCTCACCGCCAACCAGTTCCTCTACAAGCGCCCCGGTTTTGATTCGCAAAAGAACCTCACGCCCGTGATCCGCCTGGTCAACCAGCCCAATATCCTGCTGGTGCACCCCTCGATTCCGGTCAACAGCGTGCAGGACCTGGTCAAGCTGGCGAAGTCGCAGCCCGGCAAGATCAACATCGGCAACGCCGGCATCGGCACCGGCCAGGACATCGCCGCGCGCCAGTTCACCGGCGCCGCCGGCCTCGACATGCTGCACGTGCCCTACAAGGGCGGCGCGCCGGCGATGAACGACCTGCTGGCCGGGCAGATCCAGGCGATGTTCGAGACTTCGCCCACCGCCCTGCCCTACGCCAAGGAGCGCAACGGCAAGCTGCGCGCCATCGCCATCACCAGCGCCACGCGCTCTGCGCTGGTGCCCGATCTGCCGACAGTGGCCGAATCCGGCTTCCCGGGCTTCGACTCGATCACCTGGATCGGGCTGACGGCGCCGGCCGGCACGCCGCCGGCCATCGTCGAGCGGCTCAACGCCGAGCTCAACAAGGCGCTCAAGGGCGAGGTCGGCCGCAAATTCGCCGAGTTCAGCCTCGACCCGATCGGCGGCACGCCGCAGGAGATGGCGGAAATGATCCGCAAGGACTCCGCGAACTACGGCGCGATCCTGAAGGCCGCGGGCGTCGAGCCGCAATAAGCACCGCCGGGGCCTGCATGCAGTACGTCCGTCTTGGAAATTCGGGCCTGGAGGTTTCCAGGATCTGCCTGGGCACGCTGAACTTCGGCACGCCGGCGTGGCGCTCCTGGGTGCTCGACGAGCCGGCCGCGCGCCCGCTGTTTCGCCAGGCCGTGGAACTGGGCATCAACTTCTTCGACACCGCCGACACCTACTCCGGCGGCGAGGGCGAAGTGGTCACGGGAAAACTGCTCGCGCAGTTCTTCCCGGGCAGCCGGCGCGAGGAAGCGGTGATCGCCACCAAGGTGTTCAACCCGGTGGATATCGCCTTCGAGGGCGACGCGGCGGCGACATTCCGCCGCCGCCCGAACAAGGACGGGCTGGGCCGCAAGCGCATCCTGCATGCGGTCGATGCGTCGCTGCAGCGCCTGGGCGTCGACTACATCGACCTCTACCAGATCCATCGCTTCGATCCCGCCACGCCGCTGGAGGAGTCGCTGGAAGCGTTGCACGACGTGGTCAAGGCCGGCAAGGTGCGCTACCTGGGCGCGAGCAGCATGTGGGCCTGGCAGTTCGCCAAGCTCCAGCAGGTGGCGCGCGAACACGGCTGGAGCCGCTTCATCAGCATGCAGAACCATTACAACCTCATCTACCGCGAGGAAGAGCGCGAGATGATTCCGCTGTGCCGCGACGCGGGCGTGGCGCTGCTGCCGTGGAGCCCGCTGGCGCGCGGCTTCCTGGCGGCGCAGGGCGGTGCGGCCGGCGAGGCCGGCAGCGGCTCGGCGCGCAGCGCCGCGGACACCACCACCCAGCGCTTCTACGGCCGGCAGGCCGACCTGGACACGCGCGCGCGGCTGCATGCGCTGGCCGCCGCCAGGGGCGAGAGCGCGGCCACGCTGGCCTATGCCTGGCTGCTGCACAAGGGCGTGAGCGCCCCCGTCGTCGGGGCCAGCCAGCCGCGGCAGATCGAGGAGGCGGTGCGCGCCATGGCCGTGGCGCTCACGCCGCAGGAAGTCGCCGAGCTCGACAGCGGCTACGAACCGCGCCCCGTGCTGGGGCACAGCTAGCCGCCGACCCTTTTGCATTTTCAGCCGCGCGGCCCCCGCGCCGCGCATTCCGCTTCATTCACCAGGAGACAAAAGCATGGCCAAGCACCATCTTCAAGGCATCTACTCGCCGGTTCTGACCCCCTTCAAGGCCGATCTCTCGCCCGACACGGCCGAGTTCGTGCGCCACTGCCAGTGGCTGCTGGAGCAGGACGTGGGGCTGGCGGTCTTCGGCACCAATTCGGAGGCCAATTCGCTGTCGGTGGGCGAGCGCCGCGAGCTGCTCGACGCCGTGCTGGAATCGGGCGCGGCGCCTGCGCGGCTGCTGCCGGGCACCGGCTGCTGCGCGCTGACGGACACGGTGGAGCTCACGCGCCATGCGGCGGCCGCGGGCGTGGGCGGCGTGCTGATGCTGCCGCCCTTCTACTACAAGGGCGTATCGGACGACGGACTGTTCCGCAGCTACGCCGAGGTGATCGAGCGCGTGGGCGACAGCCGCCTGCGCGTCTATCTGTACCACATCCCCCCGGTGGCCCAGGTGCCCATCAGCCTGGCGCTGATCGAGCGGCTGCTCAAGGCCTATCCGGGCACCATCGCGGGGATCAAGGACAGCTCGGGCGACTGGAGCAACACCGAAGCGGTGCAGCGCGAATTCGGCGGCCAGGGCTTCGACGTGTTTGCCGGCAGCGAGGTGTTCCTGCTGCGCACGCTGCGCGCCGGCGGCGCGGGCTGCATCACCGCCACGGGCAACGTCAATCCGGCGCCGATGGTGCAGCTCTACGAGAGCTGGCAGGAGAGCGGCGCCGACGCGCAGCAGGCCGCGCTCGATGCCACGCGCGCCATCTTCCAGCAGCACTCGATGATCCCGGCGATGAAGGCGGCGGTGGCGCGCTTCACCGGCGTCGATTCCTGGTGCACGCTGCGCCCGCCGCTGGTGCCGCTGTCCGCCGAGCAGCAGCGCGCGCTGCACGCGGCACTGGACAATCATGGCTTTCAGATGGAAAAGGTCGATGCATGAAGCAAGATAGTCTCGCCAACCTGCCGGTGCACCAGCTGTCCCGGCGGATCCAGCAACGCGAAATCTCCCCGGTGGACCTGGTGGAGTCCTGCCTGCAGAACGTGGCCAGCCGCGAGCCGCAGCTCAAGTCCTTCGTCGAGGTCTATGCCGACGACGCGCGCCTGGCCGCGCAGGCGGCCGAGTCCGCCATCCGCGCCGGCCAGTCGGTCGGGCCGCTGCACGGCATTCCGGTGGCGCTCAAGGACCTGATCGAGATCGAGGGCCGCATCTACACCGGCGGCAGCGAAGTCTGGAAGGAGCGCCGCGCCACGCGCACCGCCACGCTGGCGCGCAAGCTCGTATCGCAGGGCGTGATCGTGCTGGGCAAGACGCATACGGTGGAATTCGCCATGGGCGGCTGGGGCACCAACACGCACCGCGGCACGCCGTGGAATCCCTGGGACATGCAGCAGCAGCGCACGCCCGGCGGCTCGAGCAGCGGCTCGGCCGCGGCGGTGGCGGCCCGCCTGGTGCCCTGGGCCGTGGGCACGGACACCGGCGGCTCGATCCGCATGCCCGCCTCGTGGTGCGGCATCACCGGGCTCAAGACCAGCAGCGGGCGCATCAGCAACCACGGCATCCAGCCCCTGAGCCCGACGCTGGACACCCCGGGGCCGATGGCGCGCTGTGTCGAAGACGTGGCGCTGCTGTATGCCGCCATGCAGGGGCCGGATCCGCTCGATCCGCAGACCGCGGGCCTTCCCTATGTCGACCCCATGCCCGCGCTCAGGCGCGGCATCCGCGGGCTGCGGCTGGCGCGCATGCCCGAGGGCGAGCGACGCTATGCATCGCCCGAGGTGCTCGAGGCCTATGACGCATCGCTGCAGGTATTGGCGTCGCTGGGCGCCGAGATCGTGGCGCTGGAGCTGCCGTTTCGCTTCGAGGATGTCGCCGCGTACAACCTGCGCATCATGGCAGCCGAGAGCTATGCGCTCTACCACCCGCTGATCGACGATGCCAGCGCACCGCTCGATCCGCATGTGCGTCCCCGCATCGCGGCCGGAAAGGACATCAG
Source organism: Comamonas endophytica (assembly GCF_023634805.2). Classification (NCBI taxonomy): domain Bacteria; kingdom Pseudomonadati; phylum Pseudomonadota; class Betaproteobacteria; order Burkholderiales; family Comamonadaceae; genus Comamonas; species Comamonas endophytica. The sequence continues at coordinate 413,331 of NZ_CP106882.1, forward strand.
CGCCCGCGCCTATCTGGAAGCGATCCACCAGCGCAGCGTGATGCAGCAGCAGTTCGAACAGGCCATGCAGGGCATCGACGCCCTGCTCACGCCCAGCACCATGACCACCGCGCTGCCGCTGTCCGAGGTGGACCAGACCAAGGCCCCCGCGCACTACACTCGCTTCGGCAACTACCTGAATCTCTGCGGCCTGTCGCTGCCCAACGGTTTCGACAGCCAGGGCCTGCCCACCTCGCTGCAGATCATCTGCCGCGCGCACCAGGAAGACCTGGCGCTGCGCATCGGCTGGGCCTACGAGCACGCCACCGAGTGGCATGTGCGCTGGCCCGGGGGGCTGGTGTAGCCCTGTGCCGACCGGGGTGGCCCTGGAGCCCCCTGGGTCAGCTCGCCCCGCCCAGCAGCTTCAGGAACTGCGCGTTGAACGCGGGAATGTCGTCGGGCTTGCGGCTGCTGACCAGCTGCCCGTCGACATGCACCTCTTCATCCACCCAGCGGGCACCGGCGTTCAGAAGATCCACCTTCAGGCTGGGCCAGCTGGTCAGGGTGCGTCCCTGCACCAGTCCGGCGTCGATCAGCAGCCAAGGCCCATGGCAGATCACGGCGATCGGCTTGCCTTGCTTCGCGATGTCCTGCACGAAAGTGCGCGCGTCTTCGTCGACGCGCAGCGCATCGGCGTTCTGCACGCCGCCGGGCAGCAGCACCGCGTCGAAATCCTTGGGGCGCGCGTCCGAAATCGTGCGGTCCACCGGGAAGCTGTCGGCCTTGTCCGCGTGGTTGTAGCCCTGCACGCTGCCTTGCTTGGGGGCCAGGATGGTGACCTGTGCGCCGGCGGCTTCCAGCGCCTGCTTGGGGCCGGTCAGTTCGGCCTGCTCGAAGCCATCGGTGACGAGAACGGCGACTTTCTTGCCGGAGACAGAGGGGGTGGCCATGGAATATCCTTTCTGGTCAAAACCCGAACTGTGAGCGGCGCTGCGGCCGCGCCTTGTCATCAGAGTTCCACAGCTCCCCCGGATCCGGCCATTGCCGCCCCTGTCTTACATGGCTTGCAGCCCATGTACAATCGCGCTTCCCTTGGGGAGTAGCCTGCCTTCGGCTGAAGGCGCCTGCGTCAACACACTCGGCATCGTGCATGCTGTGGCGCCGGCAGCCGTTTTTTCGGTTGGCGAGACCAACGGCATCCATCGCGACGCAGGTCGGGCAGCGGTGGCGTGCCGTTGCGTTCATGCCCGGCCGTAAAAAGCAAATCCCCATGAATCTCGCCGCCATTTCGGTGCTGGCCTTCGCCATGTCCACCGATGCCTTTGCCGCCGCCGTGGGCAAGGGCACCGCCCTGCTCAAGCCCCGCTGGTCCGAAGCCCTGCGCACCGGCGCCATCTTCGGCGTCATCGAAGCCATCACCCCCATCGTCGGCTGGGCCCTGGGTTCGGCCGCATCGGACTATGTCAAGGCCTGGGACCACTGGATCGCTTTCGTCCTGCTTCTGGGCTTGGGCGGCCACATGCTGCTGGCCTCGCTGAAGACGGCCGAAGACGAGGTGGAAAAACCCAAGAGCCATGGTTTCTGGCTGCTGGCGGTCACCGGTTTCGCCACCAGCATCGATGCCATGGCGGTGGGCGTGGGCCTGGCCTTCCTGGACGTCAACATCCTCACGGTGGCGCTGGCGATCGGCCTGGCCACCTTCACCATGGTGACGCTGGGTGTCATGGTCGGACGCTTCGTCGGAGCCGTCGCCGGCCGCTGGGCGGAAGGCCTGGGAGGCATCCTGCTCATGGGCATCGGGGCGCTGATCCTGTTCGAGCATCTCAAGGCGGGCTGAGCAGGCGCTCCCCTGCCAGCCCGGCCGGCTCAACCGACGCGCTCCGGCTGCGCCTCCTCGTACCACCGGTCCTTGCCCAGCAGGATGCGGTGGTGCCCCACCCCGGCAGGCATCATGGGAAAGCAGTTCTCCTGCCCCGCCACCTGCACATCGAGGAAGAACGGGCCCGGATATGCAAGGCATTCGGCCAGCGCGGCGTCCAGCTCGGCGGGGTCGCTCACGCGGCGCGCGCCCCAGCCGAAGGCCCGCGCCAGCGCCACGAAATCCGGCAGCGCGTCGTTCCAGCTGTGGCTCAGGCGGTTGCCGTGGTTGAGCTCCTGCCACTGGCGCACCATGCCCATGTAGCCGTTGTTCGACAGCACCAGCTTGACCGGCGCGCGGTGCTGCACCGCCGTCGACAGCTCCTGGATGTTCATCAGCACCGAGGCATCGCCGCTCACGCAGACCACCAGCGCCTCGGGGTGCGCGACCTGGGCGCCGATGGCTGCAGGCAGGCCGTAGCCCATGGTGCCCGCGCCGCCCGAGGTAAGCCAGCGGCGCGGCCGCTCGAACTGCAGGTACTGGGCGGCCCACATCTGGTGCTGGCCGACGTCGGTGGAGACGATCGCGTCGCGTCCCTGCAGCGCCTGCTGCAGCTGGTGCATCAGCTGCTGCGGCAGGATCTCCTGGGCGCGCGGGGTGAAGCCGAAGCAGCGCTGCGCCCGCCAGCCTTCGATGCGCTGCCACCAGGGCGCGAGCCGCTCGGGCGCCAGCGCCTGCAATTCCGGCAGCGCCAGCAGCGCCTCGAGCACCGCCGCGCAGTCGCCCACCAGGGACACGTCCACCGGCACCACCTTGCCAATGCTGCCCAGGTCGATATCCAGATGGATCTTGCGCGCCTGCGGGCAGAACTCGTCCAGTTTACCGGTGACGCGGTCATCGAAGCGCGCGCCGATGCAGACCACCAGATCGGCCTCATGCATCGCCAGGTTGGCTTCCAGCGACCCATGCATGCCCAGCATGCCGACAAAGCGCGGGTCGGAGGCGGGAAGCGCGCCCAGGCCCATCAGCGTCAGGGTGCAGGGCGCATCGAGCCGGCGCACCAGCTGCGTGAAGGCGGCGCAGGCCGCGGGGCCCGAGTTCACCAGCCCGCCGCCGCCATACAGGATGGGCCGGCGCGCGCCTTGCAGCAGCTCGGCGGCGCGCTGCAGGCTGGCGGCTGTTGGCAGCAAGGGCGCGACGGGCGCCGCATCCGCCGAAGCCGGTGCCGGTTGCATATCGACGGGGACCAGCTGCAGGTCCTTGGGCACATCGACCAGCACCGGCCCGGGCCGCCCCGAAGCGGCACGCGCAAGCGCTTCGCGGATCGCGCCGGGGATCTCCGCGGCCGTGCGCACCTGATGGTTCCACTTGGTGACGGGCCGCGACAGCCCCAGCGCGTCGCATTCCTGAAAGGCATTGGTGCCGATGGAATGCGTTGCCACCTGCGCGCTGATGCACAGCACGGGAATGGAGTCGCTCATCGCGTCCAGCAGCCCGGTGATGGTGTTGCCCACCCCCGGCCCGGAGGTGACCAGCACCACGCCCACGCGCCCGGTGCTGCGCGCATAGCCCTCGGCCGCGTGCATCGCCGCCTGCTCGTGGCGCACCAGGATATGCCGCAGCCGCGGTTCTCCATGCAGCGCGTCGTAGAGCGGCAGGGCGGCGCCGCCGGGATAGCCGAAGATCGTGTCCACGCCGCATGCGATCAGCGTGTCGAGCAGCGCGGTGGCGCCATTGCAGACCCGGGGCGGCGTGGCCGGCGAAAAATCGGTGGGGGATGGCAGTTTCATGCCTTTATTTTTCAGCCTCCAAGGCAAAATAGGCTTCTTTTTTAGGGCCTATTAGCGCCACACAATGAAAAACAACCGGATCAATGCGGTTTCCACCGAAGAATCACCGGATCAACTCGATCTTGCCATCCTGCAGGTGCTGCAGGAGGACTCGCGCAAGACGCTGCAGGAGATCGGCGCGGTGGTGGGCCTGTCGGCCACCAGCTGCTGGACGCGCATCAAGAAACTGGAGAGCCAGGGCGTGATCAAGCGCTACACGGTGGACCTGGACCCGGCCAAGCTCGGCTACCAGGATGTGGTCATCGTGCAGCTCACGCTCGAGAGCCACACCGACGAGACGCTGTACGAGTTCGGCCGCGTGCTGGCCACCATTCCCGAGATCCAGGAGGCGTATCTGGTGTCGGGCGACTATGACTACTACATCCGCATTGCCGTGCGCGACACGCGCGATTACGAGCGGCTGCTGCGCGAGAAGCTCTACAAGATCCCGGGCATCCGCCACAGCAAGTCGAGCTTCGTGCTGCGCGTGCTCAAGGAGTCCACGGTGCCGCTGGGCGGCTAGGGCCTGCCTGGCTGCGGCCGAGCCACCAGGGCGTGTTCCATGCGCCGCGCCTTCGTCAATAAGGCCTGTTCATCTGGTGGGACGGGCTTCATATGGATTCCGGAACCGGAGATGTAAGCATCCCGGCATATACGATATTGTTTCCTGCAAGCGTGGTTTCCACTGCAGGACAGTTGCACACAGGCATCTGGCCATCGGATGTTTCCACGGAGCTGCCCACTCCGTTGCCGGAAGCTGGAGCCGTGACATTCAATTCTTCCAAGGGTCTCCATATGGATGGATCTTCCGCTGGGCTCTCCAACGGAGAAGCATCTGGTCCGTAAATATCCTCGAAGTAATCGTAATCCTCTTCGCTGCAAGGAGCTCCGGAATCTTGCCTTGCTTGTCTCCAATTCTCGTACATTATCTCGTACATCGGTTTGTTCAGCAGTGCATCGGCTTCTGCATCGGACTCCAGGTCTTTTGCTTCGTTGCCGGAGGGGGACGACACAGCGTCTGATACTTTCGTTATCTCTTTGGGAGGTGTCTGCTGTTGCTCGGCTGCTGATTGCAGCTCCAAGGAGTTGGCTGCATCCTGCCAGGCAGAAGGCAGTCGCGAATACGCGGCCATCATCGCCTCGACTGGCTGTATCATTTTTTCCAGCATGGCGTCTACGGCCGTCGCGACCTTTGGCTTAGGAATTTGTTTTGCCACCTGCCTTGCCGAATCGACTGCCTCATGCAGTTGCGTCATCGTCGCCTCCAGCATGGAAGACAACCTGTTCTCTGCTTCTTGCAAGGCAATACGCTGGGCTTCCGATAAGCTTGGCGCCTCATTGGCTGACGCATTGCCCGTGTGCGGATCTGCCATCACTATTTTAATTTGCTTTACCAGAGCGTCCAGAGCTGATTTCGATTCAGCATGAAAAAGATCAACAATCTTCAGCTCATTTATCTTGGGTGGAATTATTCCATCCCATTTATTACCTGGTTCGGTTTTAATGCGGGCAATTTTCTCGTAGACTTCCTGCAATGTGAATCTGCATTTCATGAAACTTTCCATTATTTTCATGGCTTTCATTGTCTCGCCTCCTCATATCAAGCTTGAAAAAATTGGGCCGTGACGCGTGCCCATTGCACCCGTGACGCAAGCGGCCATGCCCTTGCGTCGTGATGTTTGAACCGAGGTGCGCAGACCCTTCGACGGTTGCCATGCCTGTGAGGCAGGGCCGACAAACTACCAAAAATCAATTCTTAATAGATTTTCACTATTTTGCAATAGGGAAATTTCGCCATGTCTCTGGTTTCTGCTGCGCTGCCAAGGCCAGGTGAACTAGCCGACATATGGGCCCACTGGCGATGCAGCGTGTTCTGGGTACAAGCCAGGGGCAGCCTGCTTCCCGTGCCTGCCGTGGCCCGGCGCACGCTGCATCGGTTAGCATGCCTGTTTGATGACTGCGCAGGCTGAGCCCGCTGCTCCATTTGATGAACACCCCCCTTGCTTCCCTTGGAATCGTGCTCGCCACCGTCGCCGGCATGGAGGTGTTCGCCTGGGCGGCGCACCGCTGGATCATGCATGGCTGGGGCTGGGGCTGGCACCGCTCGCACCACGAGAAGTCCGAAGGCTGGTTCGAGAAGAACGACCTGTATGCCGTCGTGTTCGCGGGCGTGGCCATCGTGCTCATCGCGCTGGGTACGGCGGGCCGCTGGCCGCTGCAGTGGGTGGGCGCGGGAATGACGCTCTACGGCGCGCTGTATTTCGTCATGCACGACGGACTGGTGCACCAGCGCTGGCCCTGGCGCTGGGTGCCGCGCTCGGGCTACCTCAAGCGCCTGTACCAGGCGCACCGGCTGCACCATGCGGTGCATGGGCGGGAAGACTGCGTGTCCTTCGGTTTTCTCTGGGCGCCGGCGCCCGAGCGGCTCAAGCAGCGGCTGCAGGAAGTGCAGCGCATCCGCAAGAACAGGCGCACGCCAGGCGCCTGACGCGGCCAGCGCGCGCGCCGGTCAGGCCGGGCCGCGTCAGGCCGGTCGCTGGAACAAATGCTGGTCCCGCATCTGCGGCCGGCGGGCGCGCGAAGCCAGGGCCTGCACCCCCCCAGCCGCCACCCAGCCCAGCTTCTCCGCGCGGTTGGTGCGCGCGCGCGTGTCCCAAGCGGCGGGCCCGCGCGCCTGCACCTTGCGGCCGATGGCGCGGTACACGCTGCGCGCGGTGGCAATGGACCAGGCCGAGCGCAGCGGCAGCGCCGGCAGCCCGCCCAGGGCCGAGTCGTAATAGGGTTCCGCGGCCTGCACCAGCCGCATGGCCACGCGCGCCAGGGCCTCGCGGTGGCGCGGCTCGGCCAGCCTGGCATCGGCCGGCAAACCTTCGGCGGCCAGCCACTCGGCGGGCAGGTAGATGCGGCCGATGGCGGCGTCCTCCACCACGTCGCGCGCGATATTGGTGAGCTGGAAGGCCAGCCCCAAGTCGCAGGCCCGGTCCAGCGTGGCGGCATCGCTGCGGCCCATGATCTGCGCCATCATCACGCCGACCACGCCCGCCACGCGCCAGCAATAGGCCAGCGTGTCCTCGAGCGTCGCATAGCGGTGCTCCTCGACATCCATCGCGAAGCCATCGAGATGGTGTTCGAAATACACGGGCGCGATGCGGTGGCGGCGCACCACCTCGGCCAGGCCGGCAAAGACCGGATCGTCGCCCGGCAAGCCGGCGCAGGCCCGCCGCGTGGCCTCGCGCAGCTGCGCCAGCCGCGCCGGGCCATCGCCGCGCTCTCCGCTGCGCTGGCCGTGGCCCAGCTCCTGGCCGTCCACCACGTCGTCGCAGTGCCGGCACCAGGCATAGAGCATCACGGCCCCTTCGCGCACGGATGGCGTGAAGAGCCGTGCGGCGGCGGCAAAGCTGTGCGAGCCCGCGCGTATGGCTTGCGCCCCGTGGGCCACCACCTGCGCCTGACGGGCCGCCTGCCCGGCCGTCATTGCAGCGCCCCGTCCAGCATCAGGCCGGCCGTGGCCTTGGCGGAGCCCACCACGCCCGGCACGCCCGCGCCCGGGTGCGTGCCGGCGCCGACGATATACATGTTGGGAATCTCGGCATCGCGGTTGTGCGGGCGGAACCACGCGCTCTGCGTCAGCACCGGCTCGAGCGAGAAGGCCGAGCCATGGTGCGCGTTCAGCTCGGTCTGGAAATCCTCGGGCGTGAACATGCGGCTGGTCACCAGGCTCTCGCGCAAGCCCGGCATGTAGTGCTGCTCCAGATAGTCGAAGATGCGGTCGCGCAGGCGCGGGCCCTCGACCGACCAGTCCACCGGCGCGTTGCCCAGGTGCGGCACCGGCGCCAGCACGTAATGGCTCGAGCAGCCCGGCGGCGCCAGGGACGGGTCCGTCGCGCAGGGCGCATGCAGGTACAGCGAGAAATCCTCGGGGATCTCGCTGCCGTGGAAGATCTCGTGGATCAGTTCGCGGTACCGGTTGCCGAAGCACACCGTGTGGTGCTGCAGCTGCGGCTGCGGCTTCGACAGGCCGAAGTGCACGACGAACAGCGACATGCTGAAGCGCTTGCCCTTCAGGCGCCGCGCCTCGGCCTGCCCGCGCGGGGTATGGCCCAGCAGGCGCTCGTAGGTATGCACCACGTCGGCATTCGAGGCCACCTGATCGAAGGCATGGTGCTCACCGCCTGCCATCAGGCCCGTGATGCGGCCGCCCTGCACCTCGATGCGCTCCACCGGCGTGGACAGCCGCAGCGTGCCGCCCATGTCCTCGAAGCAGCGCAGCATGCCCTGCACCAGCGCACCCGTGCCGCCGCGCGGGAACCACACGCCCCACTCGCGCTCGAGGGCGTGGATCAGGGCATAGATGGAGCTGGTCTCGAAGGGATTGCCGCCCACCAGCAGCGAATGGAAGGAGAAGACCTGGCGCAGCTTTTCGTCCTCGATGAAGGATGCCACCTTGGCGTAGACGCTGCGCCAGGCCTGCAGCTGCACCAGCGCCGGCCCGGCGGCCACCATGTCGCGGAAGTTCAGGAAGGGCACCGTGCCCAGCTTGCGGTAGCCCTCCTCGAACACGGCGCGCGAATACGCCAGGAAGCGCTGGTAGCCCTCGACATCGCGCGGCGACAGCGCGCGCAGCTGGGCGTCGAGCGCCTCCTGGTCGTTGGCATAGTCGAGCCGCGTGCCATCTTCCCAGCACAGCCGGTAGAAAGGCGCAACGGGCAGCAGCTCCACATAGTCCGACAGCTTCCTGCCCGACAGCGCGAACAGCTCCTCCAGCGCGGAAGGGTCGGTGATGACCGTGGGCCCGGCATCGAAGGTGAACCCCTGGTCGTGATAGACATAGGCCCGTCCGCCGGGCTTGTCGCGCGACTCGAACACGGTGGTGCGCACGCCCGCGGCCTGCAGCCGCATGGCCAGTGCCAGGCCGCCGAAGCCGGAGCCGATGACCGCGGCCGTGGCCCCTTGGGATGGAGATGGGTTCATGGATGGGTTGAACGGGAGGTGGAGGAAGCCGCGCCGGCAACGCCGGGTACGGGAAGTATGGCAGCGCGCAGCGCGGCCGTGACCGGCACGGGCGGGCGTCCGGTCAGGATGCGCGCCTTGTCGGCCAGGGTCGACTGGCCCGCGTAGAAGCGCGCGACCAGCGGCGCCGGCAGGCGGTAGAAGCGCTGCATGACGGCGCGGCGCGCGGCCGGTGCTGCGGCGAGAAACAGCATGCGGTTGAGCAGGCGGAAGAACCCGGTGGAGTTCCAGTGGTCCAGTGCCTGCGCGCGCACCGCGGCAAACACGCGCGCCGGGTCGTCCCAGGTGCTGCGTGGCAGCGCCGCCAGCGCATCGGCCAGGCGCAGGGCCTGCGGCAGCGAATAGCCGGTGGTCGGATGGAACAGCGCCGCGGCCAGCCCGGCCCGGGGTACGCCCTGCGCGGCACGCCACAAGGCTTCGGCATCGCCCGCGAGGGCGATCGGCAGCACGCCCTCCTCCTCGCGCAGCAGCGCCGCGACGCGCCAGCCCCGGGCCGCGACATAGTCGGCGATGTGGCGGCGCAGCCGTTCGCGGGGCAGCTCGGCGCCATCGGCATAGACCGTGTCCTCGACCAGCAGCGTGTCGGCGGTGAAGGGCAGCAGATAGACGAAGCGGTAGCCGTCGACCTGGTCGACCGTGGCATCCATCAGCACCGGCGCCGTGAGCCCATGCGGGGCCGCAAGCCGCAGCTCCTGTCCGAGGAATTTCTGGAAGCGCAGCGCCAGATGCGCGGGCGGCGTGCCGCGGGCGTCGATGACGGAGCGCGCGCGCAGCATGCCACCGTCCGCCAGCCGCACGCTGTCAGGCGCCACGCTCTCCACCGCGCAGTTCAACCGCACGGACAGGCCCGGCACCTGGCGCAGCGCCGCGTCGAAGCGTTCCGAGGTGACGCTGCAGTAGTCCCCGGCAAGGCGCCTCTGGTAGCCGGGGAACATGACGTCATGCGCCGGCCAGCGGTGCGCCACCAGGGGCGCGATCCAGGCGCGCTGCGCCGGCGCGAGATCGGCGGCATGGAAGCTCCAGGTGTGGTTGCCGCCCAGCGCGGGGCCGGCCTCCAGCAGCAGCACGCGCATCCCGGGGTGGGCTTCCTTCAGGCGCCGGGCGATCAGGCCATTGGCCAGCCCGCCGCCCACCAGCAGCAGATCGGCATCGAGATCGTTTGCCAGGGGGATTTCAGACATGCAGCGCCTGGCGGGCCCCCGCGGCCTCATGGTCGACAGCACTGGCGGCCCGGACCGAAGGGCGCAGCTGCAGCGCGGCTTCCGTCAGATCGGCGGCACGCTCGGCGCCGCCCGATGCAGCGATTTCCCGGCCCAGTTCGCGGCTGCGGTCGGCAAAGCGTGGCTCGTCGAGCAAGCGGCGCAGCGCGCGCCGCAGTGCCCCGACACCCGCCAGCGGCGGCAGCAGCTTGATTCCCGTGCCGGCATGCGCGATGCGCGCCGCGACGCCAGGCTGGTCGAAGGCAATGGGCAATGCCAGCTGGGGCGTGCCCGCCTCCAGCGCATCGAGCGCCGTGTTCAGCCCCGCGTGGGTCACGACCACATCGGCGCGCGCCAGCGCGGCGCGCTGCGGCGCGAAGCCGGTCACGGCCGTGGCCCCGGCACACACCAGCGCCGCTGCCTGTTGTTCATCGAGGCGATCGCAATGTGCGATCAGCAGCTGCAGGTCCTCGGCGCGGCAGGCGCGCGCAATGCGCTCGAACAGCGCGTAGCGTCCGCCCTGCAGCGTGCCCAGCGACGCGAAGACAAAGGGCCGGCTCCTGTCCAGCAGCAGATCCAGCGCCGGCTCCGCCGTCTGCGGCCCGCGCAGGGGCCCCACATGGTGGAAGTGCGGTTGCGGCGCACTGCGCGGAAAATCGAATCCCGGCGTGGTCTGGCTGATCTGCGCCAGCGGCGACAGGCAATCGGCCAGCGTGCGCCGGCCCTGCAGGCCGAAGCGCGCGGCGTGGTGCCGGATCACGGCCTCGTGCCGCCCCATCATCCAGTCGTAGACCCGGGCGCTGCCTTCGTTCAACTGCTCGCCGCGCGTGTCGGCGGCATAGCCCCAGGGCATGACGGGCAGCGGCACGCGTGGGTCGCGGTTCACCGGCAGGGCGCAAGCCACCGAGACGAAGGGCAGGCCCAGCCCCTCGGCAATCAATCCGCCGGCGGCTTCCATCTGGTCGGCAACGATGGCATCCACGCCCAGCCGCTCCAGCCACGCCGGCGCCTCCCGGCACAGCATGTCGGTGCCGGCGGCCACATCGCCGATCACCCGCCGCAGCCCCCAGGGGCCGCCGGGATTGGCGGCCCGGGCCACGATGGCCGGCAGGCTGCCCGCGGGATGGCTGGCGGCGCCCACCGCATGGAAGCCGATGCGGCGCTCGCGCAGCAGCGCGCCCACATCGGCCTGATGGATCCAGCTCACCCGGTGGCCACGGTCCAGCAGCACGGCCGCCAGCGCTTCCAGGGCGCGCACATGGCTGGTGAAGGGTGGAGCGATAAAGGCGAGGTGCATGGAAAGGTAGTGACGTAGCCGATGGGCCAGGATTAGCCCCCGACTATTGTGTCTGCCAGGGCTGTAGGACGGAGGCGCAACTTGCTTCGGTAGGCGCCACGACCCCCTGCTTTCTGACTAAGGTAGCCATACCGCTTAGGTTGGCGGTGCCCTATCGATCAAATCCATGCTTGCTTCGCCCGTTCTCTCGCCGTCCTCCGCCACCGCCGCCTTGCCGCGAGACAGCGCGCAAGAACGCCTGATCGACGGGTTGCGCGCGCAGATCGATGCGCGGCTGGGCGTGCTGGTGCCAGTGGCGCACGCGCAGGAAAACCGGGTTGCGGCCGCCATGCGCTATGGCGTGCTGGCACCGGGCAAGCGCGTCAGGCCGCTGCTGATGCTGCTGGCGGCGCGCGGGTTTGGCGTGGATCCCGGCGATGTGCTCGACGCCGCCTGCGCCCTGGAAATGGTGCATGCCGCTTCGCTGTTCCTCGACGACATGCCCTGCATGGACGACGCCAAGCTGCGCCGCAACCAGCCCACGGTGCACGTTGCCTTCGGCGAAGACGTGGCCATGCTGGCAGCCGTTGCCCTGCTGGCCTCCGCATGGCGCATCACGGCAACGGCCGGCGGCATTCCGCCGCTCGTGCGCACCGACATGGTCACCGTGCTGTCGGATGCCGTGGGCATCAATGGCCTGGTCACCGGCCAATACCTCGACCTGCATGCCACCGGCCCCGCCCGCACCACGCCGCAGATCGCGCAGACCAATCAGCAAAAGACCGGTGCGCTGTTCACCGCGGCTTTCGAACTGGCCGGCCTGGCCGCCGGCGCCAACACGCAGACCCGGGCGCTGATGCGCGAAGCCGCGGAGGCACTGGGCCAGGCATTCCAGCTGGCCGATGATCTCGCCGATGGCGAGATGGAAGCCTCGGTGCTGGGCAAGGACTGCCAGCAGGATGTGGGCAAGGCCACCCTGGTGGCGCTGGTGGGCCCCTCGAGCACACGGCGCATCCTGGCCAGGCATGTGCAGCGCGCCGAGACGCTGTTCGCCCAGGCCATGCCCGGCGATGACGCGCTGGCGCTGCTCACGCGCTCGATCTTCGCGCCGCAGCGGCGCTGAGCGGCGACGCGGGGCCGCGAAGCGATCTGGATCTTGCCCTGATGACGGATGAGATGCTGGGCGCCGAGGCACTTTGGGATCTGGGCAGTGGCCTGGCCGGCATCGTGGGCTGTCCGGTGGACCTGCTGGATCTGCGCGCGGCCTCGACCGTCATGCAGTACCGGATCGTGACCACCGGGCAAAGGCTGTGGGCCAGGGACGGACAGGCCGCCCTCTACGAAAGCTTCATCCTGGGCCGCAAGACCGCGCTGGACGAAGCGCGTGCCGGGCTGCTCGAGGACATCGTGGAGCCCGTCATCACCAGGCACCCGGGTGAATTCACGGCGTACAGCAAAGCGCTCCTGCTGAAGGATGCGGACCTTGAGGGGTAGTGCCTCCCTGGTGCCAGCCAGGGTGCGTGAACTGCAGGTCTTGCTGTTCGGGCGCCGCGCCGGCACCCTGACGCTGGCCGGGCAGCGGCTGGGTTTTCGCTACTGCGCCGAGTGGCTGGCGCAGCCCGATGCCATGGCGCTGTCGCTCTCGCTGCCGCTGCAGGCGCAGCCCTTCGACGATCATCAGGCGCGCCCCTTCTTCGCCGGCCTGCTGGCGCAGGTGACCGCGCGGAACGATTTCGCGCGGCTCGCGCACCCGGGCAGCGAATGCGCCGGCGCCGTGCGCTTTCTCGGGGCGGGCCAGGAGCTGCCCGCAGCACAAGCCCATGCGGTTCGATGGCTGGGCGACGCGGAGGTGCTCGACCTGCTGGAGGATCGACCGATGCGGGGCGGCACGCAGACATTGCGGCGGGCGCTGGCGGGTGCGCCGGACAGGTTGCCGGTGGTGTTCGACGGTGCCCGCATCGGGCTGCCGCTCGGCGGCACGCCCAGCTCGCACTTCCTTCGGGCTGCCCTTCCCGGCGTGGAACACGGCGTGGCCAACGCCGCGTTCTGCACGGCACTGGCCCAGGTAATGGGGTTGCGGCCGGCGCAGACGCAGTTCCATGCGGTCCAGGGCCGGCCCTTCCTGCTGGTCGAGCGCTATGACCGGGTGGTGGATGCAGCAGGCCGGCCGCAACGCCTGCACCAGGAGGACTTCTGCCAGGCACTGGGCGTGTCGCCTGAAACCCGGTACCAGCATCAAGGCGGCCCCGGCCTGGCCCCATGTTTCGATCTGCTGCGCCGCGCGGCGCGCCCCGCCAGGCCGCAACTGCTGCGCCTGTTCGATGACGCGGTGTTCAATGCGCTGATCGGCAATCACGCGGCACATACGGGGAGCTTCTCGCTGCTGTATGCGGGCAAGGAAACGATCCTGGCGCCGTTCGACACCTTCTGGTCTGCAGCGGTGCATCCCGCGCTGGCGCCGAAGATGGCGCTGGCAATCGGCAGCCAATACGATTTCAGCCGGCTCCAGGCCCGCGACTGGGAACGGTTTGCCGACGGCACCGGCTTTTCCCGGGAGCACTCGAGAAGCCGCATTCTCGAACTGGCCGAGTCGCTGCCGCTTGCCGCGCGCAGGCTGCATTCCGCTGCCGGACGCGTCTATTCCGGCAATGCAGTGGCCGAGCGGATTGTTGCGTTGATCACGCAGCGCTGCGCCTTGACGCGGGGCCTTCTGGGTTGAGCGCATGCGGGTTCGGGGTCCATGGCTGCGAGTGCGGCGACGTTTCTGGATCTAGGCTTCACGAAGCAATACCTTGCCGCTGAGCAAGGTGAGCCTGGCTCTGGCCCCGTCGATCCCGGCAGGCTTGCCATGGTCGCGTAGATGCAGGCTCACGCCGGTGGCGCTGGCCACCAGCTCGAAATCCAGGTCACGGCCACCGGATGCAGGATCTCGGTGCCCGGACGCTCGGCCTCGGGCAGCAGCGGCGCCAGCGCGAAGGCCGTCACCAGTGCCGTCATGAGCGCCGGACTCAACCGCTCCAGCGAGCCGCGCACGATCATCGCGGCGTCGAAGTTCTCGCCCTCGAAGCGCATCAGGTTGATGCAGTGGCTCACCTTCAGGAGGCCGTTGCGCACCGGGATGCCGGCCAGGGTGATGAAACCCACCAGCGCCGCCCCGACAGCGGCTGCCCCGACAGGGCCAGGCCCAGCACCGCGCCCACCAGGGCCAGCGCCACGCGCTTGCCGTCATCGAGGTGGTACAGGGCAGCGGCCCCGGAATCGGAGGATATGCATTGCCAGGCGGCACGTATCGAGCAGGAATTTTCCCGGACCGGGAACTTGCCAATAGATTTCGTTACACAGCATTAGGTAATTCGATAGCTTTTATAAATATACGATCTTGTTTCACCCATGTCATCGAAAAGATCTCCTCATGCATGTTCAGCCAAGACCCCATCCATATTTCAGTGGGCCTGCGCAGGTAGATGCCCGTTCTGCCGGTGATGCCGCTGCACCCGCCGCACCCGCCGCACCCGCTGCACTCGCCGCATCCGCCGCATCCGCCGCATCCGCCGCATCCGCCGCATCCGCTGCATCCGCCGCATCCGCCGCATACCAAATGTCACATGCCGGATTTCGGCAATCCCATGTCGCCTGGATAAACGCCATGGCGGCACGGGGGGAGAGTGCCGCTGCCATTGCCACCCTCGCTTCTGCCGCCGCTACCGCGTCCACTCCTGCCATGCTGAATTACTGCCTTGAGCTTGTCGAGGTAGCCAGGCAAGCCGAGGCCACCCGGATGCTCGCCGTGCCGGTGCGCAGTGAGGGAGCGGCTGCGGCTGCCATGGCATATCCGGATCATCCCAGCCATCCGCATCAGGCATCCGGACAAGCCGGGATGATTTGGATGAATGCCATGCCAGCCCGCGGTGAGAGAGCTGGCGCGCCTGTTTCAAGCCCGGGTCACCCCGGTGATCTCCCACGGCAAGACATCCAGGCCGTCATTGCCCGGATGGCAGCGACGCATACCCAGCGTGCAGATTCGACCGGAGGAATCACTGCGCTTTTATCGAGGCGAATTTCCTCCAGTGAATTTCTCGATACCGCCACGGATGGCGAGATCTCCCAGTTGATGAAGATGTCGTCATGCGGTCGTTATCTCGACGATCTCGACCCTGCGGCCGATCCCGGCTGGGCTGGCGTTTTCTTCGGGGTGCAATACAGGCGTGCTGATTGTCTCGGTACGCTTCTCGCGGGCGATCCGGAACTCGGCCTTGTCCAGGAGGGGCATGGGCTGTCCCCTTCGCAAGCCGCAACGAGGGCGAATGCCGTCACGCGCTCCGGTTTCACGGCGTTGATGCTGGCTGCGAGGAACGGCGCTTCCGACATGGTGGAATTGTTGCTGAAAGCCGGGGCAGAAGTGGATGCCGTGGATGCGGCGGGTAGCAATGCGCTGATGTGGGCCACTTCTTCTGGCAGCCACGCGGCCGTGTCGGCGCTGCTGAAGGCTCGTCCGGCGTTCAATCGCATCAATGCTGCGGGTGACACTGCGTTGATGGTGGCAGCCCATAGCGGAGATTTGCCAATGGTCAAATTGCTGGCGGGCGCAGGAGAATTTATCGATGCCAATCTGTTCAGGATCATTCGGGAGAGAAGCTACTCCTTGAAAACCGTGAATGTGTTGCTGCAAGCTGGAGCCAACCCGAATACGGCAGTGGACGGACGGTCGCTGCTGATGATGGCGGCGCAAGGCGGCGACACGCTGCTGATGGGCGCTTTGCTCACGGCCGGAGCACAGCTCGCTCCCGCCGCCCTGGCTTTTCTCTCCGGCCCGACGGCGGCCCCTGGAGATGGCCTGGCTTCGCCGGGTTCCAGCGCATGCGGGCATCCTGCCCGACATGCCCCTGCCGCCGTGCCAAACGCATTGCCACACGCCCCGGCGCAGGCATATGCCGTCCCGGCCGCTGGCCATGCCGCAGCATCGAGCGCAGGCGCCCAAGCCGCAGCATGGGACCCCGCCTTCGCATCGCATGGCGCCGGCAGGCAGATGCTGGTTCATCCAGGCAATGGCATTGCCATCGATGCAACTTTCCAGCCGGCAGGAGCCAGCGCGCGCGGCAACGGCGTCGAGGCTGCGGTGCCGCCAGCGTCTCGCCCGGAAGCCCCCCAAAGCCTGGAAGACATCGCAAACGCCTTTCTGGCCTGAAAATCGCATCCGACCGGAGAGATGGATGCCCTGGGCGCTGCGCCGAGGACGGCCGCACGCTGTGTCTTGGAGATGCACCGGCAGCTGGTGATCGATCAGGAACGCCGAACTGCCGGCCGCGCGGATCGGGCACATCCCTCCCGATTCCGGGTACGGATACGCCGGTTTCGCCTGCGGCGGATGCCTGCCCGCCCAAGCCAGTCCCCGGGCACCTCAGCTTGGCTCGGCCTGCAGCACGCCGCGCTCGATCTGGTCGCGCTCGAGCGACTGGAACAGCGCCTTGAAATTGCCTTCGCCAAAGCCCTCGCGGTAGTCGCCCTTGCGCTGGATGAACTCGAAGAAGACCGGGCCGAACACCGTACCCGAGAAGATCTGCAGCAGCAGGCGCCGGCTGCCATCCTCCGTGGTGCCGTCCAGCAGGATGCCGCGCGCCTGCAGCTGCGCGGGGTCCTCGCCATGGTTGGGCAGGCGCTCTTCGAGCATCCGGTAATAGGCGTCGGGCGGCGCCTTCATCAGCGGCACGCCGGCCTGGGCCAGGCGGTCGACGCTGTCCAGCAGATTCTCGCTGAGCAGCGCGATGTGCTGGATGCCTTCGCCGTTGAAGGCCATCAGGTATTCCTCGATCTGGCCCGAACCCTTGGCCGATTCCTCGTTCAGCGGAATGCGGATCATGCCGTCCGGCGCCGTCATTGCCTTGGAGGTCAGCCCGGTGTACTCGCCCTTGATGTCGAAATAGCGGATCTCGCGGAAATTGAACAGCCGCTCGTAGAAGTCGGCCCAGAACGCCATGCGCCCGCGATAGACGTTGTGGGTCAGGTGGTCGATGACCTTGAAGCCATGGCCGACCGGATGGCGGTCCACGCCCTCGATGAACTCGAAATCGATGTCGTAGATCGACTTGCCCTCCTCGAAGCGGTCGATGAGGTACAGCGGCGCGCCGCCGATGCCCTTGATCGCCGGCAGGCGCAGCTCCATCGGCCCGGTGGGAATCTCCATCGGCTGCGCGCCCAGCTCCAGCGCGCGCGCATAGGCCCGGTGCGAATCCTTGACGCGAAACGCCATGCCGCAGGGCGATGGCCCGTGCTCGGCAGCGAAATAGGCGGCCGCGCTGCGCGGCTCCTCGTTGACGATGAAGTTGATGTCGCCCTGGCGGTACAGCGTCACGTTCTTCGAGCGGTGCTTTGCCACCTTGGTGAAGCCCATGGCTTCGAACACGGGCTGCAGCACGCCTGGCTGGGGCGAGGCAAATTCAACGAACTCGAAACCCATCAGTTCCATGGGATTGTCAAAAAGATCGGCCATATCAGTCTCCATTCCAGTGAAATGCCGGGCTGCGCGCCCGGCGTGAATCCAAGCCCCATGCGGCTTGCGCCTGCATCCCCGCGCTGCATGCCGGCGGCAAGGCACAAGGCATCCGCCAGGCCATTTTCGGCACTGCGGTCCAGGCCCGCAATCTGCTTCTCGTTCTGCGCGCGCCCCTCCCGGGCGGGCACGCCCGCCATCGGCTGGTTCCTTCGGGCCTCCTTGCCTCGCGCGGCCAGCAAATCAGGCCGCCGCCGATGTCGCGCCGCCCGGCAATCCACCCGGGCCAGGCATTCCTTGTCAGCAAGGCGCAGTTTAGGCAGCGCTCGAAGATACCGGAAGCGATTGTTTTTCTCGTTTATCGTTCAGGCCATGGCCATTGGCTGATCCGCATCAGCAGCAGCAGCTCGCCCACAACCTGCGGCGGGCACCGGCCAACGGATCGCTGCTCGCACCGATAATCATTGCCGTCCTGCCGCGATGGTGGCTGGCCAGGTCCCAAGCGTCCAAAGCGCGGCGCACGACGGTGGATAGAACAGATGCCTCCCTTGTTTGAACAGTCGATGCCGGCAAGCCCAGCCACGCATCTGGTCTTTTTGCTTTTCGTGGCTTTCGCCGTCTATGTGCAAAGCCTCACGGGCTTTGCGCTGTCGCTGGTGCTGCTCGGGCTGGTGGGGCTCACCCACCTGTTCCCGCTGCCGGATGCCGTGAACGCGGTGTCCTTTCTCACCGTCATGAACGCTGCGATGTTTCTCTACCGCCGGCGTCCGGTGCGGATCGAGCCGGCGATGAGGATTGCGGTGGCTTCGAGCATGGCCGGGTCGTTCATTGGAATGGGGATATTGGTCTATCTTGCGGCCAATGCGATGCACCTGCTCAGGGCCCTGCTGGGGCTGATCATCATCGGCTGCGCACTGCTGCTCTGGCGCATGGCCGAGCCCCGGCAGGACACCTCCCCGCCGCGCGTCTTTGCCGGCGTGGGGCTGCTGTCGGGCGTGCTCGGAGGGCTTTTCTCGGCAGCCGGGCCTCCGCTCGTCTACGTGGTGTACCGCCAGCCATGGCCGCTCGCGCGCATCCAGGAAGCGCTGATCTTCAGCTTCGGCGTGGGCGCCCTGCTGCGCCTGGCGGTGCTGGGCCTGGGCGGCCAGATCAGCGTGCAGTCGCTGCTGCTGGCAGCCCAGGCCATTCCGGTGGTCCTGCTGGTCACGGCTTTGTCGGCGAACCGCAAGCTGCCGGTTTCGCGCGCGATCCTGCAGCGCATCGTCTGCGGGCTTTTGCTTTGTGCCGGCTTCGGCATGTTGGTCCGGGCAGTCTGAAGAAGCACTTGCGGGGCGGTGTAAGTGCAAACGTGGATGGACCGCGCAGTATCCCCTCCAGACACTGTCGAGCAGGTTGACCTGCATTGCAACCTGCCCCACGACCCGCGATCTTCCACACAAGGAGACAACATGCGACAACCCCAGCGCCCTCCACGCCCCTTCATCCTGCTGCTGTCCCTCTCGGCCTCGGCCGTGCTGGTCGCATGCGGCGGCAACGGCGGTGAAGACCCGCCCATGGCGCAGCCCCTGGGCTGCGCGGATCTGAACGGAATGGCGATCGCCGCCACCAGCATCGGGCTGCCGACCACGGGTGCGGTGGTCACCGCCGCCACCCAGGTCGCGGCGGCGGGCGCAACTCCCGATTTCTGCCGGGTCAGCGCCGCGATTTCACCAGTCGACCCCGCGGCGCCGAAGATCATGATGCAGATGGCACTGCCCACCACATGGAACGGCAAGGCGATGATGTTCGGGGGTGGCGGCTACAACGGCATCCAGCCTTCGGTGACGGGCAACGTGCCGGCCGGGCCGACCGCCCAGGCGACTCCGCTGGGCCGCGGCTACGCGACCTTCGCCAGCGATTCCGGGCACCAGGCAGGGGCGCTCGGCAGCCAGGATGGCTCGTTTGGCGTCAACGACGAGGCGCTGAGGAATTTTGCCGGCGACGCGCTGAAGAAGACGCGCGACGTCGCCATGGCGGTCATCAACGCGCGCTATGCCGCGGGCAACCCGACCAAAGCCTATTTTGCCGGCGGCTCGACGGGCGGCCGCGAAGCGCTGGCGGTGGCGCAGCGCTGGCCGCAGGACTGGGACGGGGTGATCGCGCTGTATCCCGCGGGCGCGGCCGCCAGCCTCGACCTGCAGTTCGGCCGCATCACGCGCGCGCTCGCGCAGCCCGGTGCCTATCCCAACGCTGCCAAACGCAAGCAGCTGTATGACGCCTCGCTCCAGGCATGCGACGGGCTCGACGGCGTGGTCGATGGCCTGGTCAGCGACATCCGGTCCTGCAACCGGAGCTTCGATCCGATGACCGCCACCGTCAACGGCGCCGCGCTGCGCTGCGCCGGCGGCCTCGACACGGGCGACAGCTGCCTGTCGGACGCCCAGATCGCGGCGTTCAATGTCATCAACACCCCGATCACCTTCGGCTATGCGCTCGCCAGCGGCGAGACCCAGTACCCGGGCTTCAATACCTGGGGCACCGACTTCGGCATGCCCCACCCGAGCCCCCTGCAGGCCACCGTCTCCTTCCTTGCCCTGAGCAGCGCCCAGCCCGCCAGCCCGATGCCCAACGGCGCCCCCTATGGCAGCATCTTCTGGGACCAGTGGGTGCGCTTTTTCGTGACGCGCGACCCCAACTTCAACGCGCTGACGCTGGATCCGCAGAACCCCGGCCGCTGGCAGGAGCGCATCAGCGCGCTGAGCGCACTGCAGGACGTCAACAAGACCGACCTGACGGCGTTCCAGTCGAAGGGCGGCAAGGTGCTGATCGCCCACGGCACCGGCGACGCGCTGGTGAGCACGCGCGCCACCGCCCAATATGTCGAGCGCGTACGCGCCACCATGGGCCAGGCGCGCGCCGACTCGTTCCTGCGCTACTACGAGATTCCGGGCTACGGACATGCCGTGAGCACGGTCTTCAATGCCGCCTGGGATTCCCTGTCGACTCTCGAGAACTGGGTCGAGAAAGGCACCCTGCCTCCGAGCCAGACCGTGGCCGACACCGCCGGGGTGCCGGGCCGCACCCGGCCGCTGTGCGACTATCCCGCCTATCCGCGCTACAACGGCAGCGGCGATATCAACGTGGCAGCCAGCTTCAGTTGCTCCACGCAATAGCGGCCACGTCAGCAAGCGGCACGCCCACAGGCGCTCGACCCAAGCGCCTGCTGCGCACCTGCCTGCCAGTCAGCGGGCGCCGGATCTGCCCTCGCGCGCCCCCAGGATGAGCCCCAGGTAAACGAGCCCGGCAGCCAGGCTGGTATGCCCGGTGTACGCCACCAGCCCGAAGCTCCACCCCCAGCCGCGCACTGCGCCCGCCAGGCACAGCAGCAGCAGCAGCCAGCCCGTGGCCCGGAGCCACCGCGTGCTGCGGGCGGACAGCAGGCGGCCGAACCAGAGCGCCTGCTGGCGTTCGGTGGCGGCGGCCAAGGCGCACATTCCCGCGGTGCAGCCCGCGAGCATCAGCAGATGCATCATGCCGCCTCCCCGGCTTGCAGTTGCGCCGCACGCGCGCGCGGCCCGGCCGGCACGCGCGCACGGTGGCGCAGGGTGCGCAGCGCCAGCGCCGCATGCAGCGCGGCGAACGCCCACAGCACCAGGTCCATGCCGGCAAACACCCAGTCGCCTTCGGACAGGCTGCGCCACAGCGGGCGCTCGGTGGTCAGCGCGTTGAGCACCGGCAGCAGCGCCAGCACGGCCGTGGCCAGCCACAGCTGCTCGATCCAGGCGCGCCGCGCCGGCCGCAGCAGCGCGTGCAGCAGCGCCAGTGCCCAGACGGCAAAGAAGGCGTGCATCTCCCAATCGCCGCGCTGGGGCAGCTGCGCGGGCAGCAGCCGGTTGGCCCAGAGAAAGCCCGCCATGGCGATCGACAGCCCGGCAATGGCGGCGATGTTCAGCCGCTCGACCAGACGGAAACCGAAATACGGCCGCTCGGGATCGGCCAGCTTCGCGCGGCGCTTGACGGTCCACATCACCAGGCCGGTGCCGACCATGGCGGTACCGGCCAGGCTCACGATGAAATACAGCCAGCGCAGCGAAAGGTCGCTGAAACGCCCCAGGTGCAGCGCATACAGCACGCCGCGGGTCTCGGCGGCCGGGCCGACCCCGTCGTGCGTCTCCAGCAGCCGGCCGGTGCTGCCCTCGAACAGCATGTATTGCGGGCTCATCGACACCCGTCCGGCGCTGCCGCGCGCCACCGCCACGCGCGCCGCGGCGTCGCCGGGCTGGGTGATGGTCACGCCGCCGATGTTGTGCGTGCCCCAGACGGCCTGCGCCTGGCGCACCATGGCGTCGACCGGCGCCAGCGCCGCGGGCTGGCCGCTGGGCTTGCCCGGAGGAATGAACACGCTGAGCTCGTTGGTGAGCTGCCTCTTTTCCGCCGCGGTCTGGATGGCCGCCTGCTCGCCCCAGGGCATGTACAGCGCCATCAGCGTGACCAGCCCGGTGTAGGTGATCATCAAATGGAAGGGCAGCCCGAACACCGACAGCGCGTTGTGCGCGTCGAGCCAGGAGCGCTGGCCCTTGCCGCCGCGGAAGGTGAAGAAGTCGACGAAGATCTTCTTGTGCGTGATGACGCCGCTGATGATGGCCACCAGCATGAACATGGCCGCCAGCCCCGCGAGCCAGCGGCCCCAGATCGCGGGCAGGTAGTGGAACTGGAAGTGGAAGCGGAAGAAGAATTCGCCGCCCTGGGTCGCGCGCGCGGAGACGGCCTCGCCCGTCGCCGGGTCGAAGTTGCCTTCGCCGAAAGCGCGCGGCGCGGGTTGCCCCGGCGGGTTGCGCCAGAACGAGGAGACGGTGTTGTTGCGCGCATCAGGCATGCGCATGCCCCACTGCGGGCTGCCCGGCGCGATGCGCGCGAGCGCATCGGCCACGCGCTGCGCCGCGGCGGCGGGGTCCGGCAGCTCGACCTGGCGCGCCAGTTCGGGCCGCGCCCATTGCGACAATTCGTCCTTGAAATAGCTCACCGTGCCGGTGAGGAACATCGCGTAGAGGAACCAGCCCAGCAGCAGGCCGGTCCAGGTGTGCAGGTCCGCCATCGTCTGGCGCAGGCCCGGTGCCTTGGCCGGCACGGGTAGAGGTTTTGGCATGGAGTCGAGCTCAGAAAGAAACGTGGGCCGCCCGTGCGGACCAAGACGCGAGCAGCAGCGGCAGCGCCGCGACCAACAGGCCGGCCCAGGCGCGGCGCGCGCTGCGCGCCGCGAACACCCAGATCACCGCGCCGGCGTAGACCACGAAACTCAGCAGCATGCCGGTGAGCATGCCCTGGATCTTGTCCATCGGCAGCGCCAGCGCGGCCAGGCTGGTCAGCGCGGCCAGCGCATAGCCGCCCAGCAGCGCGGCCACGATGCGCGAGACCAGCGCGACCGTGCGCCAGCCGCGGCCGGGCAGCGCGCTCATTGGTTCGGCGCAGCCGCGGGTGGCGCCGGAATCGGCTCCACGCCGTCGGGCTTCACATAGGTGAGCGAGGTCACATAGCTGACGGCATCGAACTTCTCCGTGCCGCCCGCGCCCGCGCGCTCGCCCGCGGTGGCGTCGTTGACGCTGACCTCGGCCACGTAGGTGCCCTTCCACGGCATGTCGAACTGCACCAGGCCTTGCGCGTCGGTCTGCGCCTCCTTGGCCCAGCCGGACTGCGTGACCAGCGCGACCTTGGCGCCGGCCTTGGGCTGCCCCTTGAGGTACAGCTTGAATTCGCCATCCTTGCCCGTGGGCACCAGGTCCAGCGCCAGCTTCGGGGACTGGGCCGCGAAGCTGGTGATCAGGCGCGCCGCGGGGTAGTAGCGGTTGAGCGTGTCCTTGCCGTCCTTCTTCCAGGTATAGAGCGGATAGCGCTCATCGGCGGCAACGATGGACTCGCCACGCGCCGCGCCGAACGACAGGGCAAAGCCGTCGGCGGCCTTGCGCACCTCGGCGGCCTTCTCGCCCTGGCCTGCGATCAGCGTGGCCGTGGGCTGGCCGAACTTGTCCAGCAGCCCGGGCGAGGCCTCGCGCAGGTTCTCGCCGAATTCGCCGAAGCGCACGATGGCGTTTTGCTGGCCGGCGGGCTGCTCGATCCAGATCTGGTGCGCCTGTGCGGCGTGGGCAAAGCCCAGCAGGGCCAGCGTGGCGCTGGCCATGGAGATCATGCGGTTCATCATTTTTCCTTGAGGTTTAGAAATCGACCTGGGCCGACAGCATCAGCGTGCGCGGCGCGCCCACGGTGGCGTAGCCTGCGGCCGTCACCCAATAAGCCTTGTTGGCGACGTTTTCCAGATTGGCGCGCAGCACCACCGGCTGGTTGCCGAACTTGGTGGCATAGCGCGCGCCCAGGTCCACGCGGGTCCACGACGGCATGCGCAGCAGGTTGGCGGCGTCGTACCACATGGAGGACGTGTTGATCACGCGGCCGTTGAGGCTCAGGCCCGGCACCCAGGGCGTATCCCAGTCCAGCCCGACATTGAAGGTGCGATCGGGCACGCCGTTGGCGTCGTTGCCCTGGTTCACGCCGCCCTGCGTCCTGGTCAGCTTGGCGTCATTGAAGGCGGCGCTGGCCATCAGGCGCAGGCCGCGCTGCACTTCGCCATAGGCCGTCAGCTCCAGGCCGCGGTAGCGCTGCTCGCCGCCGAAGCTGTAGACCAGCGTGGTGGGATCGGTCGTGGCAATCGGCCGCTTGATCTCGTAGATCGCGGCCTGGGTCAGCAGGCGGCCCCAGTCGGCCTTGACGCCGATTTCATTCTGCTTGGTCTTCTGCGGCGCGAACACCTGGCCCACATTGGCCGTGCCCGCACCCGCCGTGCCACCGGCCGACAGGCCCGAGGTATGGTTGGCGTAGACCGAGACGTTCTGCGTGGCCTTGAAAACCACGCCCGCCAGCGGCGTGACCGAGCTGGCATCGTAGGGCGTGGAGCCGTTGACGCTCTTTTGCTCGATGTTCTGATGGCGCGCACCCAGCGTGACCAGCAGCCGGTCGTTGTAGAACGCCAGGGTATCGACCACCGCGACGCTGCGCAGCGACAGTTCCGCGGACTTGGTAGGCGTGCCGCGTGCAAAGTTGATCGCAGGCAGCGGCGCGGGGTTGTAGATATTGGAAGCAGCGCCCGGCCTGGGCGTCAGCTGGTAGAAAAAGCCGGTCTCGCGCTGCAGGCCATTGGCCGTGACTGCCACCGTATGGCCCACATCGCCGGTCTTGAAACGCGTGCGCAGGCCCACGTCGGCTGCGGTGGTCTTGTTGTACTCGTCGTAATAGCCGTTCTGCACGCCGAAGTTGCCGGCGGAGTTGATCCGCGGGAATGCGGTGGGGAAATCCTGGTCGCTGGTCACTTCGCTGTAGCCGATGCCGCCATAGACGGTGGTGCTGTCGCTCAGGTCGTACTCGATGCGCGTGAGCGCGGTCTTGGCATCGTCCGCGAGCTTCGCGCCCGGATAGAAGGTCTGGCGCGGGTCCGGCACGGCAGGCAGCTCGGTGATGCCGGCCAGGAAGCCGGCCTGCGGGCGGTAGTTCACCGATTTGCCCTTGGTGTAGAGCAGATCGGCCGACCAGCGCAGGCGGGCGCCGGCGTAGTCCACGCCCAGCGCGCCCAGGCCCAGGCGCTGGCGGCCGCCATCGATATTGCCTTCGCCGTTGCGCCACACGCCATTGGCGCGCACGCCCCACTCGTTGTCCTCGCCAAAGCGGCGGCCCACATCCAGATGCGTGCCGAACTGCGCCTTGCCCATATAGGTGCCGGTGACACGCGTCAGCGGCACGTCGCCGGCGCGCTTGGTCACCACATTGATCGCGCCGCCGACGCTTTCCTTAGGGCCGACGCCGTTGGTGAACGAGCCCGGGCCCTTGAGCACCTCGACGCGCTCGATCACTTCCAGCGGCATGCGCGTGGCCGGCGACAGCCCATACAGGCCGTTGACCGCGACATCCCGTGCGCCGATCGTCAGGCCGCGCACCTGGAAGTCCTCGCCGTAGCCGCCGCGCGCCTGCAGCGTGCGCACCGAGGCGTCGCTCATCACCACGTCGGAGATGTTGAGCGCCTGCTGGTTCTCGATATAGGTCGAGGTGTAGTTGGTGGTGCTGAACGGCACGTTCATCAGGTCGGTGCGCCCAAGGATGCCCAGGTCGCCGCCGCGCGCCAGCTGGCCGCCGGAATAGGTCTTCTGCAGGCCGCCAATGGAGGCCGCCTGGTCGGTGACCGTCACGTCACCCAGCCGATTCGCGGCAGTGGATGAGGTCTGGGCCGCCGCGCCAGCCGCTGCAATGGCCAGGCAGGCGCCCAGGCACAGGCGCAGCCCGCGGGAGAGTTCGGTGGGCGTGAACGGGCCGGCATGCGGCAGACGAGCGCAGGAAGAGGACATGGAATGAAAGTGACTGTTATGGATTCGAATTGGGTCGAAAAGTCGGCGCAGGACGGCGGCAACGCGGCATCCTGCAACGAACGGACGAGATTATTAAATACAAGTCACTCTCATTCACATCTTCATGCTCAATAATTTTCATTCGGATGCGCTAAAGGGCTGGCACAGCCATGGATACATCTTGTAGCGTTGGATTTACCCCACATGCATGGGGTGCTGTGGACACTTCGGCGCGTCGACCACCGTCGGCAACGGTGCCTCTTCGGTGTCCTCGACACAACCACCCATCGCCGCTGGGCTTCGGGAGCTGCCCCATCGCAGCCCGTGAAAGCCTGCAACACGGGATCGCCTTCCTCGCACTTCCGCCCCTGGGTAGCTAGAGGTTGCGGGTCACGTTGCAGTCTTGCAGGCGAAAGGTGAAAAGACCGAATGCCCCGGCTTCTCGCCGCTGGCGATTACCGCATCCGCCTCCGGCATCGATGGCCAGGGCGTCGGGCTGGGCCTGCCCTCCCCGTGCGCCGACAGCCTTGCCATGGCGCCGGCAATCGGCCTGACCACCTTCGCCATGGCGGCGCTGGATGCCATGCAGCCACCTCCTCGAGCCGCCGCAGACTGGAGGGCGCGAGGGATGGGCAACGCCCTGCTCCCGCGGCATCGGGCATTGACCCTGTTCGAGCATCTCAAGTCAGCTTGATGAGCCCAAGCCCTGACTCTCATGTGCCGACGCCGCTCCGCACCGCACGCCCTACACACGTGCTACCGCCCAAACACCCAATGAACGCCCCACCACCGCAAATGCGCGCAATGGCCGCGGCAATGGGCAGCCCCGAGCCATGGCTGCGGCAGTCGGCATTCCAGCGCGTCGGACTGGCACAAAAACCGGATGTCAGCCTTGGTTCATGTCCCGCGGTCATGCCTGCCCTGCCCCCTGATGGTGACCGCCGATCGCCACCCGGCCCGGCTCACGCGGCCGAATGCCAGCTTCTACCTTGGCTTACAGATCCGCTTCTCGCGGAATGGCCTCACGCGGCTCGTTGCCCCCGCTCGGCTGCTGACGCAGTGCTCTTCATGGGCGATGCTATTTCCACGAATTCGAATTAAACGAGACACACCACAATGAGGGATATGATGCGTCAATAAGTTTAAATTAAATCAAAGAAGACAAAAAACATCGGGGAAAAGCGCCATCGCTCTGCGCTTCCCAGCGCAGGATGATGAGGAAAATGCACGGCATGGGAGGTTTTACAGGCAGCGATGCACAGCCACACAGCGGGACAACTCACTGCTTATCGTTAGCTAAAGGAGTAACCTGTACGCATGGAAACGACAAACTTCCGACGTGGAGTTGAAGCAGCGCCTGAGGCTACGTCTGGCTGGGCACATGGAACAGTGCTGCATTCGCAAACATATTGCCAAGACGTGGCACAGGAAGGGCGACAGCCGCTTGACTGCACCGCTACAACCACCACTGCTCCATGAATCTTTCTGCCAAATCCAGCCGTACCGTGTCAAACTGTCCCCAACCTCTACTTCTGACTGGCTCAGGAATTCGAGGGGACTTCAACTTCCGACTTAGCTAGCTACTTGTGCGGATGGCTATCACTTCCCCACAAGGTTGCAGGTCGACTCATCAGCTGACCACCACTCCCACAGATAACTGATTAAGTCGCCGATGTTAGAGAGCCAATTTCCGCCTACGGTCGCCGCCACCCTGCCTTCGGCCAGCCAGCAGCAGATGCTGCACGCGGTGTCGCAGGTGCATCGCCTCGAAGACCGCTATCCGGAACTGCCGCACATGCCATTGCTGCGCGAAGGCTGCTGGCGTGAAGAGGCCTTGCTGATCCATTACACGGACCTGCACGGCCAGGAGACGCAGCGCACCATCTGGCCGCTGGCCATCGT
The DNA here is from genome assembly GCF_023634805.2 of Comamonas endophytica. Lineage (NCBI taxonomy): Bacteria > Pseudomonadati > Pseudomonadota > Betaproteobacteria > Burkholderiales > Comamonadaceae > Comamonas > Comamonas endophytica. The sequence continues at coordinate 441,234 of NZ_CP106882.1, forward strand.
CTATCTGGACCATATGCTGGTCGTGCTGGCCTGGTGCTGCATGCGCCAGGGCTTTCGCAAATTCGCGGCCGCGCGCATCACCGCCGTCGAGAGCACGCGCAGCAGTTTTCGCCCGCGGCGCGTGGCGTTGCTGCGCGAGTATCTGGGCCAGCTGAAAAAGCCTTGATGGCCGCGCAGGGGACTGCTTGCAACCACGGTTCGCGATCGGATCGTGAGGGCGAATGTTGCAGGCGCCAGCGGCTTGTCGAACAAGCCGGGTGACGTCTCCCCTGAAAACGATAAGCGCCGCTTGTCCTGACTTAACTGCCCTGCCCACGCGCGTGCACGGCTGCAAACACCGACACGGCGGCGGGCAAGACATCCACCAGCGCGGGCACTCCCTGGGTTGACCACACGCAGCAACGTTTTTCTTGGATGACCGCTTTAGTGTGATCTGAGTCATTTACAGCCCAGGGCCTGTACTGCAGCAACCACCAACACCAGCCGGTGAAAGTCCCTGCGCCTTAACGACTGCTTCCTCCTCGGGACAGGCCGCTCGATTGCGCGGTTCACTACGTACGGGCCTAAAAGACCGCTTCTGCATCCGCAGCAGGCTCGTGTCGGCACGTAGCTGTCAATCGATACAAGATAAAGTGGTCAAGAACGTGCGCAATCATCCGGACCCGACACTTAAGGCTGCGAGAAGCCTTAAGCTCTCGTTCCGGCTGGAGCGGCAGAATGCGAAGAGCCGGATGCCTGAGACCACGATCTCACATGTTCGACCAACGCCCGTAACTTGCGCGGCTGATTTCTACGGCTGGAGTAATAGAGATAAAAACCGGGGAAGTTGGGCAAATAGCTGTCCAAAACAGAGACCAGTTCCCCACGTTCGATATAGGGCCGGAAAGTTTCTTGCATACCGATGGTGATGCCGCCATGGGCCAGTGCGGTCCGGATCATCAGCAGCATGTCATTGGAGGTCACGCGGGAGGCTATGGCGAGGCTGAAATCGCGTCCTTCTTCTTGAAATTCCCAGCGGTAGGGTGCAGTCTCCAGCCTCGCGCGCCAGCCGATGCAGTGGTGGTTTAAAAGATCATTGGGATGCTGCGGCGTTCCGTGTTCCGCAAAATACTCCGGCGAAGCCACCACGACTTGCCGTTGAGGCCCGGTCAAAGGGATGGCAATCATGTCCTGTTCAATGACTTCCCCAAGACGCACGCCTGCGTCGAATCCGGCTGCAATGATGTCCGATTCATCATCTGTGACGGTCACATCCAATGTGACTTCAGGATGTGCGGCGATGAAGGAGCTGATCAATGGACCTGACAGAAACCGCTCGGCAATGGATGTGACGGCCACGCGCAACAGCCCTCGCGCCGGGCCGTCGTGGGCCGCTTCTTCCAGCGCCGCGTTAACCACGGCCAAGGGCCCGCTGATTTGCTGATGGAGGGCCTGACCTGCCTCGGTCAGGCGTACATGGCGGGTTGTGCGGTACACCAGGGCAGTACCCAGTTGGTCTTCCAGCCGACGCATGGCCTGGCTCACAGCTGAGCGTGTCACGCCCAGCTGGTCCGCTGCCGCGCGGAAACTTTGCGCTTTGGCAACCGCCACAAAGCAGTGCAACAGAGGTAGATGGAGATCGTCTTTCATTGGTTAGGCACTCTAACCAAATTGTTCACCATTGGCACACTTCTCTAGACACAAGAGGATACATACAGTTTGGACTTTCCATGCACAGCGGCGATTGCACGCAGAAAGTTCCGTATGAGCAAGCAACTCGATAAAGTCATTTTGATCACTGGTGCCAGCAGCGGTATCGGCGAATCCACGGCGAGGCTTCTGGCCGCCAACGGCGCCACCGTAGTGCTGGGCGCGCGCCGTATGGAAAAACTGCAGCATATCGTGGCCGACATCCGGAGCGCAGGCGGGGTGGCAGAGGCCAAGGAGGTGGATGTCACCCAGCGTGCGCAAGTGCAGGCATTTGCTGACCATGCCATTGCGCGATTCGGGCGCCTCGATGCCATCATCAACAACGCTGGCGTCATGCCGCTGTCCCCGCTGGCAGCGTTGCAAGTCGATGAGTGGGATTGGATGATCGACGTCAACATACGCGGCGTGCTGCACGGCATTGCCGCTGTATTGCCTGCAATGCGCCGCCAAGGTCACGGGCATGTCGTGAACATCGCCTCGATAGGCGCACATGCGGTGTCCCCGACCGCAGCGGTCTATTGCGCCACCAAATATGCGGTATGGGCCATCTCGGAGGGACTGCGACAGGAAAGCAGCGATATTCGAGTGACCACCATCAGCCCGGGTGTCACGGAATCCGAACTGGCTGAGAGCATTTCGGATGAGTCAGGCCGCCAGGCGATGAAGGAATTTCGCAAAGTGGCTATCAGTGCTTCGGCGGTAGCGCGGGCCATCCTTTTTGCCATATCGCAGCCAGAAGATATCGATACCAGCGAAATCATTGTTCGCCCCACGGCAAGCCCGCACTGAGGGTGCTAAGCGTCGTACCAGTGATTGACGATGGCCGTTTACGGACGTTGCATCCGCTTCGATGTAAAAGATCAAGGCCATACCGCGCACCGCGCTGAGCAAGGCCATATAGGTCACGGCAAGCGGCGCTTATCGAATGCAATATATTTCTACCTTCGTCAGGACCGCCAACCAGCGGTTGCCTGCACCAGGCGGCGGCCCGCCAGGCGCTCACGAAGCTGCAAAACCACTGGGCATTCAACCTCACCGCACCACGGCAACATACGCCTCACCGCGAACGGGCAGCAGTTTGCGAAGTGCACGGCGCCGAGCTCAAAGCCCGCGTTTGGTGGCTCTCGGTGCCTCGGAAAATTCTGGAACTGCGCCACGAAGCCCATACCAGTGCCAGTGACCCTGCGGTGAGCGGGGACAGTGGATGATACGTGGGCTCGCCAGAGAAAGAGCAGAATGCACATGCGGCCAGCCACCGCGACAGCGCTCAGGACAAGCACGGTGTACTGGGCTCGCATGCAGATCAAAGGCCGGAACCCGACGCCATGTTCCCGTGGCCAGGAATGGAGGATGCGCGCGGCGAACGGGATCCCTTCCGTGGAACCCCACAGTTGACCAGAATGCAGCTTCAAATTGATCTTGCCCCCGACCCCTACATTCTCGTCTTGACCGGGGCAGGGCTGCTCATTGCCTTGGTGGCGTGGTTGCCGCTGGCGCTGCGTCGTCTGCCTTTGACCCTGCCGATTGTCTGCATTGGCCTGGGCGCGGCGATCTTCTGGCTGCCCCAGGTGACGCTTGATCCGCTTCCGATGCTCTACCCTGAGATCACCGAGCGCTTCTCCGAGTTCGTGGTCATCATCGCCCTCATGGGAGCTGGCCTCAAACTCGATAGGATCTTCAGCTTCCGGACGTGGGGCATCACGTGGCGGCTGATCGCCATCACCATGCCGCTCAGCATCGCCGCGATCACCTTCATCGCTGGATGGTGGATGGGTCTGTCATGGACCGTAGCGCTCCTCCTCGGTGCGGCCCTGGCTCCGACCGATCCAGTCCTTGCCGCCGACGTCCAGGTGGGGCCGCCGAAGTCGGGCGCGGAGGACGAGGTCCGGTTCGGGCTGACCTCGGAGGCGGGCATGAACGACGGCTTCGCATTTCCGTTCGTTCATCTCGCGATTGCGTTGTCGCTGTCCGCCACGACTGGAGAACCTTGGTTCACCAAGTGGGTCACCTACAACGTCCTGTGGGAACTCGGCGCCGGGGTCGGCGCCGGCTACGCCATCGGACGCGCCTTCGGATGGCTCACCTTCCACGTCCCCGCGAAGACCAAGCTGGCAAAGACCGGCGACGGCCTGATCGCCCTATCGGCGACGTTCGTCTCCTACGGCTTGACGGAGCTCATCCAATGCTACGGCTTCCTCGCCGTGTTCGTCACCGCCCTGACGTTCCGCCACGCGCACCGCGACCACGACTTCCATCTCCAGATGCACGAGTTGATCGGGCAGATCGAGCGCATCGTGATGATGGTGCTGCTCATCCTGTTCGGAGGCGCCCTCGTCAGCGGGCTGCTCGATGCCCTGCGATGGATCGATGTTGCGGCCGTGGTCGTCATCCTGTTGGTCGTGCGGCCGGTCACGGGACTTCTCGGTCTGATCGGGCACAAGGCGGATTGGCGGGAAAGGCTGACGCTGGCGTTCTTCGGTATCCGCGGTGTCGGCTCGATTTACTACCTGGCCTTCGGCCTGAACCACATGCAAAACGTCCAGGGCGGCGAACGCCTGTGGGCCATCGTCGGCCTCGTGATTCTCGCGTCGATCCTGATGCACGGCATAACGGTCACGCCCGTCATGCGTGGGCTCGACCGCAGTCGGGGCCGCGATCCGGACGCAGATGAGGCCACCGCGCCGCCCGGGCCACGGTGAAAATCATCTACCCCGCGCTGAAGCTTTGAATTCCCCACGGCTGCCAAAGCGCGCAAATCGGCAAAGCCGCAATGCACTTGCATGCAGGTCGCATATCGACCTGCCCAAGCCCTTGTGCTGACAGTTGCACCCAGAGCATCAACGATTGCAAACCTTGCAATATACAAAATTATCACGAATGCCGATCATTCGACCTGGCTTTGCACGCTGCCCAGGTGACCTGACCGCTTCAGTCGCCCAGGTTCCGCAGGGCAAGACTGGCGCTGTTTCCATTCCTTCCCATCTACCCCTTCGACAATGAACAAATTTCTCCTGAAGACCACCCGCCGCGCCGCTTTGCTGGCCGCTGGCTTGGTCCTTGCCGGGTGCAGCAGTGTCGGCAACCAGCCGGCCACGAAGGAACTGCATGTGATGACCTCTGGCGGCTTCACCGCGGCCTATGACGAACTGCGGCCACAGTTCGAGAAGCAGTCAGGCTACGTGGTGAAGACTGCCTACGGTGCCTCCACCGGTGGCGCCAGCGATTCCATCCCCAGTCGCCTGGGACGCGGCGAGCCTGCCGACATCGTGATACTTGCCCGCACCGCACTCGATGCGCTGGTCAAGGACGGCAAGGTCGTCCCGGGAAGCCAGGTCGACTTGGTGAAGTCTTCGATCGGCGTCGTGGTCAGGCAAGGCGCACCGCGCCCCGACATCGGCACGGTGGATGCCTTCAAGCGCGCGTTGTTGAATGCGCCCTCCATCGCCTATTCGGCCAGCGCCAGCGGCATCTACTATGAAACGGAGCTGATGAAGAAGCTGGGCGTCGAGAATGAACTCAAGCCCAAGAGCCGGCGCATCCTGAGCGAGCGCGTGGGTACGGTCGTGGCGCGCGGCGATGCGGCGGTCGGCCTGCAGCAGGTCAGCGAGCTGCTGCCGATCCCGGGTGTCGACTTCGTGGGCAAGATCCCTGAAGAGCTCCAGCGCGTGACCGTTTTCTCGGCGGGTATCGCTGCTTCGTCCAGGAACCCGGACGCTGCACGTGAGCTGATCAAGTTTCTCTCCTCGGAGCCTGCCGTCCCCGCCATCGTCAAGTCGGGGCTGGAGCCGTATCGCGCCCGGTGATCGGGCCCTCGCACCATCTTGGTCGTTGCAGTATCGGATGAACCCTTTGGGCCGTTCGATCAATCGGCGGTGAGCTTGCGTTCCCGGACGATCCTGCCCCACTTGCCGTGCTCGGCCGCGATGAACTTGCCCAATTCGTCACGGCTTCCTGGCGCTGCTGTCTGGCCATGCTTCAGAAGGTTCTCGCGGACCTCCGGCGTATTCAGCACTTTGACCAGCTCGACGTTCCAGCGATCCAACAACGGCTTTGGCGTCTTCGCCGAGGCCACGAAGGCGTACCAGTTGGTGGCGTTGAAGCCGGGATATGTCTCGGCGACCGTTGGAACGTTGGGCAGGTAGGCAGGACGGCTCAGGCCAGTCGTCGCCAGGGGAATGAGCTTGCCGGACTCGATATGCGGCAAGGCGGTGGGTGGCGCCGCGTAAAAAGACGTGACCCGATCGCCCAGCACATCCTGCAAGGCCGGAGCCCCGCCCTTGTAAGGCACATGCAGCGTGTCGATCTTGGCGACATCATTGAGCAACTCTCCCGCCATATGCGCGGCAGACCCGGGCCCGGTGGACGCGAAGTCCAGCTTCCCAGGAGCCCGCTTGGCCTTGGCGATGAACTCCCCCAAGGTCTTGATGCCGGTGCTGGCAGGAACAACGAGCACGTTGGGAAAGGTGACCCCCATGGTGATGGGCGCCAGATCCTTGAGCGGGTCGTAGGCGAGCTTCATGAAATGGGGCGCGATGCTCAATGGACCGATGGAGCCGAACAGCAGCATCGAACCATCCGCGGGCCCGTTGGCGACCTGCGCATGGGCCAGGTTGCCGCCTGCACCGGGTTTATTTTCCACCACCACGGACTGGCCGATGTTCTCCCCGAGTTTCCTGGCAATCACCCGGGCGGCGATATCGGCTGAACCACCAGCAGCGAAGCCGACCACCATCGTCACGGGCTTTTTAGGGGGGAAATCCTGGGCATGGGCAGCCGTGAAGGCCAAAGGGAATCCAGCCACCATTGCGGCGGCAGCAGTCAGTGCAAGTCGTTTCATAAGGTCTCCGTGAGCAGGCCAAGACATGGTCGACCTGCATGGCGCGATGCTATCCCCGGAGTAATATTGTGTGAATTGCAATTTATGGAACGATTGCTGCATGCAACGCATTAAGTTCGACATAGGCGAATTGATGGCATTCGTGGTCACGGCGGAAAAACGCAACTTCCGGCTGGCAGCCGAGGCCCTGTTTCTGTCTCCTCCGGCTTTGAGTCGCCGGGTAGAGCGGCTCGAGACAGCGGTGGGAGCGCGGTTGCTCGAGCGCACCACCCGACATGTCGAACTGACGGCGGTAGGCCAGGAGTTCCTGCAGGAGGCGCGCGCAGCGCTGGCCACGCTGGATGACGCAGTGCTGAGAGTGGCTAGCCAACTCCAGCTGCGACGTGGACGGGTCACCGTTGCCTGCATTCCCTCCGTCGCCACCCATTTGCTGCCTGCGGTATTGCGGGCTTTCGCGCTGGAACAGCCTGAAGTGCAAGTGCATGTCATCGATGAAAGCGCCCAGCAGGTCTTGGACTGCGTGCTGCGCGGAGAAGCCGACTTCGGGGTGAGCTTCACTGGGAGCCAGGAATCGTCACTTCGGTTCGAGGCTTTGACACGTGAACGCTACATGTTGGCCATGCCGCATGACCACCCGTGGGCCAACAGAGCGGAGGTGGCGTGGGCGGAACTGGCTGGGAAGCGGCTGGTGTCGGTGTCACATCTCAGCGCCAACCGCTTGCTGTTGGACCAGGTGATGGCAGAACTGCCGGAGCAGCCCGTCGCATGGTACGAGTGCAATCATGTCTCCGGTGCATTGGCTTTGGTCGAGGCTGGGCTGGGCATGGCAGCCCTCCCACAACTTGCGCTGCGTCAATCGAATCGGGAGGTCCGCGGCGTGCCATTGACAGGGCCAGAGGTATGGAGAACGTTGGGTCTGATTCAAAAGCGCGATCGGGTGCTCAGTCCTTCAGCGCAAGCACTGCGCGAATGCATCTTGAAAACCCGGCACTGATTGCCCCAAGAAAGGAAGTGCGGGGCATGGCATGCAGCAGTGGCCGCTGCCGTGGTGGCAGGCCAATTGCCGGCGACATTCGGTCGCTTTGCCGGCGTGATGCCGTCAGAGATCAGTGGCAAGCTGCGCGTGTCGGTTGGTCGTGACAAGCCCAGGCCACTGGCGCTTGCCGACCCAGATGGAGCTGCCAATGCGGCATGAACGCAGGCTGCATCATGTTGCCACCCAGTTGCCGAACAGATGTCTTTTGCAACTTGCGTCGATCGGTTGCATCCACGGCCAACAGCGGACGTTGGCCCGGGTGTCGAAAGACTGGCAGTCGGCCTTTGTCACGACTCCGTTTGGCAGCTGCATAACGCTGAAATTGGTGAGATCGTGAGAGGCACTCTGTCGCCGATAGTGCTTGGCCGGACCTTGTCGCAGCAAGCCGTCCTACGTGGGCCCGGCTGGCGGATGGTTAAGTTGGTTCGACTCATCCACTAAGTGTGCTGGAGCTGACATGCAAAAACACCGGAACAGCTTTTCCGAATCGCCTAAGCCTTTTGAAGCGACCGATCTGTATCTGCATTTCAAAATCACCGAACTGGAAGGCTCGCCCACGGACGAACGTGTCGCGTGCACGGTCCAGTCGGTCGACCGTGAGAACGACAGCTACCGCACCAAGATCTGGACCTACCCGACGGCTGCACCTGCGGGCGGGGCAGGCACCCAGATCACGCAGGGCAACTGCAACGACCACTCGCCCCACTGGTCGCCCGATGGCCGCCAGTTGGCCTTTGTCTCCGACCGCAATGGCGGCGCGCAGATCTATCTGCTGGGCATGGCCTCGGCGGGTGACGCAAGCGCCAGCGGCGGCGAAGCGCGCCAGCTCAGCCAACTGCCGGGCGGGGCCACCAGCCTGCGCTGGATGCCGGACGGCCGGGCCCTGCTGGCGACGTCGGCGGTGGCGGTGGATCCGAACCTGCGCGGCGCACGCAGCACCCAGGCTGCACCCGCGCGCGCGAAAACTGCGGCCGAGGTGGTCTGGAAGCTGCCCTACAAATCCGACGGCATGGGCTATTTGCTCGCGCGCGAGATCCACCTGTTCAAGATCGATGCGACCACGGGCGATGGCACCCAGCTGACCAACGGAGCCTTCGACGTGCTGGCGCACAGCGTCTCGCACGACGGCCAGCAGCTTGCCTACGTCCGCACCCGCGAAGGCCGCTTTGCGCATGAAACCGATCTGTGGACTTGCACGGCCGATGGCGAAAACCATGTGTGCGTGGTGAATACCCATGCACACACCATGCAGCCCATGTGGTCGCCTTCGGGCCGCTACATCGCGTTCACGGGGGCAGTGCAGGCGGGCGACGCCGTGGCTTGGCTGTGGCTGTACGACACCGCCACCGGCAAGACGCGGCAGCTCGGCGATGTCGAGGTGGCGGACCCGATGTCGGTGCACTGGAAGGACGACAACACCCTCGTGTTCTTGCGTGCACACCGTGGCCGCCACGAGGTCGCGCGCATGACGCTGGACGGGAAGCACAAGACGCTGCTGGGCGGTGACCACCAGATCGGCGCTTTCGGCTGGACGGCCAAGCACTTCGCCATGGCCATCGACCACCCCGCGCAGCCATGCGAGCTGCATGTGTGCGGTGGCCAGGACTGCAACAACAGCCTGCACCAGGTCAGCGACCTCAACCCCTGGTGGAAAGAGCGCACGGCGATCCAGGTCGATGCAGTGTCCTTCCAGGTGCCGGGAGACAGCGACGAGACTGAAGAGATCGAAGGCTGGCTCATCCGTGCGAAAGACAACACCGGCCCGTCGCCCCTGTTCAATGACATACACGGTGGTCCCGCAGCCTATGCGTTGCTGGACTTTGACAGCACGGTGCATTGGCAGGTGCTGTGCTCTCAAGGCTGGGCGATTCTCGCACTCAACGCCGTTGGCTCCGCGAGCTTCGGACAGGACTTCAATCACCGGCTCGCGGGACTATGGGGCATGCTCGACATGCCGCAGCACCTGGCGGCCATTGCTTCGCTGCAGGCCGACGGCGTGTGCGATGAGCGCCTGGCCGTCTGCGGAAAGTCGTACGGCGGCTACCTCACCGCCTGGACCATCGGCCACACCGACCTCTTCAAGGCGGCCGTGGTGATGGCGCCCGTAGGCAACATCGAGACCCACTACGGCACGTCGGACGGCGGCTACTACGCCGATCCTTTCTATATGGCCACCGCGCCCCGTTTCGACCGCGAAAAGGCGCGCAGCCTGTCGCCGCTGCAGCACATCGAGAAAGCGAACACGCCCACGCTGTTCATGCAGGGCAAGGAGGACGAACGCTGCCCGAAGTGCCAATCCGAAGAGCTGTTTGTGAGCTTCATGCGCGCCAGCGATTCGCCCACCGAACTGGTGCTGTACCCCGACGAGGGCCACGGCTTTTTGGGCGAAGGTGCGCCGGCATGCCGTGCCGACGCGTCGCAGCGAATCGTCAATTGGGTCTCGCAGCATGTGCTGTCGGGAGAAGGCACGGCCGCCAGTGCCGTGCGCCGGACGAAGGTCAGCAGCGTTTGAGGACAGGATGGTCGGCTCACCATAACCCTGACGGAGAGGTCAAATTCAAGGATGGAAAATCTCACACGTAACGCCTCTCCTCGCATCATCGCTATCGGAGCTTCGTCCGGTGGGGTGGATACCACCTTCAAGCTGGCTGCTTCGCAGCAACCGACTTCCCGGTGCCGATTCTGTTGATCCAACAGGTGGGATCCTAGCCCAGTGGGTTGTGGAGGTTTGTGAGCGCACGCGGCGCCAACGCGGCAGTGCCTCCCACGGATGGGGCGATCCCGCAAGCGGGCAAAATTTTCATTGCGCCGCCGGACCATCACATGCTGTTCGACGGGGGGCGCTGCACCTTCACCGCGGCCTGCAAGAGCATCATGCCCGGCCTGCAATTGATGCGATGTTTCGCTCCGGGGAATGACTCCAGCCGCATGGGTTCTAGACAGGAGATCGATGGTCGGCCGAGAGCTGCGCGCGCGCATGCGCAGTGATGCGTGACAGGTCGGCATAAGCGGTTAATCTGTGCGGCTGTGAACTACGCTCAACTCCTCTTCCCCGACTTCTCGCTGATCCTGCTGGGCTATCTGCTGTGCCGATTCACTCCGCTCAACCGCTCCGTCTGGCAAGGCGCAGAGGCACTGGTGTACTACCTGCTGTTTCCGGTGCTGCTGTTTCACTCGATCGTCAAAAGCCCGCTGGACTGGGCCGCCACGTCCAGTCTGATTGCCGCTGGCGTGAGCGCAGGGCTGGCAGGCATCGCGCTGGCCTATAGCCTGCCGTGGTGGCCCGGACTGCGCGGCAAGGTGCAGATTCGCGACCATGCCAGCTGCGCGCAGATCGCCTTTCGCTTCAACTCTTTCATCGGGCTGGCACTGGCCGACCGGCTTGCCGGCGCGCAGGGCCTGTTTTTCATCTCGGTGCTGATTGGTTTTTGCGTGCCCCTGTTCAATATCGCCGCGGTCTGGCCCATGGCGCGCGAGGGCCAGCAAAGCTTTGCCGGCCAGCTGGTGCGCAACCCGCTGATCGTCGCGACGGCCCTGGGCCTTGCGGCCAATTTGCTGGGTTTTCGCCTGCCCGAGTGGCTCGAACCACCGGTCTCGCGCATCGGCGCCGCGTCCATTGCGCTGGGATTGATGTCGGCCGGCGCAGGCATGCAGTTTGGTTTGCTCGCACAGGCAAAACGCCTGAGCGCGGCCGTGCTGGCCATCCGCCACCTGATCCAGCCCCTGCTTGCGCTGGCGGCCATCCATGTGTTTGGCCTGCAAGCGCAGCAAGCCTTGATCCTGCTGCTGTTTTCCGCGCTGCCCACGGCATCGACTTGCTATGTGCTGGCGGCCCGGATGGGCTACAACGGGCCCTATGTGGCGGGCCTGGTCACGCTTTCCACTTTTCTGGGCGTGCTGAGCCTGCCCTATGCCTTGGCCTTGGTGCCTGCGCCGTAGGCCGCGTATGGGCGACTGACGATTGTCGATCGACAGCGACTGTCTCAAAGCGCAGACATCGCTGAACCATTGGCACTTTAGCCGAGGCCCCGTGGCGGAAAACCCATTCTTCTGTAGCGATCGAGCAGCGACATTCCGGGCGGCTCAAAGTGTCCAGGAAGTGCCGGCCGATTCAAAACACGAGGGCCGTGCGCGCGCAACCAGCGACAATCGGCCCATGGAAAATGTCGATTCACCGCAGAGCGATCTGCAGCGCCGCAGCAGCCGCCAGCGCGATGCGGTCCAGCATGTCATCGAGCAGGCGCAGCAGCCGCTGCTGCCGCCGGAGATCCTCACTCTCGCCCAGGCGGCCCTGCCGACGCTGGGCATTGCCACGGTCTACCGCAACCTGAAGATCCTGCTCGATGCCGGCGAAGTGAAGGCCGTCGAGCTACCCGGCGAGTCAACGCGTTACGAGAGCGCCCACCGCGGGCACCACCACCACTTCCACTGCAACAGCTGCCAGCAGGTCTTTGTCATCCCGGGCTGCCCGCCCGATCTGGACCAGTTCGCTCCCAAGGGATACAAGGTCTCGCGCCACGAGCTCACGCTGTACGGCACCTGCGCCCAATGCATGCGGGGGGCGGGCTGACCGGCGCTTTCCCACCAGCTCACGCCTTCACTGGACCAGGCAGCCAGCAGTTGCCAACCAGGCAGTTCATCCGATAGTGCAGATTTGCGCGCTTGCGCGAGAAAGCGCACGCTGCGCCGGTTTCCGACGCAAAGCCTGGCTACAATCTGATACTGATAAATCAATATCATTATTGGATCGCAATGAACGCTTTATGGATGCGGCAGCAGAAGATGGGTCTCCCGATGGCGGCATTGGCATTGCTGGCGGCGGACGCCCTGGCCCAGGACGGCAGCGCGCCAGCGCCTGCGCTGGCCACGGTGGAGGTGCGCAGCGCCGCCATTCCCGCCGTCACCACCGAGGGCCGGCCGGGCTATGCGGCAACGCATGCGACCGTCGGCGGCAAGGACGCGACGCCCCTGCTGGAAATACCGCAGTCCGTGAGCGTGATCACCCGCGCCCGCATCGAGGACCAGAACCTGCAGACGGCCGAGGATGCATTGCGCCAGGTGACGGGTGTCACCGTCACCCCCTGGGACGGCGCGACCTCGCAGATCCGCTCGCGTGGCTATTTCCTGGAGCCGAGCCTGGATGGCATTCCCGGCTATGGCGGGTTGAATGCGACGCAGCAGTTCGACCTGGCAATGTTCGACCGGGTCGAGGTGCTGCGTGGCCCCAGCGGACTCTTCCAGGGCTCGGGCCAGCCCGGCGGAAGCGTCAACTTCGTGCGCCGCCAGGGCCTGTCCGAGTTTGCCGGCGATGCCTCGGTGTCCGTCGGCTCCTGGTCGCAGCGCCAGGCGCAGGCCAGCGTCGGCGGCGCGCTCAATGCGGACAGGACGCTGCGCAGCCGCATCGTCCTGTCCGGCAGCGACCGCGACTTCCACTACGACCGGGCGCACGGGCGCCGGGCCATGGCCTACGGCGCGCTGGACTATGACCTGAGCCCGGCCACCACGCTGTCGCTGTACGGCGCCTTCCAGGACGACAAGACCAACCCCTTCTCCGGGCTGCCGGCGTATGCCGACGGACGCTTCATCGACGCGCCGCGCTCCACCAATCCCTATCCCGGCTGGGCCGTCATGGACAACACGGCGGCGCTGCTTGCGGCCGAGGCCGAGCACCGCTGGAGCAACGGCTGGAAGCTGCGCGCGCGCTACAGCCGCCAGCTGCAGGATTCGGACCTGCGCGACAGCTACCCCACGGCGGGCGTCAATGCCGCCACCGGGCTGGTGCCCTATGCGCGCCGCGGCTGGGATTCGCAGACTGCGCGCGATACCGTCGATGTCTACGCCTCGGGGCCGTTTCGCCTGCTGGGCCGCGCGCATGCAGCCACCGTGGGCTGGAACTACGGCAAGGTGGCCAGCGACACCGACTACGGCCCCAACGATACGGTGCCGGGCATCTCCATCCGCCAGCCCGATGCCGTGCCCGAGCTGCATATCCCGCCCTATGTGCGCGGCTACAGCGATGAAACGCGCCAGCGCGGCATCTACGGCCAGCTGCGCCTGAGCCTGAGCGATGCGCTGACATTGGTCACCGGCGCGCGCGCCAGCGATTTCTCGGTGCGCTCGCGCAGCACCGTGCCGGGCGTCGTCACGCCGGGCTGGACCCAGGGCGCGCGCGAGACCGGCGAGATCAGCCCCTATGCCGCGCTGGTGGTACAGCTCGCCCCTGGCACCACAGCCTACGGCAGCTACTCCGACATCTTCATGCCGCAGACCGCCAAGGATGCGGCCGGGCGCACGCTGCAGCCGCGCGTGGGCCGGCAGATCGAGTTGGGCGTGAAGAGGAGCCTGCTGGACGGGCGCCTGCTGGCGTCGGCCGCGGTCTTTCGCACGCGCGACGAGAACCGATCGATGCCGGACACGGCCCACCCGGGCTCCTTCGTGCAGGCCGGCAAGGTGCAGGTCCAGGGCTGGGAGGTCGAGCTCAGCGGCAGCCCGCTCGCGCAGCTCGAGCTGTCGCTGGGCTACGCGCGCCTGGACACGCGGTATCTCGCGCACCAGACGCTGGCCGGCACCGCCTTCACGCTGTTCGAGCCGCGCCACAGCCTCAAGGGCTATGCGCATTACCGCCTGGGCGGCGGAGCCTGGTCGGTGGGCGGCGGCGTGCAGATCACCAGCGCCGTGATCGGCACCGGCGTGCCCGGCACGCGCGAGGCCGGCGGCTACGGCATCGCCAGCGTGCAGCTGGGCTATCAGATCAGCCCGCAGACCTCGGTGGCGCTGGCGCTGAACAATGCTTTCGACCGCCACTACTACGCCCGGGTCGGCGGCCTGAACTCATACAACACCTATGGCGAGCCGCGCAGTGCAATGCTGACGCTGCGCTCGCAGTTCTAGGCCGCGATACAGCGACACGCCTGCCGGGCCAGTCTGATGGCCGAGTGCGGACAGGCGCCTCGCATTGGAAAACGCAATGCACCCCACACAATTATCAAAATAGCGGAATCCATGACAACAATCCCCACAGCGGCGACCGCCGGCAATGCGTCGAGCGCAGTGAACATACCAGCAATACCCGCACAGGCCGCCTCCACCCGCCTCGGTGCGATCGATTCTCTGCGCGGCCTCGTGATCGTGTTCATGCTGCTCGACCATGTGCGCGAGACCTTCTTCCTGCACCGCCAGGTGCCCGATCCGATGGTGGTGGCCGATACCCCGCCCGATCTTTTCTTCAGCCGCCTGCTGGCGCATCTGTGCGCGCCGGTGTTCGTCTTCCTCACGGGCCTGTCGGCCTTTCTCTACGGCAGCCGCCACGGCAATGCGGGCCGCGCCGCCTCATCGGCCTTCCTGTTCAAGCGCGGGCTCTTCCTGGTGCTGCTGGAGGTCACCGTCGTCAACTTCGCCTGGACCTTCCAGTTCCCGCCGGCCAAGGTGTTCCTGCAGGTGATCTGGGTGATCGGCCTGTCGATGATCGCGCTGGCCGCGCTGCTGTGGCTGCCGCGCCGCGCGCTGATCGCTCTGGGTGTGGTGCTGGTGGCCGGCCACAACCTGCTCGACGGGCTGCACTTCCCGGCTGGCCATGCGATGTACGTGCCCTGGGCCGTGTTGCATGACCGCGGCTGGATCGAGGTGTCCGAATCGCTGCGGCTGCGCACCTCCTACCCGCTGCTGCCGTGGATCGGCGTGATCGCGCTCGGCTATGCCGCCGGGCCGTGGTTCGGGCCGGGCGTGAATGCAGCGCAGCGCCAGCCCCGGCTGCTGGGCTGGGGCCTGGGCCTCGTCGCCGGCTTCATCGTGCTGCGCGCCCTGAACTTCTACGGCGACAAGCCCTGGGTGAGCGGCGAGACGGGACTGCAGACGCTGATGGGCTTCGTCAACATCACCAAGTATCCGCCTTCGCTCCTGTTTGTCGCGCTCACCCTGGGCATCGGTCTGTTGGTGCTGCGTGCCTTCGACCGCCATCCCGGCGCGGCCTGGCTGCGGCCGCTGGCCGTGTTCGGCGCGGCGCCGATGTTCTTCTACGTGCTGCACCTGTACCTGCTCAAGTTCCTCTACCTCGGCGCCGAGGCGGTCTGGGGCCACAACCACGGCGAGTACTTCGGCTTCGGCGGCATGGGCGGCGTGTGGCTGTGCACGCTGGTGCTGGCGGTGGCGCTGTACCCGGTAGTCAAGGCGTTCGCGGCCTTCAAGGCGCGGCGCAGGGACCTGGCATGGCTCAAGTACCTATGAGCCGCACGGTGCCGCTGGCGCTGGCCGCGGCTTTGCACACTGTCTGGTGGACCGCTGCGGCGAGCGGCGCGAAAGCAAGCAGGCTCTCTCCCATCGCGTGAATCAGCGCAGCATCCAGGCAATGCCGCATGCCCGTGCACAGACCACTGCCCGGCTGGGCATGGCCCGGACTCTTCGTACTGCCTTGTCCAACTGCGCGCACCTGCCGCAGGCTCGCCTGCCGTCCCATCAGCCCCTATGGGCCGTTGCCTCGGTCACTACGCAACTTTCCGTCTGCGGCCCTGCCTCATGCTTTGCCCGGCTGGCTTGGCGCCGGCCGTGGTTTCAGCGGCACGGCCCGTTCCAGAGCAAGTTCTGCATTGCCGGCACTGGCGCTTCAGTCGCCGCGCGTTTCCATGCTGTGCCTGCGTGTCACTTTCGCAAGCAGGTAACGCTGCTGATCCGTTTGTCGCAAGCTATGCAATGTCGAGCATAGGCACCAACCTATGCAACTGCGCCAGCGCCTCTTCGCCCGTCACTGCACCCAGCTCGGCCAATGGATCAGCGTCTTCGATCTCCGAATAGCCCATGGACCAGTTGCGGAATCCGCGCTCGCCGGCGAGGCTGCCATAGTGCTGGAGGGTGAAGTTCACATGCCGCGGATCCTGGGCAATGCGCACCATGAGATCCTGCAGCGGCATCTGCGGTCCCTCAAGGTATTGCAGGAAATGCTGGCCATCGAAAATCAGGATGCCAGTGAGCCCATGGATTGCGTTGAAGCTACGGGCAGTTTTGATGATGTCGGAAACACAGCTCACCGGCGCATTGGGCGCCAGGCGGCTGTGATAGATCATGCAGTGAAGGTTGGAGTTCAAGGGCAACCGATCGAAGGCAAGTATGTGCACGAGCTCCGAGGAAACCCCGAAGTGCTTGCTGCCTTGGGGATGGGCACATCCCTGGCAGAACCGGTGCGGTACCCCGCAGCAGCATGTTTAGCCCGAACCGGCGCAAAGCGTAAAAAGACACCCAGCCGTCGGTAAAGGTTGACCTGGCTGCATTGTAGGGCTTGACCACGGAAAAGAGCAATATTCCCCCGCCTGTGCTCTGGGGCCGAGGCTCTTCGAGCCCACGGCGAGACACCACTGTCCAACCGTCGCCGTCGTGGCGTCCCCCAGAACTGCCAGCGCCGCTTTCCAGCCTAAGGTTAGCCAGCATGGAGGCGCTGTGCCCTTGCCATGCGCCGGCCACCATGAGGACTGGCAAGGCCGCAGAGGAAATCAGCGTTGCGCCGTCCGACACGTGCACGAACAAGACCGCCGAGCGCCAGGTACTTCACGCGCTCTGGCACCTCCGGACGTCCCGCAGTGTGGCTATCGTCGGCCTTTCGCGCCCACAGCCAGGGCCACGACGGCGATACCGCCAGCGATGATGAGCGCGTCCTCGATCAGGCCACTGCGCGTTTGGCCAATGCGCTTCATGGCGCTTTTTCTTGCGTCCAAGGTGACATACGCCAGGGGAACAGCTGTCGCAATGGCAGCCACCGCGCCGGCGCGCTCGCGGCCATGGGGCGCCAGGGCGGAGCCGGCGATGCCGGCGCTGGCCACCCTGGCCAGGAGGCCCAGGAACACGGTTCTGTCAGGAGCGGTCTTCATCTTGTCGCCAGCCAGTTCCCCGGCCCCCATCAGCAGGGCGCCGAACCTGAAGACCGGGCGATCGAGCAGTGCGAGCGTTCCCGGCGTGGAACGGCCCAGAAGCCGGGCCGCGGACAAGGCGGCCATCGGTGTCATGGAGCGTGCGCTGGCAATTGCGCCGATGAGGGCAGAGTAAAGAAGACCGCTGTTTTTCATGATTGTTCCATTTGCGAACGGAAGCGCCATCCTCGAATACGCAGTGTGGCTTGTCCAGGCGGTGACGCGCAACCGGGCGTAGGACTGGATCAGAAGCGCTGCGATGGCGGCTGGCCGATGGCCTTCAGCGGCCCGGGAAAGGCGCTGCTGGAGTTCAGGGGCGGTTCACGCCCCGCCGGTTGCAGCCCCCAGCGCTCTGCCATCCATCTCCCAGCCGCGCAGCTTGTCGCGCGCATGGCGGCGCTGGTCCAGTTGCGCCCGGCGTGCGCCAATCACTGCGCGGCTGGCAACAGCGCCGGTATGGGTTCCGTTCGCGCGAAGCGCTGGAACGGCTGGCCACGGTCCGGCGCGCCGGCGCCGGCATCCGCCAGCTGGAACACCCGCACCGCTGCCGCCAACTGCGCTGCCTGGTGCCGCAAGGCATGGGCCGCAGTGGCACTTTGCTCCACCATGGCCGCGTTCTGCTGGGTGGCCTGGTCCAGGTGCGCCACGGCCCCCCCCACCTGTGCGATCCCCTGGGTCTGTTCGGCCGTCGCGCTGCTGATCTCGGCAATCAAGCCTGCCACGCGCTGTGCCTGGGCGACGATATCGGTCATGGTGGCGCCGGCATCATGGACCAGCTGCGTGCCCTGCTCCACCTTGACCACGCTGGTGTCGATCAGCGCCTTGATTTCCCGTGCGGCATCGGCGCTGCGTTGCGCCAGCGCCCGCACCTCGCTCGCCACGACCGCAAAGCCGCGGCCCTCTTCGCCGGCGCGCGCGGCCTCCACGGCAGCATTCAGCGCCAGGATATTGGTCTGAAAAGCGATGGAGTCGATGACCCCGATGATGTTGGCGATGCGCTGGCTGCTCGCACTGATGTCCTCCATGGTGTGCACGACCTGCGTCACCACCTCGCCGCCCCTTTGTGCGGCATCGCTGGCCGATGCGGCAAGCCGGGCAGCTTGCCGGGCCGTGTCGGCGTTGTGCTTGACCGATGCGGTCATCTCCTCCATCGAGGCGGAGGCCTGCTGCAAGTTGCTGGCCTGCTCCTCGGTGCGTTGCAGCAACCCGGCGCTGCCCGCGGCAATCTCATCCGCGCCTTGCGTGACCGCATCCGACGCACGGCGCATGTTGTCCACCACCTTCGCCAGGCTCGCCTGCATCGCTCCCAGGTATGACAGCACGCTGTCTGGCTGTGCGCGGGCCACGCCTGCGACGGGGTGCAGGCCGCCTTCGGCGACATGGCGCGCGACATTGGCCAAGGCCTTCGGCTCCGCGCCCAGCTGGCGCACGATACTGCGCGCCACGCTCCAGGCAACGGCCGCACTCATGATCAGCGCCAGCGTCAAGGCCGTGAACATGACGCGCAGGAAGCCGCTGGCCTCATCCATGGCGCCTTGGTTGGCGGCCTGGATGTGCTTTTCCTTCAGGTCGATCAGGCGGTTGATCGACGCCAGCCATTGCACGTACTGGGGTTTGGCTTGGCTCCAGAGAGTGTTCACTGCCCCCGTATCCCCGGCACGCACTTGCGCGATGATGGCGTTGGTCGTCGCCACCGCCTGGCTTTCGGCTTTCTGGATATCGGCATACAAGGGATGAACCTCGGGGCTCACTGCGGGCAGTGCCAGCAAGGCCTCCAGCGACTTGGCCGATCGGGCATAGAAGGCCGCCAGCGCCTCGATGGTGGCCATTTCCTGGTCACGCTCGCGTTGCGTCGGGCTCAACACCAGATCGCGCACCGCGATGGAGCGGTCATGGGCCGATCCACGAAAGTTGATCGCATTGCGCTGCACCTGCGAGTAGATCTCCGAGTTGGCACGCAAGGCGCGATCGATACGGTCCACCTTGACCACAGCCACGCCGGTGACCACCACCAGCAAGGCCAAGATCAAGCCAAAGCCCAGGTACAGACGGGCGGCGACAGTCATTCGTGAAAAAAACATAAGGGTTCCTCAAAGGGCTCTGGCATGCGATCGCTGCGGCACCATGCATGCGCGGCCTTCCCGCTCTCGCATCGCATTTTTCATACGCCCAATTGACGCAAGACCCGGGATGCCGAAACCAACCACTGCCACCTTCACCGTACGGCCTTGCGTCAAGAGAGCGTTTTTGCAGCGAGAATCCGCGTGCAGGATGGTCTAATGTACTAGACAAAAACATGTTTGTCTTAGACAATTTAAAACTTGTCAAGCAGTGATCCCTCACTTTGAAAGTGCTGCAAGCCCGTTGACCCCAACCTTCCATCGATGACTTCTCTCCTCGCCTCCGGTTCCCAAGGCAGCCTTTCGATCACGGCGGTCGAGCGTGAAACCGGGCTTTCAAAAGACACATTGCGCGTCTGGGAAAAACGGTATGGCTTTCCTCGGCCCCTGCGGGACGCAGCCGACGACCGGCTCTACCCGCTTGAGCAGGTGCAGCGTCTCAAGCTCATCCGACGTCTGCTGGACGCGGGCCATCGTCCGGGTAAAGTCGCGGGCCTCAACGATGACGAACTGCAGACATTGCTGGACAAAATACCATCTTTGTCCAAGACAAATGATCAAATCGAGGGAATCCGGCCCGATCTCATACCGCTGCTCGATGCGATCGAGGCACATGACGACCAGGGATTGAGATATGCCCTCACCCACGCCCAGATGCGCATGGGACTGGCTCCGTTCGTGACCGAAGTGGTCGCCCCGCTGACGACGGCCGTGGGTGATGCGTGGGCGCAGGGCAGGTTCGAGATCTTCGAAGAGCACCTGTATACGGAGGTGATCGGCAGCGTGCTGCGGGGCTGCATTGCCCCTTTGAGCATGTCTCCCCGGCTGCATCCGCCGAAAGTACTGCTCACCACGCTGCCCCAGGAGCTGCATGGCCTGGGTCTTCTGATGGTGGAGGCACTGCTGCTGCTCGAAGGCTGCCAGTGCGTCAGCCTGGGCACGCAAACGCCGGTCATCGACATCGTGCGCGCCGCGCAGGCGCACCAGGTCGACGCAGTGGCTCTGAGCTTCAGCAGCCTGCAAGGCCTGGCCACCGTTCAGACCAGCCTCAGGTCGCTACGCAGCGAGTTGCGTGCCGAAACCGCACTCTGGGTGGGCGGGTCCTGCCAGGCCCTGCATCAAAGGACCTGGGAGGGCATCACCGCTTTGCAGGCGCTTCAGGATGTACCTGCGCTGGTGGCGCGGTGGCGTGAGACGCACCGATAGAACGCACTGCGCCGGTCTGCCAGCGAAGCGATCGACCAGCGTCCCGGCCAGCCGATCGCTTACGCCCCCGCCTGTTCCAGCTTGAACACGCTCACGGCCGTGGACAGTCCAACCGCCTGGTTGCTGAGCAACTGCGCCGCGGCCACCGATTCCTCGACCAGCGCCGCGTTCTGCTGAGTGGCCTGGTCCATGTGGGCCACCGACTGGTTGATCTGGGCGATGCCCGCGCCCTGCTCGCTGCTGGCCGCGCTGATCTCGCCCACCATCTCGGTCACGCGCTGGACGCTGGTGACGACTTCGCGCATGGTCACGCCCGCCTGCTCGACCAGGGTGGTGCCGGAGCCGACCTTGGCCACCGAGTCGTCGATCAGTGTCTTGATCTCCTTGGCGGCGGCGGCCGAGCGCTGGGCCAGGCTGCGTACTTCGCTGGCGACCACCGCGAAGCCGCGGCCCTGGTCGCCGGCGCGTGCCGCTTCCACCGCGGCGTTCAGCGCCAGGATGTTGGTCTGGAAGGCGATGCCGTCGATGACGCTGATGATGTCGACGATCTTGCGCGACGAGGCGTTGATCGAGCCCATGGTGTCCACCACCTGGTCGACCACGGCGCCACCCTTCACGGCGATGCCCGAAGCCGACAGCGCCAGCTGGTTGACCTGCTGGGCGTTCTGCGCGTTCTGCTGCACGGTCGAGGTCAGCTCCTCCATGGCGCTGGCGGTCTCCTGCAGGGCGCCGGCCTGGGCCTCGGTGCGGTTGGCCAGGTTGTGGTTGCCGGTGGCGATCTCGGCCGAGGCGGTGGTGATGGTGTCGGTGCTGGCGCGCACCTGGGCCACCATGCGCGCCAGGTTGTCGCGCATGGTCTGGATGGCGAACAGCAGGCTGGTGCGGTCCTTGGGGTCTGTGGCCACCTGCACCGTGAGGTCGCCGCCTGCGATCCGCGTCACGATGTCGGCTGCGTACTGCGGCTCCCCGCCCAGCTGCCGCACCACCGCGCGCAACATGCTCCATGCCATGCCGGCAATCACCAGCATCAGCATGCCGCCGATGGCCAGCAGTATCGCGGTGTTGTGCCAGAAGGCGTCGTCGATGTCGTCGATGTAATCGCCAAAGCCGATGGTCCAGTCCCACGGAGCGAACTTGACCACGGCATAAAGCTTGTCGACCTCCTCCTTGGCGCCAGGCCGCGTGCCCTTGGCCACCACGGTGCCGATGGCCTTGCCCTCCAGCGCCGCGCGGTAGCGCACGCCGGCTTCCTTGCCGCCCTTGGCATCGACGATGCCGACCCGCTTGGGGTTGGGATGCACATAGTTCACGTCATTGGTGAAACCACGCACGAAGAAATACTGATCGCCCTTGATGAAGCTGCCGATGATGCGCTTGCCCTCTTCCTGGGCGTCGGCACGGCTCATCTTGCCGCTCTGCTCCTGCTTGTGCAGGTTCTCCAGGGCAGCATGGGCCAGGGTGACCAGCCTGGAGAGCTGGGCCGTGCGCTCCTGCATCATGGACTGGCGCAGGGTTGACAGCGAAACGGCGGCAAGCACCGCCATGCTCAGAAGTGCGACGCTGCATAGCAGCACTATTCGGGTCTGTAGTTTCATGCAAAGCCTTCGAAAAAGCTGTTATCGGCCGGCGGCCGTGAAACTGCAGCGTTAAGTGTCGTGTAGGCGTCATAACAGGCGAAACTCGGCGAGGCCATGGAACCGGGCCTGGGGCCAAGGCAGCGGATCAGCTGTTCAGGGCTGTAGCCCAAGCATCCCACCTGGAGACAGGCCTATCCTGACGAGAGACTGTATAAAGAAACAGTACAATCTGTTCTTGCCAGCTTCAAACAAGTCCAGACATGTCAGCAGAACCCGAGCACGAAGACGTCTCCATCTTCGAAGACCGCCTTTGGCACCACAAGGGCTGGGAAGCCCGCGTCATCAAGAACGAAGACGACGATGGCTGGGCCGTGGCGATGACCCAGGACGGCCAGGCGGAACCCGCTCTGGTCGGCCCATGGACCATGGGCCGCGACAAGAAGAGCCCCAAGCCGCTGGATATGTCGGCCTTCAACACGCTGGTGAAGACCGCCAGTGAAGTCATTCGCCGCAATGAGCAGCACCAGGCGGCGCTGTTGCACAAGGCCATCGAGATCGAACATCGCGGATTGCGTGTGACGGTGGCGCTCGATATCGAGCCCGATGAGGAAAACCCCTCCGCCACGCTCACCGCCACCGCGACGGACGGCAGCCAGTTGGCCAGAATTGGAGTCCGGCCGGACCATAGCCTCACCCGTGCGTCCGCGCAGCGCTGGGCAGACGCAGGCTACCCGCGTGTCCGCGAGGACTAGCATCGCAGCAAGGGCCTTGGCTTCGGCCGTTCATGGCGTCTTGTTCGAGCGCCTCGAAGCAGCCAGGCTGGTGAAGCCTGCGCGCCCTCACGATGCGGCCGATGCCGGCCGCAGCCGTGTATAACGCGGCGGTGCACTGGCTGGGCAGGAATTCCCATGCCGGCGGCAGCAGCGACTACAACGAAGATGGATACCCAGCAAAGGTACGTATGCGCATCGAACCAGCAAAACCAGCCCCGATCATTCCGCCAGATTCGACATCGCGATGTGTGGACGGCAAGGGATTCACCGAACCATCCATTTCCCGCGAGAAAAAGCGCGGCAGGCTGGCCGCCCGATGGGGGTTGGCACTGGCCCTCATCAGCGGCGGCATCGCGCCAGCGTTCGCGGCAGACCTGCAGCTGAACATCGACAACGTGCCCACGGTGCCGAGCCGCATGTATGTGGCGCTCTATGACAGCGCCGAATCCATGAAGGCGAACAAGCCGCTGGCCACCAGGATCGTCGATGTGACCGGCAATCAGACCGTCGTGGTTTTTCCAGCGCTTGCCACCGGCACCTACGCGTTCGTGGCCTTTGCCGACGAGAACTCCAACGGAGAACTCGACACCAATTTCATCGGCATTCCCACCGAGCGCTATGGCTTCTCCAACAATGCCATGGGATTGATGGGCCCGCCGGGTTTCGATGCGGCGTCGGTACGGGTCGAACATGAGCCGAAGACCATCAGCATCAAGCTGCGCTAGGCGCGCAGGGATACCGCGCCGTGTTCGAGCGCATGAGCGGGGTGCATGGATTCCCGGGGCAGAACTGCTGCCGGGGCGCGGCCTGCGGCATGCATGACATGCCATGCCAATCCTGCTGAGAGCTGGATGCCCATACCAACCACCCACCGCGCCCCAGCATGATGCCCACTGCCGCCCTGATCTTTGTTGTCACCCTGGTGCTGGTCATCTGGCAGCCGCGCGGCCTGGGCATCGGCTGGAGCGCCATGCTGGGCGCGATCGCCGCGCTGCTGCTGGGCGTGGTGCACCTGGCCGATGTTCCGGTGGTATGGGGCATCGTGTGGAATGCCACGGCCACCTTCGTCGCCGTGATCATCATCAGCCTGCTGCTCGACGAGGCCGGCTTCTTCGAATGGGCCGCGCTGCACTTCGCGCGCTGGGGCGGCGGCAAAGGCTCCAGGCTGTTTGCCTTCATCGTGCTGCTTGGAGCGGCGGTGTCGGCCGTGTTCGCCAACGACGGCGCCGCGTTGATCCTCACGCCCATCGTCATGGCCATGCTCGTGGCCCTGGGGTTTTCGCCGGCCGCCACCCTGGCCTTCGTCATGGCCGCGGGCTTCATTGCCGATACGGCCAGCCTGCCGCTGATCGTGTCCAACCTGGTCAATATCGTGTCGGCCGACTTCTTCCAGATCGGCTTCGACGAATATGCCTCAGTGATGGTGCCGGTCAATATCGCATCGGTGCTCGCAAGCCTGGCCATGCTGATGCTGTTCTTCCGCCGCGACATCCCCGCAGCCTATGCGCTTGGCCGGATCGGCAAGCCCGCCGACGCCATCCGGGACCGGGCCACCTTCCGCGCGGGCTGGGTGGTGCTGGTGCTGCTGCTCGTCGGCTTCTTCGGGCTGGAGCCGCTGGGCGTGCCGGTCAGCGCCGTGGCGGCGGCGGGGGCTGCCCTCCTGCTGGCCGTGGCGGCGCGGGGGCCGGTCATCAGCACGCGCAAGGTGCTGCGCGGCGCGCCCTGGCAGATCGTGGTGTTCTCGCTGGGCATGTACCTGGTGGTCTACGGCCTGCGCAACGCGGGGCTGACGGATCACCTCGCCGCGCTGCTGGACCGCTTTGCGCAAGGCGGCGTGTGGGGTGCGGCCATCGGCACCGGCGTGCTTGCGGCGCTGCTGTCGTCGGTGATGAACAACCTGCCCACGGTGCTGGTGGGCGCCCTGTCCATCGACGCGTCCAGCGCCAGCGGCATCGTCAAGCAAGCCATGGTCTATGCCAATGTGATCGGCTGCGACCTGGGGCCCAAGATCACCCCCATCGGCAGCCTGGCCACGCTGCTGTGGCTGCACGTGCTGGCCAGGAAGGGCACCCGCATTGGCTGGGGCTACTACTTCAAGGTCGGCACCGTGCTTACCGTGCCGGTCCTGCTTGCCACGCTGGCGGCCCTGGCATTGCGCCTGAGCATCTTTGCCTGATCGCTGGACGGAACCAGGGAGTGCCTTGCGTGCTTGCAGGATTGCGGTCGCGCAGACATGGGATCTCACGGACAACCCCGTCTATATGGTGGTCGGCTTCTCCCACCTCGGCATCGGCCGGCATGCCGCCGATTTCTTCTCGGAGCTCGGTCTGCAGGTGTTCCCTTGCGTTACGGCGTGGTCTTTTTCTCTCCGTGCCTCAGGGGGCCGGTCGGCGAGCCGTTGCCCTTGTCTGCGGACTTCTTCACCGCATCCTCTCCGGCGCTGGACTTCGAATGGGTGCTCTTCGTCGAATGGGCTTTGCCGCCCTTGGAGTCTTTGGTCGATTGAGGCATATGGCTTCCTTGTGCGCTGCGGATTCAGCCACTCCAATTTCGAGGAACCTGCCCGCCGGCGATGTAGGACTCGAGGATGTGATCCGGCAGGCCCTGCGCGCATGGCTCGGGGTTGACGCCGAGCGGTTCAAAAGCCGCTGTTCAGCGCCTGCGCCATGCGCTTGCCAGCCAGGGCTGCTGCTCCATAGGCAGGCCCGCTGGGCGGTAGAAATGCTCCAGTTCCTCGAAACCGGCGGCCGTCATGAAGGCGCGCCAGGTCGGCCAGTCGTGGAACGCGCCATAGCGCTCGCCGTTCCAGCCCTCCTGGCCATTGCCGCGCGGGTTCGAGCTGAACAGCACGCCGGCCGGCCGCAGGCAGGCGTGCAGCTGCCGCAGCACCCGAGGCAGCACCTGGCTGGGCACATGGAACAGCACGGCATTGGCAAACACGCCGTCGAAGCGCTGCGCGGGCAGGTCAAGCTGCAGAAAGCTCTGCTCCAGTACCTCGCAGCCGCTGTGGGCACGTGCCATCGCCGCCAGGTTGTGCGCGCCCTCCAGGCCCATGGGCCGGTGGCCCAGCGCCTTGAAGGTGCGCAGGTCGCGCCCCGGGCCGCAGCCGAAATCCAGCAGGTCGAAGGGCGGTGGCACGGCGATGTGCCTGAGCAGCGCCGCGACGTTCTGGCTGACGTCGTGGTCGCGCGTGCCTTCCCAGAAGCTTTGGGCGTTGTGCTCATAGTGCGCCAGGGTGCGCGCGGCGATTTGCCGCAGGTCTTCGGAGCTCTCGGTCATGCCGCATCATTGCACAGGAAGCGGTAGCGCAAGCCATATGCCCCGCCAGGCAGGCCCTGCCTTCATGGCATCCCGTGAGCGGATGCGCCCGGGACGCGATGCGCGGGCACGCTCCGCTAGCGAAACCGCACCGCAAGGCGCGACAGCGGCGAGGAAAAGCGCGCCTCCCAGCTCTCTCCTGCCGCCACCGGCCAGGCATCCGTCCAGGTCCCCGTGGTCACGACATCGCCGGCCTGCAAGGCGGGCGCGCCGGGACAGCTGCGCAGTTCGCGGACGAAATGCAGCAGCGCGTGCAGCGGGCCATCGAGCACGGCAGCGCCTGTGCCGCTGTCGATGCCGCGCCCGTCCTTCACCAGCTCCACCTGCGCTTCGGACAGAAGCTTCTCGAGCGCCGCCCCGTCGGCCGCCAGCGCCCGCACCGGAATCCGTGGTCCGACCAGAAGACGCGCATGCAGCCCGCCATCCGCCACCGGATCGCTGGCGCTGGCAAAGCGCCAGTCGGGCTGATGGGACTGCACGATCTCGATGCCCGGCGCCACCCATTCGATGCTCTCGAACAGGGCCTGGATGCTCAGGTCCTGAGGCGGCGCCGAGCGCAGGCAGACGACCGCTTCGGGCTCGATGCGCGGCTCCATCGTCCCCCCCAGGTCAAGCGTGCCCTCGCCCGCGCAAAAAACCAGCGTGCTGTCATAGATGCTTCCCCAGATCGGCGCGAACACCTGGTAGCGGCTCCAGATGCCCCGGTTGGTGAAGCCGATCTTGAAGCCGCGCGGCTGCTCGCCGCGGGCGACGCGCAGGGCGCGCACTTCGAGCTGCCGTTGATAGGCTGCCGCCAGGCTCAGATCCGTCGGGCCGGGCCAGTAGCTGGCTTCGTCGCTGTGGCGCAGAAGCCGGGACGGCTGCTGCCAATCCGCGGGCGATGGAAGGGCGGAAGAAGAATTCATGGCGGGCCTTTGCTGTGGATGACCGAGGGTATCCGATGCCTGGAAGCCCCGGCGGGATCCATCACGGCAAGCGCAGGTCCATGCCGAGCATGCTGGCAAGCCCGAAGGTGGCGAGCCCCAGGCCCAGGATCGCCAGCATGAAGATGCCAGCCACCTTGCCCCCCGCGCGCAGCACCGTGCGCCGGTCCGCTCCTTTGTTGCCTTGGTCGTAATGCCACTTGACGGCAAAGAACATGCATGTGGCCAGAATGAGCACCTTGAAGGCGACGAAGATTACCGGGACCCAATCGATCATTTCGAGAATTTCCAACCTGTGACTTGACATTGTCCATCGTGAGGAGCACGACCCTGCACGAGAGCGGCGAAACGTAAGCGGCTGCCATGCATGGATGGTGCTGCTGCCGGTTCGGGGACATACTACTTAAAAGCAATTTCCATACATCAAGCCCAAAAACTGCGGTCGAAAACCATGCAAGATGAGCATTTGCCTACCTGGCTGTCGCGATTGTCCGTGCGGGGCGGACCACGCTTCCTGCAGATCGCGGATGCGTTGCAGGCGGCGGTGGCGAACGGATCGCTGCGGCCGGGGGACCGACTGCCTGCGCAGCGCCAGCTGGCAGCGCAGCTGGACCTCGACCTGACGACCATCACGCGCGCCTACGATGAGGCCCGACGCCGCCACCTGCTGGAGGGCCGCGGCGCCCGCGGCACCTATGTCGCGGCGCCCAAGGTCGAATTGACCTCGGTCCTCGACCTGGGCATGAACACGCCGCCGCCGCCCGACGGCGTGGATTTCGACGATCTGTTGAAACAGGGAGTGTCCCAGGTATTGATGCGGGCAGATGCCCACCTGCTGATGACCTACCACCTGGGCGGGGGCAGCGACTCCGACCGCAAGGCGGGAGCCAGATGGCTCGAGCCGATGTTTGGCGCCCTGGATCATCGGGAGGTGGTCGTCTGTCCGGGTGCGCAGGCGGCGATTGCCGCGTTGATCCTTGCATTGACGGAGCCTGGCGACGTGATCCTGGCGGAGCCTGCCACCTATCCCGGCCTGCTTGCCGCAGCGGCCCAGTTCGGCCGGCGCAGCGTTGCGGTGGAAGCGGACGCGCACGGGATGGTGCCCGAGGCGCTCGAGCAAGCCTGCCGCCAGCACCAGCCCGGGCTCGTCTACCTCAATCCGACATTGCAGAACCCGACCGCGGTCACCATCGGAGAACGCCGGCGCAAGGAGCTCGCCGGCGTCGCGCAACGCTGCAATGCACGCATCGTCGAGGACGATCCCTACTGGCTGCTTGCCGAGGCCCCGCCCCCACCCATTGCCACGCTGGCGCCGGAACGCGTGTATTACATCTCGACGCTGTCGAAATGCCTGACGCCCGGCCTGCGTGTCGCCTTCGTGCTGATGCGCGAGCCGCACGAACGCGAACGTTTCCTGGCCGCGCTGCGATCGTTTGCGCTGATGGCCGCGCCCTTGACGGCCGCACTGGCCACGCAGTGGATCTTCGATGGCTCGGCCGGCGCTTTGATGGAGGGCGTGCGCAAGGAGGCGCGCCTGCGCCACCGCATGGCCCGGGATATCCTGGCGGGGCGCTACAGCGGCGCTGGCGACGGCCTGCATGCATGGCTCGAGTTGCCGGGGTACTGGAATTCCTCGCAGCTCGCGCGCGCAGCCGGCAGCGAGGGCATAGCCGTCACGCCGGC
This sequence comes from Comamonas endophytica, assembly GCF_023634805.2. Classification (NCBI taxonomy): domain Bacteria; kingdom Pseudomonadati; phylum Pseudomonadota; class Betaproteobacteria; order Burkholderiales; family Comamonadaceae; genus Comamonas; species Comamonas endophytica. The sequence goes on from NZ_CP106882.1 coordinate 470,289, forward strand.
GCAGGCGTTCGCCAACGGCAGCGCATCGGTGAATGCCATCCGGATCTCCCTGGGCAGCATCAAGGACCGCGCACGCCTGCAGGCGGGTCTGCAACGGCTGTCCCATCTGCTGGCGCGGCGGCCCGAGCCGTTCGGCGCCGCGGTGGTTTAACCTGTGCATCCTCCAGCAGTTCTCCCGATGCGGTCGCACAGGGGTTTGCTGCCGCGCCCCTGCCGTCCAAAAAACCCAAGGAGATGACGTGAGCCTGTCCCTTCTGAGCCGCTACGCTTTTTTTGCCGGGTGCGTGGTATTCAGCCTTGCCAGCCTGCCCTTTCTCGCTTCCAGCGCTATCTGGCCCCTCACGCTGATCACCAGCCTGTTGAGCCTGCTGGGCCTGTTCGATCTGCTGCAGCGCACCCATGCCGTGCGGCGCAACTACCCCATCCTGGGCAACATCCGCTACCTGTTCGAAGGCGTGCGGCCGGAGATCCGCCAGTACCTGCTCGAGTCCGACAGCGACGCCCTGCCCTTCTCGCGCGCCCAGCGCTCGCTGGTCTATTCGCGGGCGAAGAACGAGACCTCCGACAAGCCCTTCGGCACGCTGGTCGATGTCTACCAGTCGGGCTTCGAGTTCATCAGCCACTCCATGCGCCCAGCGCCTCTGAGCGACCCGGACAGCTTTCGCGTCACCATCGGCGGCCCGCAGTGCACGCAGCCCTACTCGGCCTCGGTGTTCAATATCTCGGCTATGAGCTTCGGCTCGCTCAGCGCCAACGCCATCCGGGCCCTCAACCAGGGCGCCAGGCAAGGCAATTTCGCCCATGACACGGGCGAAGGCAGCATCAGCCCCTACCATCGCGAGCATGGCGGCGACCTGATCTGGGAGCTGGGCAGCGGCTACTTCGGCTGCCGCACCGCGGATGGACAATTCGACCCCGAGCGCTTTGCCGAGCAGGCGCGCTCGCCGCAGGTGCGCATGATCGAGATCAAGATGAGCCAGGGTGCCAAGCCCGGCCATGGCGGCATCCTGCCCAAGCACAAGATCACCGTCGAGATCGCAGAGACCCGCGGCATCCCGATGGGCCAGGATTGCGTCTCGCCCTCGAGCCACAGCGCATTTTCCACCCCGCTGGAGATGGTGCGGTTCATCGACCGGTTGAGGACCCTGTCCGGAGGCAAGCCGGTGGGCTTCAAGTTCTGCCTGGGCCATCCCTGGGAGTTCATGGGCATCGCCAAGGCCATGCTGGAGACCGGCATCTACCCGGACTTCATCGTCGTGGATGGCAAGGAAGGCGGCACGGGCGCCGCGCCGGTCGAATTCACCGACCACATCGGCGTGCCCATGCGCGAAGGCCTGCTGTTCGTGCACAACACGCTGGTCGGGCTGAACCTGCGCGACAAGATCAAGCTCGGCGCCAGCGGCAAGATCGTCAGCGCCTTCGACATCGCCAGCGTGCTGGCCATCGGCGCCGACTGGTGCAATTCCGCGCGCGGCTTCATGTTCGCCATCGGCTGCATACAGTCGCAAAGCTGCCATACCAACAAATGCCCGACGGGCGTGGCGACCCAGGACCTGCTGCGCCAGCGCGCGCTGGTGGTGCCGGACAAGGCGGCGCGGGTGTTCAACTTCCACCGCAACACCCTCAGGGCGCTGGCCGAGATGCTGGCCGCCGCGGGCCTCGAGCATCCCTCGCAGCTGAAGGCCAAGCATCTGGTGCGGCGCATGTCGGCGACCGAAGTCAAGCTGTTCTCGCAGCTGCATGTGTTCCTCAAGCCCGGAGAGCTGCTGACGGGGGAAGTCGAGGGCGAGTTCTATGCGCGCATGTGGCAGCTGGCGCGTGCCGACAGCTTCGAGCCCCACAGCGAAGGCGCCGAGGCGGACCCGCGCCGTCCTGCAGACGCCCTCGAGCCCGCATGAAGCCGTTGGCCGCCCCGATGGCGGCCGGATGGCAACGACAGGGGCCATCCTGGGCAATACTTGCATAACTACAAGCAAAGGAGACTGATCCCATGATGCATCGACGCACCTTGATGGCCTGCGCCGCGGCGGGCGCCCTGTGCAGCGGGCTGGGCAGCGGCCCGGCCATGGCGCAGGCCGTAGGCGGCTGGCCCGCCAAACCGATTGTGTTTGTCGTGCCGCAAAACCCCGGCGGAGCCAACGACGTGATTGCACGCGCCGTGGCGCAAGGCCTGGGCACCACGCTGGGCCAGCCGGTGATCGTGGAAAACCGCCCGGGCGCCAACGGCAATGTGGGCACCAGCCAGGTGGCACGCAGCGCGCCCGACGGATACACCTTCCTGGTGACGGCGCAAAGCGCCCACACCATCAATCCGGCGCTCTACTCGAAGATTCCCTTCGACCCCGTCAAGGACTTCACGCCCGTGATGCAGCTGGCCGTGGCCCCTTATCTGCTGGTGGTGAACCCGAAATTCCCGGCCAGGACGCTGGACGAATTGGTGGCCTATGCCAAGGCCCACCCCGGCCAGGTGGAGTACGCCTCGGCAGGCAATGGCACGCTGAACCATCTGCTGGGCGAGATGCTGAAGAAGCAGCGTGGCGTCAACCTGCTGCATGTCCCGTACAAGGGCGCGGCCGCCGCTGCCACCGATGTGGTCGCGGGCCAGTTGCCGGTGACCTTCGGCAGCTTTCCCGGCGTGATGCCCTTCGTGAGCAGCGGCAAGCTGCGGGTGCTGGGCGTGGCCGCGGACAAGCCCACGCCCCTGGCTCCGGAGATCCCCGTGCTCAAGGAACTGGCGGTGACGTCCTGGTACGGCCTGCTGGCGCCAGCCGGCACACCGCGGCCCATCGTCGACAAGGTCTATGCCGCCATTGCCCAGGTGTTGGGCACCCCGGCGATGAAGGAGCGCCTGAAGGCCCTCGGCGCGGAGCCCGTGGATTCCACCCCGGCCAGCTTTGCCGCCGGTTTGCCTGCGGAACTGGCACACTGGCAGAAGGTGGTGGATGCTTCGGGCGCACGTATCGACTGACGCATATCCGCAGCCAGGTCTCCAGCTATCATCTCTGTGAAAATTTTCTCCATGCCTTCCATCCACCGGCGCATGCTCCTGCTCTCCGCTGCCGCCCTGAGCCTTCCATCCCATGCAGCGGATGCCTTCGATTTCCAGGGCATGGAAAAACGCTGCGGCGGCAAGCTGGGCGTCTCCATCGTCGATACCGCTTCGGGCCGGCACTTCGGGTGGCGCCAGGATGAGCGCTTTCCCTTCTGCTCGAGCTTCAAGGCACCGCTCGCGGCTTTCGTGCTCTGGCAGGCGGACCAGGGTGCGCTGCGGCTCGAGGATCCCGTGGCCTATGGTCAAGCCGACCTGCTGTCCTATGCGCCTGTCGCGCGCGAGCATGCAGGCAGGGGTTTCATGACGGTGCAGGCACTGTGCGCCGCTGCCGTGGAGCTGAGCGACAACACGGCCACCAACCTGTTGCTGAAGCTGACGGGAGGCCCGCAGGCGTTGACCGCCTGGATGCGCAGCCAGGGCGATCCGGAGTTCGATCTTTCGGACAACGAGCCCGGACTGAATCTCGCGCGCTTCGGTGACCGGCGCAACACCACGACGCCGCGCGCGATGTGCGCCAGCTACCGCAGGTTTGCCTTCGCGGATGCATTGGCGCCCGCCTCGCGCGAGCGCTTGAGAGCCTGGCTGATCGCCAGCCCGACCGGGGCCAAGCGCCTGCGGGCGGGCTTGCCGTCGAACTGGCAGGCAGGCGACAAGACCGGCACCTTCAACGGGCCCTGGTTCTCGACCATCGATGTCGCGATCGCCATGCCCCCGGAGCGCGCGCCCATCGTGATTGCCGCCTTCGTCACCGATACGCCCGATACCGCCACGGCGGAACGGGCAATGGTCGAAGTCGCCCGCAAGGTGGCGCTGCAGCGCGCCGGCTGATGCCGCATTTCCGGTGAACCTGACGTTTTTCTCCACCCTCAACGCCGTGATCCGCCGCGGCAGCTTTGCCGCGGCCGCCGCCGATTGCAACCTGTCGCCCAGCGCCGTCAGCCTGCAGATGAAGAGGCTGGAGGAACATTTCGGCCAGCTGCTGTTCGACCGCAGCGGCGCCCATGTCGTGCCGACCCCCTTCGCGCACGAGGTGGTGGGCCTGATCAATCACACCATCGACGGCCTGGAAGCCCTGCGCAAACGCTCGTCGCTGGTGATCGACGGCACCTTGTCGATCGGCGTCATCGAAAGCATGCAGTCATTGCTGTTGCCCGAGGCGATGCGCTATCTGCGCCAGCGCTATCCGGGCTTGCGCCTGCGCCCGGTGCGGGACAAGAGTGCGGCGCTGCTGCATGCGCTCAAGGAGGGAGCGCTCGACGCGGTGGTGGTGGGGCAGCCGACGGATGCACAGAGCAAGCGCCTCGTCTGGCACTCGCTGCTGCGCGAGCCCCTGGTCATGGTGGCGCCGCCGAATTCAACCGAGACGACCGCCGCGGCGCTTTTTCAAAACCACGACTTCATCCACTTCGACCGCAACACCAACCTGGGCATAGCGGTCGCCAAGTACATTGCCAAGCAGCGCATCCAGCCGAAGAACATCATCGAGCTGCAGTCGACCCAGGCACTGCTGGCCATGGTGTCGGCAGGGCTGGGAGTGTCGATGATGTTCTGCCCGGATCGCCGGCTGACCATTGGCTTTCCCGTGCGGGAATTGAAGCTCGCGACCAATGCCAGTTCGCTGCACATTTCCTACGTGACCCGCAAGGCGGACGAGGACAAGCGTGCGCTGGCGGTGACGCTGGAGGCATTCCGCCATGCGGCCGCGCTGCGCGAGAGCGGCCTGGCCTAGCACCCGAGCTGCCCCGGCTGGGCTCAGCGGTAACGGTTCTCCGCGCTGGTCCAGGCGTCGTAGTCGAACAGGTCCCACAGTTCCCGGTGATCGAGCATGTCGCCGGACATCGATGCCGTCGTCCCGGTTTCCTGCAGCGACTGCAGCATGCGCTGGCCCATGCGGCCGATCAGGCGCGTCAGCGAGTTGGGATAGATGGCGACGCGGTAGCCCAGCGCCAGCAGTGTGTCGCGGTCCAGGATCGGCGTCCTTCCGCCCTCCACCAGGTTGGCCAAAGTTGGCACCGGCAGCGTGCGGGTGATGCGCTGCATCTCCTCCTTCGATTCCGGCGACTCCACGAAGATCACGTCCGCGCCCGCCTCGGCATAGGCGCAGGCACGCTCCAGCGCCGCGTCGATCCCCAGGTTGGTGCGCGCATCGGTGCGCGCCACGATGGCGAAGTTGGCGTCGTGCCGGGTGTCGACGGCCGCACGGATGCGGTCCACCATGACCTGGGTCTCCACCACGCGGCGGCCGGGTTCGTGGCCGCATTTCTTGGGCCAGTCCTGGTCCTCGATCTGGATCGCGCTGACCCCGGCTTTTTCAAACTCGCGCACCGTGCGCATCACGTTGAGGGGACCACCGTAGCCGGTGTCGGCATCGGCGATGACGGGAATGTCCACGACGTCGGCGATGCGGTGCACCTGGTCCAGTTGCTCGGCAAAGGAGATCACGGCCACATCGGGCGCGCCCAGGCGCGAGATGGAGACCCCCGAGCCGGTCACGTAGACCGCGGGAAAACCCGCCTTCTCGACCAGGCGTGCGGTCAGGCATTCGAAGGCGCCTGGCGCTGAGACCAGTTGCTCGCCCTTGAGCAGTTCACGAAAACGGGCATTGCGGTTTGACGGGTAGGCAAGCGAAAGCGGCAAGGCAGGCTTCATGGCAAATCCTTCTTTCAGTGGTTCGGCAAGCCCCGCAAAGGGGCGTCAGACAGCTGTTTTTATCACCATGACAGTGCAGTCCTTCCACAGTTTTTCTCACTTCCTGGTTTGCAAGAACTCGCTATGCGCGGCGCCATGCCGCACCTAGGATTCCTGTCATGCCACCGTCACAAATGCGGCTTGCGCCAGAAATCTGTGACGCCCTTCCCTGCTGATGGAGAGTTCGGATGAAAAGAGTCTTTGCGTGTCTTGCGGGCGTTGTTCTGTTCGGCGCCGCCGGCTGGGCCCATGCGGCCTATCCCGAAAAACCGGTCACCATCGTGGTCGGCTTCCCGCCGGGCGGAGCCAGCGACGTCATCACCCGCCTGGTGGCAAACCAGATGCAGGTCGCGCTGAAACAGCCTTTCGTGGTGAAGAACCAGCCCGGCGCGAACGGCAACATCGCTTCGGAGGCCGTGGCGAAGGCAGCGCCCGACGGCTATACGCTGATGCTGGGCAGCATTGCCAATGCCATCAACGGCAGCCTGCTGAAGAACATGCAGCACGACGCGCGCAAGGCTTTCATTCCTGTCGTGCAGTTCCAGTCCTCTCCCAGCGTGCTGGTCGTGAACCCCTCGGTGCCCGCGAAGTCGCTCAAGGAGCTCGTGGCCCTGGCCAAGGCGAAGCCTGGCATGTCTTATGCATCGAACGGCACCGGCAGCTCGCCCCATCTGGCCGCCGAGCTGCTGAAGCAGCGCGAGGGCATCGATCTGCTGCATGTCGCCTACAAAGGCGCGGCACCGGCCATGACCGATGTCATCGCCGGCCATGTGCAGGTGGCGTTCCTCACCGCGCTGTCGGCCATACCCAGCATGCAAGGCGGCAGCCTGCGGCCGCTGGCGGTGGCGTCGGCAAAGCGGCTGCCGGAGATTCCCGATGTCCCGACCATGCAGGAAGCGGGCATGCCGGACTTCATCGTGGAATCGTGGAACGGGCTCTTCGCTCCCGCGGGCACGCCTGCGGAGGTGGTGCGGGTGCTCAACCGCACGGTCAACGACATCCTGCAGGAGCCCGGCATGCGCAAGCGCATCCAGGACATGGCGAGCTTTCCTGCCGGGGGCACGCCGCAACAGTTCAAGGCCCTGCTGGACAGCGAAACCCTCAAGTGGGCGGAAGTTGTGCAGAAGGGAAACATCCAGCCCGATTAACTCCACGAAGGACCCAGCAATGAACGACAAGATTGAGAAGTGGCGCGGTTTCGTGCCCGACGAGGAACTGCAAACCTACCGCAAGGGCGGCTTTGCCAAGCGCATCGGCATCGGCGCGCGCCCGGCGCTGGTCAACATCGACACCACGCACATGTTCGTGGACCCCTCCTATTCGTTCTGCGGCGCCGAGATGCCGGCGGTCGTGCAGGCGATCACGGACATCACCGACACCTTCCGCGAGCTCGACCTGCCGATCTACTACACGCGGCGCGACGACCGTTCGCTGCCGGCCTACCGCGGCGCCTGGAATCTCAAGCTGCATCGTCCCGACGACAAGCAGTACGTGGCGGATCCGCGCGCCGACGAATGGCCCGAGCGCTACGCCCCGCGTGCCCAGGACCGCGTGGTGATGAAGAACAAGCCTTCGGGTTTCTTCGGCACCATGCTGGCGGACTTCCTGCGCTACGAAGGCATCGACACCGTCGTGATGATCGGCGTGTCCAGCTCGGGCTGCGTGCGCGCCAGCGCCGTGGACGCCTTCTCGCACAACTTCCGCGTTGTGCTGGTCGAGGAGGCCTGCGGCGACCGCAGCCCGCAGGCGCACAAGGCCAACATGTTCGACCTCGACATGAAGTTCTCGGACGTGGAGTCCCTGGATTACGTGACGCAGGAACTGCGCGCGCGCTTCGGCCGCCGGGAGAGCGTATGAAGCTGATGCATGGCCTCGAGGTCTTCGACACGCTCGGGGAGATGGCCGACCCGGCGCACACCGCGCTGGTGGTGATCGATATCCAGAACGACTTCTGCCACCGTGACGGGCACTTCGCGCGCTTCGGCAAGGCCATCGGCCCGATGGAGCAGATGGTGCCCGCATGGGTCGACTTCGTGCGCGAGGCGCAGGCGCTGGGCGTGTTCACGGTCTTCCTGCGGCAGATCACCCTGCCGGGCGGGCGCAGCGAATCGCCCGCGTGGATGCGCCTCAAGTGCCGCGACGGCAAATCGCCCGAGTACACCCTGCCCGGCACCTGGGGCGCCGAGTTCGTCGACGGCCTTGTGCCCGGCCCGCGCGATGCGGTGGTCGAGAAACTGCGCCCCGACGGCTTCGTGCGCACGATGCTCGATGCGGTACTACGCAACCAGGGGGTGAAGACGCTGGTGGTGATCGGCACCACGACCGAGGGATGCGTCGAGTCCACGGTGCGCGGCGGCTCCTACCACGACTACTACGTGGTCCCCGTCGAGGACCTGATCTCGGGGCCCATTCCCAGGCTGCACGACAACTCTCTCGAGTTCATGCGCGCGCGCTATCCCGTGGCGCACTCCGCGCAGGTGCTCGAGGTCTGGCGCCACGCCGGCTCCGGCAACGCTTCCCCCTCCTCTTCCCAGAAAGCCAGCCAGCCATGAAGACCCTCCGCACAGTCCTTCGGCAAACAGCGATCGCAGTGGTCGCAGGCCTCACCCTGTTCACAGGCACCGTGGCGCAGGCGCAGGGTGCCTATCCCAGCGCTCCGGTACGCGTCGTCGTCGGCTTCGCCCCCGGCGGGCCCATCGATCTGGTGGCCCGCCTGATGGCCAAGCACCTGGCCGGCGACCTGGGCCAGCCCTTCGTGGTCGAGAACAAGGTGGGGGCGGCGGGAAACATCGCCACCAATGAAGCCGGGCGTGCCAAACCCGACGGCGCCACCTTGCTGGCAGCCGGCATCAACATGACGCTCAATCCCTTGATGACCGACGACCTCAAGGTCGACAGCGTCAAGGACTTCCGCGCCGTGCGGATGGTCGCCGCCATGCCCACCATCCTGGTGGTGGGAAACAGCTTCCCGGCAAGGAACTTTGCCGAATTCCTGGACGAGCTCAGGAAGCACCCGAACCGGTACAGCTCGGCGGCCCCCGGCTCCACGCCGCTGCTGGCGACCGAACTGTTCAGCAACCAGACCGGCACCCAGATCACGCCGGTGCCCTACAAAGGGGCCGCGCCCGCGATGGTCGACCTGATTGCCGGCCATGTGGACCTCTCGTTCGCCTCGCTGGGCTCGGTCATGCCGCATATCAAGGCCGGCAAGCTGCGCGCGCTGGCCATCGCCTCGCCGGCGCGGCATGGCGAGCTGCGCGATGTCCCGACCTTCGCCGAGCTGGGAATGAAGGATTTCAGCCTGGATTCGTGGGTCGGCATGCTGGTGCCCGCCAAGACGCCTGATGCCGTGGTCGAGCGCCTTGCCGCCTCGCTGGACGGGCTGGCCAAGAGCCCGGGCTTCGCGGCGCAGCTTGCCAGCGCCGGCATGGCGCCGGTGCCGACCAACAGCCCCGAGCAGTTCGCCAAGACTATTGCCACGGAACTGGCGAGCTACGAGCCGCTGGTCAAGAGGGTACGCGAGAAGTCTGCACGCTGAGCGCGGCGCCAAGCACCGTCCACCGGGAGCCGGCAGCGAAGGCGCCAGCAAGCGCCAGTGCCGGCCCTTCCACAGTTGCCTGAACCTCACCCCATCGGAGTCTGCATGAATCGTCGTCACTTGTTAAAAGCCTTGGCCGCCGGCCTGGGGTCGAGCGGCATTGCGCTCAATGCGTGGGCCAGGGTGGATCAGGCAAGGATCTACGCCGGATACCCCGCGGGCACCGCCGTGGATACCCTGGGCCGGCAACTGGCCGAACGCATGCGGCCGGCCTATGCCAACAGCCTGGTGGTCGAGAACAAGACGGGCGCCAGCGGGCAGTTGGCCGTGCTGGCCACCAAGGCGGGGCGCGCCGATGGCACGACGCTGCTGGTCTCGCCGATCTCGACCTTCTCGGTCGTGCCGCACACTTTCAGCAAGGTGGCGTTCGATCCGTTCTCGGACCTGATCCCCGTGGGCAGCTGCACCAAGAACGACTTTGCGCTGGCGGTCGGGCCGAGCGTGCCCAGGGAGGTCGATGATCTGCCCAAGTACCTCGCGTGGTGCAAGGCGAACCCGCGCAGTGCTTCGTTCGGCTCGGGCGCCACCGGCACCAAGATCCATTTCGCGGGCGTCCGGCTGGGCCAGCTCGCGGGCGTGAAGCTCGAGCATGTGGGCTACTCGAATGCGGGCGCCGCAATGACCGATCTGGTGGGCGCAAACCTGCCCGCGTATGTCGGCTCGGTCCCCACGGTGATTCCCTTCGCGCAGAAGATCCGGATCCTGGCCACCACCGGCAGCCAGCGCAGCCGCTTCCTCCCCGACGTGCCGACGCTGAGCGAGGCAGGCTACAAGGAGCTCGCGTTCGACGAAAGCATGGGGCTGTACCTGCCCAGGGGGACCGCGCAGGAGACGGTCGAGCTCCTGTACAGAAGCATGGCCGAGGCGATGCGTTCCCCGGCGGTCGCAGAAACGCTGGCGGTGGCGGGCATCGAAGTCCGTGTCGGCAGCGGCGCCGAGCTGGCGCAGCAGATCCGGGCCGAGTCAGCGTTCTGGGGCGGCATCGTCAAGAGCCTGGGCTTCAAGCAGGACAGCTGAACATGTGGAGCCTCAACGGGCCGCCGCGGATCTCGTGCAGCGAGGTATGGACGCAAATGCCCGCCTCCTTCTGCAAGCCGCGCCGCACGGACTGGGCCGATGCCAACCGCGGCGGGGCCCTGCTCGGCAACTTCCTCGAGGGCCCGTCTTTCGACCGTGCGGGCAACCTCTATGTAACGGACATCCCGCACGGCCGTATCTTGCGCATCGACGCGGCCGGAGGGTGGACGCTGGTGGCCGAGTACGACGGCTGGCCGAATGGCTCGGCATTCCACCGGGACGGCAGCTTGTGGATCGCCGACTACCGGCGCGGCCTGCTCCGGCTCGACCCGGCCAGCGGCAGCATCGAGACGATCCTGGGCCACCGCAACTCCGAGTCGTTTCGCGGCATCAATGACCTGACGTTCGACCTCGAAGGCAACTGCTACTTCACCGACCAGGGCCAGAGCGGGCTGCAGGACCCCACCGGCAAGGTCTATCGCCTGCGCACCGATGGCGGCCTCGACTGCCTGATCCCGGGCATTCCCAGCCCGAACGGACTGGCCATCGACCATCAGGCGCGGGCCATCCACGTGGCGGTGACACGCGCGAATCAGCTCTGGCGCGGGCCGCTGATGCCCGACGGCAGCGCCTCCAAGGTGCATGCCTTCCAGACCTTCTACGGCGCGAGCGGCCCGGACGGCATCGCCCTGGATGCGGCTGGCGGGATCGCCATGGCCCACGCCAGCCTGGGCGGCATCTTCGTGATGGACCGGCATGGCGAGGTCGTGCGCTTCATCCGCAATGCGATCGGCGGAGTGGTGACCAACGTCGCCTTCGAGCCCGGCTCCAGACGCCTGATCGCCACCGAGTCGGAGACCGGCAGCATTCTCCAGATGACCTTGGACACGGAAGCAGGCGCTCTCTTCTCGCACGCGGAGTGAAGGCCGCCGCCTCAGCGGCCGGCCTGCCGCGCGAGCCAGCGGCCGAATGCCTGCAGCGTGGGCAGCGTCTCGTTGCGCGGCGGGTAGACCAGGTAGTACGAGCGCTCGCTTTCGATCGGCTCGCAGATCTCGACCAGCTGCGCATGCGCCAGCTCGTCGTCGACCAGGGCGCGCGGAACCAGGCCCACGCCAATGCCTGCGCGCACCGCCTGGACCAGATGCGAAGTGAGCTCGAAGCTCGGGCCGGCTTTCATCGCGCGATGGTCCAGGCCGTAATGCGAGAACCACTGCGCCCAGCCGTTCTGGTTGGATGCCACCGTCAGAAGAAGCTGGGTCTGCATCCAGTCCGTGCCTGGGGCTTTCAGCCCTTGCGCTGCCTCGGGGCTGGCGATGGCGATCAGGAATTCATTGTGCAGGCGGTGCGCGGTCAAACCCGGCCAGTCCCCGGCCCCGACGGTGATGGCGGCGTCGATCTCCTCGGCATTGAAATCGATGTGCCCGATGCGCGAATGGATGTGGACCGTCGTGCCCGGATGCTCTTCGTAGAAGCCCTGCAGCCGGGGCAGCAGCCACTTGGAGCCAAAGGTCGGCAGCGTTGCCAGCCGCAGAACGCCACCGCCGCTTTGGTATGACATGGCCTGCAGCGTGGCCGCCCGGATCCTTCCCAGCGCGGCCGCCAGCTCCGCCGCATACCTGCGGCCCGCTTCGGTGAGCTTCACCGTGCGGCCTTCGCGCCGGAACAGGCCGATGCCCAGCTGCTGCTCCAGCGTCTGCACCTGCCGGCTCACGGCGCTCTGGCTGAGCGACAGCTCCTGCGCGGCGCGGGTGTAGCTCTCGTGCCGCGCCGCGGCCTCGAAAACCAGCAGCAGCGACATGGAAGGGGTGAGGCGGCGGTAATTCATGAGTTCTATGCAGCTATTCCCACGGAATTTTCCGTTTGTCGCATGACTTTATCCAAAGGAAACTCCTTTTGCCGGCGCCAACCGATGCATTTGCCGCAAGAAAGCTTTTTGAAGACTCCATGATTGCCCATCTTCCCCACCCGGCCCAGGCCCCCGCTACCGACCACGGCGACTTTCTCGCGGCGCTGAAGGCAGCCGGGTTCCAGGGCGAAATCGGCACCGACCATGCCATCCGTACGGTGCTGTCGACCGACAACTCCATCTACCAGCGCCTGCCCCAGGCGGCGGTGTTTCCCGCCGACAGCCGGGATGTGCAGCTGGCCGCCTCCCTGCTGGCCGATTCCCGCTACCGCGATGTCACGCTGACGCCACGCGGCGGCGGCACCGGCACGAACGGCCAGTCGCTCGCCACCGGCATCGTGATGGATCTGTCGCGGCACATGAACCGGATCCTCGAGATCAACGCCGGGGAACGCTGGGTGCGCGTGCAGGCGGGCGTCGTGAAGGACCAGCTGAACGCGGCCCTGAAGCCGCATGGCCTGTTCTTCGCGCCCGAGCTGTCAACCTCGAACCGCGCGACGATCGGCGGCATGGTCAACACGGATGCCAGCGGCCAGGGCAGCTGCACCTACGGCAAGACGCGCGACCACGTGCTGGCGCTGGATTTCGTGCTGCTGGGCGGCAAGCGGCTGCACAGCAAGGCGCTGGAGCCGGCGGAGCTCGATATCGCCTGCGCCGCCCCGGGGCGTGCCGGCCAGGTCTACCGCACGGCGCGCCGCATTGCCGAGGAAAAAGCCGATCTCATCGCGCAGAAGTTTCCCCCGCTCAACCGCTGCCTGACCGGCTACGACCTGGCCCACCTGCGCCAGCCGGACGGACGCTTCAACCTCAACAGCGTGCTGTGCGGCGCCGAGGGGTCGCTCGGCTTCGTGGTGGAGGCCAGGCTCAACGTGCTGCCGATACCGAAGTACAGCGTGCTGGTCAATGTGCAGTACGCGGCCTTCATGGACGCGCTGCGCGATGCCCGCGCCCTGCTGGCGCTGCGGCCGCTGTCCATTGAAACCGTCGACTCCAGGGTGCTGCAGCTGGCGATGCAGGACTTCGTCTGGAGCAGCGTGGCGCAATACTTCCCCGGCGACACGGCGCGTCCGGCGCTCGGGATCAATCTGATCGAGTTCAGCGGCGACGACGAGGCCGCGGTCGACCTGAAGGTGGAGGAATTCGTGGCCCACCTGCGCAGCGACACCAGCGTCCAGCGCCTGGGCCACACGCTGGCCGTCGGCGGCGAGGCCGTCAAGCGCGTCTACGCCATGCGCAAGCGGGCGGTGGGATTGCTCGGCAATGTGCAGGGAGAAGCGCGCCCCCAGCCCTTTGTCGAGGACACCGCCGTGCCGCCGGAGAACCTTGCCGACTTCATTGCCGAGTTCCGGGCGCTGCTCGACGGCCATGGGCTTGCCTACGGCATGTTCGGCCATGTCGACGCCGGCGTGCTGCACGTGCGCCCGCTGCTGGACATGAAGGATCCACGCCAGGCGGCGCTGATCCGGCCGATCTCCGATGCCGTCGCCGCGCTGACCCAGCGCCACGGCGGCCTGCTTTGGGGCGAGCACGGCAAGGGCGTGCGCTCGGAATATGCGCCGGCCTTCTTTGGCGAACTCTACCCCGCGCTGCAACAGCTCAAAGCGGCTTTCGACCCGCACAACCAGTTCAATCCGGGCAAGATCGCCACCCCGCCGGAACACAGAACCCTGCTGCTGAAGGTCGACGGGGTCCCCACCCGTGGCGAACTCGACCGCCAGATCGACGAGCGCGTGTGGAAGAGCTTCGGCGCCGCCATGCACTGCAACGGCAATGGCGCGTGCTACAACTTCGACCCCGACGACGCCATGTGCCCTTCCTGGAAGGCCACGCGCGACCGCGTGCATTCGCCCAAGGGCCGCGCCTCGCTGCTGCGCGAGTGGCTGCGGCTGCAGCAGGCCGCCGGCGTGGACGTGCTCCAGGCCGCGGCCGCGAGGCAGCCTCGGCTTTCGGGTTTCGTGGCACGCTGGCGCAACAGCCGCGCGGCCGCGCGCGGCGTGCCGGACTTCTCGCACGAGGTCTACGCCGCCATGGCGGGCTGCCTGGCCTGCAAATCCTGCGCCGGCCAGTGCCCGGTCAAGGTGAACGTGCCCGATTTCCGCTCGCGCTTCCTCGCGCTGTACCACCAGCGCTACCTGCGCCCGGTGCGCGACCACCTGGTCGGCTCGCTGGAAGCCACCATCCCCTGGATGGCCAGGGCGCCCTCGGTCTACAACGCGCTCATGAAAGCCGGCTGGGTGCGCAGCTTCCTGGAGCGGCAGCTCGGCATGGTGGACAGTCCGCTGCTCAGCCAGTTCGACCTCAAGGGCGTGCTGGCGCGCTGGAATGTCAAGCCCGCGGATGCGCAGGCCCTGGCGCGCCTGGATGAGGAAGGACGCACGCGCAGCGTGGTTCTGGTGCAGGACACCTTCACGCGCTATTTCGACCCCGAGCCGCTGGCGGCCCTGATCGAGCTGGCATCGCGCCTGGGCTACCAGGTGTGGCTGGCGCCGCTGCGCCCCAACGGCAAGGCGCTGCAGGTCCAGGGCTTCCTGGGCGCCTTTGCGAAGGCCGCGCTGCGCAACGCGGGCGAACTGGCGGCGCTGGCGCGTTCGGGCGTGGCGCTGGTGGGCCTGGATCCGGCAATGACGCTGACCTACCGCCAGGAATACCGCAAGGTCGAAGGCATGGGCGAGGTGCCGCAGGTGCAGCTGCCCCAGGAATGGCTGCTGAACGTGCTGCCCGAAACCGCAGCCGGCGCGGCCGGGGCGCAATACCGGCTGCTGCCCCATTGCACCGAACGCACCAACGCGCCGGACAGCGCCAGCCAATGGAGCGCGCTTTTCGCACGCCAGGGGCTGGCATTGAAGGTGGAGGCGGCGGGATGCTGCGGGATGTCGGGCACCTACGGCCACGAGCTGCGCAACGCAGAGACCTCCAGGAAGATCTACGCCCAATCCTGGGCAGCAAAGATCGAGGCGCCGGCTGAACAGGGCGAAGCGCTGGCCACGGGCTACTCCTGCCGCAGCCAGGTCCAGCGTGTTTCCGCACGGCAGTTGCGCCATCCGCTGCAGGTGCTGCTGGAGCAGCTGCGCGGGCATGGCGGACCGGCGCCTGCAGCGCAAACACTCCCGTTGGGCTGATGCCGGCTTCGGGTCGACGCTGCTGCGCCGCCAGTGCCCGGATCGGGGCTATAGTCCCGGATCACCCTAGCGGACGCCGGCCCCGCCGGCAGCGCCAGCCGAGCAAAACAAGGAGACACACGCCATGCCCAAGACCCACCCCTCGACACCTTCTGCGCGCCGGCGCCTCGCGGCCGTACTTGCCGGCGCCATCGCCCTGGCGGGTTTCGGCGCCGGCCTGGCCTGCGCAGCCCCGCCTTCGCAGCCGCTCGACGGTCCATTGCGCATCCTGGTGGGCTACGCGCCCGGCGGCGCCACCGACCGCGCAGCGCGCATCGTCGGCGACAGGCTGGCCGCGCGCCTGGGCGTGCCGGTGATCGTGGAGAACAAGTCGGGCGCGGGCGGGCGGCTCGCGGCCCAGCAGGCCAGGGCCACGCCTGCCAGCCAGAACGTGCTGATGCTGGCCAATCCCGCGGTGATGGTGGTGGCGCCGCTGGTCTTCAAGGACAACGGCTATGACGCCGAGCGCGATTTCGTGCCGGTCTCGCATGTCAATTCCTATGACTTCGCGCTGGCCGTCTCGCCCACCATGCCGGCACGCGACCTGGGCCAGTTGCTGGCCTGGATGAAAGCCCATCCGCAGCAGGCCAATTTCGGCGTGCCGGCCACCGGCAGCCTGCCGCATTTCTTCGCCCTGATGGCTGGCGAGAAGGCCGGCGTGCCGGCCCAGGTGGTGGGCTACCGCGGCTCGGCGCCGCTGCTCAACGACCTGTTGGGCAATCAGGTGCCGGTGGCGGTCGACACGCTGGACACGGTGGTGGCGCAGCACGAGGCGGGCAAGCTGCGCATCCTGGCGATCTCGGGCGCGCAGCGCTCGCCCTTTGCGCCCGGCATTCCCACCTTCAAGGAAGCCGGGCTCGATCTGGCCGCCACCGGCTGGAACACCTTCTTCGCACCGGCTTCCATGCCCAGGGAGAAGGTGGAGCGCCTGGCGCGCGAGATCCACGCGGTGATGCAGGAGCCGGAAACGGCGGCGCGCTTCAAGGACGCGATGATGGTTCCCGTCGTGAGCACGCAGGCGCAGACGGCGCAGATGCTCAAGGCCTACCGCGCGCAATGGGCGCCCGTGGTGCAGCAATCGGGCTATCAGCCCTGAAGCGACGGGAGCGAGAACCCATGACCCGACCCAATATCATCTTCATCGTGGCCGACGACCTCGGCTATGCCGACCTGGGCTGCTATGGCGGCCGGGATGCGGATTTCGGCCCGGTGTCGCCGGTTCTGGACCGCATGGCGGCCAACGGCCTGAGACTGACTCAGGGCTACTCGAACTCCCCCGTGTGTTCGCCCACGCGCTTCGCCATGATCACCGGCCGCTACCAGTACCGCCTGCGCGGCGCGGCCGAGGAGCCGATCCGCAGCGACAGCCGCGGCAGCACCACGCTGGGCCTGCCGCCCGAGCACCCGACCCTGCCCTCGCTGCTCAGGGACGGGGGCTACCGCACGGCGCTGATCGGCAAATGGCACCTGGGATATCCGCCGCATTTCGGCCCGCTGCGCTCGGGCTACGAGGAGTTCTTCGGCCCGCTCTCGGGCGGGGTGGACTATTTCACCCACTGCGACTCGCGCGGCAGCCATGACCTGTGGACCGGCGAGGAAAGCGCGAAGTCCGAGGGCTACCTCACCGACCTGCTGTCGCAGCGCGCGGTGGACTACGTCGGACGCATGGCGCGGCAGCAGGCGCCCTTCTTCCTGAGCCTGCACTACACCGCGCCGCACTGGCCCTGGGAGACGCGCGACGACGCCGGCAGGGCACCGACGGTGAAGGACAATCTGTTCGACCTCTCGGGCGGCAACATCCATGTGTACCGCCGCATGATCCACCACATGGACGAGGGCATCGGCCGGGTGATGGCGGCGCTGGAGGAACACGGCCTGGACCAGAACACGCTGGTCGTCTTCACCAGCGACAACGGCGGCGAGCGCTTCTCCGACAGCTGGCCCCTGGTCGGCGGCAAGATGGACCTGACGGAAGGCGGCATCCGCGTGCCGTGGATCGCCCACTGGCCGGCCGTCATCGCGCCGGGCGGCGAGAGCCGCCAGCAGTGCATGACCATGGACTGGTCCGCCACTATCCTCGACGCCGCGGGCGTGGCGCCTGCCCCCGGCTACCCGCTCGATGGCGTGTCGCTGATGCCGGTGCTGCGCGAGCCGGGCCAGGCCTTCGGGCGCCCGCTGTACTGGCGCATGAACCACCGCGGGCAGCAGGCCCTGCGCGAGGGCGACTGGAAATACCTGCGCGTCGATGGCAACGAGTACCTGTTCAACATCCCGGCGGACGAGCGCGAGCGCGCCAATCTGGCCAGGCGCGAGCCCGAGCGGCTGGCGCGGATGCGCGCCGCCTGGGAAAAATGGAATGCCACGATGCCGGCCATTGCGGCGGATGCGACGATCAGTCTCGGCTATTCGGTGAAGGACATGCCGCAGCGCTGAAGGCGGGAGCCGCCATGCCGGCCGGCCCGGCATGGACGGCCGCAGGGCCACAAAACTCACACCCGCTTACAATGCATGGCGGGTGTTGCCGCATTCCGAAAGCCGATGATGCGCAATTTGAAAACCCCACTGCTCCCCGCCCCTGCATCTGAGCGCGAAACCTCGCACCACGGCCTCGTGAGCCGCCGCAGCCTGTGACTTTCGATCTCGTTGCGTTCGCACGCGAGGCGGTCGCGGTTTCCACGCCGGCACAGCTGTTGACTCTGGCACGCGACGCTGCTGCCGCGGTTTGCACCGGCCCGGTCTTTGCCGCGCATCTTTCCCCGGACTGGCAGTGGGAACATGCGCTGCTGGCATGTCCCGCCGCATCCGGCGCGCCCGCCGCAGCGGCCGTGCGGCCGGCACTGTCTGCCGTGCATCGGCAGCTGTCACTCGCGCCGCGGACCCTGTACCTGCAGCGGGCGCCGGATACCGAAGCCCTGTTCATGGCCCTGTGTCCGGATGGCCAGGTCCTTTGTGCCGTCCCGATGTGCGATCGCGATGGCGCGCCCACGGGCAGCCTGGTTGTGGACGAAGCCGCCCTGCGCGGCAATGCCGAGACGCTGCGCAGCCTGGAGGCCATCGCCGCCATTTCCGGCACTTCGCTGCAGGCGGCATGGCAGCATGCCGGCGCGCGCCGCGACCAGGAGCGTCTGCAGCTGCTTTCCGAAACCACGAATGATTCCTTTTGGGACCTGGATGTGGCGTCGGGAGAGATGTGGTGGGGCGGCAAGCTGGATCATGTCCTCGGCACGCAGCCGCGCATGTCGAAGCGGGTGGACTGGCGCCATGCGCGGATCCATCCCGAAGATGCGGACCGCGTAGTCAGCTCCTTCGATGCGGCCCTGCGCAGCCAGGCATCTTCGTGGAATGCACCCTACCGGCTGCCGGGTTTCAGCGGGCAGGATATCCACGTCCGGGAGCATGCCTACTTCCTGCGCGACGCCGCCGGCGTGGCCTACCGGGCCATCGGCACGATCCGCGACGTCAGCGCGCTCAAGGAACTGCTGCTGCGCGAGCGTGCAGCGCGTGCGCAGGCCGAGCAAGCCAGCCTGGTGAAGGACCAGTTCCTGGCGATGCTGGGCCATGAACTGCGCAATCCGCTGGCGCCCATCGTCACGGTGATCACGCTGCTGGAGCTGCGCTCGGCCGGTCCCGACAAGCATCTGCAGATCCTGCGCCGCCAGACCGAGCACCTGGTGCGGCTGGTGGACGACCTGATGGATGTCGCGCGCATCAGCACGGGCAAGGTGGAACTGACGAAGGTACGCACGTTGGTGGAGCCCTTGCTGCAGCGCGCCGCGGAGATGTCGCAGCCCCTTTTCGAGCAGCGCCGGCACCATCTGGACATCGACGTGTCCGCGGATGTGGAGATCGACGCCGACATCGCGCGCATGACCCAGGTCCTGACCAACCTGCTGTCGAATGCGGCGAAATACACCGAGCCCGGAGGCCGGGTACGCGCCGTGGTGCGCCAGGAGGCCGGGCAGGCCGTGATCCGTATCCGGGACAACGGCATAGGCATTGCGGCGGATTTCCTGCCGAAGATCTTCGAGATGTTCTCGCAGAGCCACCAGGCGCTCGACCGGGCCCAGGGCGGCCTGGGCCTGGGGCTGGCGATCGTCAGGAACCTGGTGCACCAGCATGGCGGATCCGTGCAGGCGTGCAGCGAGGGCTTGGGACTGGGCGCCGAAATGGTGCTGCGCCTGCCCCTGGCCGCCGAAGCGGTGGCGCCGACGGCCCTTGCCGGCCCGCAGGCCATCGACAGGCAATCGGCCCCCTGCAGCATCCTCATCGTGGACGACAACCAGGACGCTGCGACACTGCTGGGCGAGTGGTTCAACGCACAAGGATGCAGGGTGCGCATTGCGCATCATCCGGCGCAAGCCCTCGATCTGTTCGGGCAGGAGCCGCCGGAGGTCGCGCTCGTGGATATCGGCTTGCCGGCAATGGACGGTTATGAGCTCGTGCGCAGAATGCGGGCCCTCCCGGAAGGCGCGCATTCCAGGATCGTGGCCGTCACGGGCTACGGTTCGGCGTCCGACGTGCAGAAGGCCATTGCCGCGGGTTTCGATGCCCATCTGGCAAAGCCCATCTCGCTTGGCTTGCTGTCGCAACTGCTGGCGGAGCGGCACAAGGCCAAGACAGCGCTGTGATTCCACCAGGGCGAAACGGAGGTCCCGCACCGCCGCGCGCTGTCCCTGCCCCTTGCCGCGCCCCGGATCAGCGGTCCAGGGGCAGATGCAGCGATTCCTTCACCTCCTCCATGACCACCACGCTGCGCGACGCTGCCGCGACCGGCAGCCTCTTGAGGATGTTTCCAAGCAGGTGCCGGTACTCGCCCATGCCACGCAGCCTGAACTTGACCAGGTAGTCATAGTCGCCGGAGACCAGGTGGGCTTCCATCACCTCGGGCATCTGCGCCAGCTCCCTCTTCACCTTGTCGAAGACATCGGCGGACTTCTCGGACAGCTTGATTTCCACGAACACCAGCAGGGTCCTGCCCAGCGCCTCGGGCGACAGGCGCGCGTGGTAGCCCTCGATGACGCCCTCGCGCTCCATTCTCTTCACCCGCTCGGTGCACGGGGATGCCGACAGCCCCACCTTCTCCGCCAGATCGGTCATGGAAATGCGCCCCTGGCGCTGCAGGACATCGAGGATGGCGAGATCGATCCGGTCGGCCTGGAACATTGACTGTGGAACCTGGAAAAGCAGATGAAAAACAGTGAATTACACTGCGTATCATAGCAATAACAGCGAAAACACCTGCACATGCCTTTCTAAAATTCCTTATCCCCCGCCAACCGCCGGATGGTCCATGAAAGTCATTGTTGCAGGCAGCGGCATCGTCGGAACCGCCACCGCGTATTACCTGGCCCGGGCCGGCGCCGAGGTCACGGTCATCGACCGCCAGCCCGGTCCGGCGCTGGAAACCAGCTTCGCCAATGCCGGCCAGATCTCGCCGGGCTACTCGACGCCCTGGGCCGCGCCAGGCATTCCGCTCAAGGCGCTTCGATGGTTGGCCCGCAAGCACGCGCCGCTTGCGCTGCGCCCCGATGGCAGCCTGTGGCAGTTGAGGTGGATCGCGCAGATGCTGCGCAACTGCACCCCGCAGCGCTACGCGGTGAACAAGGAGCGCATGATGCGCATCGCCGGCTACAGCCGCGACTGCCTGCGCGCCCTGCGCGGCGAGACCGGCATCCAATACGAGCAGCGCACGGGAGGCACGCTGCAGCTGTTTCGCAGCCAGGCGCAGATCGATGCGGCGCAACGGGACATCGCGGTTCTCGAGGAGTGCGGCGTCGCATACGAATTGCTGGACCGGCAGTCACTGCCGCGTGTGGAGCCCGCGCTGGCTTTCGCACAGGACCGGCTCAGCGGCGGCCTGCACCTGCCTGGGGACGAAACCGGCGACTGCCAGCGGTTCGCGACGGAGCTGGCCCGCCTGGCACGCGGCCTGGGGGTGAAGTTCCTGTTCGGCCAGGACATCGAAGGCATCGAGGCGCACGCCGGCCGTGTCCAGGGCATCCTTGCCGGCGGCCAGCTCCTGCGGGCGCACGCCTACGTCATGGCGCTCGGCAGCTTCTCGCGCGGCCTGCTGCTGCCGCTTGCGCTCGAGCTTCCGGTCTATCCGGTCAAGGGCTACTCGCTCACCCTCCCGCTGGTGGACGCCGCGCGGGCGCCCGAATCCACGGTGCTGGATGAAACCTACAAGATCGCGATCACGCGCTTCGATGACCGCATCCGCGTGGGCGGAATGGCCGAGCTGGCGGGCTTCGACATGCGGCTCGATCCGCGGCGCCGGGCCACGCTCGAGATGGTGGTCGGCGATCTGTTCCCGGGCGGCGACCTGCAGCGGGCCACGTTCTGGGCGGGCCTGCGCCCGATGACGCCCGACGGCACGCCGATCGTCGGCGCGACCCGCTATGCCAACCTGTTCCTGAATACCGGCCATGGAACGCTGGGCTGGACCATGGCCTGCGGCTGCGGCCGCATCGTGGCCGACCTGGTCACCGGGCAGCGGCCCGAAATCGATACCGCAGGCCTGGGCATGGACCGCTATGCCGCTTCGGGCCGCCGCCTGCCGTTTGCACCCGCCCCCATGGCGGCATGACCCGGCCCGGCCGGATGCACACCGGGACCATTGCATGGGGCAATCGCCTACAAGCACACGGGCGGTTGTTTCTTCCCCCCGGGTTCAAGCCGGGTCCACACTGAGGATCCCATCGAAGGGCAGTCTGTAGTACCTCACGGTATTCCAAGATTCAGGCATCTGCCGGATACGCAGATAGCTTTCCTCCGTTTCCCAACCCGGCATAGGAGAAAACCATGCTTAAGAATTCCATCAAGACACTTTCACTGGGCGCGGCTTTGGCATTGGCTGCCACGGGTGCTTTTGCGCAGACCACCAACAACAGCACCGTCAACTCCAACCAGACGCCGGCTTCCGTCGGCGTGACGCCCCAGACGGCGAACGAAGCCAACCAGAAGGCCGTCCAGCGCTCCGACACCGGCACGCTGGTGCGCACCGAGCCCTCGGCTGCCGACCGGGCCCGCGACGCCGCCAACCGGGTGCAGAACAACGCCAACACCTCCGGCACTGCCACCACGGGCTCGACCGGCACCGGCACCACCATGGACAACAACACCAACGCCATGTCCACGGGCACCACTGGCCAGCGCCGCGCTCCCCGCGCGGACCGCAACTGAGCCTGAGCGCTTTCATCCGACCCTCCCACCATTGATTGAAAAGGAAATTTCATGAACTACAACGCGACGACCGGCACTACCACCACCAACAACGGCACCCTTGTCACGGGCCTGTTCCGCGACCGCGAAAGCGCAGAAGCGGCCTACAACGCGGCCTCGGCCCGCGGTTACTCGCGCGATGACGTGAACCTGGTGATGTCGGACGAAACCCGCAACCGCCACTTCGCCAACGACGCGGCCGCCGGCACCCAGACCGAACTGGGCAACAAGGCAGCCGAAGGCGCCGGTATCGGCGGCGCCATTGGCGGCACGCTGGGCGCGATCGTGGCGGCCGTCGCGGCTGTCGGCACCTCGCTGGCACTGCCTGGCGTGGGCCTGGTGGTTGCCGGCCCGCTGGCTGCAGCCCTGGCCGGCGCCGGTGCCGGCGCTGCCGGCGGCGGCCTGATCGGCGCGCTGATCGGCTGGAACATTCCGGAAGAGCGCGTGAAGCACTACGAACAGGGTATCAACGAAGGCGGCATCCTGATGGGCATGCGCGCCAAGAACGACGAAGATGCCACCTACCTGGAAAACGAGTGGAAGCAAAACCGCGGTGAGCATGTCTACCGCTAAGCTTGCCTAGTCCGGCGCCGATCGCCTCGGACCATCCCGAACGGCCATTTCCGCGGAAATGGCCGTTCGGCGTTTGGCCGTCCCATTTGTCCTTCAAGTCCTTTCGCAATGCCGTTTTCATTGTCGTATCCGTCGACGCCGCGGATGCCTGGCGTAGCCGCAGTGCCCGCTTGCCTGCAACTTCTTGCGCACCTGGGGGCCTGCGCCGCCCTGGCCTTGTCGCTGTGCCTTGGCACGCCGGCACATGCCAACGCAGGCGGGACAAACAGCGCCGCGGCACCCGCCGGGCTGAGTGGCGAAGCACTGCAGGTGGCGCAATGGATCCACGCCACGCAAGACAACCGGCGTCTGCCCTATCTGCTGGTCGACAAGCGCGCCGCGCGGGTGCATGTGTTCGACGCGGCGGGCACGCTACAGGCGTCTTCGCCCGTACTGCTGGGCCTGGCGCGCGGCGACCACTCGGTGCCGGGCATCGGCGAGCGCCCGATGTCCGCCATCGCGGCGCACGAGCGCACCACCCCGGCCGGGCGCTTCCTGTCCGAGCCAGGGAACAATCTCAAGGGCGAAGACATCGTCTGGATCGACTATGACGCAGCCGTTTCGATGCACCGCGTCCGTACGGCCAACGCCGCCGACCGCAGGCTGCAGCGCCTGGCCAGCGCCACGGCGGCCGACAACCGCATTTCCTATGGCTGCGTGAACGTGCCGGAGCAGTTCTACAACCGCAACATCGCGCCGGTGTGGGGAAAGAAACCGGGGGTGATCTACGTGCTGCCTGAAACGCAGCCGGCTGCGTCGTTCTTCGGCTTTGGCACTGCCCGTGCACGTTGACAAACAGTATCAGGCCCGCGCTTGCAGCAGCAGTTCCAGGCTGCCGGCCGTGAATGCGCTGCCTTCAGCCGCTGTGCCGACGTCTGCATTGGTCAGGGCAGCTTGTTCGAGCTGTTTCTGCCACTCCTCCGTGGTGTGTACAAAGGCTTCCACAGCCGCGCCAAAGCTGGTGTCCTCCAGAAGCGTCCAGGGCAAGGGACGGGCCAGCACTGCACGCGGGAGCTGATCTCCGGAGAGGCTCAGGGTTGCGCCTGAAGTTTGCTGCCAGAAGAGATTGGCTCGCAGCAGCTTCTCGTAAAAAGCCAGGCTGCGCTGCGGCACCGGCCCCAGGTCCGAGTACAGCCAGAGTTCGTTTTCGGTTTCCCGGTATTGCAGATTGACGACGATGCGCCGGTCCAGTTCCAGTGCGCAGCTCCCTTCTGCATCCAATTGAAATTGGCGCAACCCCATCCGTTGACCCAATGCACGTACCAGTGCCTGCACCTGTTCGGGTATGTTGTTCATGTGTGCTGTTTCTCGCTCAAGTGGGACAATTCCGCGTCGATGCGGCCAAACATCTGCGCAGGCGGTTGCCAACGGATATCTTCCATTGCGGCTTCGGGCCGCTCGATCCAGGCCCAGCCGGACCTGGAGAAGCGGGTGTATACCACCAGCAGCCTCTGCTCTGGCGTCAGGCGGCCCTGTTGTTTCAACTCTGCCAGACGCGGCAGCAATGTCCGGGTCCAGGCCAGCACGCTGTCGATCTCGGGGCGGGCCGTGTCCACGTCGGTATAGAGGCCGCCCCAAGGCAACTGCACGAACAGTGCCAGCGGCCCGCTCACCAGGTAATAGTGGAATGCCCAGCTCTGGATGCCATGGCCATCTATGGCCAACAGGGCGTAATCGCCCGAATTCGCGGGGCTCAGCAGTTCTGCCAGATACGCCTCCACCTCATAGGGAGAGGCGGCGATTTCACGGGTGCAATAGATGCCGGGAGCGCGCTCGCGTATCCTGTCGGCCAACTCCGCAGGCAGTGCCGGAAGACTGAGGCCTACGGTACGTAGGAACGCTTCGGCTTGAAGCAGCTCGATGTTCATGGAATATGTATGTATTAGAGGAAAAAAGCCAGGCTGCGGGCGCCGCGTCGCGGACCAGATCGCTGTTCTCGGCCTGGTGAAGCTGGCTCATGTCTCCACGGACATTTCACTGGTAGGCAGCAGGCTTGACCTCTCTCTCACCTTCAACAGCCAGCTTGCGTTCTCCGCATCGCGGCCCACGTAGCTGTTGTCAGCATTCTGAAGCTTGCCTATTTCATCACGGGCATCAAACTCCTCGGGCGTGACGATTTGCCCCCTCTCCTGCAGACCATCCACGTGTTTTTGCACAGAAAGCAAACGCTTTTTGGCCGCTTCCATTTCTGCCGAGCTCAGCTTGTCGCCCAATATTGCGGCCAGCCTTTCAGGCGTGAGGCTGCGAATAGCCTTCGCCATGTTGGTATCGATCAGTTCGGGCATCTTCGTGCCACGGAAACCAGTATCCCTTTTTGCGTTTGCGCCTTGGGCGATGTGATTGCCGTCCATGGTGGCCTGGCCGAAGCACAGGTCATTGTCGATGCCTGTAACCTTGCCTGTGGACTCATCGATGAAATAGTTGTTGTAATGCCTGTCTCCTTGCCCGCACACGGCATCGAGCAGGTTCAACTGCGTGATATTGCGCCGCACTTGGGGCAGATGGAAAACTTCGAGGGGAGTATCAGCTGCAGGTTTGCCTGCAGCGCGTGCCATGATCAGCCCCAGCTCCAACGGCTTTCCTGGCTCCTGGCGGTAGCCGATCTGGCAGTGCCCCACCACATCGAAATCCAACGCGCGCGCCACATCCTGTGTGCACAGATTGCGGTTGCCGATCTTCGCGAGCTGACTATCGATACCTAACTTCATGGTCAACCCAGCTGATTCTTTGTTTCTCAGGGGCTTGAAAACACCTTGGACGATACCCGCAGGCGTGCTGTATCGCGCTGAATAAACTTCGTTGCAAGCGCCTGCACCCAAAGGCAGCATGGAGCCCACCTCCTGTTCATCGGCATGCACGATGGTCTGGGAGGTGATGGGGAGATCCAGCACCCGGTATGCATGGCCGCCCTCAATCCCCAACCCGCTCGTTTCCAGCAAGACGATTTCATCTGTGCTGAAGCTATCAAGAAGGGCTTGTTTTTGCTCAGGAGCCAGATTGGATAATTGGCTCCTCACGCGATCGCTCTTTTCGGTGTCCAGCTGCTTTCGTGCCTCTGCGGGCGACATGCCGCTGGCCATGAAGCGATCCATGTCCTTGAGGCTGATGCCCTCACGTGCGAAGGCCACTGCACGGGACAGATCAGCCCCTTCAGGCAGGGCAGTGCCCATTTTCAGTTCGGAAACCAGGTCTGACAGCACCCGGTGCTCGAGGGAAAGTTGATCGCGCAGGTCCTTGATGGCCTGGGTGTGTGGATCGCCGGAAGTGCCTACCTGTAAATATTTTTCCGTGGTGGTCTGCAGCTTCTCCAGCAATTTCGCTGCATCCTCAATCGTCTGGGCAGTAGGGGTTCGTTCGCTTTCCTGGAGGGTGTGGGCGGCAAAGGCGTCCTGATAGTGATCCAGCTCCACGAGAATATTTATGTAGTTGCGCTGGGGAATGGAACGCTCTTCACTCTCCAATAGGGCCTGCGCTTCGGGTATTTGATCCAGCTCCAGGCCCTTGTCTATCAGACGCACCATGTCTTGCAGGGATATCCCGTCACGGATGAAGGCCAGCGCATGCGAGAAGTTGGCTCCTTTGGGCAGTCCGGGGCCATCTTTCAGCTGAGCCTGCAGACTTTTCAACGTATTGCTTTCGCCATCAATCTGCTGGCGCAGCTCGTTAATCATTTTTCCGTCAAGAGAACCCTGGGCGCCGCTCTTGCCATAGTCGTCCACCGTCTTGGCCAATTCATCCAGCCAGAACTTCGTCGCGACGCCATTCCCACCGGTGGTCTGGTTGCAGGAGTCGTGGTACCTCCCAAGCGCTGTGAGAACTTTTCCGTATTCGGTCGCTGCTTTGTCGAGACCGAAAAGACGCTTGACAGACTCAAGAAAGGTGGGGGTTTTGAGTGGAACGACGCGGGTGAACTGATCGACCGTGGGAAGGCCTCGAATGACCTCGCGGAAGGTTGCTTCAGGGGTGGTCAGTTTGTTGGGCGAAGGGAGAGCGGCGGCGGAGGGAAGGGCACCGTAGCGGGCTTGCCGCACCAGCACGGGAGATGGATCCGCAGGCCAAGCCTCGCGCTGCTCCAATGTGGGTGCCGGGACGGAACGGAACTCCGTGAAATTGATCGCCTGCATGAAATCGAATTGCGCGCGGGGCGCTCCCGACCCTTGCATGGCTGTACCCAAAGCAGAGCCCATGATAGCCGTCCCCGGGGCAAAGCTTGCTACAGATGATCCCTCGACAGATCTCGCTACAACTGTTCCGGAGTTCATCACCATTGTTCCGGAATTCTCCGAAGATCCTTCCTCGGAAGACTCGGAACCTTTTGTCGTGTGAGCAATTAATGAGCTTGCAAGAGCGCTTCCACCGGATGGGCGCATATCGATTGCTGTCATAACAATTCCTTGCTCAGCGCTTGTCCAATGTTCTTCACTTTGTGACCAAGATGCTTCCGAGGTTCACGGATATCGCTCTTGACGTTGCAAATCGCCCAACCGATGTGGCCTTCGTGTTGGCAATCAAGGAATGAAATGTTCACGTTCCCGCATCGGGGCTCACTGCAAGTTTTCCCGCAAGAGACTCTCAGCCTTTTGTAATGCGAGCAATCATCGTGCTCGCCATGGAACTCGCGCCGGGCTGGGCCATGCTGATCGGCGATATGACAACTCCAAGGCCGATGCTTTCCGGCCGCCTGGGTTATGCAACAAAATAGGATGAAAAGTTCGTAGTTGTTACAACTTATTGGCCAAGGCAATAAGAGAAGCTTGGCAAGGTTCGTGCACTGCGCCTGGACTGTCGGTCCAGGCCCAGCGTCGCGGCTACAGAATCCACCAGGCGGTCACTCCTCCCAAGAGAACAGGCAAAGCTCTTCACGCAATGTGAAGAGGGGGTGTAGCCGACCGCCTTTCAGCGCACCCGCCCCCTGCCGACAATCGTCCCCACGTGAGCCCGTACAGCCTCCGCGAGGCGACGAAAACGACAGGAGACCCCATGACATCCCCCGAAGCCAGCCCCTTGCACATCCCCTCGATGCGCGACCAATGCTCCGCTGCCGAATGGCAGGCGCGTGTCGACCTTGCAGCCTGCTACCGGCTGATAGAGCACTACGGCATGGCCGACATGATGGCCAACCATATCTCGGCACGCGTTCCCGGTGAGGACGGTGCCTTCCTGATCAACGCCTACGGGATGATGTACGAGGAGATCACGGCCTCGAGCCTGATCAAGGTGGACCACGACGGCAACGTGCTGTCCAAGCCCGATTTCGGCGCGCTGAACTACGGCGTCAACAAGGCCGGCTATGTGATCCACAGCGCCGTGCATGGCGCGCGTCCCGAAGT
This sequence comes from Comamonas endophytica, assembly GCF_023634805.2. Lineage (NCBI taxonomy): Bacteria > Pseudomonadati > Pseudomonadota > Betaproteobacteria > Burkholderiales > Comamonadaceae > Comamonas > Comamonas endophytica. Next base: position 498,871 of record NZ_CP106882.1, read on the forward strand.
CGACTGCGTGATCCACACCCACAGCTGGGCCTCGATGGCGGTCTCCTCGCTGGCCTGCGGCCTGCTGCCGCTCACGCAGACCGCGATGCGCTTCCTGAAGATCGGCTACCACGACTACCAGGGCGTGGTGCTCAATCTCGACGAGCAGGAGTCGATCATCCGCGACCTGGGCCAGGGCGAGGCCCTGATCCTGCGCAACCACGGCGCGATGACCGTGGGCCGCTCGGTGGGCGAAGCCTTCAACTGGATGCACCGGCTCGAGCTGGCCTGCCGCGCGCAGCTCGCGGCCATGGCCTGCAATACGCCGTTTGCCGCCGTCGCGCCCGCCGTTCTCGAGGAGACCTGGAACAACTACCAGCCCGGAACGCGCCGTCCCTACGGGCTGATGGAATGGCCCGCGCTGCTGCGCAAGCTCGACCGCATGGACCCCAGCTACCGCCTCTGACGCGCGGCGCAAAGAATTACAACCAGGAGACAAAAGCATGAATTTCACATCCAGCCGCACGCTTGGTGCCTGCCCTCCCCGGCGTGAACTGCGCCGCGTCCTTTGCACCGGCCTGGCGCTGGCGCTGGCCCTGCCGCTCGCGGCGCAGGCGCAGACCGCGGCCTATCCCGCCAAGCCGGTCAAGGTCATCGTGGCGTTCACCGCGGGCGGAACCACCGACCTGCTGGCCCGCAGCGTGTCGCAAAAGCTCTCGGAGAAGCTGGGCCAGCCGTTCGTGATCGAGAACCGCCCGGGCGGCGGCGGCAATATCGGCACCGAATCCGTGGTGCGCGCCGCGCCCGACGGCTACACACTGATCGTGAACTCGGTGGGGCCGATCTCGGTCAACCAGTCGCTCTACAAGAAGCTGGCCTACGACCCGCTGAAGGATCTGGTGCCCATTGTGCAGATTGCCGATGTGCCGAACGTGCTCGTGGTGCACCCTTCGGTGCCGGCCAACAGCTTCGACGAGTTCCTTGCCTATGCGAAAACGCGCCCGGCCAACTTCAACTACGGCTCCACGGGTGTGGGAACCTCGTCGCATCTGTCGAGCTTCATGCTGATGCAGAACCTGGGCGTCGACGCACTGCACATCCCGTACAAGGGCGCGAACGCGCTCAACGACCTGCTCGCGGGCCGGCTGCAGTTCATGTTCGCGACCATTCCCTCGGTGGTCTCGCAGATCCACGCGGGCAAGCTCAAGGCGCTTGCCGTGTCGAGCTCGCAGCCCTCGCGCGCCCTGCCCAAGGTGCCGGCGGTGGCCAGCCGCATCCCGGGCTTCGAGGCCGGCTCCTGGTTCGGCTTCTTCGCGCCCAAGGGCATCTCCCCTGAAATCGTGCAGTTGCTCAATAAGGAGGTCAACGCCATCCTGCCCCAGCTCAACGACCAGATGGTGCGCGAAGGTGCCGACCCCGTCGGCGGCTCGCCGGAGCAATTCGCCCGCATGACCCAGCGCGAGTTCGTCAAGTGGCAGAAGATCGTCAAGGACTCGGGCGCTTCCGTCGATTGAGAAAGGCTGCGCATGATGCCTCTTTGCATTCTGGTCTCCGAGGCAGCGCGCGCCTCCCATGGCGGCGCGATCGCCCACGCACTGGCCGGGTGCCCGCACACGCTCGTCACTCCCGATGAAGACGCGGCGCTGGACGCGGAAATCGCCTTTGTCTCGCGTGACGTCACCGGCTTGTCGACCAAGCATGAAGTCTTTCCCGAGACCCAGCGCTTCTACGACGCCATGGCGGCGTCGCGCCGCCTCAGGTGGGTGCAGGTGCACTCGGCGGGTATCGACCGCGCGATCTATGTCCAGCTCCAGCAAAGGGGCGTCATGCTGAGCACGTCGGCGGGCAGCAACGCCGAGGTCGTGGCGCAGACCGCGGTCGCGGGCCTGCTGGCGCTCGGGCGCCGGTTTCCGGAGCTGATCGCCGCCCAGCGCCGCGGCGAATGGTCGCCGCTGATCCGCAGGCCCCTGCCGCCCGACATCGACGGCCAGACCGCCACCATCGTCGGCTGGGGCGAGATCGGCCAGGCCATAGGCCGCATCCTGACGGCCGTCGGCCTGCACATCCAGGTGGTCCGCAGCAGCGACGCGCCCACCGACCAGGGTTTTGCCTCCTGTGCCTACGAGGATATCGCCCGCATGCTGCCGCGCACCGACTGGCTGGTGCTGGCCTGCCCGCTGACGTCCCGTACCGAGCAGCTGATCGACGGCGCGGCACTGCGTGCCCTGCCACGGGGCGCTGGCGTGATCAATGTCGCGCGTGGCGCGGTGCTCGATGAAGATGCGCTCATCGCTGCCCTCGAGAGCGGGCATCTGAGCGGTGCCTACCTCGACGTTTTCACGCACGAGCCGCTGGCCCCCGAGTCGGCGCTGTGGGCCATGCCGCAGGTGCTGGCAACGCCGCACAGCGCGGGCTTTTCCGCGGGCAACGCCGAGCGCGTGGTGAAGATCTTCCTCGACAATCTGCGCCGCTACGCGCAGGGCCAGACGCTGGCGCGATTGGCCCGCGCCGCCTGAAGCGCGCGCTCAGGCCTCGGCCAGCAGCGCGCCCTTCCAGCGGCCTTCGCACACCGTCGCGCGCACGACTTCGGCGATGACCACGCGCGCGGCCAGCGCGGCCGGCGACAGGTCCTCGTCGGACAGGCTGGCCAGCAGGTTCTGGCGGCCCATGCCGTCATCGGCGATCTCCATATGCAGCAGCCCGGCATCGGCATGGCGCGTGGTTGCCGCGCCGGGCTGTATCGAAGCCGCCTGCCCCTCCATGACGGTGTCCATCAACAGCGCCAGGCCGTCGACTTCCAGCGCGATGTGGGGAATAACGCCCGCGCGCATGAAGCCCGCATCCACCAGCGCGCGCAGGCCATGCGTGGCGCTGGGTAGCACCAGCGGCACATCGGCCAGCTCGGACAGGAATACCCGGTTTCTGCCGACCAATCCCTTCATGGCGGGAGAGGCCACGAGAAACAGCTTTTCCTCGAGCAGCGGCGAGGTGTGCCAGTGCCGGTGCGCATCGGCCTTGAAGATGATGCCCAGGTCGATGCGCCGCGCATTGAGCATGCCGGCAAGATTGCCCGACAGCGCTTCGACCAGGTGCAGGCGGATGTCGGGGTAGCGCTCGCGCATGACTTTCTGGAAGGGCAGCCCGAGCACCGAGGCCGTGGTCGGAGCGAATCCCACGCTCACCTGCCCCGAAAGCCGCGCCTGCTTGGCCGCCTGCGCGGCGTTGTCCAGGTTGCGCAGCGCCAGCAGTGCATGGTGCATGAACGCCATGCCAGCCTCGGTGGGGATGACCCCCGCGGGCGAGCGCTGCAGCAGCCGCGTCGACAGCTCGCTTTCAAGACGGCTTATCTGCTGGCTCAGCGCCGAGGTGACGACGTCGAGCTCGCTCGCGGCACGGCCCATGCTGCCGAGCTCGCAGATCTTGATGAAGTAGCGCAATTGCCTGATTTCCACGGCGGAGCTCCTGGTGTTGCAGCGGGCAGCAGGTGCCGGCCGCCCATCCACGCAATGGTGGCCGATGCCGCAGCTTTCACCTCAAAGCGCGCTTCTCGTGGCCTGGCGCAGCCTGATGGCCATGGCGCATTCGGCCAGCAATTGCGCCGTGGAGTAGGGCTTGACCACATAGCGCGCGGTGCTTGGCACGCCCAGCTCCGGTGAGGGCGAAGCCCCGCTGGCGAACACGATGCCCAGATGCGGATGCAGCGCCAGGGCCCGGTGCGCCAGCTCGACGCCGTTCATGTCGGGCAGGCCGATGTCCAGCACCAGCGCGTCGAAACCGGCCTGCATTCCCAGCGCAGTGAAGGCTTCCTTGGCATCGGCCGCCTCGCTCACCTCATGCCCCGACAGGCGCAATTGTTCGGCGGTCGCAGTCCGGATGAGCTCGTCGTTTTCCACCACCAGCAGCTTGAGGCGGGCGGGCGCGGCATCGTCCGCGCTCTGAACGATGTCCTCGATGGCCTGGCGGCGCTGCGCCTCGTTGCCGATGACATGGCGGATCCTGCGTGCCAGCGCTTCGCGGGTGTAGGGCTTGGACAGCAGTTCCACGCCCTCGTCCAGCCGGCCGCCATGCACGATGGAGTTCTCGGTATAGCCCGAGGTGAACAGCACGGCAAGCGAAGGCAGGCGCTGCTTGGCCCTGCGCGCCAGCTCGCGGCTTCTGAGCTTGCCCGGCATCATCACGTCGGTGAACAGCACATCGATATGGACCCCGCTGTCCACCACGGTGAGGGCGCTGTCTGCGTCCTTGGCACGCAGCACGCGGTAGCCCAGGCCCACCAGGGTGGCCACTGCCGTCTCGCGCACGTCCTCGTCGTCTTCGACGACCAGCACGGTCTCGGTGCCGCCCTGGACCGGGCCGCTCGACCAGTTGATGGGGGCGGGATCCTCCTCCTGATTCGAGCGCGGAAGGTACAGCTTGACCGTGGTGCCCTCGCCCACTTCGCTGTAGACGGCGGCATGGCCGCCCGACTGCTTGACGAAGCCGTAGACCATGGAAAGCCCCAGCCCGGTGCCCTTGCCCTCGGGTTTGGTGCTGAAGAACGGCTCGAAGGCCCGCTCCAGCACTTCGGGCGCCATGCCAGTGCCGGTATCGGTCACGGCGATGACCACATATTGGCCCGGCTTCAGATCTTCATGCTGCTCGCAATACTGGAAGTCCAGCAGGGCGTTGCCGGCCTCGATCGTCAACTTGCCTCTGCCGTCCATCGCGTCGCGGGCGTTGATGGCGAGATTGAGCACCGCGTTCTCCACCTGGCTGGGATCCGCCATGGTGTTCCAGAGCCCCGCCGAGATGACGATCTCGAGCTCGATGCTCTCCCCCAGGGCGCGGTTCAGCATGTCTTCCAGGCCGCGGATGAACTTGCCGACATTGACCACCTTGGGCTCGAGCGGCTGGCGCCGGCCGAACGACAGCAGTTGGGATGCGAGCTTGGCGCCACGCGTGACGCCGCCCATGGCGCCGTTCACGCGCTTGAGGGCTTCGGGATTGGCCTTGAGCATCAGCCCGAGAATCTGCAGATTGGCGCTGATGACCTGCAGCGAGTTGTTGAAGTCATGCGCCACCCCGCCCGTCAGCGCGCCGAGCGCCTCCATCTTCTGCGCGCGCTGCAGCGCACGTTCCGCGAGGGAGCGTTCCTCAGCCTCCTGCCGCAGGCGCTCGAGGGCCAGCTCCAGCTCGGCCGTTCTCTCCTTGACATGGGCCTCGAGGGTGACATTGATCTGGCGCAGCGCGTCCTCGGCATTCTTTTGATGCGTCACGTCGTAGCCATCGACAAAAATGCCTTCGACCTTTCCATCGATGAAGATCGGCTGGTAGATCAGATGCAGGAACCTCTGCTCCGTCTTATCGCCTCTGTTGAGGCGAATGGACATCGCCTCGCCCTTGAAAGCCTCGCCCGTCTTGTAGACGTTGTCCAGAATCTCGAAATATCCCTGTCCCGTGACATCGGGCAGCACTTCACGCACCGAGCGCCCGATGATGTCCCGGGTGCCGATGAGACTCTGATAGGCATCGTTGGCAAGCTCGAAGACATGCTCTGGCCCGGACAACAGGGCCATGAAGCTGGGCGCCTGCTTGAACATGGCATGCAACCTGTCGCGCTGCGCCGTGCGCAGCAGCACTTCCCTCGACAGGCTTTCATTCACCTTCGCCAGGTTGTCGGCAGCTTCCTGCCTCAGAGCCAAGGCTTCGTTCAAGGCCTGTGTCCGCAGCCTGGCGGTCTCGAAGCCTTCGATGGTGGTCCAGCGTGCGGCAATCTGCCCGACAAACAATTTCAGGAAACTTTGATAGTCGTCATCGAAGGGTCTATAGGGATTCAGGCCCACGACGAAGGCGCCAACGGGATATTCACTGCCGGCGGCATTCATGCAGAGCACCGCGGCTTGCTTGGGCCCGATGTCCCATCCGCCTTTGGGCAGATTTTCACTGGGATCGATATCGACTATCAGAGGTTGCGGGGATTTACAGGCCGCGTCCAGCTTCCATCGCTCGATGTCCGCGATGCCGCCCAGATCTTCATAGATGGGCAGTGCTTTTCCATCCGCGTCGAATTTGTACAAGGCACTGAACGGAATGCTCTTGTTGGCCTTCCTGGCTTCATTGGCAATGGCTTGATAGAAGACGTCGAAACTGTCCGTGGTCGCCAGCGCGCTGGCAAGAGACTCCAGTGTCTCCAGCCTTCGGACACTGATGACCCGCTCCGTCTCTTCGCTGACGGCACAGAAGATGCCCTCCACTGCATCCATGTCTCCGACCAACGGACTGTACGAAAAGGTGTGATAGGTCTCTTCGGGATAACCATGCCGGTGCAGGATGAGCATCAGGGCACGATCCCATGTGGCTTCACCATCCTCATACACCCGGCGAAGACGCGGCTCGATGTCCGGCCAGATCTCCGCGTACAGCTCGCGGATCGGCATTCCCAGCGCGTATTCGTGCTTGCTGCCCAGCGTTGGCCGGTAGGCGTCGTTGTAGAGGAAGGCAATGTCCGGGCCCCACCCGATCCACATTTCGAACTTCGAGGTCAACAGGATGCGGACCGCCAGCTTGAGCGGCTGAGGCCATTGCAGCGGGTCGCCCAGGCTGGTGGATGTCCAGTCGTGGGCGCGCATATGCCGGGCCATATCGCTGTCACCTACGAAGATACGCTCGAGTGCTCCCTGATCGTCCACGGTGATGCCTTCAGTGCTTATGCACAAGTTATTGGGGTCGCGCAACTCTTGCCCGTACCGGAGCAAAAAATGATCGCAACAATACTGTTGAAAGTTGAATTATCGGAACGCCCGAAGAGCCGGCCATCTTTGGCCGCGAGGATCCGTCGAGCCGCCTAGTTTAGTCAATCTAGGAGGTTGGGGGCTGTAGGAACGGTCCTGCTGATAGCTTTTGGCAACTGATCTGGGAGCCGCCTGCCGGGTTGGCGCGGCGATCATCCTGGCGCTTGCCATGTCCGAGGGGCATTCCTGCGCGCTACAGGAAACACTCCTTGCCCGTGCGGGCCTGGCTGTCTTGCGCTCCACCCCGGCGCAGGTCGTTGCGACCAGGTTGAAATGCCCGGGGCGGAGCGCAAACCCGCGGCTAGAAGCCCGCGGCCAGGCCGTCGCGGCGCGGGTCGCTGGCGAACTGGTAGCCCTCGGCGGCGGGATCGCCCATGCGCCAGATGAACTGGCCGGCGCCGAAGTCCTGGTAGGGATCGTCGATGACCTCGAGCTGGTGGCCCAGCGCCTGCAGGCCGGCGACGGTGGCCGGATCCATGCCGGATTCGACATTCAGCGCCAGCCCCGCGTTGTAGCGCCAGCGCGGCGCATCGCAGGCGGCCTGGGGCGACTGCTTGTAGTCCAGCATGCGCACCAGCGTCTGCATGTGGCCCTGGGGCTGCATGTTGCCGCCCATCACGCCGAAGCTCATCACCGGCTGGCCGTCCTTGGTCAGGAAGGCAGGGATGATGGTGTGGAACGGCCGCTTGCCCGGGCCCACCAGGTTCGCGCGGTTGGGGGCGTCCGGGTCGGCGCCGAAGCCGTAGCCGCGGTTCTGCAGGCTGATGCCGAATGTAGGCTCCACCACGCCCGAGCCGAAGCCGGCGAAGTTGCTCTGGATGAAGCTGACCATCATGCCGCTTTCATCGACGGCCGTGAGGTAGATGGTGCCGCCCTGCACCGGATTGCCGGCCTTGAAGTCCTGCGCGCGCTGCGGATCGATGAGCTTGGCGCGCGATGCCAGGTAGGCATCGTCGAGCATCTGCTCGGCCGTCACTTCCATGCCGGCATCGGCCACATAGCGGTCGACATCGGCAAAGGCCAGCTTCATGGCCTCGATCTGCAGATGCTGGGACTCCACACCGTCCACGGGAAGGCTGGCCAGGTCGAAATTCGACAGGATGCCCAGCGCGATCTGCGCCGCGATGCCCTGGCCGCCGGGCGGAATCTCGTGCAGGGTGTAGCCGCGGTAGTCCTTGGCGATGGGCGTGACCCACTCGGCTTTGTGCTGCGCCATGTCTTGCATGCTCAGGCAGCCGCCATGCTGCTGCACGAAGGAAGTGACGGCCGCGGCGATCTCGCCCTCGTAGAAAGCCTTGCCTTTGGTGGCGCCGATGGCGCGCAGCGCGCGCGCGGCGGCGGGAAAGCGGAACAGCTCGCCGACGGCCGGCGGCCGGCCCGCGGGCAGGAAGCTCTGGGCGAATCCGGGCTGCGCCTGCAGCTCGGGCGCGCCCGCGGCCCATTTCTGCTGCACCACGGGCGGCACCAGATAGCCGCGCTCGGCGATCTCGGCCGCGGGCTCCATCAGGCTGGCAAAGGGCAGCTTGCCGAAGCGCTCGTGCAATGCCACCCAGGCGCTGACGGCGCCGGGCACGGTGATGGAGTCCACGCCGCGGCGTGGCGGCTTGGACTGGCGGCCGTAGCGCTTTTCGAAATACTCCGGCGTCCAGCCCTGGGGCGCGCGGCCCGAGGCATTGAGGCCGTGCAGCTGCGCGCCATCCCACAGGATGCAGAAGGCGTCCGAGCCCAGGCCGTTGCTGACGGGCTCGACGATGGTCATGACGGCGGCCGCGGCGATGGCCGCGTCGACGGCATTGCCGCCGGCCCAAAGCATGCGCAAGCCGGCTTGCGCGCCCAGGGGGTGGGAGGTCGACACGCCATTGCGTGCGAAGACCGGAACGCGCACGGAGCTGTACGGATTGCCGGGGGTGAAAGCTGCGTTGTTCATGGAAATTCCTGACCCTCGGGGCTTCAGTCGGCGGTGATGCCCAGGGTCTTCACGTCACGGGTCCAGCGCGTGAGCTCACGGTCGATCTGCGCCTTGAACGCCTTGGGGTCGCTGCTGACCGGGGTCAGCCCCTGGACCTCGAACTGCGCCTGCACATCGGGGCGGGCAATGATCTTGCGCACTTCCTGCGCCAGCTTGTTGACGATGGCCGGATCCGTGCCGCCGGTGGTGAACAGGCCGTACCAGGAAGTGAAGGCATAGCCGGGCAGGCCGGCTTCGGCCACGGTGGGCACGTCGGGCAGGGATTTCACGCGCTCCTTGGTGGTCACCGCCAGGATGCGGGTCTGGCCGGTCTTGGCGGAGGTCATGGCGGGCGGAATGCCGGAGAAGATGGCCTGGACCTGGCCGCCGGAGACATCGGCAATGGCCGGACCGTTGCCGCGGTAAGGTACGTGCACCAGTTCCACGCCCGCCTGCTGCGCGAACAGCGCGCCGGCCAGATGCAGGGTGGAGCCGCTGCCCGAGGAGGCGTAGTTGATGGTTCCGGGTTCCTTGCGCGCGGCGTCGATGATTTCCTTCACGCTCTTGTAGGGCAGCTTGGCGTTCACCAGCAGGGCATTGCCCGACTCGGCCACCAGGGAGATGGGCTCGAGGTCCTTGCGCGCGTCGTAGGAGAGCTTCTTGGCCAGCACCGGGGCGATGGTGTTGCTGCCGATGGAGCCCAGCAGCAGGGTGTAGCCGTTCTTGGGCGACTTGGCGACGATGTCGTTGGCCAGCAGGCCGCCGGCGCCGCCCTTGTTCTCGACCACGACGCTCTGGCCCAGGCTCTGCTGCAGCTCCTTGGCCAGGATGCGCGCGACGATGTCGTTGGCGCCGCCGGCAGCGAAGCCCACCACGATCTTGAGGGGCTGCGAAGGCCAGGCGTCGGCAGCCAGGGCCGGGGTGGCCAGGGCGCCGCAGGCCAGCAGGGCAGCGCAGGAAGTGAAAAGCCGGCGGGACAGGTGTTCGGACATGGGGAAACTCCAGAAATTTGGCAGCTTGCAGGATGATTGGCGCGATTTTGATGATAGAAAGCGTTTTGCGAAAGCTGTAAATTCTTCCATCTATTGAAAGAAAAACTTTTATGCCAAGCCTGCGAATCCTGCGCACTTTCCTGGCCGTGGCCACCGAAGGATCGTTCACGGCCGCCGGTCACCGCGTGGCCCTGACCCAGGTGGCCGTAGGGCTTCAGATGCGCACCCTGGAGGAGGACCTCAAGCGCCCGCTTTTCACCCGCCAGGGCAAGCAGGTGGCGCTCAACGAGCACGGCCGGGCCCTGGTGCCCATCGCCACGCAGCTGGTGGCGCTGTACGAGCAGGCCAAGCACGGCACCCAGGCCAATGCGCCGCTGGCCGGAACCGTGCAATTCGGCTCCATCGTCTCGGCGCTGAGCGAGCTGGTGCGCGCCACGCTGGAGCTCAAGCGCCATCACCCGGCGGTGGATCTGCATGTGGTCTCGGGCAAGTCCAGCCGGTTGATCGCCCAGGTGGAAAACCAGGAGCTCGATGCGGCCGTGGTGGTGCACGATCCAGCCCTCAAGCGCCCGGCACTGGTCTGGACACCGCTGTATGCCGAGCCGATGGTGCTGCTGGCGCCGCGCACCGCCCGGGCAACGGAGCCTGCCACCATGGTGGAGCGCTATCCGTTCATCCGCTTCGACCGTACCGAGCACACCGGCGAGCTGGTCGACCGCACGCTGCGCCGGCTGCGCGCCAAGCCCCAGGAATTCATGGAACTGAACTCCATCGAAACCATCGTGGAGCTGGTGAGCGACGGCATGGGCGTGGCCATGCTGCCGCTGCTGGCGCGGCATGCCTGGGACAGCAACCCGCGGCTGCGGGTGGTGCCCATCGCCCAGGCCGCGGAGAGCCGCCAGATCGCCCTGGTGCAGCTGCGCACGGCGGCGCGCGCCGAGGTTGTGACGGCCGTGGGGCAGCAGTTCCTGGCGGCGCGGGGTGCGGGGAGGTAAGGGCCGACGCATCCGTTCGTCCCGGGCCTGGCTGGGGCAGCCCCGTCGAAGGATGGACGGCCTGCGATCAAGTTCGGAGGCAGGCCGTCCATGGTTCGACGGGGCCGCCCAGGCAGGCTCACCACGAACGGTTAACAGGCTCACCACGAACGCTTTTTTATCCGTTCGTCCTGAGCCCGTCGAAGGATGGACGGCCTGCGCTCAAGATCGGAGGCAAGGCCATCCATGGTTCAGCGGGGCCGCCCAGGCGGGCCCACCCCGAACGGCTTATCCAGCGCTCAACTCGACCAACAACTGCAAGCACTCCTCAATGGACTGGCTCTGCGTCGCCAGCACCAGTTGCGGCGCCAGCGGCGGCTCGTAGGGCGCGCTCACACCGGTGAAATCGGCAATCGCGCCCGCGCGCGCGCGCTGGTAGAGCTGCTTCACGTCGCGCGCCTCGCAGGCCTCGAGCGGGCAGTCGAGGTACACCTCGTACAGGTCCTGCGGCCCGACGATCTGCCGCACCATCTCCCGGTCGGCGCGCATGGGGGAGATGAAGGCGGCGAGGCAGATCGTTCCCGACTCGGCAAACAGCCGAGCGACCTGCGCCGCGCGGCGCAGGTTCTCGTGCCGGTCCGCGGGCGAGAAACCGAGGTCGGCGCACAGGCCGTGGCGCAGGTTGTCACCATCCAGCACCACGCAATGCCGCCCCGCCGCATGCAGGCGCGCTTCGAGCGCATAGGCCAGCGTGGATTTGCCAGAACCGGACAGGCCGGTGAACCAGATGACCCGGCCGCGCTGCCCGAGCAGCTGCTCGCGCTGGCTGCGCGCGACCTGGCCCGCCTGCGGCACCACGTTAGTTGCATTCGCCATTTCAGCGCTCTCCAAAGGATTCGTTCATGGTCTTGCGCAGCGGCTTGAGCAGGTAATCCATCAGCGAGCGCTCGCCGGTGCGGATGTCCACCTGCGCCGTCATGCCCGGAAGGATCTCCAGCGTCCTCCCCGTGGTCGTGGTCACCGGCAGGCTGCTGGGCTCGATGCGCACCCGGTAGTAGGTGTCCACGCCTCGGCTGGTTTCCTCCTTGAGGCTGTCGGCGCTGACATAGGCGACGCGGCCCTTGACGCCACCGAAGATGGTGTAGTCGAAGGTATCGAAGCGCAGGGTCGCCTCCAGGCCCGGAACGACGCGCGAGATATCCGCCGGGCTGACCTTGGCCTCGACCATGAGCTCGTCATCGACCGGCACGATCTGCATCAGCTCCTCCCCCGCGCGCAGCACGCCGCCCACCGTGGTCACGCGGATGTTCTTGACGATGCCGGGCACCACCGCGGTGAACACGCTGTCCGACTGTTCCTGCTTGCGCCGCGTGAGCGTCTGCGCACCCTGCGCGATGTCGTCCTCGGCCTTGGCCAGGTCGATGCGCGCGTCCTCCAGGAACTTGTTGCGCCGGTTCGCCAGCCGCGCCTGCGCCTCGTTGAACCCGCGCTGCACGCGCAGGACCTCCGAGCCGCTGGCATCGCCGTCGGCATAGAGCTGGTCCACGATGCGCTGCTCCTTTTGCGCCAGGTCGACGGCCACGCGCAGCGTCCTGAGCTCCTCGTCGATGCCCTGGCGGCGCTGCCTGAACAGGGCCTCCTCGACGCGCGCGGTTTCCCCCGAGCGCGCCACCAGGTCCGCGGGAAAAGCCAGCCGCCCCTCGCCCGTGACCTCGGCGCGCAGCCGCACGATCTTGGCCTGAAGGCCAAAAAGCCGCGCCTCGACCTCGCCCACCGAGGCGCCGAAGCGTGTCTGCTCCAGGCGCGCCAGCAATTGCCCCGGCTCCACCCGGTCGCCCTCGCGCACCAGCAGTTGCTCGAGCACGCCGCCGTCCACCGACTGGATGACCTGCACCCGGCTGCGGGCGATGACCTCGCCCCCGGCGCGCGCGACCTCATCGATGCGGAACATCGTGGCCCACACCCCAAAGACCAGCACCGCCACGAAAAGCAGGCCCAGCAACCAGCCCTGGTTCCCCCGGTGGACATTCTGGAGCCTGCGCACATGCGCCTGCCGGCGCGCGTCTTCATCCTGAGAGAAACGATCAGACCACATTGATGCTCACCTCTTTTGCCATCTTCACCGCGGGGGCCGGGCGCGCCAGCAACTGCGCCAGCACCACTTCCGGCGCGCCATCCTTCACGATCCGGCCCTGCTGCATCGCGATCACGCGTGTGGCCAGGCGCGCGGCCGCGACCGGCCGGTGGGTCGCGACGATGAGGACGTCGTCCGGCCCCAGGGCCGACTCCAGCGTGCGCCAGACCTTTTGCTCGGCCTCGGCATCGAGCGACGCCGTGGGCTCGTCGAGCAACCAGATGCGGGGCTGGCTGATCAAGAGGCGCGCCACGGCCACCAGTTGGCGCTGCCCGCCCGAGAGCCCCTCGCCGCCCTCGCTGATCGCCAGCTCCATGCCCTGCGGGCTGGCCGCCGCGATGGCGTCGATGCCCAGCTCGCGCGTGATCTGCAGCAGGCGCGAGTCGCCGCCCGCGCCCGACAGCGCGAGGTTGCTGCGCAGCGTGCCCTTGAACAGATGCGGGCTCTGCGGCAGGTACCCCACCTGGCTTGCCACCAGCTGCGGATCGAGCTCCCACAGGTCGGCATCGCCCAGCCGCACCCGCCCCTCGCTGGGCCGGTACAGGCCGGCCAAGGCTTTCAGCAGCGTCGACTTGCCGCAGCCCACGGGCCCGACCAGCAGCACGCGCTCGCCGGCCTTGAAGCGCAGCTGCTCGATATCGAGCTGGCACACCGGCGACTCGGGGTACGCGTAGCGCAGCTTCTCCACCTCCAGCGTGCGCGGCGACTCGTCGGGCAGCAGCAGGTGCTGGCCGGGGCGGCGCTCGCCCTCCAGCTGCAGCACCTGGTGCACCATCTGCAGCGCCTGCGTCACATGCTGCCACTGCACCATGTACTGCGCGCTCTGGGCGATCGGCGCGATCACGCGCCCGCCCAGGATGCTGCAGGCGATCAGCCCGCCCATGGTCAAAAGCCCGGCCTCGATCTGCCAGACGCCGACCACGATCGCCGCCACATAGGCCAGCGTCGATAGGCTCGAGGTGCTCACGGAGGAAATGCTGCTGATCTCGCGCTGCTGCACGCCGTAGCCGTCGATGCTGGCGGTGATCGCCTGCCAGTCCTGCGAGAACTGCCAGGCCGCGTTGTTGGCGCGGATCGACTCGGCGCCGCGGATGGTGTCGACCAGCAGGCCCTGGCGCTCGTGGCTGCGCAGCATCTGCTGGCGCAGCAGCGCGCGCAGGCGCAACTGGGTGGAATAGCCCAGCACCAGCGCCACCGGCAGCATCAGCGCATAGACCCAGCCCACCGCGCCGCCGATGATGGCGATGAAGGCCAGGAACAGCAGCGCGAAGGGCAGATCGACCAGCGCGAAGATCACGCCGGAGCTGAAGAAATTGCGCACCGCGTCGAGGCTGCTGACCTGCGCGGCCAGCGTGCCCAGGCTGCGCGGCTGCAGGTCGAGGCGCAGGTGCAGCAGATGCTCGTAGACCTGCTGCGACACGCGCTGGTCCACCGCGCACGACAGGCTGTCGATGATCCGGGCCCGCGTCGTCTTCAGCAGCCAGTCCAGCACGACGATCAGGCACATGCCGGAAACCAGCGTGGTCAGCGTCGCATAGGCCATGGTGGGCACCACCCGGTCGTAGACCTGCATCGCGAAGATCGAGGTCATCACGGCCAGCAGGTTGACCAGCACCGTGGCGACCACGATCTTGCTCAGCCAGCCGCGGTCGCGAAACAGCTCGCGCCACACCAGGCGTGCCGCGAGATTGCCCGTGACCGGCACCTTGGCGCTGGCCACCGGGGCGCGCAGCCACAGCACCACCGCGTCCTGCAGCGCCGCGTCGTCGATGGGCTGCTGCTGGCCATCGGCGCCGCTCAGCAGCAACGGGCCCAAGGGCTGGCGCTCCACCAGGAACCAGCCGCCCTCGTGCAGCACCAGCGCCGGCAGGCGCCGCCGGTCGAAACGCCGCCACGCCAGCGCCACCGGCATCACGTTCTTCAAGCCGGCCTGGCGCAGCACCTGGCCCAGCCAGTGGGCCGGGCCCCTTTCGGCGTTCACGTCCGGCTGCGCCCAGGCCTGGGCCAGCGACTGCGCATCGAAGGGCACCTGCAGCCGCGCGAGCAGCCGCCCGATCAGCTCAGCAGAAGGGGCCGTGAAATTCTTAGGAACGGAACTCTGCATGGCTCAGAACGCTTTCATTTCCGATTCGACCAGCGGATCGAGCCCGCCGACCAGGGCCGCAAGCTGCAGCGAAAGGAGGGTCCAGTCGCTGCGCGCCTGCGCCAGTTGCAATTGCTGCTCGCTCAGCTCGCGCTGGAAATTGAGCACCTCGAGCCAGCTCTTGCTGCCCGCGACATACTGGCGCTGGTAGGAGGCCAGCACTTCCTGCAGCTCTCCCAGCGTCGCTCCCTGCACCTCGATCATCTCTTCCTGCAGCTGGCGGCTTCGCTGCAGGCTTCTGACGCTGCGCTCGATCTCGTTGGTCGTATCGGCCAGGCCATCCTCGGCCGCCTGCTGGCGCGCGATGGCCGCGCCGGTGCGGCTGCCCGCGGCATAGCCCATGCCTTCGAGCGTGGCCTCGAACACCAGGCTCACGCGCACGGCCTCGCGGTAGCCGGCACGGCCGTGGTCCTTGTCCGCCTGCATGTAGAGCGTGGGCATCGAGGCCTTGCTCGCTTGCTCGACCCCAGCTGCGGCAAGATCGATCTCCTGGCGCTTGAGCCGGATCTCGGCGCTGTTGTCGAGCGCCGCCTGCCTGAGCATCGCGGCATCGCCCAGCGCGAGCAGGCCTTCGGGCACGGGCTGCTCGGCGGCCAATTCCACCCGCGTGAGCGCGCGCAGATCGCTCTGCGCGATCTCCAGATCCCCCAGATAGCGGTCGGCGCGCGCCTGGGCCTGCGACATGCGCGTGGTCGCCAGGCGCACATCGGCCACCGAGGCCAGCTGGCCGGTCTGCCGGCGCTGGATCTGCGCCAGCAGATCGCGGTGCGCCGCCAGGTTGGCCTGCGCCACCGCCAGCAGCGCGCGGCTGCCCAGCACGCGGGCATAGGCGCGCGAAGTGCGGTCGAGCAGGTCGCGCCGCACGCGCAGCAGGTCCACGCGCTCGCGCGTGGTTTCGGCATCGGCCAGCGCGATGGCGCTGTCGATGCGGCCAAAGGCCCACAACGGCTGGCGCGCGCGCAGCGTGGTGGGCAGGGAAGAGCCCGCGCCACTGGCGGAATCCCCATTGCCCGAGCCATATTGCTGCGCCTGGAAGGACAGCGTCGGAAGGCGCTGGGCGCGCGCGGCATCCGCCGAATATTCACGCGCCTTGATCTGTGCCTGCTTGCCGTTGATCGCGGGGTGCCAGCCCAGCGCCGCCTGCAGGGCCGCCTGCAGGCCATCGACCGGCTGCGCCGCGGCGGGTGCGCCGCATGCCAGCAGCAACGCGCACAGCATCCAGCCGCGCCCGGAATTTGCCATTGCCCTTAGCATTCGATCTCTCCCACGGTATCCTGCTCCACCGCTTCACCCTGCTCCCGCCCGGCGCCACGGCTTTTGAGCGCATCGGCCTTGTCCTGCTGGCCCGCCAATTCATATGCCTGGATCAGATCGCGGCGCCAATCGGCATTCCACCTGCAGCGCGCAAAGCCCTGCTCCATGCGCGCGATGCCCTCCTGAAGATGGCCCTTGCGCACATAGATGAGCCCCAGCATGAAATTGCCCGCGGCATGTTCTGGCAGATGGTGCAGCAGCTGCAGCAGATCCTGCTCCGCCTCATCGAGCTGCTCGTCCCTGTAGAGCGCCACGGCGTTTTCCAGCAGGCCCGGCACGGGCAGCGCCACCATGTCGGTGATGGGCTCCCACCGGATCGGCGCATTGGTGCCGCGGATCAGCGGACCCAGATGCTCCTGGTAGTGCTCCCACTTGGCCTTGGAGCTCTGGTACAGCGGTTGGCGCACCTGCCAGACGCTGGC
Source organism: Comamonas endophytica (assembly GCF_023634805.2). NCBI lineage: Bacteria > Pseudomonadati > Pseudomonadota > Betaproteobacteria > Burkholderiales > Comamonadaceae > Comamonas > Comamonas endophytica. The sequence continues at coordinate 515,547 of NZ_CP106882.1, forward strand.
AGTCTTCACCGGCCGCTGCAGCTCGCTGAAGTTCAGCACCTCGGGCTCCCACGCCACACCGATGTAATCCAGCATGCGCCGCGCCTCGCGCTCCGGGTGCTCGAGCACATCTTCGTAGCGCACCTCGAGCATCTCGCCGGGAAACAGCTGATTCCAGTGGTGCATCAGCAGGTTGTGGTCGGCGAGCTGTTCGCCGATCCAGCCCAGGTCGTAGGAATACCCAAGACCGCCATGCTTGGCCGCGAAATCGGTGAAATAGTTGGAGATCGCGATATCGCGCGGGTCGCGCCGCACCGAGACGATGCGTGCCTTCGGGAACAACAGCTTGATCAGGCCAACGTTCTCGAAGTTGTGCGGCAGCTTGTCCACCACATGGCGCGCTCCGGGCGCATAGTCCTGCAGTTCCTTGAGCAGATTGGCGGTGATTCCGTCGACGACCTGGGCGCTGAGGTCATCGACGCAGTCGGGAAAGCCGCGCCCCGATCCCGCGTGCCGCTCCCAGCGCTCCAGCCCGGCGATCACTCCGGGAATCAGGCCCAGCTCGCCCGCGCCATGGATCTGGCTGTGGCCCGCGAGGATCTGTTCCACCAGGGTCGTGCCCGAGCGCGGCATGCCCAGCACGAACACCGGCAGCGTCGAGGGGTTGCCCAGGCCAGGCCGATGCTCATACAGCGAGCGGCTGAACGCATGGCGGATGCGCGCGCAGGCCTGGCGGTGGGCCGCGGGGTCGTAGCGCAGAAGTCGGCGGTTGGCGGCGCTGGCTTCATCCGCCAGGGCAAAGGCTTTGGCGTAATCCTTACGCTTTTCCCAGGCGGCCGCCAGCTGCAGCAGCAGGCTGGGCTGTACCGGCCCCTCCGGGCCGGGGCGGCGCGCATCGAGCTCCAGGCGCTGCAGGGTTGCATCGTCTTCTGGAAAGCGCCGTGCGCCAATCAACGCCGCGTGGCCGCGCACGGGGTCCTGCAGCTTGAGTTCCTCGAACAACGCCAGGGCCTCGTCGATGCGCCCGCATTGCAGATACAGATGGCCCAGCCCCTGCAGGGCCGCTGGCAGCCCGGGATGGTCCTGCAGCACCTGCAGGTATCCGGCCTCGGCCTCGGCATGCTGCTGCTCCTGCGCCTGTGCGCCGGCCAGCGCTACCTGCGCCTGCGCGCGTCCCTGGGTAATCTGCTCCGGTGTAGCATCGTCGCCCGGCTGCAGCGCCTGCGCTTCTTCCAGCGCCTGGCTGGCCAGTTCGAGCGCCAGCGGAGAATGCGCCTGGCTGGCGATCCCAGCGAGCTTGATCTTCAACACCAAGCGTTGCGGCGTGGGCTGGGGAGCCAGGCGCAGCGCCCGGTGCAGCAAGGCCATGGCCTGGCCCGGGCGCCCCTGCACCATTGCCAGCTCAGCCAGCTGCTGGTACAGCGGCAGCTGCTCCGGATGGTGCTTGAGCCCCCGGCGCAGCGCATCCTCGGCCGCGGCATGCTGCCCGCGTTCGGCCAGGCGCAGCGCGTAGCCTTGCAGCAGCGCGCACCAGTCCTGCTCGCTCAGCTGGGCCTGCTGCCGATCGAGCCAGGCATCGGCCGCGGCCAGGTCATCCGCCGCCAGGCACAGCTCCAGGCGCAGGCCGCGCAGTTGCTGGTCATGCCATAGCGCTTGCGACTGCGGCCACTGCGCACGCTCCATCTCCCAGAACGCCTCGGTCCGTGTCAGCAGCAGCTCACCCTGCTCCAGGGCGCCTCTTTGCACATGCATGCGCAGCAGTTGCTCGAACACCAGTATGCGTGGCTGCAACGCCAGGCTTTGTTCATACAACGCCTGCGCCGCGGCCAGGTCCTGCTGTTGCCACCGGCAGGCCCCCAGCCGCGCCAGCAGCAGCGCATGCCCGGGCGCCTCGGCGCGCGCCGCCTCCAGCAGCCGCATGGCTTCGTCCACATTGCCAAGCAGCAGTTGCACGGCTGCCAGATCGACGCGGGCATCGACATCGAGCTCCTTTGGGTCCAGCGATTCCAGGCAGTCTCGCGCAGCTTGCGCTTCGCCCAGATGGGCGTACGCCAGGGCCAGCAGCACCTGTTCGCCTGGGTTGTGCGGCGCGGCGGCGTCACAGGCTTCGAGCAATGACTCGAATTGACGCTGCTCGGCCAGACGGCGCAGTAAGGGAAGGGAGTTCATGGAGATAGCATCGCAACAGCCCTGGCTCCCGTGACGAGAGCCAGGAATGGAGGAAGTTGACGCCTTGGACCGGTTACACCAACCCCTGGGTGCTCAGCACATTGGGTGCCCCTGCGGCAGCAAACGATGTGAAATAGATCTCGCCAAAGGCGTGGTCCGCATTGGGGTTCGCGCTCCACGCGCCGGTCCAAAGATCAGGCGCTCCACGATTAACGTATGCAAATACTCCATGGCTGTAAAGCAGTGCTAACTGAGTGGGCGGAACAAGTGGCTGGATTCCCGGCCCCAACCAATTTTCAGCAGTTGAGTCAGCTCTGTGGGAGACAATCTCTGCGTTACCTGATCCCACTGGAGCTCCCGACCCCACCAGAACAATCTTGTCATCCTGCCCCAGGTTGCTGCCTCCCGTCCAAGCGCCTGCGGGGCGGAGGTCTCCCCCCTCGCTATCCATATGGATGAAAATGGTGTAGCTGGTGTCGGCGTCGAAGGTCCGGCCGCTGTGGTTGGAACTCACGCCCTGGATCAGGTCAAATACAACGATGGTGGAGTCCGCCGACGATTCGGGAGGAACTTCGGTAAAAGGCGTGCTGAAATTCAGCGTGGTGTCGTCGGCAATTCCCGCATAGGCATTTCCGGCCTCATCCGTGAACGCCCCGCTTTCTATCTCCACATGGTAGGTCCAGTTCGGCTGCAGCTCGATTGACGGATTAATGGTGACTATATTGCCGTCGATAGTGACCTGGGATGTGTCGTTGACCGGGATAATAAGTGGATTCTCCGCCCCGCTGGTGCGAAGGGGGGCACCCGCGGGTTGGCCAATGATGACGATATTGCCGCTGCCGATAAACACGGCCTCGTCGAAGGTCAGCACGATATCGCTGTCTACAGCCACGTTCCCAGCATTATCCATTGGGGAACTGGACTGCAGCGACGGCCCCGTATCGTCCACATCGATGATCGGCAGCGTCACTGCTTGATAGCTGACATTGTTTGCGCCATCGGTGGCGACCACGGTGAAGCTGTAGTTCTGCTTGAATTCGTAGTCCAGGCTGCCGATCAGCGTCACGCTGCCGGTGAAGTCGATTTCAAACTGCTGCGCGTCCTCGCCCTGCAGGCTGTAGTTCACGCCACTGGGATCACTGGCTTCGGCCGTGTAGACCACCGTGCCCACAGCGCTGTTCTCGGCAATCGCCTGCGCCGTCGCCGTGGCGCCCGAGGTGAAGACCGGTCCCGTATCGTCCACATCGATGATCGGCAGCGTCACTGCTTGATAGCCGACCTTGCCCGCGCTATCGGTGGCGACCACGGTGAAGCTGTAGCTCTGCTTGGTTTCGTAGTCCAGGCTGCCGATCAGCTCCACGTCTCCGGAGGTGGGATGGATTTCAAACTGCTGTGCGTCCTCGCCCTCCAGGGTGTAAGTCACGGTTTCGGACCCAAGGACGACGGCCCTGTAGACAACCGTGCCCGCAGCGCTGTTCTCGGCAACCGCATCCATCGGCAAGTCAGGGGCGAAGACCGGCCCAAGATCGTTGATCGCCAGCGTAACTTCCTGCTCGCTGGCATGGCCCACGGTATCGGTTGCGACCACAGTGAAGCTGTAGTTGGGCTTGGTCTCGTAATCTGGATCGTCGATCAGCGTCACCTCGCCAGTGCTGGCGTCTATGCTGAACCGCTCCGCATCCATGCCTGGCTTGAGGCTATAGGTCACTTCACTGCTATCGGTCGCCGCGGCCGTGTAGACGATCTGGCCCGCACCGCTGTTCTCGTCAATGGCCTGCGCCGTTGCCGTAGCGCCCGAGGCGAAGACCGGCCCCGTATCGTCCACATCGAGGATCTGCAGCGTCACCAGCTGCTCGCCTTCACGGCCCGCGGCATCGGTCGCGACCACGGTGAACGTGTAGCTGCTCTTGGCCTCGTAATTCGGGTTGCCTTTGAGCGTCACCTTGCCGGTGTCGGCCTCGATGTCGAACAGCGCTGCGTCCTGGCCCTCAACGGGCTTGAGGCGGTAGCTGGTGGCGGCGGCGCCAGCGGCCACATCCGTGTCGGTGCTGGTCACGGTATAGACCAGCTGGTTCTCGCCGCTGTTCTCGGCAATCGCCGTGGCCGTGTCGCCCGAGGTAATTTCCGGCGCCGTTTCGTCCACATTGAGGATCTGCAGCGTCACCAGCTGCTCGCCTTCATGGCCCGCGGCATCGGCCGCGACCACGGTGAACGTGTAGCTGTTCTTGGCCTCGTAATTCGGGTTCCCGATCAGCGTCACCGCGCCGGTGACTTCATCGATGCTGAACAGCGCCCCATCCGTACCCTCCTCGAGCTTGAGGCTGTAGCGGGTGCTTCCGGTCGAGACATCGGCGTCGTCTGTGCTGGTCACGGTGTAGACCACCTGGCCCGCGCCGCTGTTCTCGTCGATCGCCGTGGCCGTGCCGCCCGAGGTGATGGCCGGCGCCACTTCGTCCAGATCGTTGATCGCCAGGGTCACCAACTGCTCGCTGGCATTGCCCATGGCATCCGTCGCGACCACCGTGAAGCTGTAGCTGTCCTTGGTCTCGTGATCCGGGTTCCCGATCAGCGTCACCGCGCCGGTGACTTCATCGATGCTGAACAGCGCCCCATCCGTACCCTCCTCGAGCTTGAGGCTGTAGCGGGTGCTTCCGGTCGAAACATCCGCGCTGTCGTCGCTGGTCACGGTATAGACCACTTGGCCCGCACCGCTGTTCTCGTCGATCGCCGTGGCCATGCCGCCCGAGGTAATGGCCGGCGCCGTATCGTCCACATTGTTGATCGCCAGGGTGACGACCTGCTCGCTGGCATTGCCCGCGGCATCCGTCGCCACTACCGTGAAGCTGTAGCCGGCCTTGGCTTCGTAATCCGGGTTACCATTCAGCGTCACCGCGCCGGTGACTTCATCGATGCTGAACAGCGCCCCATCCGTACCCTCCTCGAGCTTGAGGCTGTAGCGGGTGCTTCCGGTCGAAACATCCGCGCTGTCGTCGCTGGTCACGGTATAGACCACCTGGCCCGCACCGCTGTTTTCGTCGATCGCCGTGGCCGTGCCGCCCGAGGTGATGGCCGGCGCCACCTCGTCCAGATCGTTGATCGCCAGCGTCACCTCCTGCTCGCTGGCATTGCCTGCAGCATCGGTGGCCACCACCGTGAAGCTGTAGCTGTCCTTGGTCTCGTGATCCGGGTTGCCGATCAGCGTCACCTCGCCGGTGGCGGCATTGATGCTGAACAGCGCCCCATCCGTACCCTCCCCAAGCTTGAGGCTGTAGCGGGTGCTTCCGGTCGAAACATCTGCGCTGTCGTCACTGATCACGGTATAGACCACCTGGCCCGCACCGCTGTTTTCGTCGATCGCCGTGGCCGTGCCGCCCGAGGTGATGGCTGGCGCCACCTCGTCCAGATCGTTGATCGCCAGCGTCACCTCCTGCTCGCTGGCATTGCCTGCAGCATCGGTGGCCACCACCGTGAAGCTGTAGCTGTCCTTGGTCTCGTGATCCGGGTTGCCGGTCAGCGTCACCTCGCCGGTGGCGGCATTGATGCTGAACAGCGCCAAATCCGTATCCTTGAGGCTATAGGTCACCGCATCGCCTTCGGTGACAGTAGCCATATAGACGATCTGCCCCGCACCGCTGTCCTCATCAATGGCAGCAGCCGTAGCATCCGAGGTCAACGTGGGCGCCGTTGTATCCACCATATACCCGGTATTGCTACCCCAAAAACCATGCGTGAAGTCCGCGGCGTTGTAGCTCCGATCAAAGATCCAGGCGCCATGTAGATCCAGCGCGTCGACGGTGATACCGTCGGTGTCGGTCTGGCCGTCCAGGATTGTGTACTGAAACACCAGCTCCTTGTCGTAGTTGCCATAGGCGAGCCCCACGTATTCGGCAAAGACCCGCGTGGTGCCTATCGTCAGTGCAATACGCGGCGTGCCACTGACCTGCACGGCGTCGGTCAATGTGATCTTCACGCTGACGGTATCTCCCGCGTGCAGAGCTCTGTCCTCGCCATCGTTGGAGCCGCTGAATACGACCGCGACTACATTCGGTGGCGTGTCGACCACAAATTCGTTAATGCGGTACGGAATATCGAGCGCCGCACCGATGTCGTTGCCAGCCAGATCGCTGACCGTGCCATTGGTGCGATCCAGTGTACCTATGGTGAGGCCCACGGAATCTCGCTGGCCTTGCGGGATCGTGTACTTGAACTGCAGCGTATCGCTGCGGCCATAGTAATACCCGACATAGTCGGCCAGGACCTCGGTGGTGCCGAGGGTCATCGCGATGCGCGGCGTTCCGGTGACCTGCACGCCTACGGTCAGTTGGTACACGAGTTCGATCGAGTCGCCTACAGTGGGTGGGCCGTTATAGCGGCTGGCACCGATGCCGACCGCGAGCACCCTCGGCACCGTGTCCACCACATAGCCGGTATTGCCGTTCACGAAAGCATGCGTCAAGCCGGCGGCGTTGCCAGCCAGATCGCTGATCGCGCCATCATTGAAATCCAGTGCACCGATGGCGATGCCGTCGGCATCGTTCTGGCCTTGCAGGATCGTGTACTCGAACACCAACCCCCTATTGCTGCCTGCGGCATACCCGGCGAAGCTGGCAAAGACCTGGGTAGTGCCAATGGTCAGCGCGATGCGTGGCTCGTCGGTGATCTGCACGGCTTCGCTCAACGTGACCGTGACGCGGACGATATCGCCGGCGCTGAGGGGGCGGTTTTGGCCGTCGTTGGAGCCGCGAAGGTTGACATTGCTTACTTGGGGCGCCGTCGTGTCGACCAAATAGCCCGGGTTGTCGGCCACTGCCCGGTTCAGCAATGCGGCCTCGTTGCCGGCCGCATCCCTGAGCGCGCCCCCATCGAGAGCCAGCGCATTTTCCGCGATGGCGATGCCATTGACATCGGTCTGACCAGCCTCGATCGTGTACTGGAACAGCAGGTGCGACGTGCCACTGCCCGAGACATAGCTGGCATAGACCGTAGCGGCACCGATGGTCAGCGCGATGCGCGGCGTGCCGTTGGCCAGATCGACGAAGGTGTCTTCATCCAACGTGACGGTGACGCTGACGGTATCGCCCGCGTTGAGTATGCTGTGCTCGCTGTCGGAGGACCCGCTGAATGTCACACTGCTCACCTGGGGCGCCATCGTGTCGACCTGGTAGTTGCTGCTCACCTCCACATGTGTCAATACTGCGTTGTTGCCGGCCGCATCCTGGAGCGTGCCGCCATTGTGCTCCAGCGCGTTGGCCGCGATGGCGATGCCATTGACATCGGTCTGACCAGCCTCGATCGTGTACTGGAACAGCAGGTGCGACGTACCGCTGCCCGAGACATAGCTGGCATAGACCGTAGCAGCACCGATGGTCAGCGCGATGCGCGGCGTGCCGTTGGTCAGATCGACAAAGGTGTCTTCATCCAACGTGACGGTGAAGCTGACGGTATCGCCCGCGTTGAGTATGCTGTGCTCGCTGTCGGAGGACCCGCTGAATGTCACACTGCTCACCTGAGGCGCCATCGTGTCGACCTGGTAGTTGCTGCTCACCTCCACATGTGTCAATACTGCGTTGTTGCCGGCCGCATCCTGGAGCGTGCCGCCATTGTGCTCCAGCGCGTTGGCCGCGATGGCGATGCCATTGACATCGTTCTGACCAGCCTCGATCGTGTACTGGAACAGCAGGTGCGACGTGCCACTGCCCGAGACATAGCTGGCATAGACCGTAGCGGCACCGATGGTCAGCGCGATGCGCGGCGAGCCGTTGGTCAGATCGACGAAGGTGTTTTCATCCAAGGTGACGGTCACACTGACGGTATCGCCCGCGCGCAGACTTCTGCCCTCGCTGTCATCGGGGCCGCCAAGGGCCACGCTGCTCACCTGGGGCGGTGTCGTATCGATCTGGTAAGCGGCATTGGCGGGCACCAGCGCATGCGTCAATACCGCGTCGTTGCCGGCCGCATCCTTGAACGTGCCGCCATTGGGCTGCAGCGCATTGGCTGCGATGGCGATGCCGCTGGCAGCGGTCTGCCCGGCCTCGATCTGGTATTGAAACACCAACTGCGACGATACGTTGTCCCCGACGTAGGTGGCATTGACCGTCTCGGCACCGATGGTCAGCGCGATGTACGGCGTGCCGCCAGAGGTGTCAATGAATATTGTTTCATTCAAGGTGACGGTGACAAAGACGACATCACCCACGCTGAGTATGCTGTGCTCGCCGTAGGAAGTGCCGCTGAGGGCCACGTTGCTCACCCGAGGCGCCATCGTGTCGATGGGATAACCAGGGTTGGCATCCACCGGATCGTGCGTCAATACGGCGTCGTTGCCGACCATATTCTTGATCGTTCCGCCATGGAGATCCAGCGCATCTGCCGTGATGGCGATGCCGTCGCCATCGTTCTGGCCATCCAGAATCGTGTACTGGAATACCAGCGCCGTCGTGCCACTCCGAGATGCAAGATTCGCGGACGGTTCGCCGCTATTCCGCGCGACGGAAGGCATCTCAGCGTCCCGCATGCCTTCGGCTACATAATCCGCATACACCCTCGTCCCGCCGATCTCCAGCGCGATACGCGGTATGCCGGTCACCTGCACTGGTTCGCTCAGGGTCACGGTCACGAAGACCGCATCGCCGGCATTGAGCGGACGGCCTGGCGCTTCTGTGGAGCCGGTGATGGCGACACTGGTGACGGTAGCTACGATGCCATCCAGATCGTTGATAGTCAGCGTCACCGCCTGCTCACTGTCATTGCCTGCAGCATCGGTGGCCACCACCGTGAAGCTGTAGCTGGACTTGGTCTCGAAATCCGGGTTTCCGATCAACGTCACCGCGCCGGTGCTGGCATTGATGCTGAATGCTGCCCTGTCCTGGTCGGGCTTGAGACTGTAGCTGGTGGTGCCGGTGGAGACATCGTTCTCGTCAGTGCTGGTCACGGTATAGACCACCTGGCCTGCGCCGCTGTTCTCGTCGATCGCCGTGGCCGTGCCGCCCGAGGTAATGGCCGGCGCCACTTCGTCCAGATCGTTGATCGCCAGCGTCACCTCCTGCTCGCTGGCATTGCCTGCGGCATCGGTGGCCACCACCGTGAAGCTGTAGCTGTCCTTGGTCTCGTGATCCGGGTTGCCGATCAGCGTCACCGCGCCGGTGACTTCATCGATGCTGAATAGCGCCCCATCCGTACCCTCCCCGAGCTTGAGGCTGTAGCGGGTGCTTCCGGTCGAAACATCGGCGTCGTCGGTGCTGGTCACGGTGTAGACCACCTGGCCCGCACCGCTGTTCTCGTCGATCGCCGTGGCCGTGCCGCCCGAGGTAATGGCCGGCGCCGTATCGTCCACATTGTTGATCGCCAGGGTGACGACCTGCTCGCTGGCATTGCTCGCGGCATCGGTGGCCACCACCGTGAAGCTGTAGCTGTCCTTGGTCTCGTGATCCGGGTTGCCGATCAGCGTCACCGCGCCGGTGACTTCATCGATGCTGAACAGCGCCCCATCCGTACCCTCCTCGAGCTTGAGGCTGTAGCGGGTGCTTCCGGTCGAAACATCCGCGCTGTCGTCGCTGGTCACGGTATAGACCACCTGGCCCGCACCGCTGTTCTCGTCGATCGCCGTGGCCGTGCCGCCCGAAGTGATGGCCGGCGCCACTTCGTCCAGATCGTTGATCGCCAGGGTGACGACCTGCTCGCTGGCATTGCTCGCGGCATCGGTGGCCACCACCGTGAAGCTGTAGCCGGCCTTGGCTTCGTAATCCGGGTTGCCGATCAGCGTCACCGCGCCGGTGCTGGCGTCTATGCTGAACCGCTCCGCATCCATGCTTGGCTTGAGGCTGTAGGTCACTTCATTGCTATCGGTCGCTGCGGCCGTGTAGACGATCTGGCCTGCACCGCTGTTCTCATCAATGGCCTGCGCCGTTGCTATAGCGCCCGAGGCGAAGACCGGCCCCGTACGATCGTTGATCGGCAGCGTCACTGCCTGAGAGCTGGCATTGTTCGCGCCATCGGTGGCAACCACGGTGAAGTTGTAGCTCTGCTTGGTTTCGTAGTCCAGGCTGCCGATCAGCCTCACGTCTCCGGAGGCGACGTCGATTTCGAACTTCTCGGCGTCGGTGCCCGAGAGGCTGTAGCTCACGCCACTGGCATCGTTGGCGACGGCCGTGTAGATGGTCGTGCCCAAAGCGCTGTTCTCGGCAATCGCCTCCGCCGTGGCGCCCGAGGCGAAGACCGGCCCCGTACGATCGTTGATCGGCAGCATCACTGCCTGAGAGCTGGCATTGTTCGCGCCGTCGGTGGCGACCACGGTGAAGCTGTAGCTCTGCTTGGTTTCATAGTCCAGGCCGCCGATCAGCCTCACGTCTCCGGAGGCGGCGTCGATTTCGAACTTCTCGGCGTCGGTGCCCGAGAGGCTGTAGCTCACGCCACTGGCATCGTTGGCGACGGCCGTGTAGACGGTCGTGCCCAAAGCGCTGCTCTCGGCAATCGCCTCCGCCGTGGCGCCCGAAGCGAAGACCGGCCCCGTACGATCGTTGATCGGCAGCGTCACCACCTGAGAGCTGGCATTGCCCGCGCTATCGGTAGCCATCACGGTGAAGCTGTAGTTCTGCTTGGTTTCATAGTCCAGACGGCCTGTCAGCTTCACGACCCCGTCGGCATCGATTGCGAACAGCAGCGCATCCGTGCCTCCGAGGCGATAGGTCACGCCATTGGCATCGTTGGCCTGGGCCGTATAGACGACCGTGCCCTCAGGGCGGTTCTCGTTGACCGCCTCCGCCGTCACTGCACTGCTCCCGGCGAAAACCGGCCCCGTAAGATCGTTGATCGCCAGCGTCACCACCTGCTCACTAGAATTACCCGCGGCATCGGTTGCCACCACCGTGAAGCTGTAGCTGGGCTTGGTCTCGTAATCCGGGTTGCCGGTCAGCGTCACCGCGCCCGTGCGGGCATCGATGCTGAACTGCTCCGCATCCGCGCCTGGCTTGAGCCCGTAGAACACTTCATTGATATCGGTCGCCGCAGCCGTATAGACGATCTGGCCTACACCGCTGTTCTCATCGATGGCCGCAGCCTTCGCGCCCGAGGTCAGCACAGGCGCTACTGCGTCGATCGGGACCACGCTGTTTGCGACCGGCCCGTGCGCAAGCAGTGCATCGGTACCGGCCGCATTCTTGATCGTGCTGCCATGGAGTTCCAGCGCATTGGCAGCGATGGCAACGCCGTCGGGGCTGCTGTCCCCGGCCACGATCCTGTATCTGAACTCCAGCTGCGACGGGCCGCCCCTGAAATAGGTGGCATAGACCGTGTGGCCGCCGATATCCAGCGCAACGCGCGGCGTGCCGTTGCTGTTGTCAATGACGACCTGCTGGTCCAGCATGACGGTAACCAAGACGCTATCGCCCGCTTTGTATATGTTGCTCCCACCGGAGAGACTTCCGCCAATGGACAACCTGAGCACCTGGGGGGCGACCACCGGCGCAGATTCGTCCAGATCGTTGATCGCCAGCGTCACCGCCTGCTCGCTGGCATTGCCCGCGGCATCGGTCGCGACCACGGTGAAGCTGTAGCTGGACTTGGTTTCGTAATCCGGGTTGCCGGTCAGCTTCACCGCGCCCGTGCGGGCATCGATGCTGAACTGCTCCGCATCCGCGCCTGGCTTGAGCCTGTAGAACACTTCATTGATATCGGTCGCCGCGGCCGTATAGACGATCTGGCCCGCACCGCTGTTTTCATCAATGGCAAAAGCCGTTGAACCCGAAATCAGCCTGGGCGCCACCGTGTCGACCTGGTAGTCGAGGTTCTGGGCTGGCCCATGCGCGAGCATCACATCGGTGCCGGCCGCATTCTTGAGCGTGCCGCCATTGAGCTGCAGTGCGTTGGAGTCGGTGCCGATACCGCCAGGGGCATTTTGGCCAGCCTGGATGATGTACTGGAACACCAGCGCCGCCGTGCCGCTGCCCGAAGAATAGGTGGCGTAAACCGTGCTACCGCCGATGTCCAGCGCAATGCGCGGCGCGCCGGTCACCAGCACTGCCTCGCTCAGCGTGACGGTCACGTAGACGATATCGCCGGCATTGAGCACACTGCCCGGCTCTTCCGTGGAGCCAATGGAGACACTGCTGACGGTGGGCTCGACTTCAATAGACCCACCCATTGCAAAATTCAACCCGGTGGTGCTGGTGATTCCCGCGTAGGCGTTTCCGGCCCGATCGACAAACACCCCGCTGGCCATCTGCACATAATAGGTCCAGCCAGGCTCCAGATCCCCACCTAGATTGATGGTGACCCGGTTGCCATCAACAGCAACCAGGGATGTGTCGTCGACGGAGATGGTTCGTAGAGAAATGCGCCCGGGTCTGCCGGGAAGGAGGGGGCTGTCACCTCTAATGACGATATCGCCGCTGCCGGCGATCACGTCCTCGCTGAAGGTCAATACGATATCGCTGCGCGCTGCCACGTTCGTAGCGTTGTCCGCCGGCGTACTGGATACCAGCGTCGGTGCCGTGGTGTCCACCGGCAATATGGGCCCCGTATCGTCCAGATCGTTGATCGCCAGCGTCACCACCTGCTCGCTGGCATTGCCCGCGGCATCGGTTGCCACCACCGTGAAGCTGTAGCTGGGCTTGGTCTCGTAATCCGGATTGCCGGTCAGCGTCACCGCGCCCGTGCGGGCATCGATGCTGAACCGATCCGCATCCGCGCCTGGCTTGAGCCTGTAGAACACTTCATTGATGTCGGTCGCCGCGGCCGTGTAGACGATCTGGCCCGCACCGCTGTTCTCATCGATGGCCGCAGCCTTCGCGCCCGACGTCAGCACAGGCGCTACTGCATCGACCGGGACCACGCTGTTTGCGACCGGCCCGTGCGCAAGCAGTGCATCGGTACCGGCCGCATTCTTGATCGTGCTGCCATGGAGTTCCAGCGCATTGGCAGCGATGGCAACGCCGTCGGGGCTGCTGTCCCCGGCCACGATCCTGTATCGGAACTCCAGCTGCGACGGCCCGCCCCCGAAATAGGTGGCATAGACCGTGCGGCCGCCGATATCCAGCGCAACGCGCGGCATGCCGTTGCTGTTGTCAATAACGACCTGCTGGTTCAGCATGACGGTAACCAAGACGCTATCGCCCGCTTTGTATATGTTGCTCCCACCGGAGAGACTTCCGCCGATGGACAACCTGAGCACCTGGGGGACGGCCACCGGCGCAGATTCGTCCAGATCGTTGATCGCCAGCGTCACCACCTGCTCGCTGGCATTGCCCGCGGCATCGGTCGCGACCACGGTGAAGCTGTAGCTGGACTTGGTCTCGTAATCCGGGTTGCCGGTCAGCTTCACCGCGCCCGTGCCGGCGTCGATGCTGAACAATGACGCATCCAGGCCGGCCTTGAGGCTGTAGCGGGGGCTTCCGGTCGAAACATCGGCGCTGTCGGTGCTGGTCACGGTGTAGACCACCTGGCCCGCGCCGCTGTTTTCGGCGATCGCCGTGGCCATGCCGCCCGAGGTAATGGCCGGCGCCGTATCGTCCAGATTGTTGATCGCCAGGTTGATGACCTGCTCGCTCGCGTTGCCCACGGCATCGGTGGCGACCACGGTGAAGCTATAGCGGGGCTTGGTCTCGTAATCCGGGTTGCCGAGCAGCGTCACCGTGCCGGTGCCGGCGTCGATACGGAACAGCGCTGCGTCCGCACCCGGCTTGAGACTGTAGGTCACCGATCCGGCGGCATCGTTGGCAACGGCCGTGTAGACGGTCCGAGCGGCGCCGATGTTCTCGTCGACCGCTGGCGAGGCACTACCGGAATTGAAATGGGGCGCATAGGTATCGACGACACCCGCGACAAAGCCCGCAAGACTCTGGCCGGTCTGGCCAGAAGTGTGCTCGGCCCCCTTGACGAGCTGGGCCTGTGCCATCTCCGTCAAGGCCGCCGAAATGCCCGTCACCGTAAGGCCGGCAAGCAGTTCTTCGATCGATTTCTGGCTGTCGCCGCCATTCAAGGCATCGGCGCCGGACAGCGCCGCAAGGATGGCGCCATAGGCCTCGCCCGCGCTCATGCCATTGCCGGCGTCAAATGCTCCGCCATTGGTCGGCACCACGGCCATGCCATGCAGACCGGGCAGGGAAAACAGTTCGGCAATGGCCTGGTTGACGCTCGCCACCAGGGCCGCACTGGGCAACGAACCGCCTGCCGACTCCATGATTTTGAGATAGGACAATGTGGCAATCGCATTGATATTGATTGCCACCGTGGAATTGGGCTCTGTCACCACCTCGATACCCGACAGCTTGGCATCGAGGTTTTTAAGGGTTTGCGTGGCCTCGTCAAGATAATCCGCGTTAGCGCCTTTGTTCACGACACGGGCAATCACCACACCCATATAGCTGCCGATGGCGACAGAGAAGCTTCCGTCCGCATTGACCGCCGATTCGCCCAGCCTGGTAATGCCGTCGGCCTGGAATACCTCGACATGCAGATCGTTTCCCGCCACCACGGGCCCCGCAACGATGGTGCCAACGACGGTATTGCTGACCACCGCAGCGCCGCCACCGCCCGTATTGCCGCTGCCACCACCAGTATTGCCACCACCAGTATTGCCACTACCACTGCCACCACCGCCACCGGCCGCCAATGCAACCCCACCTGCGCCCAGCAGGCCGAACAACAGGGCCGCCGAAGAGTCATTCTCGCTGTCCATCCAGATGACCGGCTCGCCCCCCGCCGTCATGTGCATGACAGGCGACTCCGCTGTCAATGCCGCGCCCTCCAATGCCGATCCCCTGAGCTCCGCCTGGGGAATGAAGGCGGCATCCGGCTGATCATGGAAATCATGGAGTTCGGCAAGCACCCTGGAGGAGTCTTGCTCCTCGATGACCAGCGCATTTCCCTTGCGCTTGACCACGATGTGGCTGGGCGATTTCCCGGTTGCCATATCGATCAGTGCATATTGCGCCCCTGGCTTGGCCACAATGACAATGGACTGCTGAGCGACGGGAATATGGACAATGGAACCGTCCTTGAGACGTTCGACGATATTCAACGATTTCGATTGATTCACGCGCATTTCATTATCCTTATGGATTCGTCATCAGCAAAGCGAGAGAAAATAATGGCCCCACGCACTGCGCCGGCGGCAGGGCGTTCAATGATGAAATCGATAATCAGACGCGGGATGGACATCACCGCGTTTGCAAATTCGCCCCGGTTTTATTCGGCGGCGACGGCAACCTGCACGAAACGACTTGCGCCGCTCGCTATTGCTCTGGGGAGGCAACCCAATCGTCATGGGACCGATGACGATTTCTGGCCATGCTTGGTAAGGGGAATCACACCCGCTTCACTGCGCAGGTTCCTTCAGGATTTTCCGGTAGCAATTGGCATGGCGGTTCCTCAGTTATGGGATGGCTAACCGTTCGTAACCACTGGAAACAATCGGTTCCATTGCCTCAACGAATTTTGAGGGACGCAAGCCGAGCTTTCTGGCAGTGCCTCCGTTGCCGAGTGGCAGGCTCGTCAGAGACAAATGTCTGCAAGGATCGCCTTTCCACTTCAATAAAAATATTAACTATTGATTTATAAATTCAATTATCAATATTAATCAAACGCGGTTAACTGGGAGAAGCAAGCAGACGTCGATCACCGTGGCAGTTTCCGACATGTCGAGCACACGGAAGACTGGCAGCTTCCATACGGACGGCTTGCGTCTGCGGCGGTGCATTGGGGCAACCGATGTGAGCTCCGTGTCGTGCGGCTGGCTGTGATGTGCGTGTGTTCTGTAGGCGCCCGGACCAACACGCCGCATTGCGCTGCCGCTGGTTGCGAAGGGACGGCCTGCATCCAGCCTACGCGGGGCTCAGGCAGATCTCGCCGACATGCCGGCCGCTTTGCTGTTGGCGCAATGCCGCGGCAGGCTCCAGCGGGTAGCTGCTGTCGATCACGGCCTTCCCGCGGAACTGCTCCGGCGCGCGGGCCATGCCCTGCTGCCCGCGGCTTTTACGCTTCCTCATGCCATCCGGGCAAGACGCCAGCCGCCGCTTTCAACGCTTGCAGCAGCCGTTCAATATCCTCTGATGTATGGCAAGCAGACAGGGCGATACGCAACCGGGCCGTACCGGCAGGCACCGTGGGCGGGCGGATGGCCGGCACCCAGATGGCCTGGCGGCTCAAGGCGGCCATCAATTGCAGGGCGGTTGCGTTGTCGCCGATCACCAGGGCCTGGATGGGCGTCTCCGAAGGCAACAGCCGCCAGCCCATGGCTGCCGACAGAGGCGCAAGCCCGGCACGCAACTGCGCAATGCGCGCCTGCAGGTGGCTGCGCAGGCTGTCGCTCTGCTCCATGGCGGCAAGGCTGGCTAGCAGGGCACGTGCCAGCAGCCCCGGTGCGGCGGTGGCGAAGGTGTAGCTGCGGGTGCGCTGCAGCAGCCATTCCACCAAAGGCGCGCTGCCCGCCACGAAAGCTCCCGCCACCCCCGCCGCCTTGCCGAGCGTGCCCATGTACAGCAAGCGCGGGCTGGCGTGGGCCCCGGTCAGGCCCACGGCCGCCAGGCTGCCCCGGCCCTGCGGGCCGCGCACGCCCAGGCCATGGGCATCGTCGAGCATCAGCAAGGCATCGTGGCGCTCGCACAGCGCCAGCAGCCCGGGAATGTCCGCGACATCGCCATCCATGCTGTAGACCGCATCGCTCACGACCAGCTTGCGGCGGCCCGCGCTGGCGGCCAGCAATCGCTCCAGGGCCGCCAGATCGGCATGCGGATAGCGGCGGATGCTGGCGCGCGAGAGCCGGCAGCCATCGATCAGGCTGGCGTGGTTGAGGGCATCGGAAAAAATCTCGTCACCCTCGCCCACCAGCGCGGGAATGACGCTGGCATTGGTGGCGAAACCCGCATAGAAATACAGCGCCCGTGGCAGTTGCACATAGCTGGACAATGCGGTTTCGAGCTCGGCATTGGCCGTGCTGTGGCCGCTGACCATGGGCGAGCCCCCGGAGCCCACGCCAAACTCCAGCGCCCCTTGGCGCGCTGCTTCGATCAGCGCGGGATGCCGGGCCAGGCCCAGATAGTCATTGCTGCAGAACTGCAGCATGGTTTCGCCGTCGACGGTGATGTGCGCGCCCTGCCGTGGCGCGACGCGGCGGCGGGTACGCAGCAGGTGCTGGTCGTGCAGGGCCTGCAACTGCCGCGGCAGCTCCTGCAGCCAGGAATCGGGCGCCAGGTCCTTCATTGCCATTCCCTGGGCAGTTGCACGCTCACCGTGCGTGCGTCCGGCCGGGCTTGCCAGGCGATGTCTGCCAGCAAGGGAGCGCCCATGTGCTGGCGCAGATATGCCATATTCGCTTCAGGCTCCCGCATGCCCGGGTCGATACGGCTGGCGATCCAGCCCGCCAGCGGCAAGCCGCTGGCGCGGATGGCATCCGCCGTCAGCAAGGCGTGGTTGATGCAACCCAGGCGCAGGCCGACCACCAGCACGACCGGAAGCTGCAGCGCCATGGCGAGGTCCGAGATGCGCAGATCAGGCGACAGTGGCACCTGCCAGCCCCCCGCGCCCTCGACGACGATCGCATCGGCCTGCCTGCGCAGTTCCCCGTAGGCTGCCAGGATCGGCGCCAGCGTGACGCGCACGTTGGCGCGCTGCGCCGCGATGTGGGGAGAAACGGGATCGGGCAGCAGGACCGGGTTGTCCCATGCCGGGTCAACGCGCAGCGTGCTGGCGGCGCGCAGCGCCAGGCTGTCCTCATTGGCCCAGCCGCCCTGCCCATCGGCTTCGGCGCCCGAAGCCACCGGCTTCATGCCGACCACGCGCGCGTGGTACTCCGCCAGCGCATGCAGCAAGGCGCAGCTGGACAAGGTTTTCCCTACACCGGTGTCGGTACCGGTGACGAAGCAAGACATCATTTGTCGTTCCTTGGGTTGGATTGGGCCTGGGCCTCTTGCCGCAGACAGTCTTCCAGTGCCGCCAGGGCTTGGCTGCCCAGAAGCTGCACTTCATCGGTGTCCAGAACATAGGGCGGCATGCAATACAGGGTGGAGCCGATGGGCCGCAGCAGCAAGCCGCGGGCTTTGGCGGCAGCGTGGTAGCGCTGCGCGAAGCCGGGCAGCGAGGTCTCGATATCCCAGGCCCACACCATGCCCAGGTGGCGCGCGTGGCGCACGCGCGGGTGCTGGGCGAGCGGTGCGAAAGCGGTGCTCAGGCGTTGCGCCAACAGGCGGTTGGCCTGCAAGGTATCGAGCTGCTCGAACAGCTCCAGCGTGGCAAGCGCCGCACGGCAGGCCAATGGGTTGCCGGTGTACGAATGCGAGTGCAGGAACGCTTGCGCGGCATCCGTGCCGTAGAACGCCTGGTAGACGGCGTCGGTGGTCAGAACGGCGGACAAAGGCAGCGTGCCGCCCGTCAGGCCTTTGGACAGGCAGATGAAATCGGGCCGAATGCCCGCTTGCTGGTGGGCGAACATGCTGCCGGTGCGGCCAAAGCCGGTGGCGATCTCGTCGACGACCAGATGCACCTGATAGTGATCGCACAATGCGCGGGCCCGGCGCAGATAGGCGGGGTCGTACATCACCATGCCGGCGGCGCATTGGATCAGCGGCTCCACCACCAGAGCGGCGGTACGCGCATGGTGCTGCTCCAGCCAGGCCTGCAGTGCCGCCGCGGCACGGCGGGCCACGTCCGCCGCCGAGTCGCCGGGCCGCGCCAGGCGCGCGTCGGGGCTGGGCACCGTGGCGGACAGGCGTACCAGGGGCGCGTAGGCGCTGCGGAAAACCGGCACGTCGGTGACGGACAGCGCCCCCACGGTTTCCCCATGGTAGCCACCGGCCAAACCGACAAAGCCATTCTTTTCCGGTCTGCCCAGATTGCGCCAGTAGTGGGCGCTCATCTTGAGGGCCATTTCGGTGGCAGAGGCACCGTCGCTGCCATAGCTGGCGTGGCCCAGCCCGGTGAGTGCCGCCAGTCTTTCCGACAGCTCGACCACCGGCGCATGGGTGCAGCCGGCCAGCATGACGTGGTCCAGCTGTTCGAGCTGGTCTGCCAGCGCTGCACGGATGTGCGGGTGGCTATGACCGAACAGATTGACCCACCAGGAGCTGATGGCATCGAGATAACGCTTGCCGTCCGTGTCGTACAGCCACGGGCCCTGGGCCCGTTGCACGGCCAACAAGGGCTCCGTCTCGTGCCGCTTCATGGGCGTGCAGGGATGCCAGACGGACTTCAGGCTGCGGGCCGCCAGGGATGCAGTATGCATGGACGAACTCTCCATGGCGCAGGCATGGCTGCGCCCAGGCGCGGGCCGAGGGGCCTGCGCAGACAACGGGATGGGACGGGATGGGAAAAGGCTGCCGAACTGCCGCAGCCTTCGATGCTCAGGCGGTTGCGCGCAGCCCTTGCAAGCCGAGCTTTCGCAGCAGGCGGGCGTCGTTTTCCACATCCGGGTTCCCGGTGACCAGCAGCTTGTCGCCATAGAAGATGGAATTGGCCCCCGCCATGAAGCACAGGGCCTGCACCGCTTCGCCCAGCTGCTGGCGGCCAGCGGACAGGCGCACGCGCGCTTTCGGCATGGTGATGCGGGCCACGGCGATCACCCGCACGAAATCCAGCGGATCCGCCGGGTCGCTGTCGGCCAGCGGCGTGCCGGGCACGCGCACCAGGCTGTTGATCGGCACGGATTCCGGGTAGGGCTGCATGTTGGCCAGCTGGGCAATCAACCCGGCGCGGTGCACCGGGGCCTCGCCCATGCCGATGATGCCGCCGCAGCACACGCTGATGCCGGCTTCACGCACGGCGGCCAGGGTATCCAGGCGGTCTTGGTACTGGCGGGTGCTGACCACGTCCTGGTAATACTCGGGCGCGGTATCGAGGTTGTGGTTGTAGTAGTCCAGTCCCGCGCTGCGCAGCGCCACGGCTTGGTGCGGCTGCAGCATGCCCAGCGTGGCACAGGTCTGCAGGCCCAGGTCTTTCACCGCCGCAATGAGCTCGTTCATCTTCTCGATGTCGCGGTCCTTGGGCGCGCGCCAGGCGGCGCCCATGCAAAAGCGGGTGGCGCCGGCATCCCGCGCCGCCTTCGCGGCACAGGTGACCTCTTCCACGCTCAGAAGCTTCCCGGCTTTCACACCGGTATCGAATTCGGAGGACTGGGGGCAGTAGCCGCAATTTTCCGGACAGCCACCGGTCTTCACGGACAGCAAGGTGGCCAGTTCGATCTCTCCCTGCGGCCAATGCTGGCGATGCACTGCCTGGGCCCGGTACATCAGTTCCATGAAAGGCAGGTCCAGCAGTGCCTGGATGGCATCCGCCGGCCAGCGCAGTGCGCCAGCCTGCGGCATGGCGCTGGCAGCAGGACGGTGCAAATGCACTTGTTGGGCGCTGGCGCCCTGCGTGACGGCAGAACCGCAAGCTTGGTGATTCATGGGAAGTTTCTCGTCAAAAGGTCGATGCCATTCATTGTCAGCACAAAAAATCGCTGCAAATGGCGCATGCCTGAATTTCCCTTACCCATGATAGAAGCCGCGAGTAAGGCTAATTTACCCTATTTTTTAAAAGAAGTTTCTCTTAGATGAGTTCTTTTTATTGCTGATTGGCACAACGTCGAGCAATATCGTCCATCGTGCGGCAAACGCAGTGGTCAAAGCATTTTGAATGACACGAATTGGCGGAAATTGAATGCATTTAATGAATGATTTTTCAAAAAGAGAGTGTTTTTCTTCTGCTTCTCGCTAAATATTTCATATGGCAAAAATAAATAGGGAAGAAATAGATAATTTCCAGCGGCAAAAGTTGACAATGGCAGTGGGTTATTGAGGTGGCAGCTGCGCCATGCGCAGGCCTGCCCGACGGTCTGGGAGCGCTGCCCGATATCCAAGACGCCCGGGGCAGCCTCCAAATTGCGCTGCCGCCGAGCGCACGCCATCACTCTGCGGCTGGCCTATGCGCAGCTCAGGCAGATCTTGCCGATGTGCGCGCCGCTTTGCTGGTGGCGAAACGCCGCGGCCAGCTGCTCCAGCGGGTAGCAGCTGTCGATCACCGGTTTCCAGCTGAACTGCTCCAGTGCGCGCACCATGTCCTGCTGCTGCTCGCGGCTGCCGACGATCAGCCCCTGCAGGGTCTGTTGCTTGGACATCAGCTCCGCCGTGGGAATGCTGCCGCTGAAGCCGGTGAGCACGCCGATCAGGGCGATATGCCCGCCCACGGCGCAGGCGCGGATGGACTGCGCCAGTGTGCCGGGCCCGCCCACTTCCACCACGATGTCGGCGCCACGGCCCCCGGTGGCGGCTAGGACGGCATCGCCCCATTCGGGCGTCTCCCGGTAATTGATGACGGCGTCCGCGCCCAGGTCCTTCAGCCGCTGCGCCTTCTCGGCGCTGGAGGTGGTCGCCACCACGCGGGCGCCCATGCTCTTGGCCATCTGCAGGGCAAACAGCGAGACCCCTCCGGTACCCAGCACCAGGACGGTATCGCCGGCCTGCAGTTGCCCGTCGACCACCAGGGCGCGCCATGCCGTGAGCCCCGCAGTCGTCAGCGTGGCGGCCTCCTCGTGGCTGTAGCCCCGGGGCGCATGCGTGAAGGCGGTGGCCGGCATGGTGACCATTTCACGCGCGAAACCGTCGCATCCGTCACCCGGCACCAAATCAAAGCTGCTGGGCGCGTAGCGGCCCGACTGCCACTGCGGAAAGAAGCAGGAGACGACGTGATCGCCCACTGCGAACTCCGTCACCCCAGCGCCCACGGCGGTGACCACGCCCGCACCGTCCGCCATCGGTATGCGCCCGGGCGCGGTCGCCCCTTCGCGGCTGGCGACCATCAGGTCATGGTAGTTCAGCGAACTGGCGTGGATGCGGACCTGGATTTCATGGGCCTGCGGCGCGGCGGCATCGGCCAGGGTGGTGATCTGCAGGCGGTCCAGGCCGCCAGGAGCGGTCAATTGGATGGCTTTCATGGCGTCCTCAGCGTAATGAATGACAGAGAGCCCACTCTACCGCCTATGGCGCTGCCGCCGGCAAATGCCCGGGCCAAGCTTGTGATCGCAATGCCGGCGTCCTATGCTGCGCAAGATATTCGCAGCGAGCGGCCACTTTCACCGCGCGCTTGCCAAGACGGCTGAGTCCCGGGGTAACGCCCGGGACTGCAGCGTTGGACCCAGGCCCCTTGCGAATTTTAGCGGCTGAAATTTTCATGCTTCACGGGAGCGGCAAGGCATGGCGCATCACATCTTGATCATCGGCGGGGGCGTTGGCGGCACCATGACCGCCAACCATCTGGCCAGCAAGCTCCATACGGAAGTGCGCGGCGGCAAGGTCCGCATCACCCTTTTGTCCAACTCCCCCTGGCATTACTACAAGCCGGCGTTCATGTACGTGGCCTTCGACGCGTTCTTCCGCGAGGAGCTCAGGCGCCGCCAGCGCGGCCTGCTGCGGCCCGAGATCGATTTCCAGGTCGAGGAAGTGCAAGGCTTCGACTTCGTGCTGCAAACCGTGCATTGCAAAAGCGGCAAGCGCTTCGGCTACGACCATCTGGTCATTTCGACGGGGTGCGTTCCCTGCCCCGAACGCATCGAGGGCCTGGCCGAGGGCGGCGACCATTTCTACCAGCATGCGCCGGCGCGCCAGCTGGCCGACAAGCTGGCGCGCATCGAAAAGGGGCGGGTGCTGATCACTGTCACCTTTCCGAAGACGCCCAATGTCCCGCACCAGTGCGGCATCGCGCCGATCGAGACGACGCTGATGCTCGACGAGCTGCTGCGCCGCCGCGGCGTGCGCGGGCAGGTGGAGGTCTTCTATACCTACCCCACCGTGTCGCAGCTGCTGCGCAACTGCCTGTTCCTGCAAAAGCAGACCTGCGAGATCCTGCCCGAGGTCTTCGCGCAACGCAGCATCCGTTTTCTGCGCGGCTTCACGCTGTCCCGTGTCGACCCCGAGCGCAAGGTGGCCCACTCGGAGGAAGGACAGTCGGAGGATTTCGACATCCTGATGGCCACGCCTCCCATCCGCGCGGTACAGGCGGTACGCGACTGCGGAATCTCGCAGGCCCAGGACGGCGAGGGCTGGCTGCCCACCGACCACGAGACCCTGCAGGTATCGGGCATGGAAAACGTCTATGTACTGGGAGATACCGTGGACCTGCCCGTCAGCAAGGCCGGCGGTGCATGCCACAGCCAGTCGCCGGTGGTCGTCAACAACATCGCCGCGCAGATCCGCTTCGGCCGCACCTGCGACGCCTACGAGGGCCGCGTGGTGGCCATTGCCCAGATGGGGCTCGATGCCGGCATGCCGCTGTGGTACGACTACCGGCAGGACGTCAAGCCCACGCCGCCGCACCGCATCGGGGGGATGATGCGCAAGGGCTTCAACCGGGGCATGTACTGGGCCGTGGCACGTGGCCTGGTCTGAGCTGCCGGATCATTCAAAGGAGTGGAGAAATGGATGGCGCGAACGATATCCCGACGGCCCGGGATCCCTGCCTTGCCGGCGCGGCCCAGGGGCTGCTGCAGAACGCTGCCGCCATGCAGGGCCTGGCCGAATTGGTGGCCAGGCTGGAGCCCTTGCTGGCGGGGCGGCGGCTGAACAATGTCGTGGACATGCTGTCCGCTGCGGCGGATGTGGTCGACATGAGCGATGCCTATATGGTGGAAAAGCTGTCCAAGGCTTTCGAGGACGGCATGGGCGCGGCCTGGTCGGTGGGCAATGCGGCGCGCATGGCGGCGGCGCGGATGGAGCGGATGGAAGAAACGCCTTCGCTGCTGGGCCTGGTGCGCATGGCCAACGCGCCCGATGTACGCCGCGGCCTGGCCTCTTTGCTTTGCATGGCCGCCGCCCTGGGGCGCCAGCATGCCTATGATCCCGTTGAGTCCTCGGCGGACTGAGGGTGCGGGGGCTGGCGCCTGCTGTCCATCGACACCGTAGACAGGCATCTCCCTCTGGCGGGACGGAGCTGAACAGGCCTTATGCCCGCCGCTCTGCCATAAGCTGCGCTTATGCATGGGCACCACCACCGCCCTCACGCATGGCGGCACAGGCGCATACAGTCGCGCCATGACCGCCATTCTCGCCGTGGACTCCCACGCTCACGTCTTCATGCAGCACATGCCGCTGACCGCGGCGCGGCGCTATGCGCCCGACTTCGATGCCAGGCCAGCCGAATATCTGGATCTGCTCGACATGCATGGCATCACCCACGGAGTGCTGGTGCAACCCAGCTTCCTGGGCTATGACAACAGCTATCTGCTGAGCGTGCTGCGCCAGCAGCCCCAGCGCCTGCGCGGTGTGGTGATGCTCGAGCCCGACACCTCCGAGGCCGAGCTGGCGGCCTTGGCTGCCGGCGGCGTGACGGGCGTGCGCCTGAATCTGGTGGGCCAGGTCCTGCCCGATCTGTCGCTGCCCTTGTGGCAAGCCTTCCTGGCGCGCATCCGGGCGCTGGACTGGCACCTGGAGCTGCACCGCGAAGCGGCGGATCTTCCGGCGCTGCTCGCGGCCGCGGCACGCTCTGGCTGCCGCGTTGTCGTCGACCACTTCGGCCGGCCCGCCCCCCTCCAGGCCAGCGCCGATGCCGGCTTTGCCGAACTGCTGCGGCATGCGGATGCAGGGCGGGTGTGGGTCAAGCTGTCGGCGGCCTACCGCAATGCCAGCGACAGCCCCGACCGGGACGCGCCCGCGGCCCGGGAATGCGCACGCCAGCTGCTGGCGGCCTTCGGCCCCCAGCGCCTGGTCTGGGGCAGCGACTGGCCGCATACCCAGCACCGGCATCTTGCCGACTACGGCACAAGCCTGGCGGCGCTGGCCGACTGGGTGCCCGATGCCGCCCAGCGGCGCGAGATCCTGGGCGCCACGGCGGCCGAGCTGTTCCATATCCCCCAATAACTTCAACCCGCAGGAGACAACATGCAACGCCGTTCCCTGGCCTTGGGCCTCGCCGCCCTGGCCCTTGCCCCCGCCGTGCAGGCCCAGACCGATTTTCCCAACAAGCCCGTGCGCCTGGTGGTGACCTATCCGCCCGGCGGCACCGTGGATGTCGCCGCGCGCATTCTCGCCACCAAGCTCACCGAGCTCTGGGGCCAGTCCGTGGTGGTCGACAACCGCGGCGGTGCAGGCGGCATCATCGGCGCGCAGGCCGTGCTGTCGTCTCCCGCGGACGGCTATACGCTGATGGTGGATGCGTCCAACCATGCGCAGAACGCAGCGCTCAAGAAACGCATGCCCTTCGACACGCTCAAGGCCTTTGCGCCGGTGTCGCTGCTGGTCAAGGTGCCCAACGTGCTGGTGATCCATCCGCGCTTTCCCGCGCAATCGGCCAAGGACGTCGTGGCCTACGCCAAGGCCAACCCCGGAAAGCTGGACTATGCCTCGTCGGGCAATGGCTCGGCGCAGCATCTGGCAGCCGAGCTGTTCGCGCTCAAGACCGGCGCCCCGATGACCCATGTCGCCTACCGCGGCGGCGGCCCGGCCCTGGTCGATGTGATGGCCGGCAACGTGCCGGTGTTCTTTGCCAGCCTGGCGTCCTCGTTGCCGCATATCCAGAGCGGCAAGCTCAAGCCGCTGGCGGTGGCAGGTACGCGCCGTTCGCCGGTGCTTCCCGACACCCCGACCTTTGTCGAAGCCGGGGTGGCCGGCGTGGACGTGTATGAATGGAACGGGCTGTTTGCCCCGGCCAGCACGCCGCCCGCACTGGTCGAGAAGATCAGCAAGGATGTGGCTGCGGCATTGAACGACCGCGAGATCAAGGCCAAGCTGATGGCGCTGGGCGCCGAGGTCATTGGCTCCACGCCCAGGGAGGCGGACCAGTTCCGCCGCAGCGAGATCAGCCAGTGGACGGCGCTGGGCAAGCGCGCCAATATCTCGCTCGACTAAAGCAGTTCGGCCAGCTGGCTGGCCAGGGTGGCCTTGCCCTGGGCCTGCCACAGCACGCTCAGCTCGAAGTGCGGCAGCCACTCGCCATCGCGCAGCGGCGCGAAGCGCACGCCGCGGTGGTGCAGCACCTCGGCGGACTGCGGCAGCAGCGAGGCGCCCACGCCGGCGGCCACGCACGACAGCACGGTGAGCGAACGGTTGGTCTCCTGCACCACGCGCAGCGCCAGACCGGAGCGCGCGAAGGCACTGGCGATGCCGGCGCGCAACGCGGGCAGCTGCGCCTCGGGGAACCAGACCAGCCCGAGGCGCTCCAGATCAGCCAGGGCGGCATGGCCATCGGCCTCCAGCGGATGGCTGGCCGGCAGCACCGCCACCAGCGGATCGCGGCGCACCAGCTTTTGCCGCACCCGGCCCTGCAAGGCCACGGGCGTATGCAGCATGGCCAGGTCGATGCGGCCTTCGCTCAAGGCCTGCACCAGATCGGCATTGCCCATCTCGGACAGCACCACCTGGGTGCCCGGGAACTGCGCGTGCAGCAATTTGAGCGCCTGGGGCAGCACGTCGTACACCGCGTGCGTGACGAAGCCGATGTGCAGCCGTCCGCTCTTGCCCCCGGCAATCGCCCGCGCCTTGCGCTCGGCGCCTTCCGCCAGCGCCAGGCTGGCGCGCACGTCCTCGATCACCGCCTGCCCCGCGCTGCTGAGCACCGAGCCGCGGCGCGAGCGCTCGAACAGGCGCACGCCCAGCGTCTGCTCCACGCGCCGCAGCGCCTGGCTCAGCGCCGGCTGCGCGACCTCGAGATGGGCCGCGGCCGCCGTCATGCTGCCGAGGTCGGCCACGGCCAGCAGATAGCGCATGGTGCGGGTGTCGAAGAGGGTGGGCATGGGGGCGAAGGATAACGGCAATGCGCTATGCCGCGCCGCAGGAGCGGCGCGGCCGGCCGGTGGAGATGCAGGAAGTCCGAACTCAGCTGACCAGCCGCTCGGCCCGCGCATTGCGCGCCTCGAGCAGGCAGGAAGTCAGGTCGCGCACGATGCGGGATTTGGGCAGGTCCGGGCGGAAGATCAGCAGCGTGCGGAAATGCACCGCGGCCGAGAACGGCCGGAAAACCACGCCTCGCGCGGCGTAGCCATCGGCGGCATAGGGGTTGACCAGGCCGATGCCCAGGCCTTCCATGGCCAGCGCGCAGACGGTGGACGAGTTTGGTGTCTCGGCCACGATCCTGGGCCGCACGTTGCCGGCCTCGAAGACCTTTTGCAGCTTGCGGCGCACGGTGTCCTCCGGCGCCAGGGCGATGAAGGGCTCGTCGGCCAGGTCTTCGGGGGTGATGACCGTGCGCTCGCTGAGCCGGTGGCCCGCGGGCATCGCGCAGACCCCCTTGGGCGTGGCGAACAGCTGGTGCTCCAGCCCGGAGACGTCGATCTCGTCGGCCGCCAGGCCCACGTCGAAACGGCTGCCCATCACCAGCTCGCGCACAGTGGAGGAGGCGCCGACCTGAAGCGTGACGGCGATGTCGGGGTGCTGCGCGCGAAACAGCCGCAGCGCGTGCGGCACCAGCGTCGAGCCCATGGCGGCCAGGCTGGCCATGCGGATGTCGCCGCTGCCGAAGTCGCGGATGCGCGCCGCGCTCAGGCGCAGGCGGTCCAGTCCCTGGAAGCTGTTCTCCACATCGCGGAAGAACAGCTGCCCTTCGGCCGTGGGCACGAGCCGGCCGCGGATGCGGTCGAAGAGCGCGAAACCCGTGGCCTTCTCCAGCTCGAGAATGCTGCGGCTGATGGCGGGCTGGGTGATCTGCAGCAGGTCGGCGGCGCGCGAGGCCGATCCCGTGACCATCACCGCCCTGAAAGCCTCGATCTGGCGGAAGTTCATGGGCACTCCATAAGATTTGGTCATGGATGACCGCATTCCTGTCATTGATTGTTATTGGGCGCGATTCTAGAGTAGGCGCCTGGCTTCCAGAAAGCGCCTGGCGTTTCTCTGGCTCTACATGGCAAAGCAAATCGCATGGGTGCATCCAAAAATGAACGACTCCTTCAATCGTCGAAGTGCCTTGATCGCAATGGGCGGCGCCGCCCTGGGCGCGCTGGCGCCCCTTGGCAAGGCGTGGGCCGATCCTGCCTACCCCAATCGCCCGATCAAGCTGATCGTTCCCTGGACCGCAGGCGGCAGCACCGACGTTCTTGCGCGGGCCGTGGGCCAGAACCTGAGCGATGTGCTGGGCAAGCCGGTGGTGGTCGACAACCGCCCCGGCGCTTCGGGCCGGCTGGGGGTCGATGCCATGGCCAAGTCGCCGGCCGATGGCTACACCGCCAGCGTGATCGAGCTGGCGCATGCCATCGCGCCCTCGGTGTTCCAGCGGGTGTCCTATGACATCATGAACGACACCGCCGGCGTGACGCTGCTGGGCGACTCCCCGCTGGTGCTGTTCGTGAGCGCGCAGAAATACCAGCAAGGGCAGTTCCAGAACTTCCTGGCCGATGCGCGCAAGGCCCCGGCTCCGCTGACCATTGCCACCAGCGGCAATGGCAGCATCAGCCATCTCGCGGCCGGCCTGCTGGCCCAGGAAAGCAAGGCGCCATTGGACCTGATCCCGTACAAGGGCTCGGCACCGGCGCTCACCGACGTCGCCGCCGGCATCGTCACCGGCCACTTCTGCACGCTGGCCAGCGCCAGCAGCCTGCTGGGCGCGG
Organism: Comamonas endophytica; assembly: GCF_023634805.2. Taxonomy (NCBI): domain Bacteria; kingdom Pseudomonadati; phylum Pseudomonadota; class Betaproteobacteria; order Burkholderiales; family Comamonadaceae; genus Comamonas; species Comamonas endophytica. The sequence goes on from NZ_CP106882.1 coordinate 544,189, forward strand.
GAAAGATCGTTCCGCTGATGGTCACCGGCAGCCGGCGCATCGCGCAGCTGCCCAACACGCCCAGCGCCAGCGAGCTGCGCTTGACGCGCATGGACTTCGGGCAGTGGTGGGCACTGGTCGTGCCGGCCAAGACACCCGCACCCGTCATCGACACCCTCCATCGCGCCACCGCCAAGTCGCTGGCAGACCAGCGCGTGCAAAGCCGCATCTCCAGCCTGGCCATCAATCTCAGAAGCAAGTCGCCCGACGAGACCATGGCCTTCGTGCGCGCCGAGGCCGCCAAGTGGGCGCGGGTGGTGTCGGACCTGGGTATCAAGCCAGAATGACGCCCTGCCCGGCCCGTGCGCGCCGGGCGGCCTGCAAGACCAGAACCAAGATGCCAGAGAAAGCGCCCACCGTGGACCAAAGAATTGATGATTTCCGTAGCCTGTCGCCCGCCGTGCAGCGTGCGTCGACGGTGCTGTTCGACAGCATTGCCGACTTCACGACACGCAAGGAACGCGTGTTCGATGGCTATACCTACGGCGTGACCGGCACGCCGACGACCCGGGCACTGGAAGAGCGCATCGCGCGCCTCGAGGGCGCGCGTTTTTGCGTGACGGCGCCTTCGGGCCAGGCCGCGCTGTGCCAGATCGGCCTGGCGCTGCTGACGGCGGGCGACCATGTGCTGATTTCCGACTCCGCCTACGGTCCGCTGCGGACCTTTGCCAAGGACTACCTGCAGCGCTTCGGCGTGGTCTGCGAGACCTATGACCCGGCGGCGGGCGCCGAGCTGGCGCAGTGCCTGCGGCCCGAGACCCGGCTGATCTTCATGGAGTCACCGGGCTCGCTGACGATGGAGATGCAGGACATTCCGGCCATCGTGCAGCTTGCGAAGGCGGCGGGCGTGCTCACGGTGCTCGACAACAGCTGGGCCTCGCCGCTGGGCTTCCAGGGCGTGCCGGCCGGTGTGGACATCGTGGTGGAGGCCGCCTCCAAATGGTTTGGCGGGCACTCCGACCTGCTGCTGGGCGCCATTGCCACGGACAGCCGCGCGCTGTACGAGAAGCTGCGCACCGCGCAAAGCGTGCTGGGCCAGGCGGTGAGCCCGGACGACTGCTTCCTGGCGCTGCGCGGCCTGGACACCTTCGCGCTGCGCTACGCGCACCAGTGCGCCTCGGCCCTGGTGGTCGCCCAGCGGCTGGCGCAGCATGCGTCGGTGGACGGCGTGCTATTCCCGCCGCTTCCCGGCGACCGCGGCCACGCGCGCTGGGCAGCGTCGTTCCAGGGCGGCGGCTGCGTGCTGTCGTTCATCCCGAAGCTGCAGTCCAGCGAGCAGGTCCATCGCTTCTTCGATGCGCTCGAGGTGTTCCAGATCGGCGCCAGCTGGGGCGGCGTGCATAGCCTGGCGGCGTACTATCCGGCGGCCGAGCAGGCCAAACGAGGCCACTGCGAGTTCAAGCAGGGCATCGTGCGCCTGGCCATTGGCGTGGAGCCGGTGGAGCAGCTGGCCCGGGACCTGGAGCAGGCACTGCGCAGGGCGGCCGAGCCTTCCTGAGACGGGCGAAAACCGACGCCCGGCTCCATCCGCGGCCTAAATCCGCCTGCCTGCTCTTGGGTGAGGCACAATCTCCGGTTCACTTTCGCCAGCCTCACAGATGCTTCGCCTTCGCCAATCCGCCCTGCGCTGGGTGCTCGCCATTTCCATGGCGTGCCTGCTGCTGGGCGGGCCATTGCACCAGGCGCAGCATGCCAGCGAGCCGATCGGCGTGGCGGCCCTGGCCTTTGCCGGGGCTGCGTCCTCGTCCGCGCAACCGGACCACGAGGAAACAGAGGTCGATCTCTGCCTCTGGTGCCTGTTCCATGCCGAGCAGGTGCCGCTCGTCTCCATTCCCGCCGCGCTGAGCTTCCATGCAGAAGCCAGCGCGCCGCCCACGGTGCTTCCGGCCGGCCTGCCGGCGCGCCACTGCGCGCTGGCGGCGGATCCGCGTGGCCCGCCCCTGGCCTGAAGGTTGCGCCTGCGCTGTCTTGAACAGCTGCGCATAGCCCATTGATCGTCTGCCCCGCCTGCGTGATGCCACGTGGCCGGGGAACGCCTGCCTGCGCCCCTTGCCGCGGGCAGCGCGCACGACTTCCCGCCATCCAGCGGGCCACTCTCGATTTTCGCGGCCCCGTGCCATCTCCATCATCGCGTTGGTTCGCGTCTGGTGCGCCTGCATGCGCGCCGGCGCGCCACGCACCCTGCAGACCAATACAAATATGGCCTTCCTGCCCTCCTCCTTCAGCCCATCCACCCTCAGCCGCCCCGTGGCGCCGCTCAGCGCCATTGCGCTGGGCGTCACCACGCTGGCGGTGACGCTGGCCGGCGCGGCGCACGCCCAAGGCAGTGCCTCCGACGCACCCACCGCCACCATGTCCACGGTCGAGGTGCGCGAGATCACCGGCCCGGCCACCCGCGCGCCGGGCGAACGCGCTGCGCTCGCGCTGCAGCCCAAGGCGCTGCCGGCCACCGTGCAGCAGCTCAACCAGGACGACATCGCCAGCACCAACGTGGGCCGCGATATCTCCAATGTGTTTCGCCGGGTGCCGGGCGTGCTGGCCAACAGCATCGACCAGGGCGACACGGGCAACGGCTTTCGCATGCGCGGCTTCGCGACCCAGGGCACGCATGGCGCCGACACCGCGGTCCATGTCGATGGCGTGCCGCAGAACATTCCCTCCAGCCAGGGCGGCGCCGGCCACGGCCCGGTGTTCCTGGAATGGCTCAACGCCGATCTGATCGACCGCATCGACGTGATCAAGGGGCCGATCTCGGCGCTGTATGGCGACCAGAACCGCGCCGGCGCCGTCGAGATCCGTACCCGGAACGGCGGCAGCGCCACGCCATCGAGCATCAGCGTGGGCGCCGAGCGCTATGGCCTGCGCCGCACCTCGCTGGTGCTGTCCAACAGCTTCGCGGAAGTCGATTCGCTGTTCGTTGCCGATGTCTACCGCAACGATGGCTACCGCCGCGACGCCCGCACCGACCGCGACAGCTTCTCCTGGAAGCTGTCCACCGCGCGCGCCGGCAGCCTGTACAGCCTGCGGCTGACCCGCTACGTCTCCGACTATGCGGGTGGCGGTTACCTGCTGCTGCCGCAGATCGAGGCCGGGCTGGACCCGCGCTCGAGCCAGGCGGGCAACCCCGGCTTCGGCAACGCGCGCCGCACCAGCCTGGTGTTCAACCGCGCGCCGGCCGAGGGCGAGCAGGGCTGGCACGCCACGGCCTATGCGGAGACTTTCAACCGCAGCCGCGGCATCACGGCCAACGCCACGCAGCACACGGTGGGCGTGGACGACCGCAATATCCTCGGCGCGCGGGTGCTGAACCACGCCAGCTTCGGCAATGCGGCGCTGTCGCTGGGCGCGGAGCTGCGCCAGGACCGCGGCGAGGCCTACCGACGGATCTACGCGAACCGCCTGCCTTCGGCCAACTATGTGAATGCGCAGGATCTGGACCTGCTGACCTATGGCGTGTTTGCCCAGGGCCAGTGGAAGGCCACCGAGGCCGTCAAGCTCAGCGCCGGCGCGCGCTATGACCGCTTCGACTACGACATCGGGAACCTGAAGCTTCCCGCGGCCAGCACCTCCTACCGCAAGGGCGTCTTCACGCCCAAGCTCGGGGCTTCGTGGAGCCTCATGCCGCAGCTGGAGCTGTTCGCCAATGTCGCCGAAGGCATGCGCTCGCCTTCCGCCGAGCAGATCAGCAGCAGCGGCGCGACCGGCCCGCTGGGCGCCTCCGGCGGCGTCATCAGCCGGGTGGCGCCGAGCAAGGTGCGCTCCTATGACCTGGGCTTCACCTCCGCGCCGGCCCAGGGCTGGACGGTGTCGGGCGCGGCCTACTACATCCTGAACTCGGACGAGATCGTCGGCCAGGCGGATGGCTCCTTCAAATCCGTGGGCGACACCACGCGCAAGGGCTTCGAGCTCGAGACGCGCTGGCGCGCCACGCCATCGACCAGCGTCTATGCCAGCGTGGGCCGGATCCTCGAGGCCAAGGCCAACAATCCCGCGGCCAACGCCGGCGCCAAGCTGTCCATTCCCGGGACGCAGTTCAAGGCCGGGGCCCAGCACCGGCTGCGCCTGGGCGCGGGGCAGCTGACGCTCAACGCCGATGCCTATCTGATCTCGGACATCCCCTACTACGTGGGCACGCCGACCACCCAGGAGCGCAGCATGCCGCTGTACACGCGCTACGACCTGCGCGGCACCTATGACTGGGGGCAGACGCAGCTGTCGCTGTACGCCACCTTCCAGCCGCAGCGCCACGGCACCGAGATCGCCTATGGCAGCGCCACGGGCCTGATGGTCTCGCCCGTGCCCCGCACCAGCTTCGGTGCCACGCTGCGGTATTTCTTCTGATGAGCGGCGCTCCCGTTCTGCAAACGCGCGCCCTGAGCGTCCGCCGCGGCCACCGGCTGACGCTGGACGCGCTGGACCTGGCTGTCCCGGCCGGCAGCGTCTATGCGCTGCTGGGTGGCAACGGCGCCGGCAAGACCACGACGCTGAACGCGCTGCTGGGCTTCGTTGCGGCCGCGTCGGGCCAGGCGCTGGTCGACGGCATCGATGCCTCGCGCGACCCGCAGGCCGCGCGCTCGCGCCTGGCCTATCTGCCGGAAAACGTCGCGCTCTATCCCTATCTGACGGGCATCGAGAACCTGCGCTACTTCTGCCAGCTCTCGGGCATCGCGCTCGGCACCGGGGAAGCCGGTGCGCTGCTGAGCGGCTCGGACCTGGCGCAGAAGTCGCAGGGCCTGCGGGTGGCGGGCTACTCCAAGGGCATGCGCCAGAAGGTCGGGCTGGCCATTGCCCGGGCGCGGCGCGCCTGCGCCATGCTGCTGGACGAGCCCACCTCCGGGCTCGATCCGGCGGCGGCCAACGAGTTCGCCCAGAGTGTGCTCGAAGCCAGGCGTGACGGCATGGCGGTCCTGATGGTGACGCATGACCTGTTCAACGCGCTGGAGGTCGCCGACCGCATCGGCATCCTGAAGGAGGGCAAGCTGGTGGCCGAGTTCGATGCGCGCGATGTCGCGCATGAGGAACTGCAGCGCGTCTACCTGCAGCACGCGCGCGGCACGCTGGAGGCGCATCCATCATGATCGCGGCGATTGCTTCCAAGGAACTGCGCGCGCTGCTGCGCGACGGCCGGCTCTGGGGCCTGGGCCTGGTGCTGGCGCTGCTGCTGGTGGCGGTGCTGGCATCCGCCGCGCACCAGCACCGCACGGCCGAGCAGCAGCGCATCGGGGTGGAAAGCGCGGCGCGCCAGCAATGGGACCATCAGGGCGAGCGCAACCCGCACCGCGCGGCGCATTTCGGCATGTATGCGTTCAAGCCGCAATCGGCGCTGGCCAGCGTCGAGCCCGGCATCGATGCGCAGACCGGCCAGGCACTGTGGCTCGAGCCGCACCGGCGCAACATGGCGCTGTTCGCGCCCGCCGCCGATGCCGCCCCGTCGATCGGGCTGGGCGACTTCCACCCCGCCTTCGTGCTGCTGGCGCTGGTGCCGCTGCTGATCGCGGTGCTGGGCCATGGCAGCGTCACGCACGAGCGCGAGCAGGGCACGCTGCGCATGCTGCAGGCCTGCGGCATGCGCGGCAGCGCGCTGGTGCTGGGCAAGTGGCTGGGGCTGTGCGCGGGCCTGGCGCTGGTGCTGGCGCCCGCGCTGCTGGCCAGCGGCTGGGTCTTGTCCGCCCGGCAGGCGCTGCCCGAAGCCCTGCTGCTGGTGCTGGCGCTGCTCATGTATTACGCCGTCTGGGCCGCCGTCACCGTGCTGGTGTCATCGCAGTGCCGCAGTTCGCGCGCGGCGCTGCTGGTGCTGCTGGCGCTGTGGGTCGGCTGGGTCTTCATCGTTCCGCGCCTGGCGGCATCGGCCGTCGAGAGCGCCGCCCCGCTGCCCACGGGCGAGCAGTTCTGGTCGCGCATCCAGCGGGACATCGACCAGGGGCTGCCGGGGGACGGAACCGCCGCCGAGCGCATGCAGGCCTTCGACAGGCGGCTGCTGGCGCAGGCCGGCGCGGCGCGGCTGCAGGACCTGCCCTTTGGCGTCAATGCCAGGCGCCGCCTGTACCGCGATGCCTATGCCACCCGGGTCTATGCGCTGCATTTCGAGCAGCTGTGGCGAGCGCAGCTGGCCCAGCAGCAGGCGCTGCGCTGGGCCACGGCCGTGACGCCCTATGCCTCCATGCGCGCGATCGGCAGCGCGCTGGCCGGCACCGACCTGGCGCACCGCCGGCATTTCGAGGAAGCAGCCGAGCAATACCGCCAGCACTACACGACCCTGATGGATGAATGGGACATGAACGCCACGCAAGGCATGACTTCCTTTGAAAGCCGCTATGCCGGCAACGCCCAATGGCAGGCCATGCCCGAGTGGCGCTACACGCCACCAGGCACTGGATTTTCCCTGCGCAGCAGCCAGGCCGACTGGGGCCTGCTGGCCGGCTGGCTGGTGCTGGCGCTGGGCGCCATGGGGTGGAGCGCCAGGAGGCTGAACCCATGATGCTTCCCCGACTGATCCACTGGCAGGCCGAGGGCCTGCGGCTGCGCCGCCAGCCGGTTGCCTGGGCGGCGCTGGGCGTGTTGTTTGTGGTGCTGTTTATCTCCGCCACCCTGGCGGGCCTGGATGCGCGCGCCTGGCGCGCGTCTGCAGCGCAAGACAACGCCATGCGCGAGCAGAAACTGCAGCAGGCCATGGCGCAGTTCCAGAAGAACCCGGTGCCGGGGCCGGCCAACGCCACCGCAACCTACCAGCTGGGCCGCGGCGAACTGGGCAGCACGCGCATGCCGGTCGAGGCCGGGCTGGGCCTGGGCATACAGCGCCTGGATGCCCTGCCCGCGCGCCTGAAGGCTTCGCTCGACAGCCGGCATGTGGACGCACGCGACCCGGGGCCGCTGCGCAATCCGCTGCTCGAGGACACCGGCCTGCCCGGGCTGCCGGCCATGGTGGCGCTTCTCGCACCGCTGGTCGCGCTGCTGCTGTGCGCAGGGCTGGTGCAGGAGGAACGCGAACAGGGACGCCTGGGTCTGCTGCGCGTACAGTCCATTCACGGCATCGCACCTGTCGTGATCGCCGCCCTGGGCTGGCGCCTGATCTGCCTGTGGCTTGTGCTTGCGGTCTCGACCCTGCCCGCGCTCGCCCTGGACCCGGGTTCGAGCCCTCAGGTCTGGCTACAGTGGATCGCCGCGCTGGCGGCGTTCTGCGCCGTGTGGGTGGCGCTGGGCGGGCTGCTCGGCGTTCTGCCCGTCAGCGGCGCCAGCAGCATGCTGCTGGCGCTCGGGCTCTGGCTGGCGCTGACCTTCGCGGTCCCGGCGGCCCTGGTGCTGGCCGCCGAGCGCGCGGCGCCCATGCCCTCGCGCCTGCAATCCATCATTGCCATCCGCGAAGCGCAGCACGGCAGCGAAGACAACGAGCAGGCGCTGGCCGAGGCCTGGTACGACGAGCATCCAGAGATCAAGCCGCAGCTGCCCGCCGTCTGGCCTGCCAGCTTCGTCACGCGCGTTCTCGATCAGGACCTGGCGCTGGAGCCGCTGCTGGGGGAGTTCAGCGAGAGCCGCATTCGGCAGGCAGCCATCGTGTCCGGCGGGTCATGGCTCTCGCCGGGCCTGGCCCTGGTGCTTTTCGGCGAGCGGCTGGCCGGCACCGATGTGCCCAGCCATGCGCGCTATCTGCAGCAGGTGGAGGCCTTCGAGCAGCGCTGGCGCGGCTTCCTGGTGCCGCATGTCATGAGCCGCGAGGGGTTGCGGGCCGAGGAGCTGAAGGAACTGCCGCGCTTCGCGGCCCGGTAGATTCTCCGCACCTTAGGAACTGCGTCAAAACCAGCCGCTATTGCTTCAGACAGCGGCAACCGCTGACTGCAGCGAGGTGAAGCCATGGAACCAGATGGCACGCGCCCGGGCCGAAGGCGGATTCGGCGCGGGAGCCGCTGGCGGCCGATACCGCAGCGCTGGTGCCGGGCCGCTACGCGGCCTGGGGATTTTCCTGCGCGTCCTGCTGCGCTTGCGCCGCAGCAATGGCTTGCGGCGGCCAGGCTGCCGGCGTGGGCACTTCGCAGGGAGCATCGGTATCCACCGTGCCGAACATCGCCGGGCTGACGATCTCCAGATACTCCATATCCGGCGAGTAGTCGAACAGGTAGTGGCGGATGCCGGGGCGCTGGTGCACGCAGTCGCCGGCCTTCACCAGCGTCTCCTGGTCCTCGTACATGAATTTCGCCCAGCCCTTGGTCATGAGCACGATCTGGAAATCGGCGACATGCCGGTGCCAGCCGGTGCCCTCCTCCGGCGGCTTGTTGGCCTTGACCAGATGCGCGATCACCCGGCCATGGGTGGCATCGGCCACTCCGAGGTCGCGGTAGAGGAAGAAATCCCTCAAGCCGTCGGAGCGCCAGGGCGTGTCGCCCTCTTTGACGTGGGAGAAAAGAGTCCCGTTTTCGCTGCTGGCAGTCATATCGGTGGCCTTCCTGGAAATGTCAACGCGGGTGGAGGGGCAGGCGCTGGCCCGTTGAACCGCAAGGATCACCGGGCCAGGCACTGGCGATGGTTGCGCAGGTCAAAAAATGTCCCGGTAAGCACCCATGCAATTTCCGCGCCGGACAGCGGCTAGTGCCGGCGTCCTGCATGACATCGAGGCAACCCGTCACACGCCCGTCAATCTCGGCCATAAGAATGGCCAGGCAGCGCAGTCCTGGCAAGGACAGCGCGCTGCGGGCGCCATCGTTGCGATAGTCTTGCCCTTCATTGCATAACCATCCTAAAGGCCTTCCCATGTCCCATGACGTACCCGCTTCGCGCGGCCAGCACCGCTGCTTGCCGCCCCTGTTGGCGCTGCCTGTCACCCTCGCACTGATAGCCTGCGGCGGCAGCGATGGCAACGCCCCTGCGCCTGCCCCGGAACCCGCCGCGCAAAATGCCACGGCCCAGCTGGCGCTGCTGGAGACCACCGACCTGCACTACTACGCGCGCAGCTACAACTATTACTCCGACAAGGAAGACAAGACCGTCGGCCTGGAGCGCACCGCCAGGCTGATCCACAAGGCGCGCGCCGACTTCCCCAACAACCTGCTGGTGGACAACGGCGACACCGTCCAGGGCACGGTGCTGGGCACCTACGAGGCGCAGGTCGCACCGCTGCCGGCCACGCAGCAGCTGTCGATGTACAAGGCCATGGCGACGCTGAAGTACGACGCCGGCGTCCTGGGCAACCACGAGTTCAATTTCGGCCTGCCCTATCTCAGCCAGATCCTGGGCGGCGGACTCGATGTCGAGGGCGTGGACCCGAAGATCGGCTCCAAGGACAAAGGACCGGGTTTCCCCATCGTCACGGCCAACGTCACCAGCCTCAAGAGCGGCAAGCCGCTGGTCGACCCCTATGTCATCCTGGAGCGCAAGCTCGCCGCCACCCAGGCCGACGGCAAGGCCGTGACGCTGCCGATCAGGATCGGCGTGATCGGCATCACCACGCCCGGCATCCTGAACTGGGACAAGGACAAGCTCGAAGGAAAAATCAGCACGCAGGACGGCCGCGACACCGCCGCCAGGTACGTACCCGAAGTGCGTGCCAAGGGCGCCGACCTGGTCTTCGTGCTGCTGCACGGCGGCATGGACGCCAGCGGCTACTTCGCCAATATGGATAACCCCGGCTACTACATCACCAAGGAAGTGCCGGGCATCGACGGCATCGTGATGGGCCACGAGCACAACATCTTCCCCGACCGCGGCGCCAGCCCAGCCTACAAATTCGAGGGTGCAGACAATGTCCGGGGCACCGTCAACGGCGTGCCGGCCGTCATGGCCAGCTCCTGGGGCAAGGGCCTGGGCGTCATCAATTACGCGCTCCAATGGGACGCCGCAGCCAGGAAGTGGTCGGTGGACACCGCCAGGACCGAGGTACAGGTGCGCATGACCGAGTCCAAGGACGCGGCCGGCAAGAGCGTGTATGTGGACTCCGACCCGGCCGTGGTGGCGGCCGTGCAGGAACTGCACGACAAGACCCGCAGCTATGTCGCCTCGCCCATCGGCACCAGCGACTTCCGCCTGAGCTCGATGTTCGCCGACGTGGGCAACGTGGGCGCGCTGCAGATCGTCAACCAGGCGCAGCAGGAATACGTGGCCCGCTATGTGCAGGCCAGCCTGCCCCAGTACGCCGGCCTGCCGGTGCTTTCCGTCACGGCGCCCTTCAAGACCGGCTTTTCCGGCAGCGGCGACTTCACCGACGTGGCGGCCGGCACCATGACCGTCTCGGCGGCGGCCGACCTGTACCTGTACGACAACAACACCATCCATGCGGTGAAGGTCACGGGCGCGCAGATCAAGCTGTGGCTGGAGAACGCGGCCAACCGCTTCAACCAGATCGACCCGAACAAGGCCGAGGACCAGTGGCTGATCAACGACAGCAAGACCGGCGTGCAGCCCGGCTCGTCCTTCCCCGGCTACAACTTCGACGTGTTCACCAGCCGGGACATCAGCTACGAGATCGACGTGACCCAGGCGAAGTACAACGTCAACGATCCGTCCAAGGGCGGCGAGCGCATCAAAAACCTGCGCTACAAGGGGCTGCCCATGGACAACGCGCAGCAGTTCATCGTTGCCACCAACAACTACCGCGCCAACAGCAGCGCCCCGTTCATCCTGGGCACGGGCAAGGCCTTCGACATCGTCTGGGCCTCGCCCGACGCCAACCGCGAGGTGGTGCTGAACTACGTCAAGGCGCAGAAGAACATCACGCGCGCGGCCAATGGTTCGACCAGCAGCTGGCGCTTCGCCCGGGTGGCGACGGCGGGCAAGGTGCTGTTCAAGTCCGGCAAGAACGAGCTGGCCTTGGCCCGGGCTGCAGGCCTGGCCCACGTCAGCCTGGACCGGGAAGACGACACCGGCGTCAACGGCGGCAACGGCAGCTACAGCATCTACCGCATTGCTCTGGACCAGTGAGGGGCAGCCGCCTGCGCGGCAGCGGATGAAGCTGCGAGCCAGCAGCAACGACAAAAAAGGGTGCCCGGCGGCACCCTTTTTTTGCCATTGGACGCCTGTCCCGGCCCGTGCGTCACTGCAGCGGCGCAACCGAGGCACCTTCGATACCGTGTTCCTCCAGTGCCTTCTGGACGAATCCGCTGCGCTTCATTTCCTCCACAAAGGAGGTCAGCACCTGGGCCGCAGCGGCGCCACGGCCCTTGGGCAGGCCCATGGCCTGCTGGATGACCATGAAGCGCCCGGGCAGCAGCCTCAGGCCGCCCAGCCGGGCGGCATCGAATTCCAGCTGCTGCTTCACCCCGGCCGCGACCTCGGCGCCCTGCGCCAGAAAGGTTTCGACCACCGCCGGCGAGGTGGGCGCGCGCAGTATCTCGGCGGATTGCAGCGCTCGCGTCAGATAGAGATCATAGGCACTGCCCTTGCCGACCACCACGCGCACGCCAGCCGTATCGACCTCGGCATTGTCCTGGATCGGCGACTCCTCCCGCACCAGGTACGCGCCTTCGATCAGCACATAGGGCGCCGTGAAGGCGATGCCCGCGCCGCGCACCGGGTCCACGGCAAAGAAGCCGATATCCGCCTGCTCCGCCGTCACCGCCTCGACCGACTTTCCAGCCGAGTCGAAGACCACCAGCTCGATATCGACGCCCAACTGGCGCGCAAATGCATTGGCCAGGTCGATGGAAACCCCGGCCGGCCGGCCGTCGTCCGCACGCCGCGCAAGGATGGGATTGCCCAGGTTGATGGAGGCCCGCAGCCGGCCGGTCGGACAGAACGCTTCGATGATGCTTTGGTCGATATTGCTCATGGCTACCTCATTGGCCCGAATGCTTCGCCCGCTCCTGCAGCATGGCCAGCACCTCGGCGCCGAGCGCAATGCCCTGCGCGCGCTGGCGCGCCATGTTGCGCAGCTCGATTTCACCCGGGACGATGACCGGCTTGTCGGCTTCCACCGCCGGACTTGCGTGCAGTATCTGCGCAAAGTCCTTCATGCGCTCGGCAAGCCAAGCGCCCGAACCCAGCCGCTGCACGTCGATGAGGATGAAGAAATGGCCCAGGTTCTGCGGCTCGTCCGGCGCATCGACCCACGACTTCACATGCGTGAGATAGGCCGCATTGGACAGCAAGCCGGCAAACAGGTCGACCATCAGCGCCAGCCCATAGCCCTTGTGACCGCCGATGGGCTGCAGGAAGCCGTCGAGCGCGGCCTTGGGATCGGTGGTCTTGCGGCCGTGGGGATCCGTGGCCCAGCTGTCGGGGATGGACGTTCCCGCCTTGAGCGCATTGCGGATCTTGGCGCGCGCCACGACGCTCATGGCCATGTCGAGCAGGAAGTGCGCGCCGTCCGGGCCGGGCACGCCGAAGCCCAGCGGGCTGTTGCCCAGGCGCGCATCGCTGCCGCCCCAGGGGGCGATGGTGGTGGTGGCATTGCTGCCGATGATGCTGGCAAAGCCCTGCTCGGCGGCAATGTAGCTGTAGGGCGAGATCGGCCCGAAATGGTTGCTGCCGCGCACGAAGGCCGCGCCGATGCCGCATTCGCGCGCCGCCTCCATCGCCGCACGCAGCCCCTGCATGCCCACCAGGGGCCCGACCCCGTTGGCGCCATCGACGCGGAAGATGCCGGGCGCCACGCGCTCCTGGGTGACCTGAGCCGCCTTGGCGATGCCGTCGACGTCGATCCGCTCGCCATACGACTCGATGCGGCTGAGCCCGTGGGTGGACAGGCCGAAGAGATCGGCCAGCAGGAGAATCTCGACGACATCGGCGGCGTGCTCTGCAGGCAGGCCAAGGCCCTGGAAGGCGTCCTGGCCCAGCTTGCGCAGCTGGTCTTCGGGAATGAGGATCTGGTTTTCGGTGCGTGCGTTCATGGCGTTGCAATCCATAGGGACAAAATGAATGGTGTCAGTCGGCCTGGAGCTTCGCGCTGCGCACGACATCGCCCCAGCGTTTCTTCTCGGAGGTGATGAAGGTGGTGAATTCCCTGGGGCCCCAGCCCACGGCGGTGCTGGAGTCCTCCTCGAGGCGGCGCTTGACGGAGGCCGCCCTCAGCGCCTTCTGCGCTTCCTTGTTGATGCGTTCGATGACCTGGGGCGGTGTCTTGGCCGGGGCGATCAGGCCGAACCACTGCGAGCTTTCGAAGCCCGGGTATCCCAGTTCGCCCACCGTAGGCACGTCCGGGAGCGCCGGCAGCCGCTCGGCGGCGCCCACCGCAAGAATCCTCAGCTTGCCGGCTTTGACGTGCGGCAGGAAGCCCGGCAGGCCGGCGGAGGCCGCGTCGATGGTTCCCGCCAGCAGGTCGGTCATCTGCGCACCCGTGCCCTTGTAGGGCACATGGGTCAGGTTCACCTGGGCCGTGTCCTTGAGCATCTCGAACGCCAGGTGCCCGGCGCTGCCGTTGCCGGCCGAGCCGTAGTTCAGCTTGCCCGGCCGGGCCTTGGACAGGGAGATGAACTCGTCCAGCGACTTGGCATTGACCGACGGGCCGACGGCAAACAGCATCGGCACCCGGGTCAGCAGCGTGACTGGCGCGAAGTCCTTGTCCACGTCGTATTGCAGCTTCGGCATCATGGCCGGATTCACCGCCATCGTGCCCACATGCCCGAGCACCAGGGTGTAGCCATCGGGCGCGGCCCGGGCGCCTTCGATCATGGCGATCGAGCCCTGCCCGCCGGGCTTGTTCTCGACCACCACCGACTGGCCGAGGGCGTGGCCCATCTCCAGCGCCATGGCGCGCGCGATGACGTCGGAGCTGCCGCCGGGCCCGTAGGGCACGAGCAGGCGGATGGGGCGCGTGGGCTGCCACTCCTGCGCGGCGGCCGTGACCGGACCCGACAGCGTGGCAATGGCGATGGCCGACAGAAGGACAGCCTTGGCAAGGGTGCGGCGGCGGGCCTGCGGATGGTGATGGGCGTTCATTTGTCTCCTGCTCCTGGATATGGGCGGCTGTGTGCCTGCCTCTGGTGCCCATCTTGCGATCCACCTGATTCACTGTAAAGTGCAAATATCCGAGGAATTTTTGCGTTGTACGCAAGAAAGTGACTGCATGAACTTCGATCTTGGCGACCTGCGCGCCTTCCTGGCCGTGGCCGATCTGGGCAGCCTGCGCGCCGCCTCGCAGGCGCTGCACCTGTCGCAGTCGGCCCTCTCCCGGCGCATCGACAAGCTCGAAGATGCACTGGGCGTCGCGCTCTTCACCAGGACCACGCGCAAGGTCGAGCTGACCACCGTGGGCCGCGCCTTCGTACCCAAGGCGCGCAATGTGCTCAACGAACTGGCCAGCGCGCTGCTGGGAATACAGGATGTGGCGGAGCGGCTTTCGGGCGAGGTGACGCTGGCCTGCGTGCCCTCCGCCGTGGGCTATTTCCTGCCCAGCGTCTTTGCCGAGTACCACCGGCGCTATCCGCGCATCCGCATCCGCGTGCTGGATGAAGCCTCCAGCGACGTGCTGCTGGCGGTGACGCGCGGCGAAGCCGACTTCGGCGTCACCTACATCGGCACGCAGGAAGCGGATATCGAGTTCCAGCCGTTGATCGAGGAACCTTTTGTGCTGGCCTGCCCCAAGCGCCATCCCCTGGCAAAGCGCAAGGCGGTACGCTGGAGCGAACTGGGCGCGGAGAAATACATTGCCCTGGCGCAGGGCAGCGGCAACCGCTTTCTCATCGACCAGGCGCTGGCCCATGTGGAGCAACGCCCGCGCTGGTTCTGCGAGGTCAACCATGTGCCGGCGCTGGTCAGCCTGGTGCTGGCCGGGCTGGGCATCGGCGTGGTGCCCCGGATGGCGCTGCCGCCGGACGGGCAGGCGGGGCTGGCGGCGATTGCGCTCACCGAACCCCGGGTCTCGCGCACGCTGGGGCTGATATCCCGGCGCGGCAAGGCGCTTCCCGCCGCGGCGCAGCTGCTGTTCGACATGCTGCTGGAATCGAAGGGGCGCGCATAGGACCCGGACTGGACTGCTCCCGGCCATGCGCGGCTGGCTTCAATGGGTCAGTTGGCGCTGAGCTTGCGCTCGCGCACCACCTTGCCCCACTGCTCGTATTCCTTTTGCATGAACGCCGCCAGTTCCGCGCGCGTGGTCGGCTGCGGCGTGAGGCCATGCTGCAGCAGGGCCTTCTTGACCTCCTCGTCGTTCAGCACCTTGACGATCTCGCGGTTCCAGCGATCGAGCATGGCTGCGGGCGTCTTCGCGGGTCCGACGAAGGCATACCAGTTGAGGGCTTCGAAGCCAGGGTATCCGGCCTCGGCCACGGTGGGGATGTCGGGCAGGTAGGCCGGGCGCGCCAGGCCGGTCGTGGCCAGGGGAATCAGCTTGCCGGTCTCGACATGCGGCATGGCCGTGGGCGGTGCGGCGAAGTAGCTGGTCACGCGCTCGCCCAGCAGGTCCTGCAGCGCCGGCGCCCCGCCCTTGTAGGGCACATGCACCATTTCCACGCCCGCGCGCTGGTTGAACAGCTCGCCCGCCAGGTGCGAGGCCGAGCCCGCGCCGGTCGAGGCGTAGTCCACGCTGCCAGGCTTCTTCTTGGCCAGCGCAACGAAGTCCTTGAGCGTCTTCACGCCCGCGCCACGGTGCACGACCAGCACATTGGGGAAGTTCACGCCGCCGGAGATCGGCGCGAGATCCTTGAACGGGTCGTAGTTGAGCTTCATCAGGTGCGGCGCGATGGTCAGCGGACCGACCGAGCCGAACAGGATGACCGAGCCGTCGGCCGCGGCGCTGGCCACCTGGCCGTGGGCGATGTTGCCGCCCGCGCCACCCTTGTTCTCCACCACCACGCTCTGGCCGATGTTCTCGCCCAGCTTCTTGGCGATCAGCCGCGCGGACGCATCGGCGGCGCCGCCGGCGGCGAAGCCCACGACCATGGTCACGGGTTTCCTGGGCGGGAAGTCCTGCGACTGGGCCAGCGTGGCCAGCGAAAGCGCCGAGGAAGCCAGCAGTGCGGTATGCAAAAGGGTGCGACGTTGCATGGGAGTCTCCTATGGTTTTCGTATGGTTTTTGGAAATGGCAGGGACTGCGCTTCAGTCCGCACCCAGCCCGATGGGGTTGGGCTGGCGTTTCTCGGTGTTGTGGCGCAGCAGCGCGGCGGTGCGGAACACGCCATGCGCGAACTTGCCGTAGGGCAGCGTGGCGAACAGCGCCATAACCGCGCCCAGGTGCAGGCACAGCAGCAGCGCCAGCGCCGGCGTGCCGCGCCCCAGCCACAGGGCCAGGCCGCTGGCGCTGACCAGGAACAGCAGCGCGATGAAGCCCAGGTCCATGGGTTTTTGCTGCAGATCGCCATGCTCCGGATGGCGCCGGCGGTTCAGGCGCCACAGGCCCGCCGTGCCCAGCATCAGGCTCACGCCGCCGATCGCGCCGAGCACCTTGGGCAGGCTGGGCAGGTCATAGGGCGCGGCCCAGCCGAACACGTAGTGGTAGACCGTGGCCAGCGAGGTCGCGGCAAAGCACAGCATGAAGCCGTAGAACGTCAGGTGGTGGCAGCGGCGGCGCTGCAGGGTGTAGGCGTCGTCATCGTTACTGCAGCCGCTGCCATGGCCGCCGTCGAGGTATTTGAGGCGCAGCACGTCCGATGCGGCTTCGGCCGCGGCGGGCCGGTTCACATCGGCCCCGCTGGTCGCTGGCTTGACCTCCCTCCAGAAGCGGCGCACGCCCATGAACAGCGCGAACACCACGAACAGGAACACCGGCGCGAACATGCCCACCAGCAGGTTGTGCGGGAACAGGCGGTAGAAATCGCCGCCCAGCTCGGCGCCCCAGAGCGCGCCCAGGCCGTTGCCCTGCAGCACCACCGCCAGCACCAGGAACAGCGTCAGCGCGGCAACCAGCGCCAGCGACAGCGTCAGGCCGTTGCGCCGGTAGAGGCTGCCCAGCGCCGGCGGCCAGGCATAGTCGGCATAGGTCTTGCCGCGCACCTCGGCCATGGCCTTGGGGATGTTGACGGCGAATTCATGCGGGGGCGCGTACTGGCAGGCATGCAGGCAGGCGCCGCAGTTGTGGCACAGGTTGGCGAGGTAATGCACGTCGGCCGCGGCGAACTCCAGCCGGCGGGTCATCGCCGGGAACACCGCGCAGAAGCCCTCGCAATAGCGGCAGGCATTGCAGATCTGCAGCGCGCGCGCCACCTCGGCTTCCGGGGTGAGGGTCTGGATGGGAATGACCTTGTGGACG
Source organism: Comamonas endophytica (assembly GCF_023634805.2). Taxonomy (NCBI): domain Bacteria; kingdom Pseudomonadati; phylum Pseudomonadota; class Betaproteobacteria; order Burkholderiales; family Comamonadaceae; genus Comamonas; species Comamonas endophytica. The sequence goes on from NZ_CP106882.1 coordinate 561,336, forward strand.
GGCTTGCTGGCGGCGACGGGCTGGCCCGAGGCGAGCGCCTTGGCGTCTTCGGTCAGGGAGTACAGGGTTTGCATGAATCGGTTCCTAGTCTTGGACGGCGCCGGCCACGGCGGGCCGGCCCTGTGCGGCCAGGGCCGCGTTGCGTCCGGCGATGCGGCCGAAGGCTGTGCCTATCGACATGCCCACGCCCGCCGTGTAGCCCTTGCCCAGCACGTTGCCGGCCATCATCTCGCCGGCCACGAACAGGTTGCGGCTTGCCTGGCCGGCAAAGCGCACGGCGGCGGTGTCGTCGACCTTGAGGCCCAGGTAGGTGAAGGTCACGCCCGGGCGCAGCGCATAGCCGTAGTACGGCGCGGTGTCGATCGGCCGGGCCCAGTGGGTCTTGGCGGGCGCCACACCCTCGGTGTGGCAGTCGTCCAGCGCCGTGTGGTCGAATTTGCCGACGCGGCAGGCCGCGTTGTAGCGCTCCATGGTCTGCATGAAGGTGCCGGCATCGAGGCCGAGCTTTTGCCCCAGCTCCGGCAGGCTGTCGGCGACGATGCCCGGGAATACCGGCGGCATGAAGCGTCCGATGGCCTTGGCGTCGATGATCGAATAGGCGACCTGGCCCGGCTGCTGCGCCACGAGCCGGCCCCAGATCGCATAGCGCTTGGGCCAGAAGTCCTCGCCTTCGTCGTAGAAGCGCTCGGCCTCGCGGTTGACCACCACGCCCAGCGAGACGCAGTCGATGCGCGTGCAGATGCCGCCGTCGTAGAGCGGCGCGCGCGCGTCGATGGCCACCATGTGCGCCTGCGTCGGGTCGCCGATGCGGTCGGCCTGGTGCTCCTCGAGCATGTGGCGCAGCAGCACGCCCTGGTTGTAGGCCGTGCCGCGGATCAGGAAGTTGTCCGAAGGCCATTCGCCGCGCGCGTTCTGGCCCCAGGCCTCGCGCAGCCATTCGCGGTTGGATTCGAACCCGCCGGCCGCGAGCACGCAGCTTTTGGCGGTGATGCGCTGGCCGTCGCACCAGGCGGCAACGAAGCGGCCATCCTCGATCTCGAGCCGCTCGACGGGCGCTTCGTAGCGGATCTCGACGCCCAGCGCCTCGGCGCTGCGGAAATAGGCATTGACCAGGGCCTTGCCGCCACCCATGAAGAAGGCATTGGTGCGCGCGACATGCAGCGCGCCCGACAGCGGCGGCTGGAAATGCACGCCATGGCGGCGCATCCAGTCGCGGCAGGTCGAGGACGCGCGGATCACCAGGCGCGCCAGATGCTCGTCGGTGAGCCCGCCCGTGACCTTGAGCAGATCCTGCCAGTATTCCTCCTCGGGGTAGGCTTCGACCAGTACGTCCTGCGGCGCGTCGTGCATGCAGCGCAGGTTGCGGGTGTGGGCGGAGTTGCCGCCGCGCCAGGCGCGCGGGGCAGACTCCAGCAGCAGCACGCGCATGCCCGCCTCGCGCGCCATCAGGGCGGCGCAGAGGGCAGCGTTGCCACCACCGATGACCAGAACATCGGTGTCCATGGAAATTCTCCTTGCAGTCTCTCTCTCGGGGGGAGCTCTACTGTAGGAATCGATGCGGCCCGGGTGCAGGGGACCCGGCGCATGGGGGTATCAGCGTTCGTGATGGATAGGCGTGGTGCCGCTCCACGCGCCCGAGGACACCAGTTCGCGCACGCAGTCGACCAGCACCACGCGCGCGGCCAGCGCGGCCGGCGACAGCTCGTCCTCGGAGAGGGTGCACAGCAAATTGGTGCGCCGTGCATCGCGGTCGGTGATCAATGCCGAATCGAAGCGCTGCGCCGCGTCCTCGAAACGGCTCATTGCCGCCCAGGGCTGCAGCGTCGACCCCAGGCCCGCATCGACGGCCGCCATGACCATGGAAAGCGAGTCGACTTCAAGCACCACATGCGGCGTGAAGCGCGCCTGCGCAAAGGCCGTGTCCAGCGTGCTGCGCAGGCCGTGCTGGCCCGTGGGCAGGATCAGCGGCTCGCGTGCGAGGTCGCCCAGCGCCATGGCTGCAGGCAGCGCACCGCCTTGCGGATGGCGCAGCGAACGGATCAGGTACAACTGCTCCTCGATCAGCGGGTGCACCTGCCAGCGCCGGCCGCCGGGGCGTGGCTGGCCGCCCTCGCTGCCATGCAGACGGGAGTCGAACAGCACGGCCATGTCGAGCGCGCGCGCATTGAGCATCTCCGCGAGATGGCCCGACATGCTTTCCACCAGGTGCAGCCGCACGTCGGGATAGCGCGCGCGCATGGCCCGCATCAGCGGCAGCGCCAGGATGGTGGCCGTGGTGGGCGCCAGGCCCAGGCTGACCGAGCCCGACAGGCGCGACCGCCGGGCACTGCGCACTGCCTGGTCGGCATGGCGCAGCGCCAGCTGGGCTTCGCGAAAGAAGGCCACGCCGGCCTCGGTCGGCACCACGCCGCGCGGCGTGCGCTGCAGCAGGCGCACGGCCAGCTCGCTCTCCAGCCGCGTGATCTGCTGGCTCAAAGCCGACTGCACCACGTCGAGTTCGCGTGCCGCCCGGCTCATCGAGCCCATTTCCACGATGCGCACGAAGTAGCGCAGCTGCCGCAATTCCATTGGCTGTCCTGTTCCGCGCCCCGTCACACCCGCGGAGCCCGGCTATCCTAGCCCAGGCGGCGCGGCGGGGCGGATGAAGCGCATTGGCCGCCCCATCCGCCGTCGCCCCGCCATCGGCGTCCAGGGCTGCATGCCGGCCTCCACGCGCAGTGCCACTCGCGTCACTGCAGCCGCTGCAGCAACTCCAGTGTCGGATACCCATCCGCCGGCAGTCCCAGGCTGCGCTGGTATTGCCGGACGCCGCGCCGCGTGGCCGGTCCCATGGTGCCGTCGGGTGTCCCGGTGTTGAAGCCGCGGGCGTTCAGCCCCGTCTGCAGCGCCCGCACCTGGCTGCTGCTCAGCGACTGCAGCTCGCGCGGCCAGGCTGCCTGGACCCCGGCGCTGCCCGCGAGCTTTTGCGCCAGCAGGCCGACGGCCAGCGCATAGCTGGTCGAATTGTTGTAGCGCAGGATGGTGCGGAAGTTGGTCCCGACCAGGAAGGCCGGCCCGCGCGCGCCGGCCGGCAGCAGGATCGAGGTGCCGTCCAGCGCCGGCAACGGCGTGCCGTTCATGGTCTGCACGCCCTCGCCGGCCCATTGCGCAGCAGGCTGGCGTATATCGGCATCGGCGCGCGCGTAGTCGAATCCCGCCGGCAGGCGGACCTCGATGGCCGAAGGCTGGCCGGGTTGCCATCCCGAGCGTGCCAGGAAGTTCGCGGTCGAGGCCATCACATCGGGCACGCTGCCCCAGATGTCGCGGCGGCCGTCGCCGTCGGCGTCGACCGCGTAGGCCAGGAAGTTCGAGGGCAGGAACTGCGTCTGGCCCATTGCTCCGGCCCACGAGCCGATCATCTGCGCACGCTCGATGTCGCGGTTCTGCAGGATCTTCAAGGCCGCCAGCAGCTGGCCGCGCGCCCATTCCTCGCGCCGGCCCTCGAAGCCCAGCGTCGCCAGGGCGTCGATGGTGGGAATGCTGCCGACGTTGCTGCCGTAATTGCTCTCCATGCCCCAGATCGCGACCAGGATTTCGGCGGGCACGCCGTAGCGCGCGGACGCGCTGTCGATCGTGGCGCGCAGCTGCTGCAATTTCTCCTGGCCGCGGGCGACGCGTTGCGCCGACACCGCGCCGTCGAGGTAGTCCCAGACGGTGCGCGTGAATTCGGGCTGCGCGCGGTCGGACGTGACGACGCGCGGTACGAAGCGCACGCCGTCGAAGGCCTGGTGCAGCGTGGCCTCGTCGATGCCGGCCGCGCGGGCGCTGGCGCGGAAGTCCGCGACCCAGCGGGCGAATTTCTGTTCGTGCTCGGCCTCGCCCATCGGGGAAGATGTGGACGGAGCGGGGGTTGGCGCTGGCGCGGGGCTTGCCGTCGATGGCGCCGCAGCCTGGTTTTCAACGGGCGGTGCGGAAGCGCAACCCGCCATGGCGACGAGCGCCAGCAGGCTGGGCGCGATCCAGCGTTGCGCCGATGCTGGGAGGGAGGATGTCATTTGCATGCGTTGCATTTTCGTCGCTGCATGAGCCCGCGGTGGTCAGACACAAGCCATTCATCCGCAACGCCCCGCCCGGAGCCCACGCGTGCGCCGATGCGGCAGGCGGGGCACTTGTGCGTCCATAGCTTCACAAGATGGGGGTGAAGGCGCCAGTGCATCTCTCGACGCCACGCCCATATCCTGCAAGCCTGCACCGCGTGCCTTGGATGCAGCCGCAGCCAGCGTGCGGGCGGGTTTCCAGAGCCCACCCCTTTCTTGTGCAAGTTCCTGCCTTTTGTGCGGCAGCCCGCTGGAAGAACCCGTCAATCCATGGCCCCGCTCCCTGAAGGTCCCCGCCGCGCCCGTCTCGAACCGTGCGCTGCACAAGCCAGGGGTGGGTCGGCAAGCATGCAGGCTGGTGCCCCGGCGTTCGAACATCGCTGCGTCGCGGTGCCGCTTCCAGCGTATGGATGCACAAGACAGGGGTGAACAGGCACAGGCGCTGATCCTCCCTGCGGCCGGACTGCCACCCCCTGGTTTGTGCAGGATCGGGTCAAGCGCTGAGCATGCGCTCCATCATGGCGACGATCTCGGCGTCGGTGACCTCTTCGCCCCAGAGCTTCCTGGCGTACCAGGCGTGGAACGAGGGCAGGACGCCGGCGCGGTTGCGCCCGATCTTGATCCTGTTGGCCTCGACGCCGAGGGTGGCGTTGTATTCGTCGTAGATCGCCTGCAGCGCCGGCTTTTCCAGCTCCCCGAGAATCACCTTCAGATCCAGGATGCGCTGCTTCTCCACGGCGGCGATGAGCTTGGCACGGCCCTTGTTGAGGCCGTTCCTGGCCTCGGATTTCGTGGTCGCGGCCCTGGGTTTCCTGGCGGCGGGTGGCGCAGCTTCGGCTTCCTGCACGCTCGCGGGGGGCATGCGGTGCAGGCCGTCCGCCACGGGAAACAGCTCTGCGGTCGCTGGCGTGGCCCTGCCGTCCAGGAAGTCCTGGTAGTGGCCCGATTTCAGCGAGGAGAGGAAGTACCGGCTGGGGTACGTCAGCTTGCGCAGCTTGGACTCGGTGACGCGCCACTTCGTGTGCTTGAGCGCTCCCTCGATCTGCTCCTCGCTGTAGGTGCTCAGCAGCTTGTAGATGGCCTTGTCGACCAGACCCAGCGCCTGCATGGCATCCACCAGGTGCTTCTTGGTCTCGGAGTTGCTGTTGGCCGCCGACATCTCCAGGGCCAGCTTCTGCCGGCTGACGTGGAAGCGCAGGTTCGTCACCTTGGTCTTGTAGCGCTCGGTCTCGACCTCGATGTACAGCTTGGTCGAGGCGTTGATGTCCTTGATCGCAGGATCCAGGTAGCGCTCCTTGAAGGTGCTCCATTGCTGGGCCTTGTTGGGAATGCTCTTGGAGGCGACCAGCATGTCGCGCAGGTCCTGCCAAGGCACGCGGCGGGTCGAGCCAATGCCCAGGTAGCGCGAGCAGAACTCGAACAGCGGCACCGAGCAGACCTTCGACAGCGCGCTGAGCTCGAGCAGGTCGAGGCTGGTGTACGAGGGGCTGTCGCCCAGCAGCAGCAAGGCCTTGGACTCGATCTTGAAGGTGATCTCGCCGGCATAGAGCTTGGCGTAGGGGAACACCACGGCGAAGTGCTTGGCCAGCCCCTTTTCCTCGAACACATCGAGCCGCAGCTTGATCGACATGAGTTCATCGATGGTTTTCTCGATGTGCTCGTAGTTGCGCGTCCTGACGTTCAGCAGGCGCAGCATCTCTTCCACCGAGATCTTCCAGGTGGCCGGCTCCACGGGCTGGTTCTGCTGCGCGTGCCGCAGCATGATGTTGGTGAGCTTTTGCTGCATGACCGTCATGACGGCATGCGGCTTGTTGTGGACCAGGGGATTGGGCTTCTTGAAGTTGGAGCCCTGGTTCTTGCGCTGGATGAAGAAGGTGGCGAAGGGCTTGTCGGCGCCGTCGGCAGGATCGGGCGGCAGCAGCGCCAGGGGGATGATCTGCGTGCCCGCCCCGTCGCCTTGCACGAGTTCCTTCGCGTCGACGTCGATGGCGCTTTGGCTGGCTTTGCGCCGGGTTGGTTTTGTCACTTTGGTGGACCCACAACGCTGCTGCGTTTCTTTATTTTCAATACTACTTTAAGTAGTTTCCTACTTTAAGCAGCGCAAAGCCAAGGCTGGCAAGGCCCGCGAACTGGTCGCCGCCCCTGCCTTGTGAAGCGTTCACCCGTATATTGTGAAGCAATCTCCCTGGATTTGTGCAGACCTGCCCCTTCGATTGTGATCGGCTGCCCCTTGGTTTGTGCCGGCCGCCCGCACCCGTGCATTCACAAGATAGGGGGGAGCGGGCCACCGCTGCAATCCAAAACACGGCTGGCTGCGGCCGGGGCGGGTCCGCGGCGCAGGGCTGCAACCCGGCGAGGCGGCATCGCCCCGCCTGGCGGACAGGTCCGACCCCGCGGGGTCACCCCTGTCTTGTGCAATCTGCCGCATTCTGGAGCGCGCAAGCCATGCATCCTGCCGGTGCCTGCGGGAAGGGTCACCCCCATCTTGTGCAAACATCCTGCCGCAGCGGGAACGCGGCACGCCCGGCCAGCTGGCTCCGCAGTGTTCCGCAGGCAATGCACCCCCATCTTGTGAAGATTTGCAGGAGGGAGCGCCACTGCGGGATTACCCCATTGCGGGGCCTGCACAAGCTGGGGGTGAAGGCGCTGCGAGGCCGGGGCATCGCAGCGGATGACCATGCTCCCGGCATTCTTGCCGATGGCTGCTGCCCGGCGGCACCGCGCCCTGATGGCAGGCGATGCGGTGCGGGACTGCCGGTCCGCACGCGGGGGTATGGAAGGCCCCCTTCCGGATGGCCAAGGCCGCCTTCCCACAGGGCGGATTTCATCGCGGCTTGGCTGCCGGCCGATACGAAGCAAGGCTGCGGTGGAATTCCGCAGCCTTGCCAATCCTGCGCCTGGACCAGGCGGCCATGCCGCCCACCCTCGGCGCCGGTTCCAATCAGCTGTCTTGCGCGGAGCCCGGTTCCGCCATCTTCCGGTGCTGCGCCGCCAGCGCCTGCGAAGGCGTGACCTTGGCCATGATGGCCTGGAGCTTGTTCTTGAACCCCGCCACCACGTCCGCCTCGCCATCCATCATGGCCTCGAACCCCACCTTGGCGACATCGGCCGGCTTGGCCTTGCTGTCGTCCGCACCGACCTGGGTGTCGAGCATGTCGGCGCGGGCAAAGAAATCCGTGTCGGTCGGGCCGGGCATCAGGCAGCTCACGGTCACCCCGGTATCCTTGAGCTCATTGCGCAAGGCCGCGGCAAACGAATCGATGAAGGCCTTGCTGCCGTTGTAGACGGCCTGGAACGAACCGGGCATGAAGCCGGCAATGGAGCCGGTGATCAGGATCCGGCCCTGGCCGCTGGCGCGCATGTCGGCCGCCACCTTGTGCAGCAGGTAAAGCGTGCCGGTGATGTTCGTGTCGATGACATGCTGCACATCCGCGAAGTCCTGCTCCAGGAAGCCCTTGCCCAAGCCATGCCCGGCGTTGGCCAGCAAGGCATCCACCTTGCGCCCGCCGATGGTGGCGTACAGCTGGTCAACCCCTTCGCGCTTCGCCAGATCGGCCTGGACACAGGTCACGCTGGCGCCCAGGGCCTCGAGGTCGCGGGCCGCGTCCTCCAGGGGACGGTCTGCCGCGACCACCAGGTCGAAGCCGTTTTCCGCACAGCAGCGCGCGAGGTGGTAACCGATTCCGGACGATGCACCGGTCACTACGGCAAGAGGGCGATTGCTTTGCATGGCGGGCTCCCAAAGGGCTTCATTCTGGAAGCTCGACCTCGGCAGGTTCGTCGGCGCAGGGCGCGTTCCTGGACGGAGACTTTCCTACACCGGCGCCATCCCTCTTGGCCTCTTCGGCAGCGCGGCAGGCGGGGAAAAGCGGCGGCGGGCGCTCCCTTGCGGCGACCGGGTCGCTTTGCTGTGATAGCTGCTTTAGGGTGTATGGTGCCATGGCACGGCAAGCAACGGGATGCGCAGGTAGGGTGCAAAGGCGCCGCGTCCCGCGCTCGCAATGCTTCAGGCCTCGCGGTGGCAGCCCGATTGAACCAATCCACCTCCAGGAAACCCAAGGTGATTCACTATTCCATGCAGCTTCCACGATGACATCCATGAATTCAGCTGTCGAGCAAGACGAGCGGAAATTGCCCGACCCGGCAGGACGCCCGTTCCTCGCGGCCGGATTCTTCCTAGTGCTGCTCACGGTCGTTTTGATCGCCACCAACGTATGGCTCGCATGGAGAAGCTATGACGCTGCCTGGTCGCAGGCGACCACGACCTCCAGGAACCTCGGCCATTCGGTGGCCAACCAGCTGGACAGCGTTTTCAGCGAAGTGGACAGGTTGCTCAATACGCTGAGCTACACCCTGGAGCGCAACGAGATGACGCCCGCAGCGCTGGAGTCCCTGCAGCCGATCATGGTGACGCAGATCAGCCAGGCCGAGTACCTCCACGGGCTCTTCGTCTACGGCGCCGATGGGCGGTGGCTGGTGCACACCCAACCCACCCAGGCGCGCCAGGCCAACAACTCCGACCGGGAGTATTTCATCCGGCACCGCGAGAGCCGTAGCACGCGCGTCCTGATCAGCAAGCCGGTGCAAAGCCGTTCCACAGGGGATTGGATCATCCCGGTCTCGAAGCGGATCGACGATGCGGAAGGACGCTTCGCCGGGGTCCTGCTGGCCACCGTGCGCGTCGACCACATCCTCCAGCTGCTCAACCGTTTCGATATCGGCGAGGGCGGCGCCATCTCACTGGGCCTGGCGGACGGCACGAACGTCCTGCGGCGCCCCTATGCCGTCGAGGATCTGGGCCGGCTCATCCCGGACAATCCGCTGATGCAGGCGGTCAACAGCGCGCGCGCCGGGATCGCCCGGCTCACCTCGCCGATCGACGGCGTCAAGCGCCTCGTGGTGTTCGAGCATCTGCCCAACAACCCGCTCTTCGTGACCATCGCGCTGTCCGAGAAGGAGATTCTTTCGCAGTGGCGCAGCGCCGCGCAGGTGCAGCTCGCATGCGTGCTTCTGGTGGTCTTGGTCATCGGCTTTTCCGGGCGCTACATCATCAAGAGCCTGAGACTTCGCCGGGCGTCCGACCGCGCCCTGCGCGCCGCGCACGAGCAGATCGTGCAGAAGAACGCGCAGCTGGCGGAACTGGCCGAGCGCGACGGCCTCACCGGGATGCTGAACCGACGCGCTTTCGACCAGCGCTTCGAGGACATCCTGCTGCTGGGCCGGCGGCACGGCCGCCCGGTGGCGGTGCTGCTTTTCGACGTCGATCACTTCAAGGCCTATAACGACCGGTACGGCCATCCCGCGGGGGACGAGTGCCTGCGCCGTGTCGCGGCCGCGCTGTCCCAGGCCATCCGCCGCCCGGGAGATGTGCTCGCGCGCTATGGCGGCGAGGAATTCATCGCCGTGCTGCCGGACACCGACGCCGATGGCGCGCTGGCAGTCGGCAACGCGGCCCGGGAGGAAGTCGAGCGGCTGAAGCTGCCCCACGGCGCGAGCGTGCAAGGCATCGTCACCGTCTCCTGCGGGGTCGCGTCAGCCTTCAGGGGCCTGCTCGATCCGACGACGGGTGCCTTGATCGAGCAGGCGGACAAGGCCCTCTATCGCGCCAAGGACCAGGGGCGCAACCGGGTGGTCGTGGCGGGAGGGTAGCGCCCCCGCCTTCGACGGCCCGGCCGGACCGTGCGCAGGCTGCAGCCGCCCGCCGCATGCCGGCTAGCCGAAACGCAGCCTGACCACCCCGGCCGCCACCAGCGCCGTGCCTGCTGCGCGCTCCCAGCCGAAGCGTTCGCCCAGGAAGACGGTGCCGATCAGCGCGGCAAAGATCATCGAGGTCTCGCGCAGGGCGGCGACCAGGGCCACCGGCGCGTGCAGCATGGCCCAGAGCGCGATGGCGTAGCTGCCCAGCAATGCGGCGGTGCCGGCCAGCGCCCGCGGCGCGCGCGCATATAGGCCATGGCCTGCGCACGGCGCAAGCCAGGTCGTCGAGTCCAACCTCAATTCCGTGACTGTGGAGTTTGCCGGCGGCGAGCGGCGCACGTTCCTGCCGGAGTTCGTGCGAATGGCGCGGCCGGCGCGGGCAACTGCGCAGGTGGCCAGCGCACATGGATGAGCTTGCGTGCGGCAAAGCTGCATAAAGCAGCCCTGTGGGTCTCGCCACGCGACAGATTGGAAGCTGGCGAGAAATCCCCGCACGAGATCACCTGCAGAATCATTTCTCCAACACGATATTTTTATCTATTGAATTCGCGCTTCTACCGAGAATTTTCGACATTTCCTTCAAATTCTCGTCAGAATATACATCGATTTTCGCCATCATTTCAATCAATGTAGCTCCCGGCAAGTCCTCGCCAATCAGCCATTCGACAGTCAGCATCGCCTCTTTGGATCCAGGGCTGCGCGTCACGGAAAAAATGGCTTTTTTATCATTGCCCATCGCATTATTGAAAGCGTGCGAGAAATCCAGCTGGGCACCATCTTTTTTATACTTCCAGACCGTAACCATCATCAACCTTGTCACGGTTGGCTTCTAGGGCTCGAAAAACAGGGTCTGTCTATTATCAGACTCATACAAAACCTTCACCAGCGTGCAATCGCAAAATTCAATGGCAGGCAAAAGGAGCCTTCCATGACTGGAAGGGTTCCGCGCATGTTTTTCCAATGCATCTATTGAATGAAGAAATTTGGATGGAAGTTCAATTGCAACAGGACGTCCATTTTTCACCGCATCCGGCATGGCGCCCATTGCAACAAGCGGAAAAAATAATAAAACCATCAATTTAGATAGATAATTCATCGATCGATCCAGTTGAAATCATTTAAATTGCAATCCTTTGCATGGAAATAACCCAAAAACCATGAGAATTCGCACGCGGATTAAAATACCGATGTTCTCCCGAGCCAAAAAATTCATCCTGTTTTACACCCCCCATTCATGGGGGGTTATGTATTAAAAAAATGAAGGATGTCCTGCACGCGCCGATCTCAACCATTTCCTGTTGTTTATATAGTGAGTGATTTCCGGATTTTTCTTAAGGTACTCAATCAAATCCGGATCGACAGCATCATTTCCCCAACCAGGGGATGCCCGCACATTATAAAACCGCCATATATATTTGCCGTTCAACTTGACCTTGGCAAACGAGGTGCTGCGGGCAAATAATAATGCTTATTTGCGTTCCAATCAAAGGTGATAGATTCCAAAACCCACCATCTTTTTTTTACAGCGCCAGGCTGAGCGCCGCGGGAAGCAGCAGCCAGGCCGAATTGTCCTGTTTCGGCCACAGGCAGGGCAGGTAGCAGCCCATGATTTCGGCCAGAGCCGTGGCTACGCACAAGGCTACAGTTTTAAGGATTTCATGGCCCGATTGTCGGGCCTTGCGGCGCAGGTTCGGCAAGCGGCTGCGCCGCAGGCAGCGATGGCAGCCCTCCCTCGCGGCCCCGGGCGGCTAGCTCAAGCGCAGGGCCGCCACGCCAGCGACCACCAGCACGGTGCCTGCGGCGCGCCCCCAACCGAAGCGTTCGCGCAGCACCCAGGTGCCGATCAGCGCGGCAAAGACCACCGAGGTCTCGCGCAGCGCCGCCACCAGCGCCACCGGCGCGTGCAGCATGGCCCACAGCGCAATGGAGTAGCTGCCGATCGAAGCCGCCGTGCCGATCAGGGCCAGCGCAGCGCGGGCACGCAGATAGGCCAGGGCCTCGGCGCGCCGCGGGCCGGCGCGCCACAGCACCAGCGCCATAAAGGGCAATCCGTCGAACAGGAAAAGCGCCGCGGCATAGGAGAACGCATCGCCCGCGGCGCGCACGCCCAGGCTGTCGATGACGGTATAGCTGGCGATGATGCAGGCATTGGCCAGCGCGAAACCCAGCGCCTTGCGGTGGTTGCCGGCTCCCGCCGTATCGAGGCCCGTGCGCGCCAGGCCCACCAGCAGCACGCCCGCCGACAGCAGCACCACGCCCAGCCAGGCCTGCCGCGACAGAGGCGCGCCCAGCGCCGCGCTGGCCAGCGCCACCAGCAGGGGGGCCGATCCGCGCATGATGGGATAGGTCAGGCCCAGGTCGCCATGGCGGTAGGCCCCGGCAAGCGCCGCGTAGTAGGCAATGCGCACCAGGGACGAGGCCGCGATGAAGGGCCAGGCCGCGGGCGGCGGCAGGCCGAGATAGAAGACGGCAGGCACCGCAAGGAACACGCCGAGGCTCGGGATCAGCGCAGTGTCCAGCGACTTCTCGCCGCCGGACTTGATCAGCGCGTTCCAGCCGGCGTGCAGCAGCGCCGCGAACAGGAGGGCCGAGACCAGCAGGAGGCTCACGCCCATCGCTGTGCGCGCCCGAGCCGGCAGCGGGCGGCAATGCCCAGATAGTGGTCCATGCCCGGCGTGGGCAGGGCGTCGATCTTCGCCTGGTCGTCCCACAGGCGCAGGCGCAGCGCCTCGCGCGCATGCGGCCGGGCAACGAAGGCCCGCGCCTGGGCGGGCGAGAACACGCCGCCTTGCAGCACCAGGCTGCGCCGCGAGTCGGGCGACAGCGCGGCCTGGTAGCCCGGTCGCGTGGCGCAGAGATAGCGCTTGGCATCGACATGCCAGCGGATGGCATCGAGCACGCGCGCGCCGAACAGCCCGCGCAGGAAGGGCAGCGCGCCGAACTGGTGCCGGTCGTCGATGCCGCGCGCCGTGGGTGTCCCGCCCCACTCGTGCAGCAGGTGCCCGAGGTCATGCAGGAGTGCCGCGGTGATCAGCTCGCCGTCGGCACCGGACCGCTCGGCAAGCCAGGCGGCCTGCAGCGCATGCGCGGTCTGGGTCACGCGCTCGCCGCCGTATCGGGCGCCGCCGCGGCTTGCGAACAACGCGGCGATGTCGTCGAATGCCAGCGCCATGCTCGGCCCTCCTCGGTTTTGCCACCCGATCCATGAACCTGCCGCCCGCCCCGCCGTTCAGCTTCTGCAGGGCCGGCACTGCCCTGTCGATTATCGGCAAGATGCGCGCTCCGGGCAGTCAAGACAAGCACGCGGTGAAGCCCATTCGGCGCCCGCAGCCATTGTGTCGGACACTGCATCGAGGCGCACCCGTTCGCGCCTGGACGAACGCTTGCAGCACCATGGCCCGATCCCCTGCATTCGACCTGATCGTCGTCGGCGCCGGCATCGTCGGTCTGGCCCATGCCTATACCGCGGCAAAGCGCAGGCTCAAGGTCTGCGTGGTCGAGCGCGACGCGGCCTGCGTCGGCGCCTCGATACGCAACTTCGGCTTCATCACCGTCACCGGCCAGGGCGCGGGCGACACCTGGCGGCGCGCGCGGCGCGCGCGCGAGGTCTGGGGCGAAATCGCGCCGCAGGCCGGCATCGCGGCGCTGCACCATGGCCTGTACCTGACGGCCTCGCGCCCCCAGGCGCTCAAGGTGCTGGAGGAATTCATGGCCACCGAGATGGGCGAGGCCTGCGAACTGCTCGATGTGCGGGAAGCCGCGCGGCGTGCGCCGGTGCTGCAGTTGGATGGCGCCCAGGGCGTGCTCTACAGCCCGCACGAGATGCGCGTGGAGTCGCGCACCGCGATTGGCCTTTTGACGCGCTGGCTGGCCGAGGCCCATGGCGTGGTGTTCCGCTTCGGTGAAGCGGTGCTGGAAGTCGCCACCCCGCGCGTGCGCACCGCGCGCGGCGTGCTGCACGCCGAGCGCGTCGCCGTCTGCACCAACACCGCTATCAACGGCCTGTTTGCCGAGCGCCTGGCGCCGCACGACCTGCGGCTGTGCCTGCTGCACATGCTGCGCGTCATGCCCGAGCCGGGCTTCCAGCTGCCGGGCTCGGTGATGGCCGACCTCAGCCTGGTGCGCTACCACGGCTACAGCAAGCTGCCCGCGGCCGCGGCCCTGCTCGAGCAGCTGCAGCGCGAGGAAGCCGAATCGCTGGCCAACGGCATCCACCTGATCGTGGTGCAAAGCGCCGACGGCTCGCTGGTGGTGGGCGACTCGCACCACTACAGCGCCGCGCCCGAGCCCTTTGCCGACCAGCGCGTGGACGATCTGATCCTGCGGCACCTGCATGGCACGCTCAAGCTCGAGGCCTGCGCCGTCACCGAGCGCTGGGTCGGCATCTACCCCTCGTCCGCCCGCACCGACTGCCTGATCGACCAACCCGACGACGCGACCCGGCTGGTAATCGTCACCAGCGGCACCGGCGCCAGCACCGCCTTCGGCATTGCCGAAGACACCTTTGCCAGCTGGTAAGCCCCCACTTCCAAGAAAAACACATGCGCCAGCAACCCTCCGCCACCGCACTCAGCGCCGTCATCTTCGACTGGGCCGGCACCATCCTCGACTTCGGCTCCTGCGCCCCGATGGGCGCCTTCGTACGGCTGTTCGAGCAGTTCGGCATCGAGATCAGCATCGCGCAGGCCCGCGGCCCGATGGGCGTTGCCAAGTGGGACCATATCAAGGCATTGAGCCTGCTGCCCGAGGTGGCGGCGCAGTGGCAGCGCCAGCGCGGCCGGCCCTTCCGCGATGCGGACATCGATCAACTCTACGAGGTGTTCACGCCGATGAATGCCGCGGTGGTGGCCGATTTCGCGGACTTCATTCCGGGGGCGCTGGACACGGTTGCCCTGCTCCGCGCACGCGGCCTGAAGATCGGATCGACCACGGGCTACAACCGCGCGATCATGGGGATCGTCTCGCCCATCGCCGCCGCCGCAGGCTATGTGCCCGACAACCTGGTCTGCGCCGGCGATCTGAGCGCAGGCCGGCCCGCGCCGCTGATGATGTACCGCTGCTTTGCCGAGCTGGGCGTGTGGTGGCCGGCCACGGTGGTGAAGGTCGACGACACCGAGGTCGGCATCCTGGAAGGCATCCACGCCGGCACCTGGACCGTGGGCGTGGCCGTCAGCGGCAATGCGATGGGGCTGCAACTGCATGAATGGCAGGCGCTGGATGCCGCCGAGCAGCAGGTCCGCCGCGAGGCCGCAGCCGGCCAGCTGCGTGCCGCGGGGGCGCACTATGTGATCGATACGGTGGCCGATCTGCTGCCCGTCATGGATGACATCGCGCAGAAGCTGGCGGCGGGTTGCAAGCCCTGCGGTCCGAACCGCGCCTAGCCTACGCGCCCCCGATACCCACCGTCACCGTGCCGCTTCCCTGGCAGGTCTGGCATGTGGCGCCGCCCTGCCGGCCGGAGCCACCGCAGTCGCGGCAGATGTTCTCCCCGGTGCCGGGCGTGCCTTGGGGCGCTTCGTCGCCCGGTGCCATCGGGGCCGAGGGCCCGGCCTGCGGGCCGGCGGGCTGGTCGCTGGCGCCGGATTGCCTGGATGTATCGGAGGCGGAGGTGTCTTTCATGGGGACTCCTGAAGGTGGGTTGCCGGCTGCCATGTTAGGCAGGCACCCAGGCCAGCGTCTGTCGGAGAGCAGGCCAAGGCAATGCGCTGGCCATCTGCTGCCCTCTTGGCGCCTGGCTAGGCTGCCTTGCGTTCGGCGACCCACTGCGCAATGGCCTCGCTGTCCCCTATCAATTTCCCGTTGACGAAAAGCTGCGGCACCGTCTGGGCCTTGGCGATCGCCCCCAGCGCGCGGTTGCGGATGCTGTCGGGAAGGGGAATGTCGGCATAGGCAATGCCGGCATCGTCGAGCAGTTGCTTGGCCTTGTGGCAGAACGGGCAGCCCTCGCGGCTGAGCATCGCCACCAGATCGGGCGCCTGGGCGTCCTTGTTGAGGTAGTGCAGCAGCGTATCGGCGTCGGACACCTCGAAGGGATCGTCGTCCGCGCCCTGCTCCTCGATGAACATCTTCTCGATGATGCCGTCGCGCACCAGCATCGAGTAGCGCCACGAGCGCTTGCCGAAGTTCAGCTCGGTCTTGTCGACCAGCATGCCCATCTGCTCGGTGAAGCAGCCGTTGCCGTCGGGCAGCAGGAACACGTTGTCGCAGCCCTGGTCCTTGCCCCAGCTTTCCATGACGAAGGGGTCGTTGACCGCCAGGCAGATGATGTCGTCCACCCCGTTGGCGCGGAAGGTTTCGGCCAGTTCGTTGAAACGCGGCAGATGCGTGGACGAGCATGTCGGGGTGAATGCGCCCGGGAGTGAAAACACGGCCACCGTCTTGCCTTTGAACAGCTGCTCGGTGTTCGTTTCCTTCCACTCGCCGTTCTCGCGGTAGCGGAACGTGACGTCAGGCACGGGCTGGCCTTCTCTGGACTGGAATTTCTGCATGGAATCCTCTGTTTTTCTGCAGGCCCGGCGCGGCGTGCGCCGGCCCGCGGGTGTTGTGGGCGCCACCCATGGGAGTGGCCTGGGGAAAAAGCCTACCTTCAGCCTTTATCGCGGTCAGTCATGCAGGTCCAGGCGCTTTATCACCGTCGGGGGCATTCCTACGGCTGGCATGCGGCCATGGGATGGGCGTCCGGGCCGGCCCGTGCCCTGCAAGACAGCATGTTGTCCGACATTTTTGCCAAGCGCCGGGCTTCAGCATCGCAACTCTCAACCAAGGAGTTCGCCATGCCCGTGAAGACCGTTGCCGACCTGTTCCTGCATGAGATTTCGGACACCTACAGCGCGGAAAAGCAGATGACCCGCTCCCTGCCCAAGATGGCGCGCGCGGCTGCCGACGAACAGCTGGCCCAGGCATTTCTCGACCATCTGGAAGAGACGCGCGGCCAGGTGGAGCGCATCGACGAGATCGTCGAGCTGCTGAACCTCAAGCTCAAGCGCATCAAATGCGCGGCCATGGAAGGCCTGGTGGAGGAAGGCAAGGACCTGATCGATGAAATCGACAAGGGCCCCGTACTCGACGTGGCGCTGATCGGCGCCGCGCAGAAGGTCGAGCACTACGAGATCGCCAGCTACACCACCTTGATCACGCTGGCCACCAAGCTCGGCTACACCGCGGCGCTGCCGCTGCTGGAAGCCTCGCTGGCCGAAGAAAAGGCCACGGACGAGAAGCTGGGCAAGATGGGCCAGGCGATGGCCATCGACGACGCGGCCATGGTCGGAAAGAAGAAGTAAGGCGGCAACGGCCCCGCCCCGGAGCCGATGCGCCGCCTGGCGCCCGAGGCGGCTATTTCGCCAGCGAGCCCATCGCGCCGAGCAGCTGCGCCATCTGCCGCCGGTCCTCGCGCACGAAGGCCGTGGTGGCCGCGGGCGACAGCACCATGCGCTCGGAGCCCTGCGACAGCAGGAACTGCCTGAAGCTTTCGTCGGCCAGCGTCGCGTCCAGCGCCTGGGCCAGCTTCTGCAGCACGGGCGCGGGAGTGCCGCGCGGCGCCGACAGCGTGTACCAGGTGGAGGACTCGGCGTTGGCGATGCCGGCTTCGGCCAGCGTGGGCACCTCGGGCAGCAGCTCGGAGCGCTGGCGCGAGGAATAGGCCAGGGCCTTGAGCCTGCCTTCCTTGACGAAGGGCAGTACCGCCGCCAGGTTCAGCATGCCCAGCTGCACCTGGCCGCCCAGCACCTCCTTGAGCGCCGGGGCCGCGCCCGCATAGGGCACATGGGTGAGCTGGATGCCGGCGCGCTGCTGCAGCATCACGCCGCCCAGGTGGGTCGCGCCGCCAGTGCCGGCCGAGGCGTAGTTGAGCGCGCCGGGTTCCTTCTTCGCCAGCGCCAGCAGCTCGGCCACGCTGCCCGCCTTCAGCGCCGGGTTGGCGACCAGCACGTTGGGCTGGTTGGCCACCACGCCGATGAAGTCGAAGTCGGCCACGCCGTCATAGGGAATCTTCTGCATCAGCGGCGTGACCACATGGCCGGCCGAGGTGCTGATCAGCAGGGTGTGGCCATCGGGCTTGGCGCGCGCCACGGCGCCGGTGCCGATGGTGGCGCCGCCGCCGGCCTTGTTCTCGACGATGACCGGGGTCTTGAGCCGGCTCTCGAGCTGGCGCGCGAGGGTGCGTGCCAGGTTGTCGGCCGGGCCGCCCGCGGCATAGGGATTGACGAGGGTGATGGCGCGTGCGGGCCAGCCGTCCTGGGCAGCGGCGAGGCTGCAGGTGAGCACGGCAGCAAGGGCCAGCGCGCAGCGGCGGGTGAAGCGTGAAGTGGGCATGTCTCTTTCTCTTTCTTCTGAAGGAACGGATCAGCTGGCCGAGCCTTCGCCACCGGGTGGCTTTTGCAGCATCGGGCGGTGGAACACCTCCCCCAGGCCGCTGTAGAACGGCCCGCCCAGCCGGGCCACCGGGCGCATCTTCTGGGCGTCGACGCGGCGGCCGTCATAGACCTCGCTGGACAGGTGGAAGGCCACCACCTCACCGATATAGAGCGTGTTCACCCCGCGCCCCAGCGTCACGGCCTGGTCGAGCCGGCATTCCATCTGCACCGGCGACGAGGCGATGCGCGGCGCGCGCACATGGCGGCTGGGCAGCAGCGGCAGGCCCAGCACCTCGGCCTCGCTGACATCCGGCGGGTATTCCCAGGCGCTGCGGTGCATCTCGTCCATGGTGGCCTCGGTCGCCACGTTGACGACGAATTCGCGGCTGTCGAGGATGTTGCGCGCCGAGTCCTTGATCGCGCCGTCGCCGGCGCGCAGCGCGATGTTGACGGCCAGCATCGGCGGGCTGGTGGCGACGTAGTTGTAGGAGCTGAAGGGCGCGACGTTGACGCGCCCCGCGTCATCGACGGTGGTGATCCAGGCGATCGGCCGGGGCACCACGCAGCCGACCAGCAGGCGGTAGGCGGTCTCGGTGTCGAGCGCGTCGCGGTCGACGCAGGTGAAGTCGCTGTGTTGTGGATGTGTCATGGGATCAATCGGTCAGCTTGGAGTGGGCGGCGTGCACCACGCCGCCGAAATGCCTTGGGCCGAAAGGCGCGTGTCTGCCTGCTTCAAGCCGGTCTCCTTCCGTATTTCCTGCCCGCGTGGTCCGGGGCTGCTTTGCTGCATTGTGGAAGCTGCGCCGCCGCGCGGCCATTGCCTGGCGGCGCATAGCTGCTATGAAACGGCGGTGCCGCCCGCGCCGCGCGTTATGCACACCGCCGCCTGACAGCTTTGCCGGCGGCGGCATAGCCTGCGGCGCGCCGCCTGCCTAGACTGGTCCCACAAGAATCAGCCCGCCACGGGCCAAGGAGACAGCATGCAAGCACCGGCCGCGCCCGCGGGCAGCCAACAAGACGGACCATTGGCCGGCTTTGTCGTTCTCGACCTGAGCCGCGTGCTCTCGGGGCCGTATTGCACGATGATGCTGCGCGACCTGGGGGCGACCGTCATCAAGGTCGAGCAGCCGCTGGTGGGCGACGAGGCGCGCCATTTCCTGCCCATCGCGCCCGACGGCCGCTCGGCCTATTTCGCGGCCATCAACCGCGGCAAGAAATCCATCGCGCTGGACCTCAAGGACGAGACCGACCGGCGCGTGCTCGACCAGCTCATCGCCCGCGCCGACGTGATGGTCGAGAACTTCCGCCCGGGCGTGCTCGACAAGCTGGGCCTGGGCCATGCGGCGCTGTCGGCGCGGCATCCGCGCCTGGTCTATGCCTCGATCTCCGGCTTCGGCCAGACCGGACCCTACCGCACGCGCGCCGCCTACGACGTCGTGGTGCAGGCCATGAGCGGCATGATGAGCATCACCGGCCACCCCGGCGGCGCGCCCACGCGCACCGGCTCCTCCATCGGCGACCTGGCCGCGGCGATGTTCATGTGCAGCGGCATCCAGTCGGCGCTGCTGCAGCGCGCGCGCACCGGGCTGGGCGCCCATGTGGACGTGGCGATGTTCGACGCGCAGATCGCCTTGCTCGAAGGAGCGATCCCGGAGCTGTTCTGCAGCGGCGCCTCGCCCGGTCCGATCGGCGCGCGGCATTCGGGCGCGGCGCCCTTCGATGCCTTCCGGGCCGGCGACGGCCATCTGGTCATTGCCGCCGGATCGGACCATCTCTTCGCCGCTCTGGCCTCGGTGCTGGGCAGCGCCGGGCTGACCGACATGCCGCAGTTCTCCACGCGCGCGCTGCGCGTCGCCAACCACGCTGAGCTCAAGGCCGTGATCGAACAGCGCCTGGCGCAGCAGCCCGTCGCGCACTGGCTGGGCCAGCTCGAGCGCGCGGGCGTGCCGGCCGGGCCGCTCAACGACGTCGCCACCATGATGCGGGACCCGCAGGTCGCCAGCCGCGGCGTGCTGCCGCCCATCGAGGGCGGCGCCGGGCAGCGCGCGCCCGTCACGCCGATCGTGCTGTCGGGCCGGCCCTACCCGGCGCAGCTGCCGCCGGTGCCCGCACTGGACGCGCACCGCGAAGCCATCTTGCGCTTTGCCGCAGGCGAGGCCACGGCGCTGGACTGAAGGCGCACGCAGCGCCCACCCTCATAGCAGCTATGCCCCCCAGGGGGGTGGCTCGCAGGGCGTTTTTCCCTAGATTGAAAAGATCCGCGCCGCGCGTGCGGGAACCCTCGAGGAGACATTGACGATGAGTGCTTTATCCGGTGTGCGCGTGCTTGACCTGAGCCGCGTTTTTTCAGGCCCCTGGGCCGCGCAGATGCTGGCCGACTTCGGCGCCGACGTGATCAAGGTGGAGCGCCCGGGGCGCGGCGACGACGTGCGCCACCAGGGGCTGCGCGTCAAGGACGGCGCGGGTGCGGACACGAAGGAGACCTCCTCCTTCATCGCCATGAACCGCGGCAAGCGCTCGATCACGGTGGACATGGCGCAGCCCGCGGGCCAGCAGCTGATCCGCGAGCTGGCGCAGCACTGCGACATCGTGATCGAGAACTTCAAGGCCGGGGACCTGGCGCGCTACGGCCTGGACTACGCCGCGCTGCGGGCCGTCAACCCGCGCCTCGTCTATTGCTCGATCAGCGGCTTCGGCCAGACCGGGCCCTACAGCCACCTGCCCGGCTACGACCCGATCTTCCAGTCGATGAGCGGGCTGATGAGCATCACCGGCCATGGCGACGACCAGCCCGGCGGCGGGCCGATGCGCGTGGGCTTCTCGGTGGGCGACATCACGGCCGGCTTCTACGCGGTCAGCGCCATCCTGGCGGCGCTGCGCCACCGCGACGTGGTCTCGGGCGAAGGCCAGCACATCGACCTGTCGCTGCTGGATTCGCAGGTCGCCGCGATCTCGCATGTGGCGATGATGTACCTGACCTCGGGCCAGCAGCCGCCGCGCCTGGGCAATGCCTCGCCGATCACCTGCCCCTGGCAGTCCTTCGACTGCCTGGACGGCGAGATCGTCGTGGCGGTGGGCAACGACACGCAGTTCGCGGCTTTCTGCCAGGTGCTGGGCGCGCCCGAACTGGCCACCGACGAGCGCTTTGCCACCAACCCGCTGCGCGCGAAGAACCGGCTGGTGCTCGTGCCTCGGCTGGCCGAGATCCTCAAGACCCGCAAGGTAGCGCACTGGTACGCCGATTTCGATGCCGCCAGCGTGCCCAGCGGGCCGATCAATGGCTTCAAGGAAGTGTTTGACGACCCGCAGATCGTGCACCGCGAGATGCTGCTGCGGCTGCCGCATGCCACGGCCGGCAGCGTGCCGCAGGTGGCGAACCCAGTGAAGTTCTCGGCCACGCCGGTGGACTACCGGCGCGGCCCGCCGGTGCTGGGCGAGCATACCGACGAGGTGCTGGGCGAAGTGCTCGGCCTCGCGCCCGAAGCCATTGCCGCGCTGCACGGCGCGAAGGTGGTCTGAGATGCGCGTGCTGCAAACCCCCCGGGATTTCCTCGGCATGGTCGGCGAGAAGCTCGGCACCAGCGGCTGGTTCACCATCACCCAGGAGCACATCAGCGACTTCGCGCGCGTCACCGGCGACGACTTCTGGATCCACGTCGACACCGAGCGCGCGGCGCGCGAGATGCCGGGCGGCAAGACCATCGCCCACGGCATCTTCACGCTGTCGCTGGTGCCGCTGCTGCAGCGCGACATCTTCCGCATCGAGCAGCGCGGGCGCGGGCTGAACTACGGCTCGAACAAGGTGCGCTACACCGCGCCGGTGCCGGTGGGCGCGCGCGTGCGGCTGCATCAGACGCTGGCCAGCGCCGAGCGCGCCGGCCCGGCCACGCGCATCGTCACGCGCTGCGAGTTCGAGATCGAGGGCAGCGAGCGCCCGGCGCTGGTGGCCGAGTTCATCCTGCACCTCGAGGACGCGCCCGCCTGAGGCGCGCGTGGACCATTTTCACAACCAGGAGACAGCATGATGCAACGCCGCCTCTTCGCCGCCAGCCTGCTGGCCGCCGCCCTTGGCGCCTTCGCCAGCCCCGCGCTGGCCCAGCCGAACTGGCCCAACCGGCCGGTGCGCCTGATCGTGCCCTACCCCGCGGGCGGCCCGGTCGACCAGCTCGCCCGGACCATCGCGCCCAAGCTGGGCGAGAAGCTCGGCCAGCCGATCGTCATCGACAACCGCGCCGGCGCCAGCGGCACCATCGGCATCGACGCGGCGGTGAAGGCCGAGCCCGACGGCTACACCTTCGGCTTCGGCGCGCCGGGCGGCATCACCGTGCTGCCGCACCTGCGCAAGATGCCCTATGCGGTCGAGGGCATCCATTACGTCTCGCTGGTGGCGCGCGTGCCGCAGGTCATTGCCGTCAACCAGAAGCTGGGCATCGACACCCTGCCCGAACTCATCGCACTGGCGAAGAAGGAGCCGGGCAGGATCAACTATGGCTCGGCCGGCAACGCCACCACGCCGCATCTGGGCGCCGAGCTGCTGGCGCAGGAAGCCGGCCTGAAGATGATGCATGTGGCCTACAAGGGGGCGGCACCGGCCGTGACGGCCTTGTTGGCGGGCGAGGTGCAGGTGCTGACCGCCGACCTGTCCGGGCTGCTGCCCTTCCAGGGCCGCGGTATCAGGATCATCGCCGTGTCGGGGCCGCAGCGCATCGAGGTGCTGCCCGGCGTGCCCACGACCACCGAGCTGGGCCTGCCGGCAGTGCATGTCGAGTCCAACTACGGCATCATCGAGCCGGCGGGCATGCCGCCGGCGATCAGTCGGAAGCTGCGCGAGGCACTGGTCGCGGTGCTGGAGATGCCGGCCGTCAAGGCGCAGATCGCGGCGCAGGGCGCACTTGCCATGTCCAGCACGCCCGAGGAATACCGCAAGCTGATGCAGCAGGAGTCCGCGAAATGGGCCGGCGTGCTGAAAAAGGGCAACATCACCCTGGAGTGACCGACGATGACGCGCATCGCCATTCTCGACGACTACCAGCGCCGGGCGCTGGACATGGCCGACTGGGCCTCGCTGCCGGGCGCCGAGGTGGTCAGCTTCGCGCAGGCGCTCGCGGGCCCGGCGCTGGCCCGGGCGCTGGCGGATTTCGACGTGGTGGTGGCGATGCGCGAGCGCACGGCCTTCACCGCGGAGCTGATCGCGCAGCTGCCGCGCCTGCGGCTGATCGCCAGCACCGGGCTGCGCAACGCGGCCATCGATCTCGAAGCCTGCCGGCGCGCGGGCATCACCGTGACCGGCGCGCGCGGCGCAAGCCACGGCCTGGCGGCAACGGCCGAGACCGCCTGGGCGCTGATCCTGGCGCTGCACAAGCGGCTGCTGCCCTCGCACCTCGCCACCACGCAGGGCCGCTGGCAGCCGGAACTCGCGCTGCCGCTGCAGGGCCGCGTGCTGGGCCTGGTTGGCCTGGGCAATGTGGGACTGCACATGGCGCGCGTGGGCCAGGCCTTCGGCATGCAGGTCATTGCCTGGAGCCCGCACCTGACCGACGAACGCGCGGCGCAGGCCGGCGTCAGCCGTGTGGACAAGCAGGAACTTTTTGCCGCTGCCGATGCGGTGTCGCTGCACCTGGTGCTGTCGGCCGAAACGGCGGGGGTCGTGGGCGCCGCCGAACTGGCAGCGATGCGGCCGCAGGCCTTTCTGGTCAACACGGCGCGTGCCGGGCTGGTCGATGAAGCGGCGCTGATCGATGCCCTCGCAGCCGGGCGCATCGGCGGCGCCGGGCTGGATGTGTTCTGGCAGGAGCCGCTGCCGGCGGCCCATGCGCTGTGCACGCTGCCCAATGTGGTGCTCACGCCGCACCTGGGCTATGCCACGGAGGAAAACCTCTCGGCCTTCTACCGCAACGTCGTGCGCGGCATCCGCCTGTGGATGGACGGCGGCGCGCCGCAGCTGCTGGCCTGAGGCGCCTCAGTCGGCCTTGACATGGGCCGACTTGACCACCGCCGCCCATTTCCTGCGGTCCCGTTCGATGACCTTGGCAAACTCCTCGGGGCTGCTGTGCAGCGGCTGGATGCCATAGGGCTTGAGCGCGACCTCCATCGAGGGCTCGCGCATCACTTTCACCAGCGTGCGGTTGAGGTACTGGACGATTTCCGGCGCAGTGCCGGCCGGCGCCAGCACGCCCAGCCACAGCGATACGTCGTAGTCCGAGAAGCCCGGCGCCTGCGCCATGGCCGGCACCTCCGGCATGGCCGGCATGCGCGTGCGCGAGGTCACCGCCAGCGGCCTCAGCTTGCCGTTCTTCGTGTACTCGCCAAACAGCGAGGCGGTGTCGAAAGTCATGTCGATGCGCCCCGCGATCAGGTCGGGCAACCCGGCCGAGCTGCCCTTGTAGGGCACATGCTGCATGTCCACGCCGGCAATGGACTTGAACAGCTCGCCCGACAGATGGCTGCTGGTGCCGTTGCCGGCCGAGCTGAAGGTCAGCGCCCCCGGCTTGCTGCGTGCCAGCGCCACCAGTTCCGCCACCGATTTCGCCGGCACCTGCGGGTTCACCACCAGCAGATTGGCGGTGACATGGGTCAGGCCCACGGGCGCGAAGCTGGTGGCCGGGTCGTATTTGAGATTCGGGTAGAGGCTGGGGTTGATGGTCAGCACGCCCATGGTCGAGTACAGCAGCGTGTAGCCGTCCTTCGCGGCGCTGGCCACGGCCTCGGCGCCGATGCCGCCGCCCGCGCCGGCGCGGTTGTCCACTACCACCGGCTGACCCAGGGCCTCGGCGAGCTTCTGCGCCATGCCGCGCGCCATCTGGTCGGTGGCGCCGCCCGCCAGGAAGGGCACGATCAGGCGCAGCGGCTTGTTGGGGTAGCCGCCCGGGCCCTCGCCCGCGTGCGCGGCGGCCATTGCGGCGGTGGCCAGAGCGAGTCCGGCGATGAGTTTCATGCGTTGCATGCGATATGTCTCCCTTTTTGTGCTGCGCCGGCTCCCGACGTTCCGGATCGCGTTGCGCCAAGTGTAGGCAGCAAGCAGTCCGCGTTGGAGTCGGGCAGCGGCAAGGCTGGCATGCATCCCGGGTCATGGCTGCGGCCGGATCCGCATAGCAGAAGTGATGCTGCAGAGCTGGCTCGGACACCGCTTCGCTCGATAGACTGGGTCTTTGTCACCAAAAGAGCAGAGACATGAGCGACTGGAAAGATTTGACCCAATTGAAGGTGGAAGTCGGCGATCACATTGCCGTGATGACCCTCGACAGCCCGCCGGTGAACGCGCTGACGCGCACGCTGAACGACGAGCTGACCTGGGCGCTGGACCGCGTGTCGGAGATGGACGAGGTCCGCGTCGTGGTGCTCACGGGCGCCGGCAAGGTGTTCTGCGCGGGCGCCGACTTGAAGGGCCGCGCCGAGGTCATCAAGGGCCCGGGCGATCTGCTGGCGCACTCGCGGCGCACGCGCGAGTGCTTCCACGCCATCCGCGAATGCGCCAAGCCCGTGATCTGCGCGATCAACGGCGCGGCGCTGGGCTCGGGCCTGGCGATGGCCGCCTCCTCCGATATCCTGCTGTGCTCGGACAAGGCCTCGCTGGGCCTGCCCGAGGTCGACGTCGGCCTGCTCGGCGGCTGCCGCCACGCGATGCGCCTGTTCAGCCACACGCAGCTGCGCCACATGATGCTGACCGGCTACCGCATGCCCGGCGCCGAGCTGTACCGCCTGGGCATCGTGCTGGCCTGCACCGCGCCCGAGGCGCTGATGCCCGAGGCGATGAAGCTCGCTGCGACCATTGCCTCCAAGAGCCCGGTGTCCACGCGCATGGGCAAGCACACCATGAACGTGATCGAGGACATGAGCCTGCGCGACGGCTACCGCTACGAGCAGGACATGACGGCGCAGATCGCCAAGACGGACGATGCCAAGGAAGCGCAGGCGGCGTTCAGGGAGAAGCGGGCGCCGGTGTTCACGGGGCGCTGAGCGCGAGGCTTAGCTCCCACCCTCCCCCGTTCGCCCTGATCCTGAGCTTGCCGAAGGATCGAAGGGTGGGTTGATCCGTTCGCCCTGAGCTTGCCGAAGGGTGGATGGCCTGTCCTATCGCCTGAATCGCTTGCGTTGGAACCGCCCTGCCGGATATCTCGGGCAGGCCGCTCATGCTTCGACAGGCTCAGCACGAACGGTTTTCCCCCTGTTCGCCCTGAACCTGCCATGCTTCGACCGGCTCAGCAAGAACGGTTTTTCCCCGTTCGCCCTGAGCCTGCCTGGGCGGGTCCGTCGAAGGTTGACGGCCCCACTGAAATATCCAGCAGGGCCGTTCCAGCGCAAGCGATCAGCCGTACAGCCGCCCCGGATTGTCCTGCAGCACCTTGCGCACCAGCGCCTCGCTGCCAGCCCATTCCTTGAAGCTATCGAGCAGCTGCAGCGCATCGGGCACAGGATTGACGCGCAGATGCGGCCAGTCGCTGCCCCAGACCAGCTGCTCGGGATTGGCCTGCAGCATCAGTTCATGGAAGGGCCGCGCGCGCTCCAGGTCGGCATCGCCCAGCACGTTGCGGTAGGCGCACAGCTTGACCCAGGCCTTGCCCTGCTCCAGCAGCGCCAGCAGCTGGCGAAAGCCCGGCTCGTTCACACCGGCGGCGGCATCGAAGCCACCCATGTGGTCGATGACCAGCGGCACGGGCAGCGCGCGCAGGCGCGGCGCGATCTCCGGCAGCGCCTGGCAATCGGTCCACAGTTCGGCATGCAGGCCTTCCTCGGCCAGCGCGCCGGCCATCTGCTCCAGGTCCTGCAGCGAGGCACTGCCGGCGAAGTTGCCGCCCGCGGCACTGCGCTGGCTGAAGCGCGCCGCACGCACGCCGCGCGCGCGCAGGCCGGCAAGGCGCCCGGCGGCCTCGGCGCGCAGCACCACCACGCCGCGCAGCTGCGGCAGCGCGGCGAGCGTGTCCAGCAGCAGGCTGTGGTCCTCGCCATAGGCGCTGGGATGCACCAGCACGCCGTGGGACAGGCCCAGGCGCTGCAGCAGCGCCAGATAGTCGGCCTGCACCGCTTCGGGCGGCGTATAGCTGCGGTCCTCGCCCAGCGGATACTGCGCGTAGGGGCCGAACAGATGGGCGTGGCAGTCCCAGCCCTGGGTGACCAAAGTGCTCATGCTGCCGTCCCCTGGTGCTGCGGCAGCGGAAATGCCGGCTGCTGGCCCTCGGGCAGAGGGATCTCGTGGGCGTTGAGCGTCATGGCCACCATGGTGTAGTAGCCGACCAGCGCCGTGAGTTCGACCACCGCGCGCTCGCCAAAGGCCTGCACCGCTGCGGCGTAGGTCGCGTCGGAGACCGAGCGCTGCTGGTTGAGCTCCAGCGCGAACTGGTACACCAGCTGCTCCTCGGGGGCGCGGAACGGCGGCGGCGTCTGGGCCAGCAGCGCCTCGAGGATGTCGGCCTCGATGCCGATCTTCTCCGACTCGCGGCGGTGCGCATACCACTCGAAGGGCGACTGGCAGGCGCGGCCCGTGACCAGGATGGCGATCTCCGACAGGCGCGGCGTGAAGCTGGTGCGGTAGCGCAGCAGCGCGCCGAGCGCCTGCCAGCAGTCGGCGAGCTCGGCGTTGTGCAGCGCGGCGCGCAGCGGGCCCTCGATCTTGCCGCGTGGGCCGGAGACCACCTTGTCATAGACCTGGCGCTGCGCGGGCGACATGCTTTCGGGGGCGGGTAAAGAAATGCGGGGCATGGGTCTCCTTCGGGTTTCAGGCTGTGGATTTCACCACGCGCATGCGCCGCCACACCCTCCAGGCTGCGGCAAAGCTGTTATGCCTGCAGCGTGGAGCGCCACATGCCGGCCTGCGCCTGTTCGTCGACGATCTGCGCGATCTGCCGCGCCACGGCCGAGGCCGCGCGGCCCGGGCCCTTGTTCTTCGCGAAGGCCATCGACACGATGCGCTGCAGCGGCGGGTTGACGATGCGCGCCGCGCTCAGCGTGCCCTCGCGCACCTCGCTCCAGACGGCGTGGATCGGCAGCACGGTGTAGAGCCGCTCCTGCGCCACCAGCGAGCGCATCAGCGGCAGCGAATCGGCCTCGATGACCGGCACCAGGTTCAGATGCTCCTGGCGCGCCAGCGCATCGAGCGTCGTGCGCAAGCCGTTCGGGGCGCCCGGCAGGATGAAGGGCAGATCGTGCAGCGCCGAGAACGGCACCTCGGGCTGCGAAGTCAGCGCATCGCCCGCCGGGCCGATCAGGAAGCTCTCGACGCTGGCCAGCGCCTGTTCGTGCTCCGGCACCGCGTGGCTGTAGCGGTAGAGGATGGCGATGTCCACGCGCGCGTCGGCCAGCCATTCCTCGACCTGGCCGCTCGAGCCCTCGAGGATCTTCAGGTGCACGCCCGGGTACTGCGCGCGCACCTGCTGGAACAGCCGACCGACGATGGGCCCGGAGATCGAGGGCAGCGAGCCCACCGTGACGCGCCCGGCGGGCTCGCGCGCCTCGCCGCGGATCTCGACTTCCAGCTGCTCGGCATCGGCCAGCAGGTTCTTCACGTGCGGGAAGATGCGCTCGCCCACATCGGACAGCGTCACGCCGCGCCCGGTGCGGTTGAACAGCCGCGCGCCGCAGTCGCGCTCGAGCGCGTTGAGCTGGCGGCTCAGCAGGGACTGGTTGCTGTCGAGGAACAGCGCGGCGCGCGTCAGGCTGCCCAGCTCGGCGATCGCCAGGAAGGTGCGCCATTTCTGCAGGTTGGAGGCGATGTCGAGCTGGAGAGTGGTGGCTTTGGCGCTGTGCATTGAAAAAGGGAAGACGCATCGGGGCAATGCATGATTAGACCGCATGCCCGGCGCCGCGGCCAGCCCGGGTTAGCCACAAGGCCGGCGCGGCGCAGCGCGGCCCTCTCAGTCCGGCAGCCGCGCCACCCAGCGCGCGATGGCCTCGGCCACCGCCAGCGGCTGCTCCACCACCAGCGCATGGCTGGCCTGCGCGATCAGCTCCACCGCCACCTTCTGCGCGCCCAGCAGTTCCTGCAGCTCGGCGCGGCTCGATGGCGGGCGCCAGGGGTCCTGGGCGCCCTGCAGGTCCAGCAGCGGCGCGTGGGCCACCGTCCACCAGCGCTCCTTGGGCGGCACGGCTCCCGCCGCACGGTAGATGGCGCGCAGCTCGGGGTGCCAGCCTTCGAGCCAATCCGTGGGGTCGTTGCCCGGCGCAAAGAAAGCACGCTGCAGATGTTCCAGGCGCAACGCGCGCGGCTGGCTGGCATCGGAGGCAATATCCAGCGAGTCGGCCATGCCCGCCGGAAACACGCGCGCCGCGGCCCCCGCCACCACCACGCCGCGCACGCACTGGGGATGGTCCAGGTCGGCGACGCGCGCGATGAAATGGCCAAAGGCATGGCCGACCAGCACCGCGCGGCCGCCGCCCAGCGCCTGCACGCAGTCGATCACATCCTGCGCCAGCACATGCAGTGTGAGCTGCTCCACCGGCAGCGTGGTGCGCCCCATGCCGCGCGGCTGCGGCCGCAGCACGCGCAGGCCGTGCAGCGCCAGCTCCTGCGCCACGGCGTCGAAATCCAGCGAATCGCGCTGCGACGAGGGCAGCAGCGCGACGGCGGCGCCGCTGCCGTCGCGGGGCGCGTCGACCACCACATCGATCGCGCCGCCTTCGACGCGTACCAGCTCGCGGCGCCGGAGCACCGCCGAGGGGCCGAAGGTCTTCACCGGGCTTGCATGCATGGCCGCCACCGCTCAATCCACCTTGGCGCCCGACTGCCTGACGATGCCGCGCCATTTGGCGATCTCGCTGCGCACCAGCTGCGCGAACTCCTCCGGGCTGCTCGAGGCCGGCTCGATGCCCAGCGCGATCAGCTGCCGGCGCAACTCGGGCGTGGCCATCGCGCGCACCAGGGCCGCGTTGAGCTTGTCGATGACCGGCTTGGGCGTGCCGGCCGGCGCCAATACGCCCAGCCAGTTGGAGACGTCATAGCCGGCCAGCCCCGACTCGGCGAGGGTGGGGACGTCCGGCAGCGCGCCCAGCCGGGTGCGCGAGGTCACACCCAGCGCACGGGCACGCCCGGAGCGGATGTGTTCCTCATAGACGGTATAGGAGTCGAAGGTCATGTCCACCCGGCCGGCCAGCACATCGGTGAGCAGCGGGGCACTGCCCTTGTAGGGCACGTGCATCATCTGCACGCCCGCCAGCGCCTCGAACAGCGCGCCCGACAGATGGCTGGAGCTGCCGTTGCCGGCCGAGCCATAGGTCAGCGTCCCAGGCTTTCGCCTGGCCAGCGCGATCAGCTCCCCGACATTGCGCGCCGGCACCGCCGCGCCCACCACCAGCACGCGCGGCGTGGTGTGGGTGAGCGCCACCGGCGCGAAATCCTTGACCGGGTCGTAGCGCAGCTTGGCATACAGCGCCGGGTTGATGGCCTGCGTGCCCATGGTGGCGAAGAACAGCGTGTAGCCGTCGGCCGGCGCGCGCGCCACGGCCTCGGCCGCGGTGGTGCCGCCCGCGCCGCCGCGGTTCTCGATCACCACCTGCTGCCCGAGCTCGGTGCCCAGACGCAGCGCCATGCCGCGCGCCATCATGTCGGCGGCGCCGCCCGCAGGGAAAGGCACGATCAGGCGCAGCGGCTTGTCGGGGTAGCTCTGGGCCCGGGACATGCCGGGCGCCATGGCCAGCGCAGTGGCGGCCAGTCCCAGTGCCAGGAGTTGCCGGCGACTGTAGGGAAAGCTTTGAAAAACTGTCATGGCGTTTGTCTACTTGTTATTGAAATCCGGGCGCGCCAATGCGTCAGTCGCGCCAGCCCACCCCGCAGCCCGGCCCCTCGGGCAGCGCCAGCCGGCCCGCATGCACCGGCAGCGGCGTGAACGGATCGTCCTGCAGGTGCAGATGCTCCGACAGCTCGCAGGCATAGGGCAGCGCCTTCGGAACGCACGCCGCCTGCAGCGCCATCGCCTGCATCAGCGCCGGCCCGAAGGCCGCGCCCACGCGGCAGGCCACCTGGCCGGCCTCGCAGATGCGCACGGCCTCCATGAAGCGGCGCAGGCCGCCCAGGTTCGTGACCTTGAGGTTGATCACGTCGACCATGCGCTCGGACACCAGCCTGAACACATCGCGCACGCTCTGCGCGCTCTCGTCGGCCTCGATGGCCACGGGCAGCGTGCGCGTGAGCAGCGCCAGCCCGGCCACGTCGGCCGCGGGCACG
Source organism: Comamonas endophytica (assembly GCF_023634805.2). NCBI lineage: Bacteria > Pseudomonadati > Pseudomonadota > Betaproteobacteria > Burkholderiales > Comamonadaceae > Comamonas > Comamonas endophytica. The sequence continues at coordinate 592,613 of NZ_CP106882.1, forward strand.
GGCTGCTCGATCAGCGTGATGCCGAAGCGCTCCATGCGGCCGAATGCGCCGATCAGCTGCTTGGCGTTATAGGACTGGTTCGGGTCCAGCGTCAGCGCCACCTCCGGCCCCACCGAGGCGCGCACCGCGGCGATGCGCTGGATGTCGGTCTCGGTGTCGCCAGCCAGCTTGAGCTTGAGCTGGCCGTAGCCCTCGCCCGCGAGCCGCGCGGCCATTGCCGCCATCTCGTCGGGCGCCTTGATCGGCAGGATGCGCGACAGCGCCACGCCATCGCGCAGCTTGCCGCCCAGCAGCACATGCACCGGCACGCCCAGGCGGCGCGCCAGCAGGTCGTGCAGCGCCATGTCGATGCCGGCTTTCACCGTGGGGTTGAAGGCCAGCGTGGCATCGATCTCCTCCATCACCGCAGCGATGTCGTCGGCGCGCCGCCCGACCAGCCGCGGCGCGAGGAACTCGAGCGCGGCCAGCGCGCCGGCGCCATGCGTGGAGATCGCGGGAATCGCATGCACATAGCCCAGGCCGGTGTGGCCGTCCTCGTCCTGCAGCTGCAGCACCGCCCCTTCCAGGCGCGGCACCTGCGCGCGCGCGAATTTCCATTGCGGGTCCGCCAGCCCCTGGATGCAGGGCTTGACCGTGGCGTGGGTGATCTTCATGGCATCAATCCAGCTTGATCTTGGCGCTGGCGATCACGCCGCGCCATTTATCGGACTCGGCCTGCATCAGGCTGCGGTACTCCGCGCCCGTCGAGGTCGCGGCCAGCGCGCCCTGCTTGAGGAACTGCGCCTTCATCTCGGGCGAACCGATGGCCTTCACGGCCGCGTCGCGCAGCTTGGCCTGCACCGCGGCGGGAATGCCCTTGGGCGCGACCAGCCCGTAGGTGGTTTCCATCTGCACGTTCGACAGCCCCAGCTCCACCGTTGTCGGCACGTCGGGCAGCTGCGGCGCGCGCGTCTTGCCCGCCACCGCCAGCACCACCAGGTTGCCGTTGGCGGCGAAGGGCAGAATCGGCAGCAGGTCGACCATGGTCATCTGCACCTCGCCCGAGAGCACCGCGCTGATGGCCGGCGCCGCGCCCTTGTAGGGCACGTGCACGATGGCGGCGCCGGTCTCGCGCTTGAACAGCTCGAAGCCGATGTGCGGCGTGGTGCCCGCGCCGGCCGAGCTGTAGTTCAGCGTATCGGGGGCGGCCTTGGCCTTGGCGATCAGCTGCTCGATCGAGGTGATGCCCGACTTGCGGTTGACCACGATCACGCTCGGGATGCGCGCCGCGAGCGTGAGGAATTCCAGCTCGTCCAGCGTGTAGGGCACCTTCGTCAGGTTCGGCATGCCGGCCAGCGGGCCGGGCGCGACTAGCGCGAAGCTGTAGCCGTCGGCCGCGGCCTTGGCGGTGGCGTCCACTCCGATGGTGCCGCCGGCGCCGGCGCGGTTGTCCACGACGACCGCCTGGCCCAGCGAGGCCGCCATCTTCGTGCCGATTATGCGCGCGATGGCGTCCGTGGGGCCGCCCGCGGCATAGGGCACGATCAGCTTCAGGGGCTTGGCGGGCCAGTTGTCGGCCAGGGCGCAGCCGCTGGCCAGCAGCGGGCCGACGGTGGCAATGAGGGTGGCGAAGCTACGTCTATCCATGTCTCGGTCTCCTTTGCTGCCAAGTCTAGGCAGCACCCCCCCGCGCGGTAAGGCCCCCGCCTCGCAAGCCTGCTATGCGCCCTGGCGCATCTCAGCATTGCGCGCGCCACGGCTAGGCGCCCTCCCCGGCCAGGCCTAAAGTCCAGCCATTGCCAAAGCTGACTGGAGTCTTTCTGATGACCAATGCCAAAGGGGCTTCGGGCCCGCTGTCCCATCTGCGGGTGCTGGACCTGAGCCGCATCCTCGCCGCGCCCTGGGCCGGACAGATCCTGGCCGACCTCGGGGCCACGGTCACCAAGGTCGAGCGCCCGGGCGCCGGCGACGACACGCGGTCCTGGGGCCCCCCGTTCCTGAAGGATGCCGAGGGCAACGACACCCGGGAAGCCGGCTACTACCTGGCGGTGAACCGCGGCAAGCGCTCGATCACCGTGAGCCTGGACACGCCCGAGGGCCAGCAGATCGTGCGCGACCTGGCGCTGCAGTCCGACATCGTGCTGGAGAACTACAAGGCCGGCACGCTCGCGCGCTACGGCCTGGACGAGGCCAGCCTGCGCCGGATCAATCCCCGGCTCATCTACTGCTCGGTCACCGGCTTCGGCCAGACCGGCCCGCGCCGCGACCAGCCGGCCTATGACTTCCTGATCCAGGCGATGGGCGGCCTGATGAGCGTGACCGGCGAGCGCGATGGCCAGCCCGGCGGCGGCCCGCAGAAAGTGGGCGTGCCCATCGTCGACCTGATGACCGGCATGTACACCGCGGTGGCGGTGCTCGCCGCCGTGGCCCGACGCGACCAGAGCGGCGTGGGCGAGTCCATCGACATCGCCATGCTCGACGTGCAGGTGGCGACGCTGGCCAACCAGGCGATGAACTACCTGGTGTCCGACAAGGTTCCCAAGCGCAATGGCAACGCGCACCCGAACATCCAGCCGCAGGACGTCTATGCCTGCGCCGATGGCGACGCGATCCTGGTCGTAGGCAACGACGGCCAGTTCGCCAAGCTCTGCACCGTGCTCGGCCACCCCGAATGGGCCCAGGACGAGCGCTTCGCCACCAACGCCCAGCGGGTGCGCAATATCCAGGTGCTGTCGGCCATGCTGCGCCACGAGTTCGCGCAGCGCCCGCGCGCCGAGCTGATCGCCGCGCTCGACGGCGCCGGCGTGCCCTGCGGCGCGATCAACTCGGTGCCCGAGGTGTTCGAGGATCCGCAGGTCAAGGCCCGTGGCATGCTCAGATACGTGCCCCACCCCAGCGGCGTGCAGGTGCCGCAGGTGACGAGCCCGATCCGCTTCAGCGAGACCCCGCTGCAGGAGCAGGCGGCCCCGCCGCTGCTGGGCCAGCACTCGCGCCAGGTGCTCGAGGAGCTGGGCTATTCCGCCGAGCGCATCGACGGCCTGCTGGCCAGCGGCGTGGTCTGAGCCTCCATTTGCCTCCGGTGCCCCGAGCCGGTACCAAACCGGTACCGGCTTTTCCTTTTTGCCACCTTCCTGGATTCTTCACATGCAACTGCACTGGTCCCCCAAATCGCCCTATGTGCGCAAAGTGATGATCTGCGCCCACGAGCTGCAGCTGGCGCAGCAGCTCACCCTGGTGCGCTCCGTCGCCGCCATGCTCAAGCCCAACGCCGCGCTGATGCGGGACAACCCGCTGTCGAAGATCCCGACGCTGGTGCTGGACGACGGCCGGACGCTGTTCGACTCCGCGGTCATCTGCGAATACCTCGACAGCCTGGCCGGCGGCGCGCTGTTCCCCAGGGAGGGCGCGGCGCGCTGGGCGGCGCTGCGCTGGCACGCGCTGGGCGACGGCCTGCTCGACGCGCTGATCCTGTGGCGCAACGAACGCGAGCGCGAGGCGCCGCTGGCCGCCTTGCTCGCGGCCTTCGAGCTCAAGACGCGCGCCAGCCTGGAGGTGCTCGAGGGCGAGGTGCAGGCGCTCGAAGCCAGCGACTTCGGCATCGGCCATCTGACGCTGGTCTGCGCGCTGGGCTATATCGACTACCGTTTCGGCGACCTGGGCTGGCGCGGACAGGCGCCGCAGCTGGCGGCGTGGTTCGTGCGGATGCAGCAGCGGCCGTCAGTGATGGCTACGGAGCCGGTGGACGGGTGATGGGAATCCGTTCGTCCTGGGATTGCCTGGGCGGCCGCGTCGAAGGATGACGGGGCTGTGCTCAATTTTAAGGACAGGCCGTCCATGGTTCGACAGGCTCACCACGAACGGTTTGCAGTTGCTCAGCTGCACCGATAAACCGTTCGTCCTGAACTTGTCATAGGATGACGGGCTTTGAAACCGTTCGTCCTGAGCCTGCCTAGCCGGCCGCGTCGAAGGATGACGGGCCTGTGCTCAATTTTAAGGACAGGCCGTCCATGGTTCGATGGGGCCGCCCAGGCAAGCTCAGGATCACCACGAACGATTTTCACAGCTACTCGAGCCTGGGCGCCCCATCGAAGACAGCCTTCAAGGCTCAAGGCAAGCCCAAAATCAAACCGGCAACTCCAGCACCTGCTTCGCCAATATCCCGCGCTGGATCTCGTTGCTCCCCGCGAAGATCTTCGCCCCCAGGCAGTTGAACAGCGGCGCCACGACCTGCATGTCGATCTCGCCATTGCGGGTGTGGTCGCGCAGCCCGCCGTATTCGTCCGCGATCTCCACCAGCAGCAGCGCCAGCCGCTCCCAGGTCTCGGTGGACCAGATCTTGAGCATCGAGATGCTCGCCGGGATCGGCTCCCCGCGCTTGGCGATCTCGGCAAAGCCCGCATAGGCCGCGCCCAGGTCGGCGGTGTCGAGCTGCAGCTCGGTGAAACGCGCACGGAAAACCGGATCCTCCAGCAGGCCGCGCTGGCGCGCGAGCTTTTCCACCTGCACCAGCGTGTGCTGCGAATGCTTGGGGCTGCCGGTGAACAGCCGCTCGAAGCCCAGCAGCGCCTTGGCCACGGTCCAGCCCTGGTTGAGCCCGCCCACCAGGTTCGCGCGCGGCACGCGCACGTTGTCGAAGAACACCTCGCAGAACTCGCGCTCGCCGGCGATGTTGCGTATCGGCCGCACCGTCACGCCGGGCGTCTTCAGGTCCAGCAGCAGGAAGCTGATGCCGGCCTGCTTCTTGACGCTCTTGTCGGTGCGCACCAGCATGAACATGTGCGTGCCGTCCGCGCCCCAGGTGGTCCAGGTCTTCTGGCCGTTGACGATGAAGTCGTCGCCGTCGATCACCGCCTCGCAGCGCACCGATGCCAGGTCGGAGCCGGCATTGGGCTCGGAATAGCCCTGGGTCCATACATGTTCGCCGGCCAGGATCGGCGGCAGGAAGCGCGCGCGCTGCTCGTCATTGCCGAAGCGCATCAGGATCGGGCCGACCATCACCAGGCCCTGGTCGGGCGAGCGCGCCACGCCCCAGGCCTCGGTTTCCTCGATATAGGCGATCAGCTTGTCGGCCGGCAGCCCCATGCCGCCATGCTCCCGGGGCCATGCCGGAGCGATCCAGCCCAGGCGCGACAGCGTCAGGTACCAGTCGCGCGATTCGGCCCACGACTGGCGGTAGGGCATGTGGCGCCGCGCCTCGGGGTAATGCGCGGCGAACAGCGCGCGCACCTTGCGGCGGAAATCCGCCTCCGGCATGGCATCCCAGTCCTGGCCGGCCGAGAAGTCCTCCTGCGCCCCCGCCGGCGCAGCGGCTGCCGCGGCAGGCGCCTGCAGCTGCGCGTAGCGCTGGCGGTGCGCACTGGCCGTGCCCCAGCGGCTGCCCAGCAGCAGCGCGCTTGAAGTACAGGCCGATGTCGTATTCGTTGGTGGTGCCGATCGCGCCATGCAGCTGGATCGCCATGCGCGCCATCTCCAGCGCCGCGTGCGCGCAGCGCGCCTTGGCGCGGCTGGCGATCGCGGCCAGCGCCTCGGGCGCAGGGCCGTTCGCCGCGGCAGCGACCGCATCGCGCAGGCAGGCCGATGCCAGCTCGACCTGGATCAGGCCGTCGACCAGCCGGTGCTGCAGCGCCTGGAAGCTGCCGATGGGCTTGCCGAACTGCACCCGCGTCGTGAGGTAGTCGCGCGTGAGCTCCAGGCTGCGGCGCGCCATGCCGGCCAGCTCGGCGGACTGCGCGATGCGGGCGATTTCAGTGGCCTGGCGCAGCGCGGCGATGACCGCCTCGCCCTGGGCAATGCGGACCGCGCTGGACCGCTCGAAGCGCAGCTCGGACAGCGCACTGCCATCCACGCCGAGATGGGCTTCCAAGGCGACGCCCGCGCTTGCGGCCTCGGCCCAGACCAGGGCCGCCTCTTCGCCCTGGCGCGCAAGGACCAGCCAGCCATCGGCGCCCGGCCCGGGCCGCACGAAGCGCTTGCAGCCGCTGAGTGTGCCGGCATCGGCATCGAAAGACGTCGTCTGGCGGGCGCCGGCCTCCAGCGTGCCCGCCGCTTCCTGCCAGGCCACGCCGGCGATGGTCTCGCCGCCCAGCAGGCGCGCCAGCAGCGCGTCGCGCTCCGGGCTGGAGGGCAGCTGCGCGAGCAGCGCGATCGGCTGCACGCCCGCATCGACAAAAGGCTCGGGCAGCAGGTGGCGCCCGACCTGTTCGGCAATGGCCGCCACCTCGGCAATGCCCAGCCCCAGGCCGCCATCCTCTTCGGCGACCGGAATCGACAGCCACCCCAGCCCGGCGATCTCCTGCCATACGGCGCGATCGAAGCCGCCACCCTCGTCCTCCAGCCGGCGCACGCGTTGGCGCTGGTCCGTGGCGCCAAGGTAGTCGGCGGCGCTGTCGGCAAACAGTTGGGAGGATTCAGACATGGCATCCTCCGCCCATCGGGGCGCGGGTGCCTTGGCCGCAGGAGCTGGGTGTGATTCGAAGCATGGGCATTCTCTTGGCTTGGGGCCCGACACGGTGGCGCAATGGCGTCGAGCAAGTTGGAATGCTTCATTGAAGCACCGCCCGGCCAGGCTGTGGCCCCCCGCATGCGCACATCAGCTATGCAAATGTGGAAAGCCGCGGCCGCGGGGCCGGCACAATGACTCTTCCTGGCAAGCTTGAGATCACCTATGAAAATCGTTTTCCTGGACCGCGCGACGCTGTCCCCCGAAACCACGCTGCGGCGCCCGGGCTTCGCGCATGAACTGGTGTGCCACGAGGGCACGGCGCCAAGCGAGGTCGCCGAGCGCATCGCCGACGCCGATATCGTCATCGTCAACAAGGTGAAGATCGGCGCCGAGGCGCTGCAGCGGGCCGCGCGCCTGAAGCTGGTGGCCGTGGCGGCCACCGGCACGGACTGCATCGACCTCGAGGCCTGCGCCGCACGCGGCATCACCGTGAGCAACGTGCGCAACTACGCGGCCCATACCGTGCCGGAACACACCTTCGCGCTGATCTTCGCGCTGCGCCGCAGCATCTGTGCCTACCGCGACTCGGTCAAGGCCGGGCGCTGGCAGGAATCCGGGCAATTCTGCTATTTCGATTACCCCATACGCGACCTTGCGGGCTCCACGCTGGGAATCATCGGCGATGGCGCGCTGGGCAGCGCCGTGGCGGCGATCGCGCGGGCGCTGGGCATGCAGGTGCTGATGGCGGCGCACAAGGGGCGTGCGGGCATGGGCCGGCTCTACACGCCCTTCGAGGAGGTGCTGGCGCGTGCGGACATCCTCACGCTGCACTGCCCGCTCACGCCCCGCACCCGCCACATGATCGGCGCCGCGGAGTTCGCGCAGATGGCGCGCAAGCCGCTGCTGATCAACACCGCACGCGGCGGGCTGGTCGATGAAGCCGCGCTTGCCGCGGCCCTGCGCAGCGGCCGGATCGCGGGCGCCGGCTTCGACGTGGTCTCGGCCGAGCCGCCCGCGGCCGACCACCCCTTCATGGCGCTGCTGGAGCTGCCGAACTTCATCCTGACGCCGCACGTGGCCTGGGCTTCGCAGGAAGCGATCCAGGGGCTTGCGGACCAGCTCGTCGACAATATCGAGGCCTTTGCCGCCGGGCGCGCGGTCAACGTGGTGGCCTGAACGCCGTGCCCCATCACTATTCGGCCTTGGCGCCAGCGGCCTTGATCACCGGATCCCAGCGCTGGATTTCCGCCGTGGTGTGCTGGCGCAGGGCCTCGGGCCTGAGGCGCTCGCCCTGGGGGATGACCACGCCCATGTCGCCAAAGCGCTTGACCAGCGCCGGCTCGGCCAAAGCCACGCGCGCGGCCTGGTTCAAACGCTCGAGCACTTCCGCGGGCGTGCCCTTGGGCGCATACAGCCCATGCCACACCGCCAGCTCGAATCCGGGCATGCTGGCCTCGGTGAAGGTCGGCACCTCGGGCATGGTGGCCAGCCGTTCCCTGGTCGCCATCGCATAGGGCTTGAGCATGCCGGCCTGGATATGCGGGCCCGTGGCCACCGGCTGATCGCAGGTGACATCCACATTGCCCGCAATCAGATCCTGCAGCGCCGGGCCGGTGCCGCGGTACGGCACCATGGTCACGCTGGTGCCCAGCGTCTGGTTGATCAGCATGGCGCACAGGTGAGAGGTGGCGCCCACGCCGGCATGCGCGAACTTCACGGTGCCGGGCTGCGCTTTCATCTTCTTCACCAGATCGGCCAGCGTGGCGGGCGCGAAGCTCTTGTTGCGCACCAGGATCATCGGCACATCGCCCGCCAGCGCGATCGGCTCCAGGTCCTTTTTGGCGTCGAAGCTGAGCTTGTTGTAGAGCGCCGGGGCCGTTGCAATGCCCATGTTGTGCAGCAGCAGCGTGTGGCCGTCGTTCTGCGCCCGCGCCACGCGCGCCGTGCCGATGGTGCCGCCCGCGCCGCCGGCGTTCTCCACGATGACCTGCTGCCCCAGATCGCGCGTCATCGCCTCGGCCAGCACCCGCGCCAGCACATCCGTGGAGCCGCCTGCGGCGTAGGGCACGACGATGGTGACCGGCTTGGTGGGAAACGCCAGCGCGGCAGTGCCGGCGGCGGCCAAGACGGCGGCGAGAAGGGTCCGGGGGAAAGAACGCATGATGAATGTCTCCTGGTTATGGGTATGTAATTCGCATCAGTGCTCGTCAGTGCTGCCGAACGCCACCAAGGCCGAGGTGGCGCGGCCGGCTAGGCGCGGCCGGCCAGGCGCGGCCGGCTAGGCGCGGCCGGCCAGGCGCGGCCGGCCAGGCGCGGCCGGCTCAGGCGCGGATGGCTCAGGCACGCCCTACAAACTTGTAGAGTTCGGTGTGGTCCGCCTTGGGCCCCAGGGCCTGGGATGCATCGGCAGTCATGGCATGGACCTTCTGCGCCAGCTCCATGGGCAGCTGCACCGAGCTGCCCAGCGCCGCCGCGATACCCACGTCCTTGGCTTGCAAGGCCAGGGAGAAACCGGAGTCGAAGGCGCCGTTGAGCATGAACTGGTGCGCCTTGTTCTCGGTGGTGTTGTTCCTGCCCGTGGAGGCATTGATCACATCGACGATCGTTGCCGCCTCGATGCCGAAGGCCGCGCCGACATGGATGGCCTCGGCCGTGGCCAGCAGCGCCGCCGCCGAGACATAGTTGTTCAGCGCCTTGAGCGCGTGGCCCGCGCCGACGGGGCCGACGTAGGTGATGGCTTTGCCCAGGCATTCCAGCACCGGTTTTTGCTGCGCAAACACCTGCGCATCGCCGCCGACCATGATGGCCAGGGTGCCGGCAACGGCCTTCTTGACCCCGCCCGACACCGGCGCATCGATCAGCGCCACGCCCTGCTCCTGCAGCCGCGCCGCCAGCGCGCGCGTGCGGTTGGGGTCGGCGGAGCTCATCTCGATCACGCAGGCGCCGCGCCGCAGGTGCGGCTGCAGGCCTTGCACCACGGCATCGACGATGTCCGAGTTCGGCAGCATGGTGATGACGGCGTCGCAGCCGGCGAACTCCTGGGCGGCGTTCGCCACCAGGGTCTGCGGGTGCTCCGCGGCAAAGCCTGCCGCCACCTCCTGGTTGGCGTCCTGGACCACCAGGGTGTGTCCGGCAGCATGCAGCAGATGGGCCATGGGCCGGCCCATCATTCCGAGACCGATGAATCCAATGCGGCTCATGTGCATCTCCTCAGATATCCATCTCTTTGAACACTTCCGATGCCACGCGGAAGGAGTCGATGGCCGCGGGCACGCCGCAGTAGATGGCGGCCTGCAGGAACACTTCCTTGATCTCGTCCTTGGTCAGGCCGTTGTTGATGGCGCCGCGCACATGCAGCTTGAGCTCATGCGGGCGGTTCAGCGCGGTGATCATCGCCAGGTTCAGGAAGGAGCGGGTCTTGCGCTCCAGGCCTGGACGGTTCCAGACATCGCCCCAGCAGTACTGGGTGACCAGCTCCTGCATGTCGATATTGAAGTCGGTGGCGTTGCTGATCGATGCATCGACATATTCGGCGCCCAGCACCTCGCGGCGGGTGGCGAGGCCCTGGTCGAAAAGGGCTTGGTTCTTGGGGGCGTAGGCACGGGTCATGGACAGTCCTCGGTGGGTGAACCGCAATCGGCGGTGGATGGTGTTGATTATTCAGATTGTCAGACAATCCGACATAATGAAAACGCCCATTGCGCCGCGCTGGATATCTGTGTATGACAATCGGATTGCATGAGAAACAGTAGGATGCCCCCATGACCCCGATGCTGCGTGTTCCCCGTGAAGACACTTCCCTGCGCCAGCGGACCACCAATGCCCTGCGCACCGCGATCCTCGATGGCGTCCTCGCCGCGGGCCAGAAACTCTCCGAACGCGAGCTGTGCGAGAGCCTCGACGTCAGCCGCTCGTGCCTGCGCGAGTCGCTGCAGCACCTGCAGGCCGAGGGCCTGATCACCATCATTCCGCACAAGGGGCCCGAGGTCACCAGCATCTCGGTGCAGGAGGTGCGCGACATCTACGAGGTACGCACCAGCCTGGAAAGCCTGGCGGGCCGGGGTTTTGCCCTGAACGCCACGCCGGCGCAGCGCCAGGCGCTGCGCGCCAAGCTCGACGAGCTCGGCCGCCTGGACCTGGCGCAGGACAAGGCAGCGCTGCTGACGCTGAAGAACCAGTTCTACGACATCCTGATCGAAGGCTGCGGCAACCTGGTGGCAGGCCAGATGCTCAAGCAGCTCAACAACCGCGTCACCGTGCTGCGCCGCATCTCCATGTCCCAGCCCGGGCGCATGCCGCAGACGCTGGCGGAGCTCGACGCCATCGTGACGGCGATAGAAAAAGGCGATGCGCAGACCGCCGCCGCGCTGTGCGGCGCGCATGTGCAAAAGGCCGGCGAGAACTTGCTGCGCAGCATGGCTGCATCAGTACAGCCGGGGCCTGCAGACTGAGCTGCGGCGGCCGCCATGGCAGCGGCTCATGCAGCGTTGCCGCCGTCCTCGGAGCCTTCGGGCGCGCGCAAAAGCAACGCACCCAAAGCCATTCCCGCGGCAAACGCAACATAGACGCCTGCCAGCGCAGGCTTGCCGATCTCATGCTCGAAGCCGGGCGTGAAGCGCTCGGGCGTGAACTTGAAATCCACCACGCAGGCCAGCGCGCCGGTGCCGGCGCTGGCGGCGGCGATCCGGGCCGCCGTGGGAGGCGCACTGGCTCTGTGCAGCCTGTGCATCAGCAGCGTACTCCAGAAGACGGAGGCCACGTGGTGCGTCACATAGCCCAGCAGGGTATGGCCCAGGTCCGCCCGGGTCCGGTGCAGCGCGCTGTCGCCCCAATACCAATGGCTGATGGCATTGACCGGCGCCAGCGCACGCGCCCGGCGCGCCCCCGCTTGCATCAGCGCAGCAGTGGAAAGGAAGCTGGCGAGGCTGCCCGCAATGAGCGCGCCAGTGAATATGGAATGGCGGAAATGCGTCATTGCCGGAGTCTCCGCGCGCGAGTCTCGTACCGATGTAGGCTGAAAACGCGAAGCAGGTCAGGTCCTGCCTTCCGTCCGACAAGGTCGAGGGCGCGAGTCCCGCGCCTGGTTTTGACCTGCCGGCCCATCATCGGGACAGCACTTCTTCCTCACCACCGCACTGCCACATCCATGAGCACAGCCCCCCGCGCCACGCCGGCCCGCGCGCGCCGCGCCTCCAGCGCCGCCCGCCGCAATCCCATCGACACCACGCTGCGCAAGGTCTTCGGCCTGAAACGGCTGCGGCCCGGCCAGCTGGAGGTGATGGAGCGCGTGCTGCAGGGAACGAACACGCTGGCGGTGATGCCGACCGGCGCCGGCAAGTCGCTGTGCTACCAGCTGCCCGCCGTGCTGCTGCCGGGCACCACCGTGGTGGTCTCGCCACTGGTGGCGCTGATGAAGGACCAGTGCGATGCGTTGCGCGCGCTCGGCGTGTCCGCCGTGCAGATCAACAGCGCCATCGGCAGCGAGGAACTGGCCGCCGCACGCGAAGCGGTGGAGAGCGGCAGCGCGCGCATCGTGCTCACAACTCCCGAGCAGATTGCCGACCCGGCGCTGACGGCGGCGCTGGCGCGCCATCCCGTGAGCCTGCTGGTGGTGGACGAGGCCCACTGCATTTCAGAATGGGGCCATGACTTCCGCCCGGCATTCCTGGAGATCGCGCCGGCGGTGAAGGCATTGGGCGGGCCTGCGGTGCTGGCGCTCACCGCCACGGCCAAGCCCTCGGTGATGCGCGAGATCGTGACGCTGCTGGGCATTGCGTCCAAGGATGTGGTGCAGGCCGGTGCCTACCGCCCCAACCTGCGCTTTGCCGTGGAGCCGCTGGCGCGCACCGCGGACCGGCTGCCGCGGGCGCTGGACCTGGTGGCAGCCCACGAAGGTACGGGCATCGTCTACACCGCCACCGTCAAGTGCGCCGAGGAAGTGCACGCCAAGCTGGCCGCCGCCGGCGAGTCCGTGGGCCTCTACCACGGCCGGCTCAACGCCACCCAGCGCGCGCAGGCGCAGGACGATTTCATGGAGGGCCGCGTGCGCGTGATGGTCGCCACCAATGCCTTCGGCCTGGGCATCGACAAGCCGGACATCCGCTTCGTGCTGCACTATCAGATGCCCGCCAGCGTGGACGCCTACTACCAGGAGGCCGGCCGCGCGGGCCGCGACGGCGAGGACGCGACCTGCACCCTGCTCTATGTGCAGCAGGACCGCGCGCTGCAGAGCTTCTTCCTGTCCGGCCGCTACCCTTCGCTGAACGACCTGCAGGCGGTGATGGCACTGCTGCACCAGCCGGCGCCGTCCGGCGGCTGGACCGCCGACGCCATCGTCGAAGCCGTCGAGCGGCCGCGCGCGAAGCTGCTGGTGGCCCTGAGCCTGCTGCGCAGCCACAAGGTGGTGCGGCGCACGCGTGCCGGCCGCTTCGATACGGTCCGTGATCTGGATGACGCCGCCCTCGAATCCCTGCTGACCGGGTACCGCGCGCGGCGCGAGCAGGATGGTGCCACGCTGGAGGCGATGGTGGCCTATGCCCAGGGCGGGCGCTGCCGCTGGCAGGCGGTGCTGGGGGCGCTGGGCGAATCCGCTGCCTTCGACACCTGCGGTCACTGCGACAACTGCCAGCGGCTGGCGGCGCTGGCGCGCACCGCGCCCGCCGCAGTAGCCCCGCCCCCGCAGCCCATCGAGGTGCCCCCTGCTGCGCCCGCCAAGCCCCGCTTTGCCGGTGGCGAGACGGTGCGCGCCAAACGCTACGGCGCCGGCCAGGTCGTCGAGGCCGACATGAATTCGGTGACCGTGGAGTTTCCCAACGGCGAGCGCCGAACCTTCCTGCCGGAATTCGTGCGCGTGGCGCGGCAGGCGCGGGTAGTGGCGCAGGCGGGCGGCGCGCATCGCTGACGTGGCACGCGGCATGCGCCGGCCCTCCCGTCGGCGGCGATTCTTCGCCTGTTGATCGGCGCACGAGCCGTGGCGCCGTCTTCGGCCAACAGCTTGCGAAAGCTGCGTTGTCTGCCGGCCATGGCCCGGCGTCAAGCAGTAGAGCGGTCAATGGCCGGGCATCAGGCCGCGCTTCAGCGCGCAGGCCTGCCCGGCAGCGTGCTTGCATGCAGATGCTGCTGCACGCCATGCCACTGCCCGGACATCACCAGCTCGGCCGTGACCTGGCGGATCATGGTTCTGATGTCGTGCAGGCCCTTGACCGGTGGCCGGTTCTGCGCGGTGGCCACGGCAACCGTTCTGAGCGTATCGGCACCGACGAGGCGGACCGACTGCAGCAGCCCGCGTTTTTCTTCCTCGTAGACCGCGGCCAGCGGGCCGACGCTGCAGCCGTGCCCCGCCTGGACAAGCCTGCGGGTGACGAAGGTCGACCCGTCGTGCTCGAGCGCAATGCGCAGGCGCTTCCCATGGCGCTTGGCCCATGCCTCGACCTGACCGCGGATGCCGTGGGGCGTGCTCGGCAGGATCAACGCGAAGTCCAGGAAGTCCTCGACGGCCAACTCCCTGTGCGGCATCGAATGGCCGGGAGGCAGGAACGCGTACAGCGGCTCTTGCACGAGCAGGTCGTAATCGACGATCTGCGGGTTCGACGGCACATACATGATGGCGACATCCGTCTTTCCCTCCTGCAGCCATCCGACCACCTGATTGCCCAGCCCTTCGATCAGGCGGATGTGCGCCTTCGGGAATTTCCCGCGCAGGGCATGGCCGAGCTGCGGATAGACGACCTGGGCAATCGTCGGTTGAGCGGCAATGACGATCTGCGACGGACCGTCCGCCGACAGATCGGCAATGGCGCGGCGGGCATGTGCCAGTGCATCCACGACACTGCCGGCCTCCTGCAGAAAAAGAGACCCCGCGTCGGTCAGCACCATGCCTCTTCCACTGCGGTGGAAAAGCTTGAGGCCGGAATCGGTCTCCATGCGGCCGATGTGGCGTGCCAGCGTGGACGGCTCGATACCGATTTCCGCCGCGGCCCTGGCAATGCTCCCGGTACGCGCCACCAGCACGAAGTATTCGATTGCCCCTGCATCCACGCCTTGCTCCTCCTGCACGGGATCTGCTGCCCGCTTGTGAGGCTGGATTCTACGGCGGGGCCGGTGCCAGCCGGCCCAGGACACGCGGCCTGCTCCGCCCTGCGCCCCGGCCGGTTATGCAAGCGGCGCATCTGCAGCCGCAGCCGTTCAGGGGGCGGATGTGGTCAAGGCTTGATATTCGCTGTTTTGGCGATGGCGGCCCATTTATCGACTTCCTTCTTCTGGAAGGCGGCCAATGCGTCCGGCCCTTCTCCCGAAACCTCGATGCCCAGGCCTTCCAGCTGGCTCCTGACCGCCGGTATCCTGAGCGTTTCGCTCATCGCCTGGTAGAGCTTGTCGATGGTGGCGCGGGGAGTGCCTGCCGGCGCAAACACCGCCTGCCACGAGATGACTTCGAAGCCCGGCAGGCCCAGCTGGTCCAATGGCTTCACACCAGGAAGCGTCGCAGATTCCTTCTTCGATGTCACCGCCAGTGCCCGCAGGGTGCCGGCTTTGACCAATGGCGCGGCTGCCGTTATGTTGTCGAACAACAGGTCGATTTCCCCGCCCATGAGGGCCTGCAGCGCGGGGCCGCTTCCCTTGTAGGGCACATGGAGCATTTTCGTGCCGCTGGAATTATTGAAGAGTTCCCCCGTCAGATGCTGGGAGCTTCCGACCCCGGCAGATCCAAACGCCAGCTTGGCATCGGTTTTTCTAGCGGCGTTGATCAGATCCTGCACACTTTTGTGGGGGCTGTCGGCACGGACCACCAGAACGTTCGGCAAGCTGCCGGTCATGATGATGGGCGAGAACGACTTCACCGGGTCGTACCCGGTGTTTGGATAGATGCTGGCGTTGATCGAATGCGAGCTGATGGTTCCGCCGACAATGCTGTATCCATCCGGTTTCGCGCGCGCCACCTTTGCAGAACCGATGCTTCCGCCGGTACCGCCGATATTCTCCACGACGACCGGAACATCCAGCATTTTCGCGAGATGAACGCTGTAGAGGCGGCCGATGATGTCCGTGGCGCCTCCGGGCGTGAATGGCACCGTGTAGGTGATGGTGCGTGAAGGCCAGGCTTCTTGCGCACTCCAGGCCGCTCCTGGGATGGCGAGGGCACCCACCATGGCCACGATGGGCGCGAGAAAAAATCGCCGCTGCTGGTTTGCATGCATTTGTGTTGTCTCCTTTGTGCGAATGTCCATTGCAGTGATGGACTGGAACCAATGTAGACATCGAACGGGGCGCCAGATAGCGCTCAGGCGCGAAGCTGCTGTGCAGCAATTGCATTGCCATCGGCGCAAAGCGCCGCGCCGGGTCTGCCGCGTTCACGCTTTCCCGGCGACCTGTGCTCAATCCAGACGCATCGTGGGCGTGATCTGCTTGGGGTCCGTGACCAGCTCCAGCAAGGCGAAGCCACCCGCCGCGCGGGCGCGGGCAAAGGCGGCAGGAAACTGGTCGGTGTCCAGCACCTGCTCGGCATGGGCGGCGCCCAGCGCGCGCGCCAGGCCCACGTAATCCGGCCCCGCCAGGCGGGTGCCGCTGACGCGTCCCGGGTAGTGCTTTTCCTGGTGCATGCGGATCGTTCCGTACATGCCGTTGTTGACCACGAGCACGATGAGGCGAAGCCCGTGCTCCGCCGCGGTGGCGAGCTCCTGCGGATACATGAGGAAGCAGCCGTCGCCCGCCACGCACAGCACTTCCCGGTCCCGGTGGCGCAGCGCCGCGGCCACAGCCGCGGGCACGCCATACCCCATCGCGCCGCAGGTCGTGGCCAGCTCGGTGCGCACATTGCGGTATGTGTAGAAGCGGTGCAGCCACACCGAATAGTTCCCCGCGCCGTTCGTGACCAGGGTGTCGTCGGGAAGCTGGGCACTGGCATGCTGGATCGCGCGCCCCAGGTCCACGCCCTGACCTCGGCAGGGCGCTCGGGCAGCTGGCTGAAACGCTCGTGCGCCTTCCTGGCGTTGCCTGCCCAGTCCGACCAGCCAACGGACTGCGGCGGCGCCAGCCCCGCAAGCGCCTCGAGGGTGGGGGCGGTATCGGCATTCAGGCCGATCGTGGGCCGATAGACCCGGCCGATCTCGGCCGAATCGACATGCACGTGGATGAGCTTTTGGCGCGGCACCGGCACTTCCAGCAGGGTATAGGAGTCTGTGGACACATCGCCCAGGCGGGTGCCCAGCGCAAGGATCACATCCGCGTCCTGGATGAGTTCCTTGAGCGCCGCATTCATGCCCAGGCTCATGTGCCCCACATACTGCGGATGCCGATTGTCGAGAACATCCTGGCGCCGGAACGCGCAGGCGACCGGAAGGCTCCAGGCGGCGGCAAAGCGCGCCAGATCGCTGGAAGCTTCCTGTGTCCAGCCGCTGCCGCCGACCACCACCAGCGGGCGCTGGGCAGAGGCGAGAAGCGCTGCAATCCGCTGCATGGCCGCGGGTGTGGGCGCCCTGGGCTCGAGCGGCGTGCTGGCGAAGGCGAGCTGGTGCGTGGTTTGCGTCAACATGTCCTCCGGCAGGGACACGACCACTGGCCCCGGCCGCCCGGACGTCGCCGTATGGAAGGCCCGGGCAACGATTTCCGCCATGCGCGAGGCGTCCGTGACTTCGACGACCCATTTGGCCAGCTTGCCGAACATGGCGCAGTAATCGACTTCCTGGAACGCCTCCCGTCCCATCTGGTCGCGCGCGATCTGCCCCACGAACACGATCAGGGGCGTGGAGTCCTGCTGCGCCGTGTGGATGCCGATGCTGGCGTGGGTGGCGCCAGGGCCCCGGGTGACCATGCAGATGCCCGGACGGCCCGTCATCTTGCCGTCGGCTTCCGCCATGTTGGCCGCGCCGCCTTCGTGCTTTGCAACGATGAGCTCGATGTAGTCGGCGGCGTCGTAGAGCGCGTCGAGCACCTCCAGGTAGCTTTCCCCGGGAACGCAGTACACGCGGTCGACGCCATGCAGGCGCAAGGATTCGACAAGGACGCGGCCGGCGGTCTGCGGCGCGTGCGGGGACGTGGATCGGTGGGCTTTGGTGGACATGTGCGGATAAGGAATTTGATGCGAGCCGCCCTCGCAGGGCATGGGGCAGTCTAGAAGGCCGATGCCGCCGGAGCACCCACAAAATCACGAGTCAGCAAGGTAGCAATTGCATTGCCGCAAGGCCGCAGGCTCCCTAGCATGGACCCTGCCAACTGGCCCATGCCACTGTCCATAGATCACAACGGCCGCACGCCTGCGGCCACGACTGCCTGCCCATGTCCTCTGCAACCGCTGAAAAACCAGTCCCTGCCTCCATGACCAAGCCGGCGCCCCCCACCCCGGAGGCAAGCGCCGGCAGTGCCGCAGCGTTTCGGGTGACGCCTGCACTCCGGGGCATCCATGCACTGCACGACTTCCAGCCCCTGGCGCGCAGGAAGCTGCCCCGCCAGCTCTACAGCTACATCAGCAACGGCGCGGACGACGAGGTGAGCCTGCGCGCCAACCGGTCGGCATTCGACGCCTACGGTTTCGTGCCGCGCATGCTCGAGGGCGTCGCCGAGCGGGCACAGAAAACCGAGATCTTCGGCCGGATGTACGAATCGCCTTTCGGCATCTCGCCGGTCGGCCTGGCCGCGATGTGGTGCTATCGCGGCGACCTGGTTCTGGCGCGGGCGGCGCAGGCCATGGGGATTCCTGCCGTGATGAGCGGCGCGTCGCTGGTGCCGATGGAGGTGGTGGCACAAGGGGCGCCCGACACCTGGTTCCAGGCTTACATCCCCGGCGATGCGGCGCGCGTCGAAGCCCTGATCGGGCGGATTGCCAAGGCGGGCTTCAAGACCCTGGTGGTCACCGTGGACCTGCCGGTGCAGGTCAATCCGGAGCGCTACCTGAAAAACGGGTTCACGACGCCCCTGCGCCCGAGCCTGCGGCTGGCGTGGGACGGCATCAGCCACCCGCGCTGGCTGCTGGGAACCTTTGGCAAGACGCTGGCCCGGCATGGCATGCCCCACTTCGAGAATTGGCGCGCCGAGCGCGGCGCGCCCATTCTCTCGGCGCGGGTGGAACGCGATTTCCAGGCACGCGACCATCTCGACTGGCTGCACCTGGGCATGGTGCGCGAGCTCTGGAAGGGGCCGCTGGTCGTGAAGGGCATCATGCGCTGGCAGGATGCCGTCAAGGCGCAAAACCTCGGCATCGATGGCATCGTGGTGTCCAACCACGGCGGCCGCCAGGTCGATGGCGCCATCTCGCCCCTGCGCGTGTTGCCC
This sequence comes from Comamonas endophytica, assembly GCF_023634805.2. NCBI lineage: Bacteria > Pseudomonadati > Pseudomonadota > Betaproteobacteria > Burkholderiales > Comamonadaceae > Comamonas > Comamonas endophytica. The sequence continues at coordinate 611,298 of NZ_CP106882.1, forward strand.
GAGATCGTGGCTGCGGCCCCCAAACTGACGGTGATGATGGACAGCGGCATCCGCCGCGGCAGCGATGTGCTCAAGGCCCTGTCGCTGGGCGCGCGATGCGTGTTCAACGGCCGATCCTTCAACTATGCAGCCACCGTCGCCGGCCATGACGGCGTCTGCCATGCCATTTCCATCCTGCGCGCCGAGATCCACCGCAACATGGCATTGCTGGGCATCAATCGGCTCGACGAACTGGATCCATCGTTTGTCAGAGGGCCGGCTTGAACGGCAACCGGCGCATCCTGAAGCTTCTCGACGGCCCGGTGGCTAGCCCAGACGCAGCATGAAGACCCCGGCCACGACCCGCGCGGTGCCTGCCGCGCGTGTCCAGCCGAAGCGGTCGCCCAGAATTCAGTGCAGATGACCGCGGCAAAGACCACGCAGGTCTCGCGCAAGGCGGCCAATCCCACCAGCATCGCACCCACCGACAGCATCACCACTCCAAACCAGGCCTGCGGTGGCAGGTGCCCGCCCAGCACCGCGCTGGCCTGCGCCACCAGCCAGGGCGCCGATCCCCGCATGATCGGATAGGTCGGGCCAGGTCGCCGTGGTGGTAGGCCCGGCAAGCGCCGCTTGGCAGGCGATGCGGACCGGGGACGAGGCCGCAATGGAGGGCCAGGCCGCGGTCGGCGGCAAGCCGAGCCAGGGCACGGCCGGCACCTGGACCGTGGGAGTGGCCGTCAGCGGCAATGCCATGGGACTGCAGCTGCACGAATGGCAGGCGCTGAACGACGCCGACCAGCAGCTGCGCCGCAAAGCCGCGGCCGCCACGGTGGGCAGCGGGTGCCCCTGTGTGATCGATTCGGTGGCCGACCTGCTGCCGGTCGTCGATGATCACCAAGGAAAAGCTGGTCGCGGGTTCGACGCCCTGCCCGCCTCGAAGCCAGCGAAGATTGCCAACTCAGGCGTTCACGACGCGCTGCCTTTGTTCCCCCAATCCGTCGATGCCCAGGCGCATGGTTTGCCCGGCACGCAGGTAGACCGGCTCGGGCTTGATGCCCATGCCCACGCCCGGCGGCGTGCCGGTGGAGATGACATCCCCGGGGTGCAGCGTCATGAAGCGGCTGAGGTAGGCAATGATCTGCGGCACCCTGAAGATCATCGTCGCGGTGTTGCCGTCCTGGTAGCGGCGGCCGTCGACTTCCAGCCAGAGCCGCAGCCGGTGCGGATCCGGGATTTCATCCTGGTGACCAGCCAGGGACCGGTGGGGCCGAAGGTGTCGCAGCCCTTGCCCTTGTCCCAGGTGCCGCCGCGCTCGAGCTGGTAGGCGCGCTCGGAGATGTCGTTGACGACGCAATAGCCCGCGACATGGTCCATGGCCTGGTCCTCCTCGATATAGGAAGCGGTCCGGCCGATGACCACCCCGAGCTCGACCTCCCAGTCGGTCTTTTCCGAACCGCGCGGGATCCGGACGTCATCGTTCGGCCCCACGACCGCCGAGGTCCACTTGTTGAACACCACCGGCTCCTGGGGAATGGGCATGTTCGACTCGGCGGCGTGATCGGCGTAGTTCAGGCCGATGCAGACGAACTTGCCGATGCGGCCCACGCAGGCGCCCAGGCGCGGCTGGCCCTCGACGCGCGGCAGCGTGGACAGGTCCAGCGCCTGCAGCCGCAGCCAGGCGGCGCTGGCCAGGAAGCTGCCATCGATATCCGGGGTCAGGCCGCAGAGGTCCCGGATGTGGCCGTCCTGGTCCAGGACTCCGGGTTTTTCCTGGCCCGGCAGGCCGTAGCGCAGCAACTTCATTTCTCGTCTCCATGGGATCATTGGGATGGAGTGCAGTGTAAAAGCTGCCAACACGGCTTTTATGCCAATGATGCATTCTCTTGCGTACCGATGTCGCATCCCGGACCTCAGCTGCCTTGCCCGGCGCCCGGAGTTTATCCAGCGCTTCCATGGGCAGGATACTCTTGCATATTGGAAATCTCATCCACTGAGGGATTTCTTCCTGTTCATCGGTATATTTCGAAAAGGCTTTTTCGAGATTCTTCGAGGCGTGCCGATTTCAAGCAGCTTAGCGGCGCTGCTGCTTGCGTGGCAAACGGCTCGCATGGGTTCCATGGAATTCTTTCGCATCGATGGAATGAAAAACAATACAAGGACGCATGCGGCAAACGGCGCACCGTATCTTCCGGCATATCACATTGGAATCAGGCCTTTGGAATAATTCTATCCAGCCAAGATAGTTTTCATTTATCAAATTCCAGTTTTAATTTCTTCACGGAAGTTTTCGTGGCAAACATCGCCATCAAGGGTTGCATGCCGGATTGCATCGCAGTGCGTCCGGTCGTGGACATGAAATCAAACGCAGGATGGATAAATGATCTCGATACTTTGAGCTTGGGGCCTACAGTACCTGTAAGCCGAATATTAAATCGTTGAAAACTCTCCTTTTTCATTGCTTCGCAGCGTGGCAAAAGCTATATTGACACGTCATCAAAAAAGGAAAGCAACATGCCAAGCTACAAGGAACTGCTCGAGCAACGCAATCAATTGGAAAACCAGATCAAGGAGGCCCGGGATAAGGAGCTGGCCGACGCCATCGACCAGGTGCGTTCCCTGGTTTCGGAGTTCGAATTGACCGAACAGGATGTTTTTCCGCCTGCGCGCAGCAAGCGGCCCGGCACTGCAGGCAGCAAGGTCGCGCCCAAATACAAGAATCCGCAGACGGGCGAGACCTGGACAGGCCGTGGCAAGGCGCCCAAGTGGATTGCCAAGGAAACCGATCGCGAGAAGTTCGCCATTTGATGGCTCCCGTTGAAACGGCCCGCATGCAATATGCGGGCCGTTTTTTATTTTCACTCCGGTCATCGATCCAGGCGCCTTCGCAACGGCCTTATCAGGCAACCCCGCAACGCCGCATATTCCTGACGCAGTCGATGCCTACATTTCCGCTGCAAACGCCGACTTGCTCATGGCGTCGCAGATGGCGCGTATCTGCGGGCGCATCAGCCTGGCGACTTCGTCGCGCCGGTGCGATTCGAGGCGCCCTGAAATCGCCGCCACGCTGAGCGCCGCGATCGGGTTGTCCGGCGGAAAGGCGATGCCGATGGCGGCGGTGCCTGGCGTCACCACGCTGTCCAGAAAGGCATAGCCTTTTTCGCGCCCCACCTTGATGGCCTCGCGCAGGTAGGCGGCCGTGATGAATCCGTATTTCTCGTATTTGGGCGCATTGGTGTCGATGATGGATTCGGCTTCTTCGGGCGGTAATGCGCACAGGATCGCCAGCCCGCCGGCCCCCACCCCCAGGGGGCGGCGGATGCCGACATCGAGCGCCAGGGACTTGATCGGGTAATCGCCCAGCGCGCGGTGCGTGCACACGGCCTCCAGGCCGCTGCGCTCGCTCAGGTAGATGGTGTCCTGCGTGACCTCGGCGAGCTTTTGCAGCGCCGCGTCGCACAGCTCAGACAACCGGTAGCGCGGCCGTGCCAGCAACCCCAGCTCATGCAGGAGGGGCCCCAGGTAGAACTTGCGGGTGCGTGGATCGCGCGCCACCAGGCCTTCGATTTCGAGCCGGTGGAGCATGCGAAAGCAGGTGGACTGGGGCAGGCCGCTGGTGGCCGTGATCTCGCCGATGCGCATGCCTGCGCGCCCGCGCGACGCCACGATACGGAGCATCAGAACCACACGCTCGATGCTTTGCGTGCCGGATCGCGCATTCTCACCATGTGGTGGTTTATTCGGATCGGGAAAATCGTTCTCGAGAGTTTTGCTCATGTGGTCTTTTTAATTCCAATCCACATCGTGGGCAATCTAGGGTTAACCCACTCGATACGGACGCTGCTTTGATTTTTTAATCTGTCATCAACCCATCGAATAACCACCACATTGTGGATAAAAGGGACAACGCCTCATGCCATACACGATGACCGAAAAAATCCTCGCCCGGGTCGCGGGACTGCCTGCGGTGCGAGCGGGCGATGAAATCCTGGCGCGGCCGGATTTCGTGATTGCCTATGACTTCCCCGGGTACACCGACGTGTTCTTCAAGGAGGCGAAGGAGGATTTCGGCGTGGCGCATGTGCCCAGCCCGGAGCGCTTCGTGCTGTTCATCGACCACATGGTTCCGGCGGCCGCGCCCAAGGAGGAGGAGCTGCACAAGATCACGCGCGCCTGGGGCAAGGAGCAGGGCGTGCCGGTGCACGAGCGCGAGGGCATCGGCCACCAGGTGTCGGCGGAGCTCGGCTATGCCACGCCCGGGGCCTTCGCGGTGCACTTCGACGGGCATGTGAGCCAGCTCGGCGCCTTCGGCACGCTGGCCATCGGCGCGCGCAAGAGCGTGCTGGAGACCTTCGTGTCCGAGCGCATGGCGCTGGTGGTGCCGGGCACCGTGAAGATCGAGGTCACGGGCACGGTGCAGCCGGGCGTGATGGCGCGCGACATCTTCCACCACCTGGTGCGGGTGCTGGGCCCGGCGTCGTGCCGCTTCAAGGTGGTGGAGCTGTGCGGCCCGGTCATCGACGCGATGAGCATCGAGGGGCGCCAGACGATCTGCGGCCAGGCGATGTTCCTGGGTGCCACCACGATGCTGATCGCCCCCGACGCCAAGACCCTGGCCCATGCCCAGGGCCGGGCCAAGATCGCGCTCGATCCCGTGTACCCGGATGCGCACGCGCATTACGACCAGGTGCACCGCATCGATATCAGCGACCTGGCGCCGATCGTGGTGGCGCCGCCCAGCCCCGCCAACACGCGCGACCTGAGCGAATACGCGGGCCTGGAAGTGCAGATGGGCTACCTCGGCAGCTGCGCCAGCGGCCGGCTGGAGGACCTGCGCGTGGCCGCCGAGGTGCTCAAGGGGCGCAGGATCAAGCCGGGCTTCCAGCTGCATGTGGTGCCGACCTCGCAGGCCATCATGTCGCAGGCCGCGAGCGAAGGGCTGATCTCCACCCTGGTGGACGCCGGCGCGTTCATCAGCTCGTCGAGCTGCGACTACTGCTACGGCCGCATCGCCACGATGACGGACGGCCAGCGCGCGGTCTCGACCGGCACGCTGAACACCCCCGGGCGCATGGGCAGCGCCGATTCCGAGATCTTCATCTGCAACGCCGCCGTGGTCGCGGCCTCGGCGCTCGAAGGCTGCATTGCCGACCCCCGGCCTTATCTCGCATCCGTCACCTCCGTCGCCACCGCACAGGAAATCCCCGCATGACACTGCCCACCCTGCACGGCCGCGCGGCCTGGGTCTTCACCGAAGACGACTTCGACATCGATCTGATCGTCGGCATCAAGAACATCAAGATCACCGATATCAACGAGCTGGCCGCCGTCACCATGACCAGCTACGACCCGGATTTCGCCAGGAGCGTCGCCCGCGGCGACCTGCTGGTCGGAGGCGCGAACTTCGGCTACGGCCATCCGCACTACCCGGCCATGCGCGCCATGCGCCACCTGGGGGTGGCGGGCGTCATTGCCGAGTCCTTCTCGCCAGGGTTCTTCCGCGGCGAGATCAGCATGGGTTTTCCGCTGATCACCTGCCCCGGCATCCGCGCGGCCACGCAGCGCTGGGACCGGCTGCGGGTGGATTGGGAGCGCGGCGTGGTGGTCAACCAGCAATCGGGCGCGGCCTTGCCCTTCGAGCCCTGGTCGTCCACCGAGCGCGCGACCATCGAGGCCGGCGGCTTCACCCCCTATCTGAAGGCCCGGCTGGCGCGCGAGCGCGCCGCTGCCGCCGCATGACGCGCAGGAGCACAGCATGTTGCAGATGATTGTCAGCGGCGTCGCCCTGGGCGCCATCTACGGGCTGATCGCCCTGGGCATCGTGATGGTGTTCAAGGCCACCGGCATTCTCAACTTCGCGCATGGCGAGGCCGCCATGCTGTCGGCCTTCGTCGCCTATACGCTGTTCAAGCTCGGCCTGCCGCTGTGGGCGGTGGTGCCGCTGACGCTCATCTTCGGCGCGGCGCTGGGCATGGCGATCGAGCGCTTCATCATCCGCCGCTTCATCGGCAAGGCGCTGCTGTCCTCGGCCATCTGCACGCTGGGGCTGTTCCTGGTGTTCGGCGACCTGGCGATCTGGGTCTGGGGCAAGGACACGCAGGAGCTGCCCGGCATCTTCCCCTCCGCCCCCATCGATGTCGGCGGCGTGATCGTCTCGGGGCTGGACCTGGGCATCGTTGCCGTCTGCGCCACGCTCGCGGCGCTGCTGTTCGCGTTCTTTCGCTTCACGCGCCTGGGCATCGCCATGCAGGCCACCATGGAGAACCCGACGGCCGCACGGCTGATGGGCATTCCCATCAAGCGCATCTACGCGCTGGCCTGGGCACTGTCGCATGTGATCGCCGCGCTGGCCGGCCTGCTGATCGCGCCGCTGACCTTCGTGCACTTCTCGATGATGCAGCACGCCCTGCACTTCGCCTTTGCCGCCGCGGTGCTCGGCGGCATCGGCAGCATGCCCGGCGCGCTGCTGGGCGGCGTGATCATCGGCGTGACCTCCAACCTCACGGGCGCCTATGTGTCCTCGGCGTGGAAGGACGCGGTGCCCTTCATCGTGATGCTGCTGATCCTGATCCTGCGGCCGCACGGCCTGCTGGCGCGCGCCCAGGTCAAGAAAGTCTGAGGAGGCCCCATGACCAAAGTCTTCGACCAATTCCCCTGGCTCGGGCCGCTGCTCTTCGTGCTGCTGTTCGTGCTGGCGCCGCTGGTGCCGGGCGGCTATGTGCTCTACATCTTCACGCTGGTGATCATCTACACGCTGGCGTCCTTCGGCACCAACATCCTGACGGGCTACACCAACCTGATCTCGATGGCCGGCGCGGTGTTCTTCGGCATCGGCGCCTATGGCTCGGCCATCCTCACCACCCATTTCGGCGTGCCGCTGGTGCTGTCGATGTTCATTGCCGCGGCCATCGCCACCGTGGTCGGCCTGCTGCTGGCGTTGCCGGTGCTGCGGCTGGAAGAGGTGTTCCTGGCGATCGCCACGCTGGGCTTCGTGATGATCTCGGTGGAGATCGCCAAGTCCGGCGGCGAGCTCTCGGGCGGCGAGAACGGCATGGGCGCGCCCGGGCCCACGCTGTTCGGCTGGGCGCTGGACGAACGCGGCTATCACCTGTTTGCCGCCGTCGTGCTGGCGGGCGCGCTGTGGGTGGCGCGCAATCTGGCGCGCAGCCACTTCGGGCGCGGCTTCCTGGCGATCAAGGGCAGCGACACCGCCGCGCGCGCCCTGGGCCTGAACACCACGGCACTGAAGCTGGTGGCGTTCGGCGTGTGCGCCTTCTACACCGGCCTGTCGGGCGCGCTCTACGCGCCGCTGGTGCGCTTCATCGACCCCTCGCTGTTCGGCATCATGGTCTCGATCAGCTTCGTCTCGATGGTCATCGTCGGCGGGCTGGGCTCGATCCTGGGCTCGGTGCTGGGCGCGGTGTTCGTGATCGGCGCGCCGCAGCTGCTGACCTACCTGGGCTTCGACCAGTTCCAGCGCGCGCTGTATGGCGTGGCCATGATCCTGGCGCTGATGTTCCTGCCCGACGGGCTGGCCAGCCTGTTCAAGCGCCGGCGCCTGCCCGCGGCGGATATCGCGGACAGCGGGGTGGCGAAATGAGCACCGTCGTTCAGATGAGATCCTCTTCGGCTCCGGCGGCTGCGCAGGCCGCCGCCCCCCTGCTGAGCATCAGGAACGTGCGCATGGCCTTCGGCGGCATCGTTGCCGTGCAGGACGTGGGCTTCGACGTCATGCCCGGCACGGTGCACGCGCTGATCGGCCCCAACGGCGCCGGCAAGACGACGATGCTCAACTGCATCAGCCGCTTCTACACGCCGCAGCAGGGCTCGATGCGCCTGCGCACCGCCAACGGCGAGGTCGAGCTGCTGGACCGCAAGGCGCACCAGGTGGCGCGGCTGGGCATTGCCCGCACCTTCCAGAACCTGGAGCTGTTCGCCGAGCTGACGGTGTTCGACAACGTGCTGATCGCGCGCTCGATCGCCATGCGCGCGACGCTGGCCGAGGCGCTGCTGGGCCTGCCGCGCCAGCGCCGCGAAGAGCGCGCCGAACGCGAGCATGTGCAGCGGCTGCTCGAAGACCTGAATCTGCAGGCGCATGCCCATGCGGTGGTGCGCGACCTGCCCTACGGCACGCAAAAGCTCGTCGAGCTGGCGCGCGCGATGGCGCTGGAGCCGCGGCTGATGCTGCTGGACGAGCCCGCCGCCGGCATGAACAACCGCGAGATCGACGCGCTGGGCGAGACGCTCAAGCGGCTGCAGGCCAGCGCCCGCGCCACGCTGCTGCTGATCGAGCACAGCATGCCGCTGGTGATGTCCATCTCGGACCGCATCACCGTCATGCACAACGGCGCCTTCCTGGCCCAGGGCACGCCCCGGGAAATCGAAACCCATCCCGCAGTGATCGAGGCCTATCTCGGAGGAGGCAAGAGTGGCAAACGGCGTTGAAACATCCACGGCGGCGGCGCTGCTGAGCGTCGACGGCCTGACTGCGGGCTACGGCAAGATCCGCGCGCTGCACGGCGTGAGCCTGCGCGTGCCCCAGGCGAGCATCGTCTGCGTGCTGGGCGCCAATGGCGCGGGCAAGACCACGCTGATGCGCGCCCTCTCGGGCCTGCTGCCGGTGAGCGGGGGGCAGCTGCTCTTCGACGGCCAGTCCATCGCCAACGTGCCGGCCGAGGCGCTGGTGCGCCGCGGCATCGCCCATGTGCCGCAGGGCCGCATGGTCTTTGCGCAGCTGAGCGTGCGCGACAACCTGGTGCTGGGCGGCTACACCCGCCCGGCGGCCGAGGTGCGCGGCGACATCGACCGCGTGCTGGAGTACTTCCCGCGCCTGAAGGAGCGCATCGCCTCGCGCGCCGGCACGCTCTCGGGCGGCGAGCAGCAGATGCTGGCCATCGCCCGCGGGCTGCTGGCCAAGCCGCGGCTGCTGATGCTCGACGAGCCCTCGATGGGCGTGGCGCCGATCCTCAAGGACGCGATCTTCGAGACGCTGCGCGCCATCCGCGACCGCGAGAAGCTCACGCTGCTGATCGTCGAGCAGGACGCCGACATCGCGCTCGACATCGCCGACGAGGGCTATGTCATCGAGACCGGCCGCGTGGTGATGCAGGGCCCGGCCGCCGAGCTGGTGGGCAACGAAGACATCCGCCGCGCCTATCTGGGCGGCTGAGCCTAGCGTTTCTTTCGCATTCATAACCAAGGAGACAAAAGCATGATTCAACGCAATTCCCGCCGCACTGTGCTCGCCGCCGCGGCCGCCGCCCTGATGGGCCTGCACCTGGGCGCGCAGGCCTTCGAGAACAAGGCCGAAGGCGTGCTGGCCAAGGAGATCGTGCTAGGCTCGTCGCAGCCGCTGTCGGGCACGCTGGCCTACATGGGCAAGGCCGTGGACGAGGGCATGCGCACCTATTTCGACATGGTCAACGAGCAGGGCGGCGTCAACGGCCGCAAGCTCAAGCTGATCACCTATGACGACGAGCTCAAGCCGGCGAAGTCGGTGGCCAACGCCAAGCTGCTGGTCGAGCGCGACAAGGTCTTCGCCATGGTCGGCAACATCGGCCATGCGACCAACATCAGCGCCTACGAGTACAGCTCGACCAAGAAAGTGCCGACGATCGGCGCGATGAGCATTTCGGACCTCACCTCGAGCCCGCCGCGCGAGCTGCTCTACGTGCTGCCCTCGCCGCAGTCCACCGAAACCGCGGCCTATATCGACAACGCGGTCGAGGTGCTCAAGGCAAAGAAGGTCGCGATGCTCTACCAGAACGACGGCTGGGGCAAGCCGGCCTATGACATCGCCGTCAAGCGCCTGGAAAAGCACGGCATGAAGCTGGTCGAGGCCCAGACCTTCGAGCGTTTCGCCACCGACCTGACCTCGCAGGTGTTCAAGCTCAAGCAGGCCGAGCCCGACGTGGTGATCGTCTACGCGCTGGGCCAGGAAGCGGTGCAGTTCTTCCGCAGCGCGGAAAAGCTCGGCTGGAAGCCGACGGTGTTCGGCGCCGGCGGCCTCAACGACCCCAAGTTCATCGAGCTACTGGGCAAGACGCAATCGAAGCTGTACGTGGCGTCCTATTACGACGCGGTGGACGGAAGCAATCCGGCCATCCAGTCCTTCTTCACGCGCTACGCCAAGCTCTACCCCAAGTCGGCGCCGACCTCGATGGCGCTGATGGGCTACTCGGCCGCGGCCGTCACGGTGGAGGCGCTGAACCGCGCCGGCGCCGAGCCCAGCCGCGCCAAGGTCGTGGCCGCGCTCGACGGCATGAAGGACTTCGACCAGAAGATCGGCCCGAAGATCACTTTCCAGCCCTTGAATGCCGGCCCCTACGCGCGCCGCGGCCAGACCGGCGTGGCGCTGATGGAGCTCAAGGAGCAGAAGTTCGTCTCCCTGGGCAACTACATCGACCCCGTGCAACGCTGAGGAACCGCCATGAAAAACGAGCGCAAGCAACTTCGTGAACGCATCCAGTCCGGCCCCACTTTCTGGATGGCTGGCGCCCAGGACGCGCTGTCCGCCCTGCTGGTCGACCAGTCGGACTTCGACGGCGTCTTCACCACCGGCTTCGGCATCTCCGCCTCGCTGCTGGGCCAGCCCGACATGGAGGTCTACACGCTGACCGAGAACCTCGGCGTCGTGAACCATATCGTCAACATCGTGAAGAAGCCGGTGTTCGCCGATGGCGATACGGGTTATGGCGGCGTGCTCAACGTCGCGCGCACGGTGCGCGAGTTCGAGAAGGCCGGCGTGGCGGCGATCTCCATCGAGGACCAGATCAGCCCCAAGCGCTGCCCGGCCGCCGCGGCAGTGACGCCGGTGGTGTCGATCCCCGACGCGGTGGCGCGCATCAAGGCCGCCGTGGATGCGCGCCAGGACCCGGACTTCCTGATCGTCGCGCGCACCGACGTGGCCGATCCCGAGGAAGCCATCGAGCGCGCGGCGCGCTTCGCCGAAGCCGGCGCCGACCTGATCCAGCCGATTTCGCGCACCTTCAGGGGCTACGAGGACCTGGTGCGGCTGCGCGAGGCCTCGGGCCGGCGCCTGTCGCTGCAGCTGATGCAGGGCCTGTGGATGTCGCGCCTCACGCGCTCGCAGATCGAGGACGTCGCCGCCTTCGCCACCTACCCGGTGGTCACGCTGATGAGCACCGTGCATGCGCTGCAGAAGAACCTGGCGACGCTGGCGGCGCGGCGCACCGGCGATGTCGACGGCCTGCCCTGCGGGCAGACCAGCATGGCCGACTTCAAGCAGGTGATCGGCTGGAAGGCGCTGGAGGAACGCCAGGCGCAGTACGAGCTGGGGTGAGCGCGCCGGCCGCTTGCAGCCGGTGCCAGGGGCGGGCACTGGCTGCAAGGCGTGGCTGCGATCCGGGACTGCAGCCGGCGTGCAGCATCTGCCTGGCCTGCGCCGCTTCTTGGACAGACATGGACAAGCGCTCGCGCAAACCAGAGAATGGGCGCCATGAATGAAGGCTTTCCCGACGAACGCGTGCTCTACCAGGCCGCATGCCACTGCGGCACCGTGCGCTTCGCGCTGCGGCTGAGCGACGGGCTGCGCAGCGCGCGCCGCTGCAACTGCTCCTATTGCCGCATGCGGGGGGCGGTGGCGGTCTCCGCCCACGTGGGCGACCTCGAGGTGCTGCAGGGCGCACAGGCCCTGACGCTCTATCAGTTCAACACCCGCGAAGCCCGGCATTACTTCTGCTCGCGCTGCGGCATCTACACCTTCCACCAGCGCCGCTCCTCTCCCGACCAATACGGCATCAACGTGGCGTGCATCGAGGGCATGAGCCCCTTTGACTTTGCCGAGGTGCCGGTCAGTGACGGTGTCGTCCATCCCAGGGACAGCGCGGACGGCAAGGCCCGGATTGCGGGCTGGCTGCGTTACGATGCCGATCCCGCGGAGGACGACGACTGAGCATCCGATCGCGATGGCATGGGCGCCGCGCTCAATTCGACGAGGAGCCCGCCAGCTTCAACCCGAACCCGACGAAGATGCAGCCGGTCAGGCGGTCCAGTGCCTTCGCCGCACCCGGGCGGCGCAGCAATGCGCTCACCGGCGCGGTGGCGGCAATGAGCACGCCGAACCACAGCAGCGTCAGTGCCACGTGCAGGCAGGCCAGCAAAAAGGAATAGCCCGCCACGCCGGCGCCTGCCGGAATGAACTGGGGCAGGAAGGTGACGTAGAAAACGCCGACCTTGGGATTGAGTAGATTCGTCAGCAAACCGCGCCAGAAGGCGCCCGCCCGGGCGCGCGGCAGAGCATCCGCTGCGGCATTTTCCACCGTCGCACGCGCATTCAGCAGCAGCTTTGCCCCCAGCCAGATCAGATAGGCTGCCCCCATGATCTTGACCATGGCATAGGTGGTCTGCGAAGCATGCACCAGCGCCCCCAGCCCCAGGGAGGCCGCGGCGCCCCAGGCGAGGCAGCCCAGGGCAATGCCGGCCGATGCCAGCAATGCAGGCCGGCGCCCGTCGACCGCCATGGCGCGCAGCACCATGGCGGTATCCACGCCGGGCGTGAGCGTCAGGATCGATGCGGCCACCACGAAGGCCAGTAGGGAGGGAACGTCAACCATGAAAGAAGCTTCGAGCGGGCAAATGCGGACAAGGCCGGCAGCTTAGCCTGAATATCGCCTTGCCGGCGTGAACCGGACAACGGCTGCAGCCTTGAACAAAGCCGCTTCTGCCATCATCATCGCCATCTCTGCCGCACGAAGGAAAAGTCCATGGCCCACGATTTCCAGCATTTCATCGAGGCGCAGGAAGGCGTCTTCGAAGCCGCCATGCAGGAGCTGCGCGCCGGGCAAAAGCGCACCCATTGGATGTGGTTCGTCTTCCCGCAGCTTTTGGGACTGGGGCACAGCGAAACCTCCAGGCGCTTCGGCATCGACGGCCTGGAAGAAGCCCGGCGCTATCTGCAGCATCCCGTGTTGGGACCGCGGCTGGAGCAGGCGGCACAGGCGGCGATGCAGAGCAATACGCCCCTGGCGCGGCTGTTCGGCACGGTCGATGCGCAGAAGTTCATCTCCAGCATGACGCTGTTCAGCCGCGCCAGCGCCCGGGAGGACTCCATCTTCGCGCAGATCCTCGAGCGCCTGCAGACCCGCGATGCGCGAACCGAACGCATGCTCGAGGGCTGAAAGCCCCAGGCATTAGCGCTGGCGCATCGGCATCCGGTCGATTTCGGCAAAAACTTCCTGAAGATCGATGGACGGGCCTTCGCGCAGCTTCACTCCGCCATCCTTGCCGACCAGAACGAAGCTCGACGGCCCGCGCGCATCGAGCTGCAGCGCCTTCAGCAGCGCCGCAGTCTGTGCCTTCTCCAGGGGTTGGTCGTTGCGCCGGCCCTCCCCGGCTACTACCGTGTAGAGCACCATCTCGCGTTCGCGAAAGGCCTCGCGCGCAGCGGTCTCGCCCAGGGTGGCGCGCAGCCGGGCGAGCAGCGGGTCGCCCGGCTGCGCCACGACCACGACCACCGGCCGCGTCTTCCAGCGCTCGGCTTCGAGCGGATTGCCCTGGGCGTAGGAGGCGCCGGCTGGTAATGCAAGAGCCAGCACGGCGGCGGTACGGGTGATGAAGTTGGGCTGCATGGAACCAGTATTGCCGCTTGCGCACCCATGTCCACGAATCGCCCCGAGGACGGCAGGCCCATCCGGCACTGTGTCTTGGCCGACAATACCGCAAGGAAATCAAAGGGATCCGCAATGAGCACCGAACCACAAGCCACCGACTGGACCGCCTGGAGCCGCGAGGCCGCCGAAAGCATGGTGCGCAACAACGCGCAATGGCCGCGCGAGTATGGCCTGGACGCAGCGCCCGCCTGCACCTGGGATCTGGAAAGCGCAACCCTGACGTTCGAAGGCTCCCTCGGCCCGGTGGTCGCCACCGCCTGCCTGGTGGGCACCACCAGCGACAGCGAGGGCAGCTTCGTGTGGAGCTGGGCCAACGAAGCCATTCCGCGCCAGCACGGGCAGGCGCTGGAGGTGGTGCATGAATTCGGCCGCGAGCACCAGCTGGCGCTGCTCACAACCGCGCGCATTTCCGGCGGCCGCCCCGAAGCCATGGAGTGCCTGGGCATCGCGGCGCGGCTGCAGCGTGCCGTCGGCACCTTCATCGACCAGCAAGGCGATGTGACGCTGTATTTCACGCTGCTGCATCTGCGCGTTGAGCCAGTCCAGCGCGAACGGCTGCATTGAGCAGCGCTGGCGCGGCGATAATCGGGCAATGCAACACGGCCCGGTCCGGATATCTGGACCGGGCTTGATTTTGGATGGAAACATGAGCAGCATCACCGAGGACCTTGGCTTCGTGGGCATCGACGACGAAGGCTACGCGCAGGCGGTGGCCGCGGCCAGAAGCTTCCGTTATGGCGACGACCAGTCGGGCTTTGCCTTCACCGGCAGGGCCACCCTGATGTTCCAGCGCGAAGCGCCCGAGTGGGAGCATGGCGCATTCAGCAGCACGGCCATCATCACCTTCATCGACCCGATCCAGGGCGCACCGGATGCCGAAGACGCGCAGGACGAGGACTTTCTGGCGGCCGTCAGCGAGCGCGTGAGCTTCCTGCATGTACCCGCGCAATGCCGGGAGATGGAGGTCGACGACGTCTGGGGCATCGACTGCGAGTTCCTGATGTTCGCCATGCCGCATCCACATGACGAGGGCGCCAGCGCCTGGCTGCTGGTTCCCGGCCCGGACCACCGCGTGGTGTCGTCGCGGCATACGGTGCAGGACTACCAGATGGCGCAAATCCAGCGTGCGGCGCAGGAGCTGGGACTGGACGGCAGCGAAGAGCCCAAGCTGCAGTGAGCACTATCTGCGGCCCGGCTTGGCAAGCATCTGCACCAGGCGGCCGTCATAGCGGAAGGGCCCGTGGTTGACGGCCCTCACCTTCGCCAGGTCGGGATGCGCGGGGTTGAGCAGAACATTGTTTTCCATGGGAACGATGACCGATGGCACCAGCAGCAGCAGGCCCGCCCTGGACTTGAGCCATTCGGTGCCGGCCTGGGCCGCGGCAAAACTGGTGGGCAGTGCGTTCCAGTCCTGCGGCAGCTCCATGCGGCCTGCCTTCTCGGCAACGTCGCGCGGCACTTCAAGCTCGACGAGGTACCGCGCGATCGGCAACCCGCCCTGGTTCATGTGCACCAGCGTCTCCAGGCACGCCAGCGCCACGCTGGTCGCGGCATAGACGGCAGGCACCCCTTTCTCGTTCCACCGGCCCCCGGTGGCCGCGCCACCGCCGCCGCTGAGGTCGGTGGGCTCCCAGGTACGCCCGCGGGTCGCTATGCGCCAATACGAGACGGTCCCCGGGGACTGCGTCACGCGTAGACCCCGGAAACCATCTTGTGCAGCAGGGATTCCACCAGCCCGGCGCCGGTCGCAGTGTCCAGCAGCTCGACGGGCTTCTGCATGCCCAGCGCCGGATTCGGCTCCTCGATCCACTCCCCGAACCAGCGCGCGGCATCGAAGCCCTGGCTGAGCTCGGGATCGCCATATTCATCCACCAGCCGCTCGGCCAGGCCGATCAGCCGCATGGCCTGGATGACGCGCTCGCTCTGGTCGACTGGCAGGTTCTCCTGCGACTTGATCTTCCGGGCCACCGTCGAGGCCGGCAGATTCAGTGCCTTCTGCACCCGCGCCACGGGCATGTCCATGGCCTGCGCAACCACCTCGATGGCCGAGGCCGGCACGCCATCGCGCGCCAGGTCGATGCTCCTGAGCGGGCTCAATTCATAGAGATAGGTATAGAGCGTCGGCGCCTTGGCATCCACTGACGGCTCCAGGCCGCTGCCTTGGGTCAGCAGAACGGACCATCCAGGAACGGTGGTGCCGGTGCCGCCCTTGCCGCGCTTGGCACGGCCATGCATGCCGGAAGTTGCTTTCATACTTTTCTCCATTTGAGAGAAATCATTCTCTTGAATGGTGAGTTTAAGCCATCATCCGCATTTTGCAAGAATGCGGGTTTTGCGGCGGATATGCGGGCTCTTGCGCGCGTGGCATCGGGACATCATGCAGCTCATGCGTTTCTGGCCAGTACCGAGACGATCGAATACCGGTTCTCCGGGTACAGCGTGCTGGTCACGATCACCACGGCGCGCGCCGCGTCGCGGTAATGCCTGAGCACTCGCAGCGCCGGCGTGCCGCGCGCCGCGCCGAGCGGCTGCGCCATGTCCTCGTCCACCGAACAGCACGACACCGTCTGCTCCACGCATTCGATGCGCCGGCCGAATTCGGTCTCTATGAGGTCGGCCAGCAGCTTGGCCGGCTGCTGCTCGGCCAGCGCGATCACCTGGCGGTAGTGGGGATCGATATAGGCATCGGTCCACCCCAGCGGCTTGGCTTTGCCGGCCACGCTGCGCAGCATCGACAGGCGGCACCAGCGCGAGCCGGGCTGGCACTGCAGCGCCTTGGCGGCAGCGGTGTCCAGAACCACATCCGCAGAATCGAGCATGGTGCGCTGCGCCGTGCTGGCCAGCGTGACCAGGTTGTCGAACGACAGCGACTGCGTGAACGTGGCGACCCCTCCGGGCAGCGCCTCGACCATCGTGCCGCGGTTGCGCCGGCGCGAGATCAGGCCGCGCGCCTGAAGCTGCTGCAAGGCCATGCGCACCGTGTTGCGGCTGGTCCGATAGGACGCCATCAGCGCCAGTTCGGTCGGCAGCAACGAGCCGACCGGCCGCTCCCCGGCCCGGATCTGCTGGATCAGCTCTTCGGCGATCTGTTGATACATGGCAACGGCCATCGGTTTTCCTCCTCGTATGTACGGCATATGTTCATCGGATATGTCCCTACATATCAAACATTGGGACAAATATAGCATCCGTCATCATCACCAAGGAATGCCATGAGACGCCGAAGCCTTCACCTGTCCCTTGCCTTCGCGGCCATCGCAGCCGCTGCCGCGCCCGCCTGGAGCCAAACCCCCGCTGGCAGGTATCCCGCCAAGCCGGTCACGATCATCGTGCCCTTCACCGCGGGCCAGAGCGGCGACGTGCTGGCGCGCGTGCTGGGCGAGCCGCTGGGCAAGCTGTGGGGGCAATCGCTGGTCGTGGAGAACAAAGGCGGCGCGGGCGGCACGCTGGGCAGCAAGGCCGCGGCCGGCGCCGCCGCCGACGGCCACACCCTGCTGCTGGGCTCGAGCGGGCCGCTGGCCGCGGCCCCGCATCTGTACCGCAACCCGGGCTACGACCCGCGTGAGCTCACGCCGATCATGAACGTCGCCGGCGTGGCCCAGGCGCTGGTGGTGGCGGCGGACTCGCCCTACAAGACGCTGCAGGACCTGCTGGCCGCGACCAAGGCCGCGCCCAACACGCTCAGCTATGGCTCGGGCGGCGTGGGCTCGTTCCAGCACCTGACCTTCGAGCTGCTCAAGCAGCGCACCGGCATGCCGATCAAGCACATTCCCTACCGTGGCAGTGCGCCGGCCTACACCGATCTGATCGGCGGGCAGCTGCAGGCCATGGTCGATTCGCTGCCGGGCGTGCTGCCCCACGTCAAGGGCGGCAAGATGCGCGTGCTGGCGGTCTCCACGGCCCAGCGCGTGCCGCAGCTGCCCGACGTGCCGACCATCGCCGAAAGCGGCGTTCCCGGCTTCGACGCGCTGGGGTGGCTGGGCATCGCCGGCCCCAAGGGCATGGACCCGGGCCTGCGCGACCGCATCAACGCCGACCTCAAGAAGGTGCTGGCGCAGGAGCCGGTCAAGACGCGCCTGGACGGCCTGGGAATGATGACCATTGCCAGCTCCGCGCCGGAGTTCGAGCAGTTCATCGCCAGCGAGCTGGCGAAATGGGGCTCCGTCATCAAGGCCGCCGGCATCCAGCCCGAATGACAACAGGAAAGCACAGCATGCGCATCGTCGATATCCGCGAGCTCGCGGTTCCCCTGGAAGGCGCCGTGGCCAACGCGGTCGTCAATTTTTCCGAGCACACGGTCTCGCTGGTGGCGCTCATCACGGACGTGGTGCGCCATGGCAAGCCGGTCATCGGGCTGGGCTTCAACTCCATTGGAAGATTCGCCCAGAGCGGGATCATCCAGACGCGGATGATCCCGCGCCTGCTGGCCGCGGCGCCGGCCTCGCTGCTGGCCGAGGACGGCCGGCAGTTCGACGCCGCCAAGGTTCTGGCCACCATCATGCGCAACGAGAAGCCGGGCGGGCATGGCGATCGGGCCGGCGCCGCCGCGGCCATCGAACTGGCGGTCTGGGACCTGAATGCGAAGCTGGCCGAGGAACCGGCCTATGCCACGATTGCCCGCGCATTCGGCCGCACTGCGCAGGCCGAGGCAGTGGAGGTCTATACCGGCGGAGGCTACTACTACGCGTCTGGCGCGGGCAAGTCGCTGCGCGAGGAGTTCCAGAGCTACCGCGACCTGGGCTTCGAGAGCTTCAAGATGAAGATCGGCGGCGCCCCGCTGGCCGAAGACATGCGGCGCGTCGAGGAGGCCCTGGAGGTGGCCGGCGGCCCCGCCCACCTGATGGTCGATGCCAATGGACGCTTCGACCTGCCCACCGCGCTGGCCTATGCGAAGGAACTGAAGCCGCTCGGCCTGCGCTGGTTCGAGGAGATCGGCGATCCCCTGGACTTCCAGCTCAACCGCGAGGCGATCGAAGCCTATGGCGGGCCGGTCGCCACCGGGGAGAACCTGTTTTCCGCCATCGACACGCTGAACCTGGTGCGCTTCGGCGGCATGCGCCCCGGGCACGACATCTTCCAGATGGACGCGGGCCTGAGCTATGGCCTGACGGAGTATGCGCGCATGATCGAGATCCTCGAGTCGCATGGCTTCGACCGGCGCCAGGCCGTGCCGCACGGCGGCCACCTGATCAATCTGCATATCGTCGTTGGCCTTGGGCTGGGGGCCTGCGAGGCCTATCCCGGCGTGTTCCAGCCCTTTGGCGGCTATTCGCAGGCCTGCGAGATCCGCAATGCCAAGGTGCGGCCCAGCGAAGCGCCGGGTTTCGGGCTGGAGCAAAAGCGCGAACTCGCGCCACTCATCCGCCAGCTCGGTTGCTGAGCACGCCTGGACGGGCATGGCGGGGGGGCAGGGATGGTCACATCCCGTTCCCGCCCTGCCGCCAGCGCCCGGGCAGCGCTCACGACCTGCCGATCAGCAGCGAAACCACCCCCGCCGCGATCAGCGGCCCGACCGGAACCCCGCGAAAGAACGCCACCCCGAGAATCGTGCCGACCATCAGCCCGGCCACCACGCCCGGCTGCGCCGCCATCAGCGTCACGCCCCGCCCGCCGAGCCAGGCGACGAAAATGCCAACGACGATGGCCACCGCCGACTTCCAGTGGGTGAAGGATTTGAGCAGGTCCATGGCCGGAATCTTGCCGCTGGCAATGGGCACCATCACCGCCACCATCAACAGGAAGATGCCGATATTGAGCCCATGCTTTTGCAGCCAGGGGAAATAAAGCGCAAGGGCGTGACGCGAATGACTATCAGCACCGCCATGGCAGCCGCCACGGTATGGTTGCCGGCAAACATGCTGACCACGGCCAGGGCCAGCAAGACGAGAATGGTGGGGTCGAGAAGGGACATGGCGGGACCGCCGCAAGCGCCGCGGCAGGTCGGTGAGTAAAAAGCAAAATTTTCGCATCTTTGGCAGCTTGCGCCTGGCTGGCGGCCATGCGGGGCAAGACGCAGAAGCGCCGGGCGCCAGGCGGCGTGGGGTTGCCAACGGCAGCGGCCCGCCGCTGCCGGGCATCGCCCGCTCCCCAGGGCAGTAGTCAGCGCGTGTTTTGTCACGCGTCCCGAAGACCTTGCCCCTGCCGCTGCATCAGGTGCCTGAACAGGTCCACACGGCACAAAATCATGCAGATGGGCTGAGCCGCTTTTCACCGCAGCAAAAGCAATTGCACTTGGCCGTCGCTGCGGGCAACGACCGATTCCGCATATCGCCATGCGGGCTGTGTTGTCTGGCTGCTCCCGCGGCCATGTGGATGGCGGCTTTTTTAGCGGCTAAATTCCTGGCTGAATCCGGTGGCGTAGTCAAGGGCTGATGGGAGCGACCAATGGAAGTAGCGCACGGAAATATATGATGCAGCCATCCGTTTCCCCGTTTGAATCCAGCATGCGTGAGCCCTTAGGCCAGCCCATCGACCGCTTGCAAGTGGTCGACATCGAAGAAGACCCGCCAGCGCAGGAAGCCGCCGAGCGCCCCAGGCGCCGCCGCGGCCGGCCACCGGGCGCCAAGGCGAAGATCGCCAGCGCCGGCGCGCGCATCTCGGCCAGCGAGACTTCCTTCCTGCGCGCCGTGCTGCAGGGCATCGACGAGAAGCTGGCTGCCAACCGCTACTTGCTGCACCTGGGCAGCATGGACCGGCGCGCGGCCGGCGCCTACCGCGAACAGCTCGAGCAGCGCATCGAACTGGCGCTGCAGAACCTGCCCGACCGCGAGCAGGGAACGCGCATCCTGGCGCAGCTGCTGGCCCGGGCCGCGCCCACGCCCGAGCTGCCTACCCTCGAGGAATTCGCCGCGGGCTTTGCCGAGGACATGTTCAGCGAGAAGGAGCTGATCGAGCTCTACCGCGAGCAGCTCGGCGACCGCGTGCAGGGCGCGGGCCCGACGGCCGCCGAGATCCTGCGCGGCAAGCTCGAGGCACTGCACTGGGTGCAGGCGCATGTGGCGCAGCACCCGCAGGGCACCGACCCCACGCAGCTGTGGCTCGATGCCGCGATCTGCGCCAAGCTGCGCGTGCATGGCGTGCTGAGCCTGGGCGATGCGATCGGCTGGATCAACCTGCAGGGGCGGCGCTGGTATGCGCAGCTGCCCGGCGTGGGCCGCACGCGCGCGCAGCGGGTGCTGCTGTGGCTGTCCGACCATCAGGAGGCGATCGGCGTGCGCATCCATCATCGCATTGCGCAGGAGATGATCTACGCGGAGTTCACGCCCGCGGCCTCGCTGCTGCCGGCAACGCTGGGCAGCCCCGCCACGCCCGAGATCTTTGGGCTGGTACCGCTGGAGTCACTGGCCTGGCCGCTGGAAATGCTGGGCGACGACGGCCTGTTCCGTTCGCACCGGCCCAACACCCTCAAGGCGCATACCGACCGCGAGGCGGTGGAGGCCTGGTTTGCCACGCTTTCGGAGAAGTCCGCCGCCACGCAGGACAGCTACCGGCGCGCCATCGAGCGGCTGGTGCTCTGGGCGCTGGTCGAGCGCCGCACCACCCTGTCCTCGCTGGCCACCGAGGACTTCCTGGCCTTCAAGGAATTCCTGCGCGCGCCGCCGCGCACTGGTGCCAGAAGGCGCCCGTCACCAAGGGCTCGGAAGACTGGCGCCCGCTGCGCGGCCCGCTGGCCGAGTTGAGCATCCGCCAGACGATGAGCGCCATCGCCACCATGTACCGCGACTGGCATGCCAGTGGCTACCTCGATGCGAACGCGGTGGCCAGCGTGCGCGGCAGCAGGCGCCGCGACATGCAGATGGACGTCATGCGCTCCTTCTCCAACCAGGCGCTGCAGGCCATCCGCACCACGCTGCAGGAAATGCCGGACGGCCCCGTCAAGCGCCGCCTGCGCGCGGCGCTGCTGCTGCTGCAGACTGCGGGACTGCGCCGCGCCGAGGCCGTTAACATGACCTGGGGACACATCGAGCGCGTGCGCCTGGACAACATGGATTCCGACATCTGGGCGCTGCGCTTTGCCGGCAAGGGCAACCGCGAGCGCATGGTGCCGCTCAAGCCCGAGACGCTGCAGGCGCTGGAAGCCCATTACCAAGACCGCCTGGCATTGATTGACTCGGGCGCGCTGGCCAGTTACGCCGACATGCCGAAGAAGGACTGCCCGCTGCTGGGCGTGCTGGACGAACGCCTGGCGCTGGGCAATGACGGCACCATCGGCGACCTGGCCTCGAATGCGCGGCGCGAAGCCAACGCCACCGGCGCGCTGTCGGCCGCGCGGCTGCATGGCGTGCTGAAGAACTTCTTCCGCCAGGTGCAGCAGCAGCCCGGCGCGGGCGACACCGACTTCCTCAAGGCCTCGGCCCACTGGCTGCGTCACACCTTCGCGCACCAGTCGCTGCGCTCGAGCGGCAAGGACCTGGCCGTGGTGCAGCAGCTGCTGGGCCATGCGGACATCTCCACCACCGGCATCTATGTGAAGGCGGACATGTCCTCGCGCGTGGCGGCGGTGCTGGGGGTCGAGGCGGCGGTGTAGGCGCGGCGCGCGAGTTCCGTCTGGCATGGGCGCCGATGGCCGCTGTGCGCTGCACCTGCCGTATCCTGGGGCTTTCCTTAAGACAAGCAGGAGCCTCGTCCCATGTCCCGACCTCCCCATGTACCGCGCGGCTTGCCGCGTCTTGCCGGCGCGGCCTTGCTGGCCATCGGGCTTGCCGGGTCGGTGCTGCTGAGCGCCTGCGGCAGCACCAGCGCACCGCCGGGTGTCCAGGCCGTCAGCCCTTTCGATCTGCAGCGCTACCAGGGCCGCTGGTACGAGATCGCGCGCCTCGACCATTCCTTCGAGCGCGGCCTCACCGATGTGACCGCCACCTATACCCCGCAGACCGATGGCAGCGTGCAGGTGATCAACCGCGGTTTCTCGCCGGCCAAGGGCGAGTGGCGCGAAGCCGTGGGCAAGGCGCGGTTCACCGGGGAGCCCACCACCGGCTCGCTCAAGGTCTCGTTCTTCGGGCCGTTCTACGGCGGCTACCATGTGGCCGCGCTCGATGCCGATTACCACTGGGCGCTGGTGGTGGGGTCCGAGCTGGATTCCAGCTGGATCCTGGCGCGCGAGAAAAGCCTCGATCCAGCCACCAGGGCCGCGATCCTGGCCCGCGCCAGGGCGCTGGGCGTGGACACCGATGCCTTGATCTGGGTCAGCCACGACCGAGCCGGCCAGCAGTGAGCGCCGCGCCGGGGACTCCAATGCAATCCCTGCCCGAAGGCTATCGCGCCCTGGTGCTGGGCGCGGCCGGCGCCATCGGCGGCGCACTCGCCGAGCACCTACGCGCCGACCCGCGCTGCGCCGCAGTCCGCACGCTGGGACGCGATACCGATCCCGGCATCGACTTCACGGCGCCCGACAGCGTGGCCGAGGCCGCCCAGGCATTGCATCCACAGCAGCCCTGGCATCTGCTGATCATTGCCACCGGCATGCTGCAGGGCCCAAGCGGCGGCCCGGAAAAGCGCCTGGCCGATCTGCGTGCCGGGCATCTGGCGGCGAGCTTTGCCATCAATACCATCGGCCCGGCCCTGGCGCTGGCGCATTTCACGCCGCTGCTGGCGCGCCGCGAGCGCAGCCTGGTCGCGGTGCTGTCGGCCAAGGTCGGCAGCATTGGCGACAACCGCCTGGGCGGCTGGTACAGCTACCGCGCCTCCAAGGCGGCGCTGAACATGGTGCTCAAGACCGCGGCCATTGAAATGGCGCGCACCCATCCGCAGGCGGTGCTGGCCGCACTGCACCCGGGCACGGTGGACTCCGCCCTGTCGGCGCCCTTTCGCGGCGCGCAGATTGGCCGGCCCGCGCGGGATGCGGCGCGCGAACTGCTGGCGGTGCTCGATGGCTTGGGTCCCGAAGACAGCGGCGGTTTCTGGTCCTGGGACGGGCAGCGCCTGCCTGGTGACGCGGCCGAAGGACGCTGGCACGACATGAGCTGTCGCGCCAACCAGTTGGACCCATGCTTGACCATGGACGCCGGGCAAACAACGTATGGCCGCGTGTTTCATTGCTATAACAACGAAAATCCATTTAAAATCATTGTTATGCCAGATACTAGGTGCCATCGCTTGCAGAAGTCCCCGGTTCCGGTCGTGGTCCAGCGGGAGCTCGCTAGCCTGGCCACTCGTGCCGCAGTGGTGCGCAAGGCCCGGCATCTCACCCAGGCCGATCTGGCGCATCTGGCGGATGTAGGCATCAGCACCGTGGCGGCCGTCGAAGGCGGCCATGACGGAGTCTCCATCGGCAACCTTCTCAAGCTCATGTCGGCGCTCGGAGTTCTGGAGCAGACGGGCAAGCTGTTCGAGCTCCAGGCAGATCCTGGCCTGGTCGACTATGCGCGCGAGCGGCTGCAACCGCCGCCTCTGGCGGAACGGCCCCATGTGGTGAGGAGAGAGCCCGATGCCTGATTCGACCCCGGTCTGGGCATGGCTGCCCGGGGCGACCGAGCCGGTGCGGGCCGCGGCCTTGTCGAGCGATGGCAGGCGCTACCGGTTCCAGTACGACCCTGCCTACCTGGCGCAAGCCGTTGGCACACCGGCGCTCGATCCCGTCGAGCTTCGCCTGAAGCCTGCAGTGCTGACCACGCAGGAACTCCCGGGTGTGCTGCTCGATGCCAAACCCGCGGGTTATGGGCAGGACCGGCTGAACGCGCAGCTGCACGACCGATACCAACGCGACCTCACCGAACTGGAGCTTCTGGAAGCGGGGCCAGCGGACGGCGTGAGCGCGATCGAGGTCTGCCACGATATCGACCGCAAGCTGCGTTGGTCGCCCCCGTCCATCGAGGGGCTGCAGCACGAACTGGAGCGCCTGGAAGAAGGTGCTCCGGGATCGCGCGCCATGCGAAGAGCCAACGGGGATGCCGCAACGAGCGCGGGCGGCGAGCGTCCGAAAGCCACCTTTGCGCACCAGGGCCGTCTCTGGCTCGTGAAGATGCAGGACCGCGGCGACCGACAGGGCATGCCAGCCATGGAATACGCCGCGATGACGCTGGCGGCGCAGGCGGACATCGACGCGGCACCGGTCCGGTTGCAGACCGTGGGACCCCATCAGGCGCTCATGGTGGAACGTTTCGACCGGGCAGGAAACCCCGGGACGCCGCAGCGAAGCCTGTTTGCGTCTGCCCATACGGTCCTGCAACTGCCGCCAGCCGCCGTCCGGGGCCACGCGTTGCGCTCGTACCCGATATTGGCCGACAGGATGAGGATCTGGGGCCGCAACGCGGACCCGTCGATGCTGATGCGCCAGTTGCAGCAATTGTGGAAGCGCATGGCGTTCAATGCACTGGTGGGCAACGTCGACGATCATCCGCGCAACCACGGCTTGCTGTTCGTCGACGGCGCCTGGCAACTGGCCCCCGCCTTCGACATCACGCCCATCTGGCGCCCGCCGCAGGAGCATGGCGCAAGCCATATGCCCGTGTTGGCCATGGCGACGGGCGCGGATGGGAGCGCGGGAGTGGAGCCGCAACGGCTGATCGCGGCGTCAGGCCACTTCGGCATGGCTGCGGAAGAAGCGGCGCAATACCTGCTGGAAACCAGCGAAATGATCGTGGACCGCTGGGAAGCAACGCTGCGCCAGGCCCTTGCACCGCTGGCGGACCGGCGCCCGCCGGCCTATGCCGATGCCGTCGTCAACGACACCCGGGCGGCCTTCGCCCTCAGCTACAGCATCGTCGATTCGCCCGCGCTGCTGGCACAGGCCGTGCAGGCGCTGCATGCCCCCCGGCAAAGCGGACGGCGGCGGCTCAGACGCTGATAGGCTGCCAGGCAGGAAATGCCGGCAATGCATCACCGCGCATCGCCGGCCAGCAAATCCACATAGGCCTGTTCCACGCACTGCGCCACATCGATCCCCAACCGCCGCATGAGGCTCTCGGCTTCGCGCACACCGCCATCCATTGGCTCGTCCTCCTCGAGGACCACTTCCAGTTCCAGGAAACTGCCCAGCCCCTGCACCTGGTCGGGATGGATGCGCGTCCTGCCGGCGAGAAACAGCCGGCGCCGCTTGACGACCTGCCCCGATACGCCATAGGCCAGCGCCAGGGCTGCGCGCAGATGCGCCGGCTCGGAGGTGGCAGTGCGCAGGTAGAACGACGCCTTCGGCCCCGCCTGGCCCGGGCGCCGATAGAAGATCAGCTCGCCATGCCCGGCCGCGAACTCGCGCAGCTTCAGCCGGCCCTTGGCGCAGCGAAAGAAGGTGTCGTCCTGGAAGATCTCCGTGGGCCCGTGATCGGCCAGGGCTGCGGCAAGGCAGGCGACCTGCTCGATGTCGGCAATGCGGGCTTTGATTTCGACATTGCGCGGCATGGTTGCAAAACCCTCCTCCCGCCTGGCAACGGCCCATGGACCGGCTTGTCCGGTTTCACGCCCCGCCATTGTGGCGACTTCGGCGCATTGGCGGGTGTCAGTGTTTTTCTCGGCGCGCTGCCGCCGGCAGGCGCCGTTGCGCGCTTCAGTCGGCAGTGATGCCCGCCGCCTTGATCAGCTCGCCCAGCGAAGCGGACTCGGCCTGGATGAACTGCGCGAATTCTGCCGGCGTGCCGCCCACGGGGCTGGCGCCGATCTCGGCCAGCCGGGTCTTCACTTCGGGCGTGGCCAGCGCGGTATTCAAGGCCTTGTTCAGCGTTTCGACGACCTGGGCAGGCGTGCCCTTGGGCGCATTGAGCCCCCACCAGACCGTGGCCTGCACGTTGTAGCCCAGCGACTGCGCCGTCTTTACCTCGGGCAGCAGCGGCGAGCCCTTGGTGTTGAGCATGGCCAGCGCGCGCAGCGAGCCGTTCTTCACGTGGCTGACGACTTCCAGCGGATTGATGGCCATGAAATCCAGCCGGCCGCCCAGCAGGTCGGTCACGGCGGAGGAGCCGCCCTTGTAGGGCACATGCACCGCCTTGAAGCTGCCGGCGCGCAGCAGCAGCTCGCTGGCCATGTGGCCCGAGCTGCCCACGCCCGCGGTGCCGAAGGACAGCGCATCGGGCTTGGCCTTGCCCGCGGCCACCAGCTCGCCCAGGGTCTTGTAGGGCGACTTGGCGTTCACCACCACCACCAGCGCCGCCTCGCCGATGCGGCCGATCGGCACGAAGTCGTTCAGCGGGTCGAAGTTGAGCTTGGAATACAGCGCCTTGTTGGTGGTCAACGTATTGGACGAGGTCAGCAGCGTATAGCCGTTGGCCGGGCTGCGCGCCACCGCGGACATGCCGATATTGGTGCCGCCACCGGGCTTGTTGTCCACCACCATGCTCTGGCCCAGCGCCTGCGACATGGGCGTGGTGATCAGCCGCGTGATGATGTCGACGCCGCCGCCCGGGGAGTAGGGCACCACCACCGTGATGGCCTTGTCGGGATAGCCCGCGGCATGTGCCGCCAGGGGCAGGCAGGAGGCGGCCAGCAAGGCCGTGGCGAGGGTCCAGTGAGAGCGCGATGTCATTGCTTGTCTTCCTTGAGAGATCGATTTGGCTTTTTGCGGCATTCTCGGCACGCCCCGCTATATGGTCCAATACTTTTTCAATCGCCAATTGATAGGTTTTTCATCTCAATGGATCTGCGCCGTCTCAATTACTTCATTGCCGTGGCCCAGGAACTGAACTTCAGCCGCGCCGCCGAGCGCCTGCACATCAGCCAGCCGCCGCTGAGCCAGCAGATCCAGGCGCTGGAGGCCGAGCTGGGCGTGCTGCTGCTCGAGCGTTCGCGGCGTTCGGTGGCGCTGACCCAGGCGGGCCGGGTGTTCCTGGCGCACGCCTTGCGCATCACCGAGCAATACGCGCTGGCCAGGCGCCAGGCGCAGATGGCGCATTCCGGCGTGGCCGGTCGCATCCGCCTGGCATTCACCGCTTCGGTGCCGCTGTTCCCGGGCTTTCCGCAGTTGCTGCAGGGCTTTCGCCAGGCCTATCCGCATATCGAGGTGGTCTTGCGCCACCTGTCCACCGGCGAGCAGCTCGAAGCGCTGCTGCAGGGCGAGATCGATGTCGGCCTGCTGCGCCCCTCCCCGCATCTGCGCACGCCCGAGGCGCTGCGCGCGAGCTCTGGCGCGACGAGCTGGTGGTCGCAATGGCGGCCAGCCATCCGCTCGCGGGCCAGGACATGGCGCCCATCGCGCTGCAGGAGCTGGCCGGCGAGCCCTTCGTGCTGCAGCCGCCGACGCTGGGCTGCGGCCTGTCGGAGCATATCGCGCTGCTCACCAGCCGCGCCGGATTCACGCCGCAGATAGCCCAGGAAAGCAGCGAGACCGCCACCACGCTGGCCCTGGTGGCCGCCCACATCGGGGTATCGATCGTCCCCAGCAGCTACTGCGGCATCCGCCCGGCCGGCGTGCACTTTCGTCCACTGGCGGGCCAGGGCGGCCGATCGTGCATCCTGGCAGCAGTGCGCAGCAAGGAAAGCGATGCCTGCGTGCAGACCTTCGTCGAGCTGCTCCACGCCGACACGGGGCTGGATGTGGCGACGGCCTGAGTGAAAGAGCAGGCGGCCATCGCCATGGCTGGCAAACCATCCGCCGCGGCAGGGCCTATCGCGCGGCGCCTGGATGCCGCGGTCTACCATCAGGAATGTATTGCGCGCCGTTGCCGCGGTGCGCAAAAGCGCAGAAGGCGCTAGCCCTGGTCTGCGCCGATTTCTCCATCCGGCTAGCGTGCCCGTCCCATGCCATGGGAGGTCCAACATGCACCGATGCCCATGCCGCTTCGTCCCGGACTATGTGCTCGACCGCCTGGCCAGCGACCAGACGCTTTCCAAGGAGACCTGTGAGCGTGTCGCATATACCGCGCGCCTGACCCAGCATTTTTGCGACATCCGCAAGCAGAACATCCGGCTTGCCGGATTCCTGATGGAAAACCAGTGGATGGCGGAGCTCACCAGCAATCCCGAAGTGACGCTGTTCGACTGCCGGCAGACCGTGAGCCTGCCCGGCCTGCAGATCAAGGACCCGGCCAATTCGAAGGATCCCACGGTGCAGCGCACCCACAGCGAAACCGACCTGATGGGCACCTTCCTGCGCGAGGTGTTCGCGCGCAACTCGATCGACAACGCGGGAATGACGCTGATGTCGGCGGTGCACTATGGCAAGAAATACAACAACGCCATGTGGAACGGGCTGCAGATGATCTATGGCGACGGCGACGGCGAGCTGTTCCTGAGCTTCGCTTCGGGCATCGACGTGATCGGGCACGAACTGGCGCATGGCCTCACGCAATACACGCTGCAGCTCGAATACGACGACGAACCCGGCGGGCTCAACGAGAGCCTGTCCGACTGCTTCGGCACGATGTTCCGCCAATGGCGCCTCAACCACGATGCCAAGCGCGCCGACTGGCTGGTCGGCAGCGACATCATCGGCCCACGCACGCGCGAGCGCGGCTACACCTGCATGCGCGACATGTGCGAGCCAGATGCCAAGCACTGCCTGGCGCCCCAGCCCA
The DNA here is from genome assembly GCF_023634805.2 of Comamonas endophytica. Lineage (NCBI taxonomy): Bacteria > Pseudomonadati > Pseudomonadota > Betaproteobacteria > Burkholderiales > Comamonadaceae > Comamonas > Comamonas endophytica. The sequence goes on from NZ_CP106882.1 coordinate 640,348, forward strand.
CGCACTACGGGCAGTTGAAGCCCGGCCAGCACCCGCACAGCGGCAGCGGGCCGCCGAACCTGGCCTTCTGCACCGCCTGCAAGCTCGTCGGCGGCAACAGCTGGGAGAACATCGGCAGGATCTGGTATCAGGCGATGGCCAAGACCGGCCTGGCCCCGCGCATGGGCATGGCGCAGTTCGCGGCCAAGACCCGGGAACAGGCAGCGGATTTGTTCGGCAAGGACTCGCTGGCGGAAGCCGCGGTGGACGCGGGCTGGAAGAAGGTGGGGCTTTGAGGCGGTGCGCCGCGGGTCTCACCGTCCCATCACCACCGGCCCGCCCTTTTGCAGCGCGCGCTGGTAGGCCGGCCGCTCGCGCATGCGCTGGCGGTAGGCCAGCAGGTGCGGCCAGGCGGCCTCGTTGCCGCTGCGCATCAAGGCGGCCTCGACGGCAAAGCTCATCTGGAAATCGGCCATGGTCAGGTGCTCGCCGGCAAACCAGCGGTGCCGCGCCAGATGCGCCTCCATGAAAGCCAGCGCGGTCTGCACGTTCGGACCGATGAGCCTTTGCTGCACCTTGGCGCACAGCGCGCGCGCCACCGGACGCACGAAAAACGGCATGGGCTGGTGCGGTATGGTGTCGAACACCAGCTTCATGACCAGCCAGTTCATCAACGAGCCCTCGGCGTAATGCATCCAGAACCGGCACTGCCGATGTTCGGGTGTGCCGCGCGCGGGCTCGAGATGGAAAGCTCCGCGGGCGTCTGCGCGCCATGGGTCTCAGCCAGGTATTCGATGATCGCTCCGGATTCGGCCACCACCGCGGCGCCGTCGGTGATGACCGGCGACTTGCCCAGAGGATGGACGGCCTTGAGCTCGGCCGGCGCCAGGCGGGTCCTGGGGTCGCGCTGGTAGACGCGCAGCTCGTAGGGCACGCCCAGCTCTTCCAGCAGCCACAGGATGCGCTGGGAGCGGGAGGTTTGCAGATGGTGGATGGTCAGGGTCATCGGGGCTCCAGGGGTATGCAGTGGCGCCGGACCATGCCGAGGTCAGGCCTATCACATGATCGAAACCGGCCACTGCCGCGACTTGTAAGTCAAAGCCTACAAGAGCTGTAGGTGATACATAGGAAATGCTTGCATTTCCGGAGCGATCGCGTATCGTGAGGTCCATTGTCTAGGCGCCGTAGCACACGCTTTTGACTTTCAGTTCCCGCTGTTCTCTACACAGCCAAGGAAAGCGAAGTATGAAGTACCGCCTTCTCGAGGTGGCCTCCGCCACGCAGCCTTTGCATCTGCATCTTCCCGAAGATATCAGCGCCTTCGAGGACCTGCGCCGTGATGGCCTGGTCGCCGGCACGCTGCTTGCGCCGGCCGATGCCGTCATCCACAGCCTCACCCCCGACGGCCACGCGTTGCTTGCGCTGCGCAGGTGCCGCCTGGCACGCCAGCCCGGCGGCTCCCTGGGCAATTGAAGCGGTGGCTGGCGGCAGGTTTCTTTCCAGCTGCGCGGCGCCTGCCGCCATCAGCCGCTGACCACTGCATGCTCGAGCCGGGTGATCGCATGGTTGACCACACCCAGGTTCTGGTGCTGCAGTTTGCTCGCGTGGGCGATCTCTTCCATCACCGCGTTGGCACGCTGGGCCGCCTGCTTCATCTGCACCATCATCGTGCCTGAATCGTGCACCCGGTCGTAGCCGTGCTGCACGCTGTCCGAAGACGACACGATGACGCTCTTGATTTCCTTGGCGGCTTCGGCACTGCGGCCCGCGAGGTTGCGCACTTCGCTGGCCACGACGGCAAAGCCGCGGCCGTGCTCGCCGGCGCGCGCGGCCTCCACCGCGGCATTCAGCGCCAGGAGATTGGTCTGGAAGGCAATGCCTTCGATCAGGCCAACCATCTCGCCGATGCGCCCCGAACTCTTGCGGATCTGCTGCATGGCCTGCATCGCCGATTCCACTGCATTGCTGCCGCCATTGGCCACGTCGACGACCTGGCGCGCCTGGTGGCTGGCATCGTCGGCGCGGGCCGCATTCTCCTGCACCAGTTGCTGCAGCTGCTCGAATGCCGCTTGCACCAGCCGGGTGGCCTCGAAGCGCGTCGTGATGTCGGTGGCGTACTTGACCACCTTGAAGGGCTGGCCGCGCTGGTCGAACACCGGGTTGTAGTTGGCTTCGATCCACACATCCGCGCCGGAGCGCGAGATGCGCCGGAACTGCCCCTTCTGGTATTGCCCCTGCGCCAGGCTGTGCCAGAAGGCTGCATATGCGGGGCTGCGGGCTTCGGCAGGGTCGACGAACATCGAGTGGTGCTGCCCCACCAGTTCCCGATCCGATGCATAGCCCATGGCATCGAGGAAATTGCGGTTGCAGCACAGGATATGGCCGTCAAGCGTGAATTCGATCACGGCCTGCGAACGCCCCACGGCCGCCAGCTGGCTTGCGGCCTCGACGCTGCTGCGCACCTCGGGCGTCACATCCATCGCGTACTTGACCACCTTGCGCACACGGCCCTGGCCATCCACGACCGGGCAGTAGTTGGCCTGCAGCCAGACCACTTCACCCGAGTTCTTGACGCGCTTGCAGCGACCCACGAACGACTCGCCGCGGCGCAGACGCTCCCAGAAGTCCCGGTACTCGGATTCATCGTGGCCGTCGAGGTCCAGGAAGATGCGGTGGTGCTTTTGCAGCAGCTCCTCCTTCGTGTAGCCCATCAGGCGCAGGAAATGGGCATTGGCGAAGAGAACATGGCCGGACGCATCGAACTCGATGACGGCCTGGTTCCTGTAGAGCGCCTTGAGCTGGCGATCCGCCAAGCCAAAGCCCAGGGTGTTGAATAGGGACAGCATGCGGTGAATGGTTATGGTTTTAATGTTCTGTTAGTGGTGTCCGGGCCGCGGCGCTCCAACCTGCGCATCCCTCCCGGTGCGCGGCGCATGCCTGTCGGTGTCAAGCGTTGGTGGAACGGTTCGCGGACGCAGCCTGCCATCGGCATGCCTTGGGCGATGTGCGGATCGAAGCCTGGAGCCCTGCCGTCTTATCCCCACGGCACGGGTCCAAGCTTGTGCATAACTGCCGGAATAACTCGCCAAAGTGGCGCCAGTGCTGGGTTTGCCGGGCGCGCCTAAAAAACAGGCAATCCCGGCCCGCCTGGGGTTTTCAGCCCAACGGATCCATGACGAAGCTGCCCAGCGGCTTGCCACTTGCCAGGCTCTGCTGGTATTGCTCGGCCACGTCCAGCGCCTCGGCAATCGTCACGTGCATGTCGATGTAGCGGTAGGTGCCCAGCCGGCCGACGAAGGTCACGTTGCGCTCGAGCTGCGCGCGCTGCACGTATTGCGCCAGCAGCGCCTTCTCCGCCACCAGGCGGATCGGGTAGTAAGGCGTATCGTTTTCCTCGCACAGGCGGCTGTATTCCTTGAAGATCACGGTGTCGGCGTGTTGTTCCCAGGGCGCGAAGTGCTTGTGCTCGGAAATGCGCGTCCAGGGCACGGACAGGTCGCAGTAGTTGATGACCGCATTCCCCTGGTAGTCGCCCGTGTGGTCCTCGCGCACGAAGTCCAGCGTGCGGTAGCCAAGCCGGCCCTCGTCGCAGCCGAACCAGGCATCGATGGGGCCGCTGCAAAACACATGGTCATAGCCCGAGGCCAGCGAGCGCTCGAAGCGCGTGCCCAGCTGCAGCGTCACGTTCGGCAGGTCCAGCAGGTTCTCGACGATGGCCGTGTAGCCGTCGCGCGGGATGCCCTGGTACTGGCTTGCGTAGTAGTTGTCGTCGTAGTTGAAGCGCATCGGCAGGCGCTTGAGGATGCTGGCCGGCAGCTGCGTCGGCGACATGCCCCATTGCTTGATGGTGTAGTTCTTGAAGAACGCCTCGTAGAGGTCGCGCCCCATCAGCGACAGTGCCTGTTCCTCGAAATTCGCCGGCTCGGCGCCGCCCTGCTGGGCGATCTCGTCGAAGAAGGCCTTGGCCTGGGCGGGCGAGAAGGTGCGGCCGAGAAACTGGTTGATGGTCAGCAGGTTCAGCGGCAGCGAGTACACCCGCCCGCCGGTGATGGCCTTGACGCGGTTGATGAAGGGCACGAAGGTGCCGAACTGCTGGATGTAGTCCCACACCCGCTGGTTGCTGGTGTGGAAGATGTGCGGCCCGTAGGTATGCAGCATCACCCCGGTCTTGTCGTCGCGCGCGGTGTGGCAGTTGCCCGCCACATGCGCGCGGGTGTCGAACACCTCGACCTGGTGACCTGCACGGCCCAATTCCTGGGCCAGCACGGCGCCGGAAAAACCGGCGCCGACGATTGCGATATGGGCCATGAAGGCTTTCTCTGAAAGAATGAAAGGAATCAGGCCACGGGCAGCGAGGGCGACAGCTGGGCAGTGGCCGCCCATGCCGGAACCTGGACCGGCCTCGGCAGCGGCGTGTTGACGGCCAATGCTTCGTCGGCCTCGATCGCTTCTTCGATGGCGTCGAAGCGCTCGAGCAGCACCTGCATGGCTGTTGCGGTTCGGTCCCACGAGGTGGACGCCACGACCTGGGCCGCAAGTTCCTGGAACTGCGCCTGCTCTGCGGGCGAGCGCGCCAGGATGCCTTCGCAGGCGGCGACGAATTCCGCCGGCGAGGCGGCGATGGGCACCACGTCCGCATACTGCTGCGCCACATCGCGCACCGGCGTGCTGACCACGGGCTTGCCCGCCGCCAGGTATTCCAGCGTCTTGGTCGGGCTGATGAAGCGCGTCGATGCGTTGAGCGCGAAGGGCATCAGGCATACATCCCAGCCGGAGAGGAAGGAAGGCAGCTCGTCGTAGCGCCGCTGGCCCATCCAGTGCAGGTTCGGGCGCTGCGGCAGGCGTGCGGCGTCGATCTTCACCACCGGGCCGACCATCACGATCTGCCAGTCGGGATGTGCATCGGCCAGCGCGCCGACCAGGTCCAGGTCCAGCCGCTCGTCGATCACGCCATAGTAGCCAAGGCGCGGGCCGGCGATGTGGGCCTGGTCGGGGTGGCTGGGCACGCCGCTGCGGCCGAAATGCGCGTGGTCCACACTGCTCGGGAAGCAATGCACGTCGCCATGCCGCGTGCGCTTGGATTCGTAGAGGCTGCGCCCGCCGGTGAACACCAGATCCACCTCGCGGAACAGCTGCTCCTCGCGCTCGATCAGCGCCGGGGGCGCGAAATCGAACGCCGACAGCTCGTCCATGCAGTCGTAGATGCGGCCCAGCGGCGTGAGATCGCGCGCCAGCGGCAGCGCCATCGGGGTGTAGAACCACAGCAGGTACTGGTCGATGCCATGGTCGTCGAGATACTGCTGCAGCATGCCGCGCATGCGGTCCATGTGCATGTCGGCAAAGCCGGGCGCATTGCCGGGCACGTGCATGCGCAGCACCTGCACGCCGGCGCAGGGGCTGTAGCGCTCGAGCCAGGTACGCTCGGCGCCGACGATGGGCTCCTCGACGAACAGGATCGGATGCTGGCCGGCAAGGCGCGACATCAGCTGCTGCGGGCGTTGGTACACGAAATCCCAGCGAAGATGAGAGAAGACAACAATGCTTTTCATGGCGGTACCAAGGAAGGGTGGAGAAAAACGAAGCGCATGGTCACCAAAGGCCTGCAGCCAGTGCTGCAGGCGCTCGGCATAGGGTTGGCACAGCCGGCGCGTGAGGTCCCCGGCATCGGCGCCGGGTACGTCCCACAGACCGGCGTGATGCCAGTGATCGAAGTCTTGCCAGTCGGGCCGGTCAATGAGCGGGTACAGGCACAGGCCCAGCAGCGGGATGCCCTGCGCATGGCATTGCGCCACCTCGCCGGCGATGTCGTCGAGCCACTGCGCACGGCCCTCGCCCACATGGCCGGTTTCGCTGATGCACAGCGGTCGCTGGTAGCGCTGCCAGAGCGCCGCGGCCAGCCGATGGAAGGGACGCCGGCGCCGGTCCTGCAGATGCCAGTGCAGGCGCGCGCCGGAACCATGCTCCCACTGGTTGTCGTGGTAGTAGTTGATGCCCAGCACATCGAGGTAGCGCGGCGCGCCGCCCAGCTCGGAGGCCTTGAGGCCGCAAATCATGTCCCAGGCCTCGAACTGGCCCTCGGCTTCGCGCGCCGCGGCCGCGCAGACGCCCGGGCCCGCACCCAGCGGCGCCTCGACATGGATTGCGGGATCGGTGTGCACGATGCGCGCGCCCGGCGCCACGCGCCAGATCGCGTCGATGGCGCGCAGCGTGGCGCGCACCAGCACGCGCTTGAGCTGCGCGCCGCGCTCGGGCCCGCCCGGCACATAGGGGTGGATCAGCCCGGTGTGCCCTGCGGCCCAGGCCAGGAAGGAGATTTCGTTGATCGGCTGGTAGACGGCAGCCGGACCGTGCACCTCGGCCAGCATTGCGGCCACGGTCTCGCAATGCTCGGCAAAGGCCGCTATGAATTCCTCGGGACGCTCGAACGGATCCAGGCGCTGCGGCCAGCCGTAATGCATCAGCGACCAGATGACCTGGATGCCATGACGGGCCGCGAGCCGGGCCTGTTCTCGCAGGGCCGGCATGCTCCAGGCGCCGCCTTCGTCGAACAGCCGCCAGCCGATGCTTTCGCGCACCACGCGGATGCCCATGTGCGCCAATGCCGCGTAGTCTTCGTCCAGGCGGGCGCGGTGGCCATTGCGCTGATTGGTGTCCAGCGGGTGGCCATGGCCATTGCGGTGGTCTGCGCCTTCGAAGCCCCCCATCCAGAAGCTGTTGAAAAGAGGGGCGTGCTGGCGGCTCTGGGAACCTGTCTCGGCAGCGAGGAGACTAGCGCTGTGCATACGCAGCGCCGCGAAGCAGGTTGGTGCCGCCATCCAGCAACCCGGACGGGATCCCGCAGGCCGCCGGGCATCGACCGGCGCGCGCATTGCCCGACGCACCGGCATGCCAGCGGGTCGGATTCAGCAGGCGCGAAGCCTCTTGGAGAGAGAACATGAACATTCCTGGGGAGAAGGAGTGGCGACAAGCCAAGCACAATCCGTGCTCAGCTATCGTGTCCCCAAAGGCCCGGCAGCCGTGTAGGCGGAAGCTGCATCCCTCCTACAGCAAAGCGCCTGCATGCGCCTGCCGCAAGACGCCTGTCTCTCTGCGCGCCAACCCCTCAACGCCCGGAGATGATCTCGTAGTCGATGGGCTTGAAGCTGCCGTTGTTGGAGTTTTCCGCGGAGCACGAAGTCAGG